>CAYTTY010000032.1:0-46039 GCA_964440935.1 uncultured Ignavibacteria bacterium | reverse complement strand
TGCTCCCCGGAGGACTTACACCTCCAAGTCAGTGCCCATGCCGGGCGCACAGGAAAAAACGGACGCCCGGTTGAGCGCCCGTTTTCTATGCACCTGGAAAACCGAATCTACAATGTCTCAAACAACCGGTCCCATCTCACCCGATCGGGAAAATGCATGAGATTATAAAACGGGATCGTCAGCAGGGGAATGACGTACGGACTCTCCCACTTCGGTGCTTCGGGATCGGGTTTCCACGACCAGTAAATCATCGACGCCTTTCCGTGGATCAGATCTTTGTCCAGAAATCCCCACACTCGTGAGTCGCGCGAATCATCGCGATGATCGCCGAGGACAAACACGCATCCCGGCGGGACAATCACCGGGCCGAAGTTGTCGCGATTGCCCAAGTCCGCGGGAATCAGTGACGGGTCGTCGTGATGCACACCGGACGGCTCCATGAGCGGACGGTTGTTGACGAAGACGGTCTTATCGCGAATTTCGACCATCTGGCCCTCGACCGCGATGCACCGTTTCACAAAATCCTTGGTCGGATTCAGCGGGTATTCAAACACCAGAATGTCACCCGGTTCCGGCTCACGGAAATGGTAGGCGAACTTGTTGACGAGAATGAAGTCGCCGACTGCGAGTGTGTGGGACATCGAATCGGACGGGATCCGGTAGGCCTGCACCACAAAGGTGCGCAGGACCACCGCAATGATCAGCGCAACCAGGATGGCTTCCAGGTATTCGCGCGCGGCGCCTCTGATCTTCACTTTATCCTCTCTCTGTCAATCGCTTAGCGCATACTCCGGCCCCAAGCCCCGTGGCGGCCGGCATCTATATCTGTCATCGGTCAACCGCGCCGCAAATTGAGTCCGACCGGCCATCTCCCCGGGTGCTCAGATTCTGTACAAGCTTATATTTGACAGTATTTTACAATTTTATTCGCGATCGCATTTCGAAGAAAGTGGGGGAACAGCGACGCCGATAAAGCGTATATACTTACTACCTGCGTCTCATAGGATATGAGACAACCGGTATTTCCCAAAACAGTAGGAGGGCTCGCAATGCCGGAAAAAGAAATTATCACCGAAGCGGTCAAAGCCAAGTATAAGTCCATTGCTCAAGGGAAAACGTCGGTGTGCTGCAACCAGCCGGCTGATTGCGGAGACGGCGATCAGTTGGTCAGTGTCTCGACTGGATACACGAAAGACGACTTGGCGGCCCTGCCCGATGGCGCCGAGATGGGACTTGGGTGCGGCAATCCGGTTGCCCTGTCCGAAATCAAACCCGGCGAGGTCGTCGTCGATCTCGGCTCCGGCGGTGGCATCGACTGTTTCCTCGCATCCCAAAAAACCGGTGAACGGGGATTGGTTATCGGCATCGACATGACCGAGGAAATGATCGAAAAGGCGCGTAATAATGCGCAAAAGGGCGGTTTCACCAACGTCGAATTCCGTCTCGGCGAGATCGAACACATGCCGGTCGAAGCTTCGTCGGTCGACCTGGTGATATCGAACTGCGTGATCAATCTCGCTGTCGATAAGGATCGCGTGTTCCGCGAAATCTACCGCGTGCTCAAACCGGGCGGACGGATGTGTGTCTCCGACATTGTCTCCAAAGGGACGATCCCCGACAAAGAACGGGACGACTTGGAGAAGTGGGCCGGTTGCATCGCCGGGGCCCTCGAACGGTCCGAGTATCTCTCCAAGATTGAAAAGGCGGGCTTCGACCTTCCCGAGATCCGCGCCAGTGTCGACTACGACCACGGCAAAACCAACGATTACTCCATCTCGTCAATCACCGTCGTCGCCTACAAGCCGACCAATGGCGAGTAGAACGCCGTTGTGATAACTATTGAACGGCCCCGCTGCATTTTGGGCGGGGCTTTCTTTTGGTAAGAAGACCGCCGGGGTGTATAGGGATTGTCAGAAGAACTTTCCGATTGAGAAGAAGTGAGGCAGGGTGTGTTTCACGATGACATTTGGGTGCCACGGACCTTGAGGCCCGTGTTGAAAAACCTGCGGTCTATCATCACCTCAGACTGGGGAGGGCGAGGCTCCCGCCGAGCCGCCGTGTGGAACATGCCGTTGCGGCTCGCCGGGAGGCTCGCCCTCCCGAAGGCTCTGATTCTCGGGGGTTTTGCAACACACCCCTTGAGGCCCGTGAACCGGGGATTGTGCAGACGCGGCCACACGGGCCTGAAGGCCCGTGGCACCCCGATCCAAACGGACAAGATTTCTGACAATCGCTATAGCGCATACACTCACATCCGGCATGAATCAAACATACTGTCATTCCCGTCCGCCGCGGCGGAGGAATCCACTGTCTTTACGGCGCCGAATAAGACGCTGGATCCTTCGACCTAGCGGCGGACGGAGATGACAGCAATGACCCTCGCAATTACACCCTTACATCCCAATTGAGATTCCCATCCCAATTCCCGACATTCCCCGCATGTCCACACTCGACCTGATCGCTCTGGCCATTCTCGTGATATTGGCGATTCGTGGGACGTTTCGAGGCGGAATCGCCGAGATCATCGAGACCGTCGGCACGATTGGCGCGGCGATTCTCACTTACCAATTCTATCCCGCAATTGCCGGTGTCTTCCGATTGCCGACCAGTGGTTCGTTGCTCGAACTGCTCAGCGGCTTCCTGATCGTCTTCCTGGGAATCTCAATCCTGCTGGCATTGCTCGGCTATTGGCTGAAACATTTGCTGCGTGCGATCCGTCTCGGCACGTTTGACCGGTTGGTCGGCGGTGTATTGGGCTTCGTCAAAGGAGCGGTAGTCGTCATTGCCATCGCCTGGTGTCTCAACTGGATTGGCGGCGAGGGAGCGCAACTGCTTAATAAGTCGCCGGTGGCCAAGGCGCACCTGCATGTTGCCGGGGCGGTGTGGGATGCGGTGGTGGGAACGGATGATGAAGCAGGCACTGTCATCTAAAATGATACCGGAGGGCCGGGGACTCGAACCCCGAAGGGATTACTCCCGGCGGTTTTCAAGACCGCTGCCTTACCAATTAGGTCTAGCCCTCCTCACCCGCAGCCTTGTACGTGCCCGGCTGCGGAATCGAAGATCACACCTCGCGCACCGGCAGTCAACAGGGGGATGCCCTCGTAGCATGGGCGTTTTGCCCATGCCGCACGGCCGGGACGGCCGTGCTACGGCCTCCCCCGCTGCCGATACAACCGCTCCAGCCTCCTGACCGCATCGCGGACCATGTAGTCGTCGGCCGGGCGCGTTGCCGCGAGGGTGGTATGGCTCTTGACCAAGAGTGATTCGGCCTCGGCGAATTGCCCCAATTCGGTCAGGCAGCCGCCCAGCGCACCCTGGCTCTGTGCTACACTGTAATGCGTTTCCGGTAGCGACGCCAACTCGATCGTCAGCGCCTCGCGCAGCAACGGTTCGGCCTCGGCGGCGCGACCGGTGCGCATCAACAATTCCCCCAAACCAATCAATGGCGACGACAGGTTGAGACTGTGCTCCGGCAGGAACTGTCGATGGCGTCCCAGCGACTCTCGATATAGCCTCTCCGCACTGTCGTATTTCTCAAGTCTTGCGAGTGTACGCGCCAGGCTGGTTAGGCTCATGAAGGTGTAGGGATGTTCCGGCCCCAGCGAACTGTCCATGATCGCCCAGCATTCCTCGCGCAAGGGCAGTGCTTGCCTATGCCGCCCCATCGCATCGAGCACCCCCGCCAAACCGCCCATACTGGCCCCCACTTCAGGGTCGGTCGAATTATGCACCTCGCGGCGAATCGCCAACGCCTCCCGGAACAACGGCTCCGACTCGGCGTACTGCCCCTGGTTGTATTTCAGGCGTGCGAGATGATTCAGCGTATGCGCAACATCGGCGTGACGCTCGCCGAAGACACGACGCCGAATGTGTAACGCCTCGGTGTACACCGATTCGGCCCTGGCGTATTCACCTTGATGACGCCAAAGTGCACCGAGGTCATTAAGAATCCCCGCCACCGCCGAATCATCGGTTGGTTCCATCATCCGTTGGATCGTCAATGCCTCGTTGTAAAGCGTCTCGGCGGCGCCGAATTCGCGGATCTCGTAAGCCGACGCCGCGGCCAGGTAGATTGTCTCTGCGATGTCCGGATGTGGATCATCGTACAATTCGCGTTTCAGTTCGATACTGCGCGCCAGCATATCGAGAGCGGATTCGAACATGCCCATTTTCAAGCTCAGATCGCCCAACACCGCATACATGTCTGCCTTCATGTCGGGTTGGCCGGCGAACTCGGTTTCGATACGCGATGCACCGTTCTCGAGCAACTCACGCACCGTCACTCGCCCACCGACTGTCCCGGTCATCGGCAACTCGAACATGCCACGCAAAAACCGAGACGCGGTTTGCGCCCGTTCGGCCGAGACCTGTGCGCGATCGCGCTCGCTCGCCAAACGAATCGTGTAAAACGTCACAATCCCAATTAACATCGCCAGCACCGCGGCCGCGGTGACCACTGCTCCACGGTACCGTCGTGCGAACTTACTGACCCGATACCCGATCGTATCGGGACGCGCCTCAACCGGCAATCCGTTCAGATGCCGCCGGATCTCATCGCGCAGATGCCCCGCCGACGCGTACCGCCGGTCGGGTTCTTTACGCAATGCCATCAGGCAAATGTTGTCGAGATCACCCGAGAGACGTTTCCGTAACCGTTCCGGCGTCGTACCCCGCGCCGCAGCCAGACGCGCCGCCGAGACTTCGGTGTCATCGGCGCCGGTGAACTCGGGTGGTGCGATGACCGCGGCACTCGGACGGTTCGGATCGGTCAACAACACCGCCCGCTCGGCTTCCAACGGATTGTCCCCAGTCATTGCGTATGGACGCAGACCGGTCAGCAGCTTGTACAATACGACGCCGAGCGAATAGACGTCGGTCGACGTCGACACCGCATCGCCGCGAATCTGCTCCGGCGATGCATAACCGGGTGTCATGACCCGCGCACCGGTACGCGTGATCGATTGCAGTTGTGTGGCGTCTTCGACAGGGCCGATCACTTTCGCGATACCGAAGTCGAGCAGTTTGATTGTGCCGTCACCGGCAACCAGCATGTTTCCCGGTTTCAGATCGCGGTGCACGACCAGATTATGATGCGCATAGTCAACGGCGTCGCAGACGGTGAGAAACAACCGTAGCCGATCATCGACGGGCAGTCTCCGTGTGTCGCAATATACATCGATTGGCTCACCATCGATGTATTCCATCGTGAAGTACGGCACACCATCATCAGTCACGCCGCCATCGAAGAGTCGCGCAATGTTCGGATGCTGCAAGCGCGCGAGAATCTGGCGTTCGCCGGCGAATCGCTGCAGGATCTGTTCGGTGTCCATGCCACGACGGATGACTTTGAGCGCCACCTTTTGACGGAACTGCCCGTCGGCCCGCTCCGCCAGGTACACGGTCCCCATTCCGCCCGCACCGATTTCTTCAACCAACTGATACGGACCAACCGCTGTTCCCTCACGCGCGGGCGCCTCTTCGACGGCGATCATATCGGCGGCATGTCCATCGAGAATCCCGTGGTCCGATACGTCGGCAGCCAAAAGCGACTCCACCTCGGTACGCAATTCGAGATCACCGGCGCATTCGCGCTCGAGAAATGCCGCGCGCTGATCGGCAGGCATGTCGACTGCTGCGTCGAACAAGTCCTGCACGCGTTTCCAGCGATTCGTGTCCATAGGTTGGATCGGTGAGGATGCGTTGCTTACTTGAGTTCCCGCGCCAGCCACGCGCGCGCCATGCGCCACGACCGTTGCACTGTCGGTACCGAAATCCCCAGCACTTCGGCGATCTCGTCGTGTGTCAAGCCACCAAAGAAGCGAAACTCCACAATCTTGCTTTGGCGTTCATCCAGTTCGGCGAGCTTGTCCAACGCGGCATCGAGGGCAACCAACTCTTCCGCTTTGCCTTCCTGAACGGCCAACTCGTCATTCAGTTCGACAATCTGCTGCCCACCCCCGCGCTTCTCAGCCAGACGGCTCTGGGCGTAATTGATGAGAATCCGCCGCATCGCCTGTGCGGCGATACCCAGAAAGTGCGCCCGGTTCTGCCATGAAACCGACTGCTGGTTGACCAGTTTGATGTAGGCTTCATGGACCAGCGCCGTGGTGTTCAGCGTATGGTCGGGCCGTTCGCGATTGAGTCGCAGGTGGGCTAAACGCCGTAACTCATCGTACACCAACGGCATCAGCGCATCGACCACCGTCCGATTACCGCCAGCCAGCTCATTGAGCAGTTGGGTAACATCGTGGGATGGATCCGTCATGATCAGGGCCACCTGCGAGCAGTCAGCACATTGCCCGCCAATAAATTACGCGAAATCCGTCCGAAAAATCATCCACAATGCCCAAAAACCTCAAAAAAACGTGATCGGTTCTGTCTGCCTTTCCGGCGTTAGGGGGTGAAGTCGGAAATGACAACAACAGTCAACAGACAATAACACAACCCAAGGAGACAAAATCATGACCAAGTTCAACCGCATCAAATCGGCCGCCCTGCTGTTCACCGTCGCGGGCTTTTCCATCCTCACCATCGGTTGCAGCGAAGACAGCCCCAACGGTCCGAGCGGCGGCAGTGCTGCCCCGATGGACGAAATCACTGTCAGCCTCAGCCGTCTCCATGCCACCTACGATTGCGACAACAACGTGCGCATCGGCGGCGACGGTTCCGGTGATTTCCAGTACTCGTTTATGGTCCACGTCAAGGACGAGAACGGCAGCTGGGAACTGGTGAAATCGTTCCCGCAGAAGAGTGTTGATCTCGATAATGGCCAGACCGCCGAAATCTCAGATCGATCAGTGACGTTTAGTCTCCCGCGCGAAGACGGTCAGCAGTTCCGGGTGTACACGATGGTTCGCGAATTCGATGGTGGAAGCAACTACGATTTTACCAGCTCCGACTACACCATTCACGAATTCAACAGTGGTCAGTCGCAGGACTGGAAGCCGATCGATCGGAGTTACTCAAGCTACAGCGCAACCACACAGCAAGGTTATGTCAATCGTGGCATCCACACCCGCAACCAGACCAAGACGCTCGGCGTTGTCACCACCGAAGGTTGCAGCGTGTCGATCCGCTACGATGTCTCAATCAAAACACAGAACTAAAACAACCACCAACACACACAACAAGGCGCCTCTCCGGAGGCGCTTTTACTTTTTGCATGAGTTTCAAGTGTGGGGCGCCCTCCCCTAACCGCCACACAACGCCGTGGCCCTGATGGCGTTCTGTGCCATCAAGGTTCACGTAACTCACCCTCACGATTGACCCACACGGCGGGTGCGCTAGAGCGATTGTCAGAATAATTGTCCGATTGCGAACGCAACCCCAACTGTCATCCGCGCATCCGGCCTACGACCGCTTCACAATCGATTCGAGAATCGATCGAATGTGTGTAAACGGGAGCGAGAAATGTCCCTCTTCCGCCAATGTGTTGACCGTCGCATTGGGGAAGCGTTTCATCACCGGTTCGGCCAGATCAAAGGGCACAATCGGATCACGCAGGCCGTGCCAGAACACGAGCGGCACGTCGACGTCGCCCGGATCAAATCCCCACTGTCGTGCAATCAATCGTCCGTCGGTGATGACACCGTCGGAGTTTTGAGCAAACGCCGTACGAATGTTATCTTCCAGCAAATGACCGATCGCAGCATCGACAACGATGCGACGGTCGGCGTCCGGCAGAGAAAACCGGATCGGCGCGGTCAGCAAGCGCGGTGGTACATTTCGAAACAGCACTCCGGCCAAATGAAGCGACAGCTTCGCCAGTGGCGGCACATGCTCATCCAAAAACATCAACAACCGGTGCACCGGGAGCAGCCGATGTCCCGATTCCTCACGATCAATCGGCGGCAATCCACAACAAATGCCAATTGTGCCAATACGATTGGGCAGTTCAATTCCACACGCATACGCGTACGGTGCACCACCGGAAACACCCAGAACATCGAATTCATCAATCCCGAGATGTGTCAACAATTCGGCGACATTCTTCGGCCAGTCCAAGACGGTGCGACTCGGATTATGTGTTGATGCACCGATTCCCGGACGATCGGGCGCAATCAACCGGATGCCAAGGTCACGCGACGCCTCATCCGCTTTGCGCGATTCCATGCGCGACCCCGGCCACCCATGGCAGAACAACACCGGCCGGCCGTTAGGGTCACCCATGTCGGCATAACTGATGGTGTGCCCATCGGGGGATTCGAATCGGTGATCGTAACCCATGTCAGGGAGTACTTGGCTGCAAGTTAAGCGTAAATGGGAATCGCTGGCGAATCGTCTCGACACGCAGTGGGCATTGGATGTATTCGCCGTCCTTCCACAATTCGACCTGGTCGATCAGGTTCTCACTGCCAATCCATCCATCTTCACCACCAAACAACACAAAGAAGTTGCTGTCGGGATCACTCATCAGGGAGATATGACGCGATTGCGACCCGTAGCTGGTGTAGTGCTGCTCGTTGGTGAACTCATGGTTGGTTTTCATCACCGTCTCACGTGATCCGCCGACAGGAAATTCGTCCCACCGAAACAGCGTGCCGGCCACCGGAATTCCGCTGAGCATCAGCCCTGCTTTTTGACGGTGTATTTCTCCCCATGTCTTGAAACGCCGAAGATCGTCCCGTGTTGCACGCAATGCATCCGCAAACAGAACGGTCCGTGCCACGGTCCTCATGGCGCGAATGTCATCGGCCATCGCATAGCGCACATAACTCCAGACATCCCGTGACGAACGCGTCGTTGTCTTCTGTTGTTCCTGCAGCAGATGATAGGTGAGCAACTCAAGCGCCAACGCACCTTTCGAGTCGACATCGTAATGGCCGTTCCATGACTGCAATGCGGTTAACACCTGTCCCGCCGAATCGGTGAGATCAAGTTGACGAATCTGGATTGCCCATTCCTTGGCCAACGCATGAGCCGGTTGTGAGTAGACGTCACGCTGCATGCGCTTCAGCCATTCCAGATTCACCGAATCGGCATCATCCAGCATCTGCGAAATGCGCTCAATCCGATCCGATGTCCCGAAGTAATACCCGATCCGCGGCACCGTATCGGTCGGCGGGTTGTTGGCCGACACAATGTATCCTTGCGGCGGATTGAATGCCAGCGGCAGATCGACTGATTCGTAGTACCCGTCCCACTGATGTGCGGGGTTGTCAGGATCGAGAACAAACGCCGGCGGCCAATCATACGATCGTTTCGGCAAACGCACCGCCAGCGTCATCAACGTGTTACCCGCCGTGTCAACCGCCAGCATATTCTGGCTCGACACCGCGTAGCCCTGAAACGACTCGACAAACTCCGGCAGTGTTTGCGCGCGATTGGCCCGCAGGAACGCTCCGATTTCATCGGTCACTTCGTGTCCCATCCAGCGTAAGGCAATGTCTTCGCCGGGCCGTGACGGGATCGGTTCGGCGTCGCTGATGATCGGTCCCCACGGTGTGCGGCGGATCGTGATCGGTTGATCGCCGCCGATACGAGAGCGAATCGTATCGGCCGTCTCTGTAATCAATGAGGGATCGATGTTGGTCACATCGTACAGATCACTCGTGGCCGCGCGCATGTTCGTCCCGCCCCACGCGAGATGCTCGTTGCGTCCCAGCGCCATCATCGGCACACCGGCGATCATCATGCCAACGCAGTGATACGACGGCGACTTGTAACCGGCCAGCAGCCACAGATTGGGTATCATCATCCCGAGGTGCGGATCGTTGGCGATCATGCCGGCGCCATTCGCCGACTTGGACGTTCCAACGACAACCGAATTGCTGCCCACCTTGCCGAAGTTTTCGATGAGCGCTTTGATGTCGGCGAGATGGCGTGTTTCGGAAATCGATGGCAACGCCACCCGGCTGACATTGAGCCGTTGGCGCCACAATTCCTTCCAGTCATCACGCGACACCCGGGCATTGAGCAGCGAGAACATACTGAACCAGTTGACATCGGCGCCCGCCAACCGCGACAGGGTCAGAACATCGGCCACCGTGTACGGTTCCTGATCGAGACCGTACATCGCGGCATCGGGGGGTGTGCGCTCGGCTTGTGACAGGTAGTAATTCAAACCGTCGACAAAGGCCTCCAACCAGGCCCGCGTTCCCATGTCCAATGATTCGATGATATCGGGGACCGCATACCCGAGATCGACTCGTCGCAGCGCATCATCGATCGGCACTGCCGGCGCACCAGCCATTTCCGCGAGACGTCCCTGCGACGCCAGCCGGAACACGCCGATCTGACTGCCGCGCAGATGCGCATGCACCAAACCGAGCGTAAACGCCAGATCCCGGTCGGTCCGTGCTTCGATGAACGGCACCTGGTACTCGTTCCAGTGGATTGTTACAGGACGATCGAGCGGGAGGTCGTCCGTGGGGAATGCTGCCAGCCGGTCATTGGTCGAGATCGTCCGGGGAAAGATCGTGCGCCATCCGTAGACGGCGGCCACTCCGACAGCAGCCAGCAGCGCGAGACCAACTATTCCTACGGCGATTTTGGCAATTCGCTTCAGCATCCGATACCCAACACGGCGGTGGTCCGGAATGGCGGACCCGACCGCCCCCTCAGTCCGCTAAATACGCATAAACGCCGAATGCTAAAAGCGGTGTTACGTGGATTTAGAGCGATTGTCAGACGCATTGTCCGTTTGAAGCCAACACGGCGGTCATATGTGGCGTCACCCGCCCTCGGGTGACGCCTTGTTGGTACGGGAGATAGCCGTCACGCGAGGGCGCATGACGGCACGCTGGAATCGGACAGTTCTTATGACAATTGCTATAATCTTGGGATGATGAGGGAGAGGCCGGAGCACTGTCCATTCGTAGAGTTCAATTGCACGGCAAGCGCCTGTTGAATCAGAACTAGATAGATTGATTCCAGAGCGATTGTCAAAAGTGTTGTCCGATTGAACAACTGATGTAGCACGGGCGCCTCGTTCATAGTGAGCGCAGTCGAACTACCCGTGCAACATGGCTCGTTCGACCTTGCTTACGGCAAGCGAGACACCCATGCTCCATTGTCGAGAACCGGAACCAAATTCTGACGATCCCTATAGCTCCCAATGCGTTTACGAGTGGGGCAGACACACAGGTCTGCCCCTACCGATTGTAGAGGCGCACCGATGTGTGCGCCCCCACCCGCCGCTTTATGGGACAGCCTCATTCGGTCTGCACATTCGGCGAAACCGAATGGGGTATTTCAACACGCCCTTTGAAACCCGCGGCATCCTCTTGTGCAAACGGAAAGGACTTATGACAACCGCTCTAATTTTACGATTCTGGGAATAGAAATCGCCGCGTGACGGCATTTTGCCCTTCACGCCCCTGCGGCCAATATGTACATTCCGTCCCGTTAGCCACGGATGATCACAACGCGCAACGGTGGCAGACAGATGGCAAACGCTCCGACAACCCGCGAAAAAGTCGAATTCTGGGGCACGCGTCTCGGCTGCATTCTGGCGGTGGCCGGGTCGGCGGTTGGCTTGGGAAACTTTCTCCGCTTTCCCGGGCAGGCAGTGGAATACGGCGGCGGCGCCTTCATGATTCCGTATTTCATCGCGCTGCTGCTGCTCGGCATTCCGATCGGCTGGGCAGAATGGACGCTCGGACGGTACGGTGGCCGGAAGGGATTCCATTCGGTCGTCGGCATCTTCGGCATGTCGGGACACGGCCCGATCACCCGCTATATCGGTGTGATCGGCCTGCTGATCCCGTTTGTGATTTACATGTACTACAGCGTCATTGAGGCCTGGTGTCTCCAATACGCCTGGGGGTACATCAGCGGCGGCATCAGCCTCGGCGCCGATCCGCAGCAATACGCCGAAGCGTCGAATTCGGTGTTCAACCAGATTACCGGCGCCGACCGCAATGGCCTATTGAAGGGGGGGTGGCTCGACACACCGACCATCTTCTGGCTGATTGTCTTTCTGTTAAACTTCGGGCTGATCTACCGCGGGCTGACCAAAGGGATCGAGAATTTCTGCCGCTGGGCGATGCCGGCGATTGCGATTTGCGCGGTGGTCGTGCTGATTCGCGTGCTGACACTCGGCACACCCGATCCGACCCAACCGGAACACAATGTCATCAACGGTCTGGGGTTCATGTGGAATCCCGATTTGGCCGCGCTTGGCGATTTCAAAACCTGGCTCGCGGCGGCGGGACAGGTGTTCTTCAGTCTGTCGGTCGGGTTCGGTATTATCATGAATTACTCGTCGTACCTGCGCAAGAAGGATGATGTTGTGCTCTCCGCGCTGACCGCATCCTCGACCAATGCGACGTTTGAAGTCGCTTTCGGCGGACTGATTTCAATCACCGCCGCGTTTGTCTTTCTGGGTGCAGCAGGCACCACCGGCGGCACCTTCGGATTGGGATTTAACACATTGCCCATCGTCTTCGAATACATGGGCCCGATTGGACGCGCCACCGGTGCGGTGTGGTTTCTGATGTTATTCCTGGCCGCCATCACCAGTTCGCTGTCAATGCTCAATCCGTTGCGCGCATTTGTCGAGGAAGCGCTCGGCTTCACCCGCAAGCAAACGGTGGCGCTGCTGATGGTTCTCACGGCCGCCGGCGCGCTGTGGGTGCTCTACTTCAGCAAGGGATTGGTCGCGCTCGACACGATGGACTTCTGGGTGGGTACGGCGTTGATCTTCATCGTCGCCACCACGCAAATCATCATCTTCGGCTGGATCATGGGCATCGACCGGGGCATGGCCGAAGCTCATCTGGGTGCGAAGATCCGCATCCCCAAAGCTTACCGCTTTATCATCAAATGGGTCGCACCGGCCTATTTGCTCATCGTGTTCATTGGTTTCTGTGTGCAGAATCTGCCGGGATACATCAGCGGCCTGGCCAACAACGACGTCACACGCTACACGGTGTACTTCATTGGATTTAACCTGCTGATTCTGATCATCATCACCCGTCTCGCCGTGCGTCGCTGGAAGAAAGCCGGAGTCGATATCGACGGACGGTTGCCGGATGACGAAGGAGTGAAACAATCATGAATATCGGCGGCTGGATTTTCATGATCTGTTCGCTGGGCGTCGTACTCAGCGTCACTTTCTGGTGTTATGTCAAAGTCATGACCACCGATGATCCGGTGTGCGAGGACATTGAGGAAGATGTCCTGTAGGATGGGTGCGCTATAGATTACCTGCTACCTGCAACTCCCCAAGCACCAATCCTCGACCATTCACAATAGCAGAACCAACCGCGCACCCACCAATCGTCACGTATCCCCACAAACCATTGTGGCCCTGATGAGCGTTCTTTGCTCATCAGGGCTTGCATAGAGCGATTGTCAGAATAGAGCGGTTGTCAGAATAGATTTCCGATTGAGGGGAAGCGAGGCACCGTGTGCATCGTGATGACATCAGGGTGCCACGGGCCTCAAGGGGCGTGCGTCCGCGTCGGCACAATCCCCCGTCCATGGGCCTCAAGGGGCGTGTTGAAAAGCCTGCTGACTATCATCACCTCAGACTGGGGAGGGCGAGGCTCCCGCCGAGCCGCCGTGTGGAACATGCCGTTGCGGCTCGCCGGGAGGCTCGCCCTCCCGAAGGCTGTGATTCTCGGGGGTTTTGCAACACGCCCCTCAAGGCCCGTGGCACCCTGATCCAAACGGAAAGGATTTATGACAATTGCTATAGATTTCCGATTGCCAAGGAAACCTTCGCTGTCATTCCCGCGAAAGCGGGAATCCATTGTCTTCGTAAACAAGCAATTACGACACTGTCTCGGTCCGCCACAGCCGACGGGGATGACAGAGTATAGAAATCCAAACGGAAAATAGTTCTGACAATCACTCTAACAAACGTTTGAATCGACCAAAGCGGCGGATGCGCAGCCCCGGTACGCTATAGATTACCTGCCATCTACATTTCCCCGTGCACTCAACCCTCGACCATTCACAACAGCAGAACCAACCGCGCACCCACCAAACGTCACGTATCCCCACAAACCATCGTGGCCCTGGTGAGGGCTGCATCTCATCAGGGCCACAGAAAACGATGCATTGGGAACGATTACTCGACTTCGCCCAACCGCTCGTGATACTCCCGAAACGCAATCGCTTCGTTCTTGCCGAGGTAACGCGACAGAATGCGCTGCTCGGTTTCCATTAAATCGACCACCAGCAACGCATCGACCACGTCGGAGAATTGATCGTCGATATTGAATGCCAGCACGCGTCCGCCCAAACGCAGGTAATGCCGCAACAGCACCGGCACACCCTGACGATCCGATTGAATCTCCGCCACCAGTGACGATATTTCATCGACGTCGGACAGCAACCGTCCGGTGACTTCGGCATCCCAATCGCTCAGCCGTTTGGTCCGATACGGTTTGGTCGGCTTGATGCAATCGGCCAGATCCTGTGCAAAACTGTGTTGTCGCAGGAAATCGTGGATCAACCGCACCGACATCGACTGATACCGATTGCTGATACTCACCGGGCCGAACAAATAACGGTATTGCGGATAACGGCTGACATACTGCCCCAGCCCCTTCCACAGCAAATGCAACGGCGCAAACTCGCGCTGGTAGCGCGGCTGTACAAACGACCGTCCCAATTCGAGCGCCGGCCAGATGCGGTCGAGCATCGGCCGCTTGAATGAGTAGAGCGACCGCGTGTACAGCCCTTTCACACCGTGTTCATCGACAATCTGGTCGGACCGCCCCAAACGGTACGACCCGACAATCTCCCGGTCGGCACGATTCCAAATGAACAAGTGGAGATAGTGTTGGTCGTAACGGTCCAGATCGAACGGGCGTCCGGTCCCTTCGCCCACCGCCCGGAAGGTGATCTCCCGTAACCGTCCGATCTCAGTTAATGTCTGTGGGATATCCTCCGCCTTGGCGCAGTAGACCACCATGTCGCCCGAATGCGCCATCTGCGCACTGTCGGGCAGATCGCAAATTTCGCGTTCGATGATATCGGCGCCCGGTGAGGGAATCACATCGGGCAATGTGTCCGTCGGTGGCACCACGATGCTGGGATGGGTCTTCGGCGGTGCCAACGATTCGGTACGGTCGGCCAGCACGTAGGTCCGCATGCGCGCGTATTCGATCAACGCGCGGTCGTCATTGATCGCGGCCAACTTCTTCGGATCGATCGGTGTCCCGACACGGACATTGACCGTGCTATTGTTTTTGTTGAGCAACTCCCGCGGCAGCATCATGGTCCGCAGCCGCTTGTGCAGCAATCCGGCCCATTGGAACAGACGTCCGTTGTGCCCGCCGAAATACAACGGCAGCACCGGCGCGCCGGTCTTGCGGATGATCCGTGCCACCGTCGGCGACCAGGCCGGATCGGTCACCGCTTTGCGTTTCCACGAACGGTGCGCCACCTCTCCTGATGGGAACACCAACAGCATGCCGCCCTCGCGCACGTGTTCAATCGCTTGACGCAAGGGACGGAAATTGCGCGATGCCGCATCGCGCGACCCGAATGGATCGACATCGATCAGCAACGGTCGCATCTCCGGGATACGGCCGAGCAGATAATTGGCCATGAACTTGACATCACTGCGGATCGAGGTCATCAGCGACGCCAGTACCACACCCTCGATCGCACCGAACGGGTGATTCGCCAGCACAATCACGGGGCCTTTGTATGGAATGCGATTGCGATCCGACGATGTCAGCGTGTACCGCACGCCGAGACGTTCAAGCGCGCGCGTGAAGAACTCATGCACCCCGCCCATCGACGGCAAATCGCTGTAGACCGCGTTCAGCTGTTTGAGGCCGAACACCGATTCCGCCGGTTTCTTGACGACCTTGACCAATGTCCGCTTGAGTGGCTTCTGTGTCGGCAACGGCAACTCAAACGGCATTCTGGCCCTATCCCGCGAAGACATAACACTCCTTTATAACCATATACTCCGATCCGACAGACCGTGTTGCAGAAACGGCTCCCATCGCGTGGCACGAATTACGCAAGACGTCGGAAGGAGTATAGTCTCCACGACGGGCGACCGTCCACGGATCACTCGGCTCCGGATCATCAGATCGCATCGCATCGTCCATCACAGTCCCCATCGGCGCTCCGCCGAGAATCCTGCTTCGCAAGTTGTTCACCCACTCTGAAAATAGATCGCAAATCTATGTTGACCAAATGTTTCCGTGGTGGGGGATGATCGTTAAAAAACACGGAGGGCTTGGGCCTGATCCGTCCCCCTGCTAACCACTTATAACACAGGTGGTTCCAAGACCAGATCAGCAGTAGACGAAAAACGCCCCGCCGGGATAACACCTCGGCGGGGCTGAATCTCAGGATTGTGCGTGTTCAGAACAGTTACGCCACGATCTTCTTGACCTTCTCTTCCAGCGTCTCGATCAGGCCGTCATACGCGTCGGCGAACTTCTGGACGCCCTCGTCTTCCAACTCCTGCGTTACCGTATCAATGTCGATATCGAGCGTCTTGAGTTGATCGAGGTGCTGCCGTGCGTCGTCGAGATCATCCTTAATGCGCACTTTCGGATCGCCGTGATCCTTGTACGCGTCGTATGTCTCCGGCGGAATCGTATTCACACTGAACGGTGCGATCAATTCATCGATATAGAGCGTGTCGGGATACGCATCGTCCTTCGTCGAGGTCGACCCCCACAGCGGACGCTGCAGTTCGACACCCTTGTTCTTGAGCGCGACGACACGATCAGTGGCCGCCCACTCCTCGAAGTTGGCGTACGCCAGCCGCGTGTTCGCAATGGCAATCGTACCGCGCAACTCGCGCGCGGTCTTCTTCTGATCGTCGGAGCGCGATGCATCGTCAATGATCGCGTCAAGCTTCTTGTCGACGTTCGAATCGACACGGCTCACAAAGAAGCTGGCGACCGAGCGCAAGGAATCGACCGGTAATCCTTTGCCTAAACGGTCTTCCAAAGCCTCGGCAAAAATGTCCATCACCTCGCGGTAACGCTTCACCGAAAACAGCAGCGTGATATTGATGTTGATGCCTTCGGTGAGGCAGTGACGGATCGCGGGCAGCCCCGCCTTCGTGCCGGGAATCTTAATCATCACGTTCGGACGGTTGCAGGCGTCCCACAGACGCTTCGCTTCGGCAATCGTCTTGTCGGTTTCATGCGCCAGGTGCGGATTCACCTCGATCGAGACAAAACCGTCGTTCCCGCCGGTCGAATCATACACCGGACGGAACACATCGCAGGCGTTCTGCACGTCTTCCACAGCCAGCTTCTCGAATACTTCCGGCACCGACAGAGCCTTGTCCGTCAGTTTTTCAATCGTGTCATCGTACAGATCCGATTTACCGATCGCCTTTTGGAAAATCGACGGATTCGACGTCATCCCCGCTAATCCGTCTTCCTCGATCATGCGCTTCAGTTCCGGCCCCTGGTAGAGATCGCGCCGGATGTAATCCAGCCAAATGCTTTGTCCCAATTCGGCCAACTTCTTCAGGGGATTCACACTCACAACTGCCTCCTTCAATCAACAGGCCGCCTGGCCCTCGAATATTCCACACGCGTCAAACATACAAAGCAGGTCCGCCGACTTCACCCGAAATCGGCGATACCGTTAGTGAAACGACTGAGGGTGACCAAATCGTTGTCTCAATTCCGTCGGGCAATCCATGAGTAGATCGTTGGCTTACTGCGGGCCCGGCGTATCGATCTCGCCGTAGGACGTGGAGAAGTAGAGAACGTTGATGTGGACGTTTTCAATCTGCGGAATGCCGCCGGCCGAGCGGCTGCCCAGCAGGTAGACCTTGTACATCTGGCCCTTGTTGACCGTGTTCACCTTCTGAATGGTGAAATTCTCGACCGTGTGGCCCGACGGCGCCCCGGAGCGGACCTCGAACCGGGCGGTGTGATCGGTATCATGGCCACTCGACTTCGAGGTCGACAGTGATATCGTCGCACTGACATCGGTCCCCGACTGCCACACATAAAACCATCCCGAGGCAATCGTCAGGCAATACCCGAATTCCGGCGCGACAACGAACGCTGAGTCCAGCACCGTCACCGATGTGGGAATCGGTTTAAGACCGATAAACGAATGCGAAATGCCCGCCTCATCGGCGAGCTGACGCGATCCAATCGAGCCATCCTCAATCTCAGTCGAATCGATCGCCTTTTGCGGCAGCAAGGCCTCGTTCAGGGTCCCGGTCACCAGTTCCGACGCACTCACCGTCTTGCTGTGGTGGGCGTTCGCGATAAACTGATGCGTCGTAATCTTGTTGTCGATTTCAGTCGATTCTTCCAAGTCACCAATGTTCACATCTTTCAGTGAGTCGGCCAACTCGGCGCGACGCGCGTAGGCCACCGACGTCAACCGCGCCCGTGGCACGATCGGGTCGAACCTATCGGGATGCACCTCCAGATAGCACGAATCGACGTCGAACACGTTGGCCGAAAGCGGATTCACCGAACCGAGCAACACCGAAAATACACCGTCAAAGGTCGTCGCGTCCTGCGTCTCCTCCCACAGCATCACACCCGTCACCGGGTCATCGAAGATGCGAAACGTGATGGTGTAGGTAGAATCGGGGACGGGCACACCTTCGGTGTCATCAAGACGCCCCTGGAAGTTCATCAACTGAGGAACATCGGCGGCGATGGCCGCAGAACCCGCCAGCGAGAACACGGCCAAAGCAAGACTGATCAGTTTTCTCATCGCAAACACGCGGGTTGGAAGGTCAACGGTTCCAATACCTGACACACCATAAGATCGTCGATTTTCCATTTCTGTCAAGCCAACGGCCCTCGCTTCTTGCCACCCTGTCACGTGACTTTTATCGGCATAACTCACAGGATACGACAGACTTCTCTTCGTCGCCTGCGAGAAACACCGACACGATGTTATACCCACCAAGCTGGTATGTGAATAGGTGAACGTCAAAGGATCGGTGTCGGTTCCACTGGGTTTTCCCCGCAAAAACGGCGATTACTGATCGTCATTCAACACTCCCACGATCCTGATTACGGCCACAGATGCACCCTGGGCCGAACACTCCATCATCCCCAATTCATTGTCCGACTGTGAAATAGAATCATAGCGGACCAATCGTGACCGCATTTGACGGGGTCACTTGGTCAATATCAAATTCGACAACTCGTACAACTAAGCCTTGGGCTGTTTGTCACAAGGCTGTATCATGTGGCTTCGTCGGGCACTCAGCAGCCCAATGATAGTCACGAATAGTCCATTGCTCGTCCCAATCCGGAAGGGGGATTCCTTTGAACAGGAAGACGTTCACACGACTCATCGCACCACTGTTGCTCCTCTGCGGCATCTTCATCATCACGGGATGCGGGGGAGGCGACCAAACTGAACAAGCAACACCTGAAGAAGAAATGACGGAAACTCAGCCCGAAGCCATGACCGACACCGCCATGGCCGATGCTGGTATCCCGCAAGTCAGCGGTGACACGGTGACCACCGAGTCGGGGCTGAAGTACATCGAAGTTGAAGTTGGCGAGGGCGCCTCGCCCGAATCAGGCGACATCATCGCCGCCCACTACACCGGATGGCTGACCGATGGCACCAAATTCGACTCCTCGCGCGACCGTGGCCAGCCGCTCGAATTCCCCGTGGGCCAGGGCCGTGTCATCAAAGGCTGGGATGAAGGCCTGTTGTCGATGAACGTCGGCGGTCGTCGCATTCTGATCATTCCGCCGGAACTCGGCTACGGCGAACGCGGTACTCCAGGTGGACCGATTCCGCCGGGCGCGACACTCGTGTTCGACGTAGAATTGGTTGATATTAATGAACCGGCCACCCCATAGCTCAGCGTGATGGTGGCTCGGGACAAATGGGCAGCAACTGCAGTTAACCGGGAGTGCAGCAATGACCGAACCAGAATGCCCTCAGAAATCACCGTATGTGATTGAGGAACAAGCCCGTAAAGTCGCCTGGTGCCAGTGCGGCCGGTCCGCCAATCAGCCCTACTGTGACGGCGCGCACAAGGGCACCGACATCCGGCCGATCATTATCGAACTGCCCGAAGCCAAACGCGTGGCTTGGTGCGGTTGCAAACAGTCGGGAAACAAGCCATTCTGTGACGGCACCCACAAGAACCTGTGATTTGACGTCCTGACCGATCAAACGCCCGGTGCATCCCCGCATCGGGCGTTCCTGTATCACCGTTCATGTATTATATTGCCTACCCCGCCAGTTCACCGTGCAGCAGAGGAGTGTTGGGTTTCATGACAGGCTTTCGCAATCGTACGTACACGGCAATCCTGATCGGGGTGCTCGCAATTGGCGGTGTTGCCCTCTGGGGATGCAGCGATGATAATGGAAACGGCAATGGTAACGGTCCGGTCGAACCCGGCGCCGTCGCCGGTGTCGTGCAATTGCCATTCAAACTCGCCGCCGCCGGTGAGCCGGTGGAGGGCGCCGACGTGCATCTCGTCGCGGGCGATCTCGATACCGCCACCACCACCAATGCCAATGGCGAATTCCTTTTCATCGACGTCCCCGCAGGCAATGCCCAAGTCGATGTGACATTTGGCTCATGTCTGACTGCCACGCGCGACAATATCACCGTGACCGACAACGACACCACCGATCTCATTTTAGAGTTGGAATCTCACGGCGACATTGATTCGGTCACTGTTGGGTGGACCGGCGCAACGCGGATGGAACTCAGCTTCAACGGCGATCGGCTGGTGATGCTCTTCAATGCGGCCGCGCGGAACGGTACACCGGGTATCGCGACCGTTGACTTGAACACCAAGACTGCCACCACCCGCGATCTTCCCGAGTTCGACGATGTCTTCGATCTGCAGTTCGTCACGTCGCAATTGGCTGTCTTCAACTATCGTACCGGCAACAGCTACGGGGTGCAGTTCGTCGATCCCATGACCGTCATGCAATCGGGCGATGACGTGATGTACCACAATTTCGATGGCATCCAACACGATGGACGGTTGGTACCGCTGCCGAATGGATTCGACGTCTTCGTGACCCACGGCATCCGTAAACCGGAAGACACCCGTCGCGCCTTTGGCTTGGTGTATTGTGTTTCCGTGCCGCAACGCAACCTCGTCGATCCCGATAACGATGTCTTCAATGGCGAATTCGCCTTCGACAACGATCTTGTCGCCGGTGCACTCGGCTGGCCCTATAACATTGGGTACGATGCCGTGCGCGGTGAGGTTCTCGTCGGTAATCGTGACAGCACCACCGTTACGGCCATTGATTTGTCACACTGGGGTTCCTTTGATCGCACCGCGAATTTGAGTATGCCCACCGACGGCATCCGTCACATCACGATGGCCCCGCCGCAAATTTACATCGACCAGGGGTACAGTGTCCTCGAATGGGGATTCGATGCCGGACAGGGTGTGGCGACACGTCTGGTCGGCGGCAAACGCGCACCCATTCTGCGCTACACCTCGGGCGGCAATGCCAGCGACCTGTTTTATCTCGATACCGTATCGTTCCCGGCGTCGAGCAACCACCTCCTGAAGATCGTCCCGGAGCGCAACTCGTGGCTGTCGATGTTTCGGGATCCGGAGCGGAGCTTCAGCGGAAACGAATTCGCGATCGAAGAGCGCTCGCTTTCGACACTGCGGCGTGTCTATCGCTACGAGTCGCGCTTTCTCGATACCTTCGATCCCAGACCCACCGCCTATGGCGCTGACCCCATCGCGGGATACCTGTACGTCGCCTACAAAGAACGCGACTGGATCGAAGTCTATTGTCTGCCGGACGAACAGACCGATTGTCAGAAGTATTTTGCGTTTGAAGCGAACACGGTGGTCATATGTGGCGTTGCCCGCCCCCGGGTGACGCCTTGTCGCTACGGGAGATAGCCGTCACGCGTGGGCGCATGACGGCACGCTGGAATCGGACAGTTCTTCTAACAATTGCGATAAGACCCGTAAAGTGGGTTATGCCCACCAAATCACTGGAGTCTTCAACGAAGCCAACGACTTGGCCGATACCAATGTATAAGTAGGTCGGTGGCCCCGGCCCCGACAAGCAGCTTGACTTTGGGCGCAAGTTCCATTCTTTGAGGGTCTTAGATGATGGCACGAGCGGATGTGAAAACAGGCGAACGTCCCAGAGGGGGCGCCCAGGCGACCAAGGGCGAAGGGTTACCCTTCACCAAGAAGAATTACTACATCTTTCTGGCGGCGCTGATAGTGATCGTGATCGGCTATATTGCGCTCGCCCAGGGATCAATCACGCTCGCGCCGATTCTGTTGGTTCTGGGCTACTGTGTCGTCATTCCAGTGGCGATTTTATATCGTGACCGCGACCGGAACCCAACGGAGGGCGCGCCGAGCGGATCGTAGCGCCGGGTGGAAACCGGACGGACCCCGGTGAGATGGGCGGTTAGCTCAGCTGGTTTAGAGCACCTGCCTTACAAGCAGGGGGTCACTGGTTCGAATCCGGTACCGCCCACCATGACATCGGAGTCGGCTTAGCAACAGATTCGCCTTGCGGCAGGATAGCAGCGAAAATCAGTTGATTTCAGAGGCTACACCGTTGTTCATTCACATCCAGCGCAAGCGGTGACAGGGCTTGTGCGATTTAGATCGGATTCAACGGGGTCGTAGTTCAGTTTGGTTAGAACGCCGGCCTGTCACGCCGGAGGTCGCGAGTTCGAGTCTCGTCGACCCCGCCATTATAAATCCCTCGGAAACCCCGGGGGATTTTTCTTTGCAGCCAATCCAGCCGCCCGCCTTGTAACCATTTGCGTGGTAAAGACTAACGGCGGTCGGCTTCCCCGCCCTCATTGATCCCAAATTCTCTCAGATTCCGAAGAGCGTATCATTCGGTAGTGCATTCGCGACATTTCGGAATGAAAGTCTTGGTTTTGGTGACGGCTTACTGGCAAGAGAAAGGCCCGCGAGACCGTCTCCCACGGGCCTCCTTTCAGACCTTCACGTCGTCACTTCAGCATGATCATCTTCTTGGTTTCCTCGTAGCCGTTCGCGCGCAGCCGGTAGAAGTACATTCCGGACGCGGCACGGCCACCGTCGGTGAGTTCGCCGCTCCATCGGATGGCATGAACCCCGGGGGATTGAACGCCATTGACGAGTTCTGCAACGTGCCGACCCAGAATATCAAACACTTCGACAACGACGCGCGATTCCTCCAGCAGCGTGTAGCGGATCACTGTGCCCGCATTGAATGGATTTGGATAGTTCTGATGCAGCGCGAATGCGCGTGGGAGGCCCATTGAATAGTCATCACCTACGTCTGTATTGATCTCGAATCCCAGCTTCGCCACAAAGGCATCGGTAATACCGCCTCCAAAGTCAGACTGATACGGCCCGGCGGTCGGGAAGTCGCTGGACTCAGTATGGCCCGTGACATAGGCGCTCCCGTTGGGGTCCACGGCGATGCCAGTGCCCTGGTCCCAATCACCGCCCCCCAGATAGGTGCTGTACACCAACGCGTTCCCGGCGGGGCTCAGTTTCGTCACAAAGGCATCCCCACCCGCGTACGTTTGATAGGCCCCGGCGGTCGGGAAGTCCGTGGACAAAGTCGCGCCCGTGACATAGGCGCTCCCGTTGGCGTCCACGGCGATACCATAGCCCCCGTCCCCATCGCTGCCCCCCAGATAGGTGCTGTACACCAAGTTGTTCCCTGCGGCGCTCAGTTTCGTCACAAAGGCATCCAACCCCCCCCTGGTCCGTTTGATACGGCCCGGCGGTCGGGAAGTCGGCGGACCCAGTCCAGCCCGTGACATAGGCGCTCCCGTTGGCGTCCACGGCGATGGCTGTCGCGTCGTCGTAATCGCCACCCCCCAGATAGGTGCTGTACACCAAGTCGTTCCCGTGGACGTTCAGTTTCGTCACGAAGGCATCCCCGCTGCCTCCAGCGTGGTCCGTCTGATAGGCCCCGGTGGTCGGGAAGTCCGTGGAATTAGTGGTGCCCGTCACATAGGCACTCCCGTTGGCGTCCATGGCAATGCCGTGGCCATAGTCATCTTCGCCGCCCCCCAGATAGGTGCTGTACACCAAGTCGTTCCCGTGGACGTTCAGTTTCGTCACGAAGGCATCCCCGCTGCCTCCAGCGTGGTCCGTCTGATAGGCCCCGGTGGTCGGGAAGTCCGTGGAATTAGTGGTGCCCGTTACATAGGCACTCCCGTTGGCGTCCATGGCAATGCCGTGGCCAAAGTCATCTTCGCCGCCCCCCAGATAGGTGCTGTACACCAGGTCGTTCCCGGCAGTGCTCAGTTTCGTCACAAAGGCATCGTAGCCGCCCTTGTGCGTCTGATATGGCCCGGCGGTCGGGAAGTCCGTGGAATTAGTGGTGCCCGTGACATAGGCGCTCCCGTTGGCGTGCACGGCGATACGATAGCCGATTTCCCCACCGCCGCCCCCCAGATAGGTGCTGTACACCAAGTCGTCTCCGGCGGCGCTCAGTTTCGTCACAAAGGCATCCCCGCCGCCCTGGTAGGTCTGATACGGTCCGGCGGTCGGGAGGTCCATGGACCAAGTCCGGCCCGTGACATAGGCGCTCCCGTTGGCGTCCACGGCGCTGCCCCCGCCCTCGTCGGTACTGCTGCCCCCCAGATAGGTGCTGTACTCGAGAGTGACTGTCGATGTGCTGGCCTGAGCAGAAGCGGCATGCCCCGTGGACTCCACGCTTGCCGAAGGTGCTTCTTCCCGCGTTGTAAGCGATGATTGCAAGAGCGTCCCCCACGGCGCCTCAATCAGCAATTCGCCCGCGTCGGTCTCGGTCACAGTCGCGTTCCCGTCGTAGGTCAAGCGCACCTGCGACAGATCGGCCCCGTTGCTGGCGGCCCAGGCCGTTTGCAGACGGCCGCCGACACCTTGCAGGCGCAGATCAATCCCCGGATACACGTCGCGGTACACCACCGATGCGTAGTTGGGAACATCCGTGCGCCACTGCGACGGATCGTTGCCGATGAAATAGTTGCACTTGTAGTCGAGCTGGTTTTCGCCCATCACATCCACAGCCGCATTCGCACCCTCAAACGCGGCCGTCACAACCACCATTTCAACACTGTCCCGCTCAGCCATCAGGCCGACACCTGAGGACATGCCTTCTTCGCCCAATGACCCGGGGATGCGTTTCCGCATGAGACCCATCGGATCATCAAGACCCGTGCCCTCACGCGGAATGCGACGGGTGAACTGGTAGGTGATGCCCTCGCGGGTAAACCACACAGTCGCCCCGCCCGCACTGGTGCGGAACAAGACGCGCTCATCCCACTGCCCCTCGTTCTTGGTGAACGGCATCGGCATTGCGCCAAGCTGCTGAGCAACGACCTCCTGCGAGGGTACCGGCGGATTGAGCGATGTGGACACCGCATCACTGACACTGCCCGGCCAGAGCGTGATCATACCACACACGACAACAAACGTGCACACCAAGAATCGAAGTCGCATTCCCCACCTCCCGGGGTAGATGAGACCGGGTGAGATGTCGTTGAATCACTTACTTGAATTGAATCTAACCTGAATGAAGTCCGAGCACAAGCGGTTCGGGCATTAATAGTGTCAGAATTGCTATCGAGGAAAACACCCATTCAGAGTGCTGCCCCGACAGATCGGAAGGTAATCGCCACCTCACCCCCCACTCCACACTCCACCCGCTCCACCAGTGAGTCCACCAACTGGCACTGCTCGTCCGACCGCAGCACGTCCCACACGGCGTCGCATTCGGCCAGTGTGGCCGCCACGTGGTCGATGTTGACGTCAGTGCGGGTCAGGGTGGCCAGCTGATTGTCGATCTCGGCGATGCGCTGGGCCAGGCTGATCGCCACCTCGTTGATCTCGGCGATGCGACGGGACAGGACCTCAGGCTGGCACTCCGAGGCGCTCAGTGACGCAGCGGTTCGGCGTAGCTCCTCATCCCGCTGGGTCTTCTGCTTGAGCAGAAACTGCCGCTCCGATTTCAGCCGTTTGACCTCGGTCGACTGCATCTCGGTCGCCTCGGTGAACACCTGGTGCACCAGTTCCGGGTCTCGGGCGATCATGCGAACTCAAGAGGCCCTCCAAGCCGGAATCCACCCGCGCATACTCTACGAAATGCGAGACGCGGGACTGCTTGACCGACTGGCGCGCGGTCTCTACCGTCTCGCGGGGGGCTACCGCCACTGAAAAACCCGGATTTCGTTCCCGTTGCCTGCCGCATCCCCAGCGGTCTCGCCTGCCTTATTTCAGCTCTGGCCTTCCATGATCTGTCCAATGATCTCAGAGGTTTCGCACCGGTCTCAGAATCGCAACGCGTGGATCGCGCAGACCCTCAGAGTCTGTTCGACGCACGACTACCTGAGCTCTTGCACAGAGAACTTTCTCATCGGGGGTTGTTGACGGAAGGTGCGTCTTGCACCGCGAGGCTGTTGGGGTCTATCCTGATTGAACAAGCTGTGAGTCGGCTGTGAGCTTATAGAGCGATTGTCAGAAGTATTGTCCGTTTGAAGCCAACACGGTGGTCATGTGTGGCGTCACCCGCCCTCGGGTGACGCCTTGTCGGTAGTGGAGATCGCCGTCACGCGACGGCGCGTGACGCCACTCTGGAATCGGACAGTTATTCTGACAACCGCTATAGAAAGAACTCATGAAACGGAAGCTCCCAACAAGGTATCCAGGTTCTTATTGGAGAGATTAGGGAACAGACCGTGTTGCTCCGGCTGGCGATTTTGGCACACAAGTCTGGGGGTTGACAGGTATTCAAAAACCTTGGAGAATCTGGTTACGACATCCTGCTCTCTAATCCAAGAAAACGACTCTCTGTCCGCATCGAGGTCAAAGCGCGCCAACGGCTGTACACGACAGGAAAGACCCGCACGACCGCTCAGTTCTATCTGTCAAAGGGAGAGTATCAGGCGAGTGACTTCGCAATCGCATACTGGCTTGAACGTGGAGATTTTTTCATCGTGCCGAAGCGATCGCTCAAGCCCGTCGCTGGGGGAAGGCGGTATCGGTTCTCAGTAAGTCTAAAGAAGGACGGTAACGTTGGCAAAGGGGCTTTGCCCTTTTTTGAGGCATGGGATCGGCTGCATCGAGATTTCGCCACCTGATTTTATAACACGCTACTCTAAGGTCGGATTCTTATAAGGAAGACAGATTGGCCTCCGATGATTCTCGCGCATGGTGACAGCGACCAGCCAGTGGGCCGAATACGAAGGTGACGTGCTCATTTGGGGGTAAGGGCTTATTGTTTACACTGAGCGAAGCCGAAGTGAATCCGCCCTTTCACCGCTGCGGGTTACGTGACGTGGGCGTCTGCCATACGCCGCTACGAGTGATGGTGTAACGCACACCCAACTGGTCTCAACAGGCCCTTGAGCTTCGGGGAACTGGGATGTCCAGTGAAATCGTTGATGGCAATTAGGCCCGTGGTTCCACGTTCACACGATCCCGGTTCACGGGCCTACAGGCCCGTGGCACCCGAACGTGAATATGCAAGCAGACCACGCCTCACTACTTCTCAATCGGACAGGACATCTGACAATCGCTATTAGGACCACGAGATACAGATCGTCGCAGTGGAAGTTTGCGCTCCGCAATCGCATTGCTATCACCGGGCATTCAAAAGCAACGGCCAATCGGTATTCGGACTTGAGATATAATTGTATATCGCGGAGGGGATTGTCAGATTGAAATGACGACGGCTAATTTCTCTCGAATTGGAGTTCACGCGCTAGGCAGCAGAAGGGTCTTCAGTTCGAATGGGGCATCACCGCATTGTTTTGAAAGGTGATCAGCGGCGTCGGCGCTGTTCGACGCGGTGTCATTGTGACATGACACGTGAAACACTCCGCCAAGTTCGGCTTGGCGGCCTCTTGTGCTTTTTCTTTGTGACAGGGGATACACGTTCGATGCATTGCCTCTCGGAACGCACAGGCCTCGGACAGGTTGATCGTACTGTCGGGTGTACTCGTCAACCACATGTCCGTCTTGTGGCACTCGAAGCAATTCTTGGCGTTGTCTGATGTCTTTGCCTGATCCGCCGGATGGCAATACCCGCACGTACGGTTAGTTGCATGCCAACTGGTCAGTCGCTCTTTCTCCACTACGGCTTGCTCATGGTGCGCGTGGTCGAAAATCGGTGTCGCAGACAGCATGTCACGATGACAACGGGAACACGGTGTCGACCGATCCATTGGCGTTGACACATGATGACAGAGATGACACGCCGAATCCTTACCGAGTCGATTCTGGTGATCCAGATGTGCGAAAGTCACATCGACGCCTTCGCGATCACCGTCCAGCAATAAGGTCGCACGATTGATATCGAGGCCGGTTGCCGCCTGAACCGGAACGGTCGGCACATCGTCATCACTGTACGGTGGATACAGCATGACCCAGGCAAGTGGAATCACCAGCACAGCAATCAATGTGACCCGGTGGACGCCGCTCATCAAGGCCGCGTACCAGACATGAGACCAGCGTTCGAACAGTGCGGTGAGCGACTCGCCTGGCTGCCCTGCCACAACACGTTCCTGATCGAAGATGGAGACGTTCTCCACGAAGAAGAGAAACGCCAAACCGGCGGCGGCCACCACACCGATGCTCAGCGCCCATTCGGTGAGCGACGGGATGTAAAACGATCCGGCATCGCGCAGATACCCGAAGATGCCGACATTCAGCCGATTGATCGCCAGGCCCGCGGCCGCCGACACCGACGCGACGCCCAACCCATAGGGGGAACGGCGCGTGCGCGGAATCGCCACCAGAACGATCGGTAACACCAAGCCGACGAGGAGTTCAACGCCGAAGAGCCACGACTCCCATTGTCCATGCCCAACGGCTGTCCAGGCACCACGTCGAGCGAGATCAATAACCTTCAATGCGAGCGTCGCGCCCAGCAGTGACGCCGCGATGAGAGCGAGTTTCGATAGCCGGGCCATCTCCGGACCGCGCGCGGGAACGCCGCCACTGTCAACGCTGATGCCGGGAATCTGGCACACAATGCCGTTGATACCCGACGCCGCCGCACCAAACACCGGTTCGGGATCGTAGAGACGCGCATACAGGATCCGAACCAGAATGAGCACCATCATCCCCGCCCCCATCGCAGACACGATGAATAACAAGGGCAGCCACGACGTGTACCACAACTCATGCAATCGCACCGGCGACACCAGGAACAATGAGCCCAGTGACGAGTGATGCAAACTCGACAGTGAGATCCCGACGATGACAACACCAAATGCAAATCGGTGCAGCCAACGGCCCACGCGATGCGCACGCGTCTGTTCCAATACCGACGGACTCAACTCAATGAGCGTGATGGTGAAGTAGAGGAGTACACACCAGAAGACTTCGAAGAGGAAGGAATGCTCGTTCCACATAAACATCGGGTGCCAGAAACGATGGGGCAAACCGATGTCGAACAGTAGGGCCAACATCGAACAACCGTAGCCCAGAAACGCCAGGAGGATGGCGGGCTTGACGTACTTCCGGAATTGCTCGAGCCGCAGAACGTACACGAGAAAGCCGATGGTGAATCCACTGGTCGACAGGGCAACTCCGGCCACCATGTTGAAGACTTTCCACAGACCCCAGGGCACGGCATCCGACATATTCGTCGTGGCTCCGAGACCAAACCACATTCGAAAGACACCGGCGACCAGTCCCACCAGCGCCAGTGTCCAGAGCACATCTTTGAGGGCTCGGCTACGACTTGGCATCGTGTTCTCCGTCCCCGCCATCGGCTTCTGACGCGCGTGTCATGCGACGGCGGATTATCCAACTGAGGCCGAGCGATCCAAAGGCAACGGTCATACCAATCACCGGTGTCATGTGGATCAACGGGTCCGTTAGGGCTGAGATGGGAGTGTCGATGTGTTCGGGCCAGCTCAGCCCGGCCAGATCGACATCCGACACGTAAAGGACCGACGTTCCGCCGAACTCCGTCTCACCCCAGATATGATTGATGTAATTCGGGCCCTGACGGATTCGATCACGGGCAACACCGAGGAGATCGTCGCGATCGCCAAAGAGCAATGCGTCGTTCGGGCAGGCCTCCACGCACGCCGGTTTCTGTCCGTCTTGAAGGCGTTCAAAGCACATATCGCACTTGCGCACATACGGTATCGTCTCATCCCACTCGTAACGCGGGATGTAAAACGGGCACGCGAGCATGCAGTACCGGCATCCGATACACTTGGAATCGTCGTACACAACCGGTCCGGCATCGGTTTTGGTCAAGCCTCCAACGAGGCACGCCGACACGCAACTGGGATCTTCGCAATGCATGCAGCTTTTGCGCGCGAAGCGGCCCTGGTCAACTTGAATGATGGTCGACCACCGGTTGGCCGACAGACCGTCGACCCCGGTCGCGCGGTCGGTTTCGGCACGCAATGGGTCGAGTTCATTACGCTTGATGCAGGCGGCGACACATCGCTCGCATCCCGTGCATCGGGTCACATCAACGAGGATTGCCGGTGTCAAACCTTGGCCTCCTCTCCAAACAACGCGTGTGCGACTTTGTCGCCGGCTCCGGGACGCAATTGCCAATGGAGACCGGAAATCCGGTCAAAGAAGAACAACACGATGTGAGCGAGTTTGGTGAACGGCACCATAATGAATAACACTTCCGCGCTCAGCAAATGGGTCAGCATCATCGCTTCCCACGAAAACGGATTGACGTTTGCATGACCTGCCGCATATCCCGAGGCAAAGGGAAGCAGAATCATTATCAGCAGGAGGTAATCGATCGGGTTACTCATCGCGCGCTGACGCGATCCAAAGAGGCGAAATCCCAACAACACCACAATCACAGCCATGGTACACAACGTCAACACATCCGCTAAACCACGTCCGATGGCGGGAAGATCGATGCCCAGTTGTTCCTCCCACATCACAATGTGGTCGATGAGGAGCACCGGTACGAGGATGATGCCAATGTGAAAAAGAAAGGACACCATCGAAAAGATGACCGTGCCCTTCGTCATATGGCGGACGGGAATCACCCAACTCAGTGCGTCGGTGATAATCCGCCGCCACGGGGCGGATCGCAGCCGTCGACCCTTGCCGGTAATGAGTGAAGACACCTGGATGATGACGTGGCGTAAGAGCCCAAGCACCATCACCAGGAATGTGAACGCAAAGAGCGGACCCTTGGCGACGTCAATCCAATCGTGTACAGACACGCTGTGCAACTCCTTCGGGTTCGGTGCGTTGTCTAAACCGCCAACAGCGCTGCCTCTTCCGCCCGTTCCGCCGGCGTCTTCGCACCGGGAATGTCAATCGCTTTTAGTATCAAATCGTGCAAACCCATTACTGTGCAGGGCAATTCATAGTATTCGACCAGTTCCTTCAGTTGTTTCTTGCAATTGGCGCAGGGCGCGATCACGATGTCAGCCTGCACCTTCTGTAACTGTTCCGCTTTAACGCGCCCCCCGATCTCCATCCGGAAATCATGAATTTCATCAACGGAGACCAGCCCACCGCCTCCCCCACAACAGTAGTTCTCCTGTCCATGGGGGACCATGTCGACGTAGTTCTTCACGAAGGATCGCAGGATGTCCCGTGGCTGTTCGACAATCCACCCCGACCGGGCAATATTACAGGGATCGTGATAGGTGACGCGCTCCGTGATGATGTCGGGATTGAGTGTGATCCGTTTCTGACGAATACAGTCAAGCGTGTACTCAATGAAGCTGACCACCGGATAGGCTTCTTTGCCACCGAAAACCGGAACGAAGTCATGGGCCGAGCGCGACGCGTGGCCACACTCACCGATCAACACATGGCGGCCCCGCAGTCGGGTGACCTCAGCGACCAGACGCTTGATGATGTTTTCCAAGTGCCAATCACTGTAAAACAGTCCGTAGTTGATGCCGTCATAGTTGCCGGTGCCAATGGTCCACTTGTCCCAATCGCCGGCGGCATAAAGCACCGCCGCATTGCCCATCAGTGTCTCCGGTTCCATCAAGTAGTCGCTCACCGCACAATAAAAGACGTAGTCCCGGTCCATCTGATCGACCGGGAAGGTCATCTTGATGCCCAATAGATCCTCGAGTTCTTCCGACAAGAATTCGAGCGTGTTCATCAGCGCTTCCTTGGGCACTTTCGACGTATTGTGCGTGTCACCTTCGAGTTGTTCGCGCACGCTCACCTGAAGCGCCTTGGGGACGATTCCGATCAGACTGAGTACATAGCGTCCCAAGCGTGTGATGAGGCCATGATCGACGCCCATCGGACATGAGCGTGTGCATCGCCGGCATGCCGTGCACCGGTAGAACACTTCGAGCATGTCATCGATAACGTCTTCGGTCAGTTCGAAGCTTCTGGAAAAGCGCGCGTCGATGGCGCCGCCGATGGTGAAGTAGCGCCGATAGATGTCCAACAGCACATTCGTGCGGTAACAGGGAATGTCGCGTGGATCGCCGGTGGCCAGATAGACCGGACAACTGACCGCGCACCGATTGCACTTCGCACTCGAGGTACAATATGAGTCGAGCAACGGACGATAGTCGGAGAATTCGAGTACGGCCGCGAACGCGCGCAGAAACTGATCGACACGGTTCCCCGCCGGTTCGTTCTCAATGTAGTACTTCAGGCGTTGACCTTTCAGTGTGCGCTGTGTTGCTGTTGTGATCTCCGGTGTCTCGGGCATCTGTCCATCCTCATGTTTAAACGTGCCTCCACCGGGTCTGTGGCAAAGCGCGTACCCGAATGGGTGTCGGGCCGCGAGAGTTTGACGTTGTGACAAAACACGGGGATGATAGTGATGTAACGATTGGCAGATGACGCACCTATATAATAGTATATGACAGTCGCCCGTCTCATCGGAACAGCCGCGTCCGATCAATCATCACGCCTCCAGCGATACAACGATCGCAACATTGTTGTTGCAATTGTTGCAACGCGGCGTTGCGCTGCAACAGCACATGCAACAGCCAGCGGGCCTGACCGACAGCGTCGGCGGTGCAGGCATCGGGTTCGGTTGCCACCCGGACATGTACAGTCCTGTCGTCGCGCTCGTGGCCGCATCAACCTGATACCGTTCCCGATGACATCGCGCACGGCCGGAATACGGTGGCACGATTGTCGCAACCGGTGTCGTCTGCCGGTCATTGGCACTCTTGTTGCACACGCAACAGCGTTGAGGTGGTGTACTGATGAGAGTCGGAATTCCCATGTTGGGCAATCGGGTGGCGCCGCGCTGCACGATTGCCGACCGTCTGGTGGTCATGACCATCGCGCGCAACCAGGTGCGGGCACAGAAAACCCTGTCCCTCGATGAACGGAACTGGGATGAGCTACTGGCCACGCTGCTGCATGCCCAAATTGATACCCTCGTGTGCGGCGGCATCAGCGGCATTTGGAGAGACGAGGTCCGACAGAAGCGGATTGCCGTAATCGATAACATTATCGGCACGCTCGATACCGCCGTCTCCGTCGTCACTCGTGGAGTGCAACACGGTGGGCAGCCATCCAACCTTCAGAGTGACTCACGGTCGACCATCATTGATTGCCTGAGTTGCCAAGACCGCGTCTGCCTGCGGGGCGAAAGCTGCGATGCCGCGGTGCACGCCCTCTCCGGCGCTCCCGATAACACCGCCTTGCGGCTGATCGACGCCGCTATGGATGTGGCTCTGGAGAGTGATCGAACCCTCTGTCGTATGTCGGAGTTGATCTACTTCTGCCTGGAGATGAAGTACCGCCACATTGGGTTGGCGTTCTGTTCAGAATTGCTCGCGCCTGCTGAGATCCTGACGTGTGTGTTGCGACGGTTCTTCGTGGTTACCCCCGCATGCTGCAAAATCGGAGGAATTCAACTCAACGATCCTCTGTTAGAGCACGAGACTGCCGAATCGAATCGCGAACGGGATCAGGTGGCCTGTAACCCCTTGGGACTGGCCAATGTCCTGAATCATGCTTCGACCGATGTGAATGTCACCGTTGGGTTGTGTGTCGGAATCGACAGTCTGTTTGCGAAACACAGCAACGCGCCGGTCTCGACACTGATCGTGAAGGACAAGTCGCTGGCCAACAACCCGGTCGGCGCGTTGTACTCAGACCACTATTTGAGAGAAGCACAGGTGTCAGAGCCATTGATCGGCACCGATCGATAGGATCACGGGCAACGCGCGCCGAGCGGATCTGGCTCGCACCCGATAATATGAGAGGAGCATGACATGACCGTACCAAACCTCAACGCGGTGGGCTTCTGTGCTCACTACTCGGAATCGGGAGATTGGGCGTTCGACTATGCCCTGCGGCTATCGCAGAGCAATGGTCTTCAGTTGAATGTCTTTCATTTCCTGACCGATCCGTTCGATCCGTCGGATCCCGGCCCGGGAGAGATGTCCCGGGAGGAGCACGCCCGGCTCACGATTGAACGCGAGCGTGAACTTCGGATGTATTACGATGAACGTGCCGGCGACTATACCAATGTGGGATTCCGTCTTTGTGAGGACAACGAATGGACCGAGTTGCATCGTTGCCTGTTGATTCGTGAATTCCAGGTGCTGGTGCTCGGCCATCCCGCCGGGTCCGGCATGTTTGCCGGACGGCCGATTGAGGATTTCGCCAACGCGTTCGTATCGCCCGTGGTGCTGGTCGGGCCGGATCATCCGGATCAATTTCGGTTGAACTCCCGATGTGAGATGATTCGGGACCGGCTCGGCATCCCGGACGCCCAATGGCATACGATTGAACACATGTCGGTTTGACCGTCTCGTCACCTGGTTGAGCGCGACCTTTGGCAAAACCATGTGATGCCGGTTGCGATCAATCAGCGGTCATCGTATCACATGTGAACAGGCGGATATCCGTAATGCGCGAAGAACTTAGCCAGCTCATTTTCAACAGCATCAGCGATGGTGTGTTCACCGTCGATCGCCATTGCATTATTACGTCTTTCAACCAAGCGGCGGAACGCATCACCGGCTTTCACGCCAACGAAGCCGTCGGCAAGCACTGCTTCGATATCTTCCGTACCGAGGTCTGCCACAAGCAATGCGCGCTGAAGGACACGCTGAAGACACAGAACCAGGTGCAGGATGCGCGTGTCTCCATTCTTACACGCGATGGCTGTGAGGTACCGATTCAGGTCACGACGACACTGCTTCGTGATGAGGACAACTCGGTGATCGGTGCGGTCGAGTTCTTCCGGGATATCTCGGAGATTGAACACTTGCGCAAGAGTCTCGATCAGAAGGACTCGCTGAGGAGCATTGTCAGCGTCACGCGGCAAATGCAGGATTTGATTGCGCTTCTTCCCGATGTCGCCCAGTCAGACTGCAGCGTTCTGGTTCAGGGACCGAGTGGATCGGGCAAAGAACTGCTCGCCCAGGTCGTGCACAACCTGAGCCCTCGTCGCTACGGTCCTTATATCAAAATCAACTGCGCGGCCCTGCCCGACCAACTTCTGGAATCGGAACTGTTCGGCTACAAGAAGGGCGCCTTCACCGACGCCAAACAAGACAAACCGGGGCAGTTTGGCATGGCAAACGGCGGCACGCTCTTGCTCGATGAAATCAGCGAAATGGACGTTTCGCTGCAGGTTAAGCTCCTCCGCGTTCTCAATAACGGCGAATATCGTCCTTTAGGCTCGACGAAGACCTTGCACACGGACGCGCGCATCATCGCAGCCACCAATGCCGACCTTTTGACCGCTATCAAGCAAAAGCGATTCCGCGAAGATCTGTATTACCGGATCAACGTGATGACGCTCGACATTCCGCCTTTATGCGAACGACCGGCCGACATCCCGGTACTCGTCGACCATTTCCTCAATATCTTCCGTGCAAAGACCCGCAAGTCGATTGAGAGAATCTCCTCAGGCGCTCTGATTGCGCTACGGCAGTACCGTTTCCCCGGCAATGTGCGTGAACTGGAAAACGCGATCGAACACGCATTTGTGATGTGTCATGGCCCTCAATTGGAGTTGGAGCATCTCCCAGCCCACATCGTCGCCCAAAACGGGAACAGCAACGGCATCGGCGCAGACAAACACTCGGAGAAAGACGTCATTGTGGATGCGTTACGCCGTCACCAGGGCAATCGCACTCATGCCGCGACGGAATTAGGCATTCATCGCGCCACGCTCTGGCGTAAGATCAAATACTACGGACTGGCGTCATAACGTCACGACAACAAAGTCCCGACCGGGGTGGGATCAGACTAAGTTCCAGCGTCCCCAATAGCCCCTCATGTGATGGCCATTGCGTCAACCAGTGTCGTGTCCCGGAAGTCCGTTATGTAAGTCAACGCGGCTGGCCCCGAGCGTGGCGTCACCCGAGGGGCGAGTGACGCCACAACCAAAGACCCAAACCGATCCTATTGCCTTACCGAGCCGTGTATCCGCCATCAATGACGAGCTCACTCCCCGTAACGAACTTGGACTCATCTGCGGCAAGATAGAGAACGCCGTTGGCGATATCGTCTGGCTCACCAACATGTCCAATCGGGTGGAGGCTGTCGAGATGCTTCCGAAATGCATCAACGCCCTCATCGGACTGTTTCCCCAGTTCCTCCACCAAGGGCGTCCATATGTAGCCGGGATGCACGGAATTAACTCTGATGTTGTCCTTGGCATACAGAAGAGCGTCGGTCTTGCTCATCAACGTGACAGCGCCTTTTGACGCGTGATACGGCGGGAGGTCCGGCGCGCCCACGAGTCCGTAGATCGACGACATATTGATGATGCTGCCACCACCGGCCTTTCGCATGTGGGGGATCGCATGCTTCGTGCACAGAAAAACGCCCCTCACATTCACGCCAATAACCCTCTCCCACTCGCTCACGGAAATTTCGTGGGTGAGTTTGTTTGTACCCGCAATACCAGCATTGTTGACCAACACATCAATGCGGCCAAATTCGCGAACGATATCGCCAAATGTCTGGCTGATTTCATCTTCCTTCAAAACATCGAGATGCCAGAACTTGGCGATTCCTCCGAATTTGTTGATATGCTCGACGGCTTCTCCAGCCTCGGTGTCAAGTATGTCGGTGAGCGCTACCTTGGCCCCTTCTGCGGCCAGCGCTTGGCAGACTGCGCGACCAATACCCAGAGCCCCACCGGTCACAATTGCGACCTTGTCTTTTACCCTCGCCATGGTGTTCTCCTTTGTTCGGCTTGTACCAATTGCTTTTTCATCTGTGTTCGAAAAACACAGATTTCAACAAAAGTATACTCTAATGGCACAGCCGAGACCAATTCATTCACTAGGCTGGTTGTGCGTCTCTCATGTTTTCCTCACACTGCTCCAACGCTTCGAGTGCCTCGGTCCCGTACACCACCGATGGTCCGCCGCCCATCAGGACCGCAACGCCGATCGTTTCGACGATCTCACCGCGGGTGGCTCCGGCCTGAAGCGCATCGTGAACATGGAAGGCAATGCACCCGTCGCAACGGACCGTGATGCCAATGGCCAGCGAGATGAGTTCTTTTGTCTTTGTGTCCAGGGCGCCATTAGCGATGGCGGCTTGGTGCAAGCACATGAAGGCCGACATGGTGTCGGGAATCTCTTTACTCAGTAGACCCATGCGCCGGCGCACTTCGTCATTTCGTTCGACATACGAGCCGTTCATTCGATCCTCCGTCAGTTGCGAGCATGTCTAACACAGGCTCTCTAGCCATCGACGTCGACTAAGCAATCCTCGTGCTGCACCCGCTGACTGGATGTCGCAACCGGATCCGATCTGACAATAACACACTGGGATTCCGGATAGAGGCATCTGGGTGATACGATTCGCCGTACGTGGCAAGGGATGTGCGACGTCGATTTGCGGAAGGGAGATACTGCAATGGCAGATACTATGACTCGAAAGACAAGGAAGACGCTCGCTGATGTGGAGATCGTCAGCCGCCTGTGCAAAGGCTGTGGCTTTTGTGTTCAAGCGTGTGTCCAGGACTGCCTGGCCATCTCAAAGGACATTAACGAGCGGGGATACAACTACGCCTATTATCTGGGTGAAGGGTGCACGGGATGCGGCCTTTGCTTCTATAGCTGCCCAGAGCCCAGCGCGATCACGATCATCAAGCATCCGGTGAAGCGAGACAATTAGGATGGGCTTCGTTGTGGAACAGTGCCATTCCCGCATTCTCATTTTGATGATCGCTTCAATGTCTCCGTTCGTGACATGTCGTCTTGCCTGGCCACCGCGAATGACTTGTCAAATTCGGTCAATTGCGAAGGCACCACGGGATATAGCAATTGTCATAAATCCTTTCCGTTTGGATCAGGGTGCCACGGACCTTTAGGGGTGTGTTGCAAAACCTGCTGACTATCATCACCTCAGACTGGGGAGGGCGAGGCTCCCGCCGAGCCGCCGTGTGGAACATGCCGTTGCGGCTCGCCGGGAGGCTCGCCCTCCCGAAGGCTCTGATTCTCGGGGGTTCTTCAACACGCCCCTTTAGGCCCGTGGCACCCAAATACAAACGGAAAATACTTCTGACAATCGCTCTAAACGACGTGTTGTGGACTCAATAAGGGCCTTGGATAGACCTGTCTCCCAATGTGTCACCCTGTCACGGACTTAGACAGTCGGCGGTCTCTCTGACCGACCATCCTACAGGTCTCAACGCCTCTCAGCCGCAATTCCGCCCGCTGAGTCTCTGGCAATTTCACATTCCGGTCATCTCACCTCCAGTGTCCTTGATCGTACAACGGTGGGAGGATTCTGGGATGCCGGAAATGAGTGAAACCAGGTCGATGTCGATGGTGGAGCGTGTGAAGCTCTTAGAGCGGATCCTTGATCTTTCTTCAGAGGGCATCTGGGCGGTCGACAAGGACGGGATCATTACCTACGTCAACGAGAGTTTCGAGCGGATCACCGGGGTCACTCCGGAGGATGCGATCGGGCGTCCTGTCACCGAGGTCGTCGAAAACACGCGCATCCACATCGTTTTCCAGACCGGCGTTGCCGAACGTGATCAGATTCAACGGATTGGCGACACCGAGTATATCGTCTCACGACTCCCCATGTTTGAGGATGGCGAATGTGTGGGCGTCTTGGGCCAAGTACGCTTTCACGACATCGATGAAGTCAACCGGCTGGCGCGCCGCCTTCAGCACCTACAACAGCGAATTCGGGAGCTGGAAAAGGCCGGCTCATCTCGTCAGCACACCCGGCATTCAATAGAGGACATTGTCGCCATCGCCCCCGCCAGTCAACACGCCAAGAAACTCGCGATGCGCGCCGCAGCAACAGATGCAACGGTACTCCTACTCGGCGAGACAGGTGTTGGCAAAGAGGTGTACGCGCACGCCATCCACCGTCTGAGTTGGCGCAATGCCGGTCCGTTCATCCGTTTGAATTGCTCGGCGATCCAGGAAACCCTGTTCGAATCGGAGCTGTTTGGATACGTCGAGGGCGCATTTACTGGGGCCAAGCGCGGCGGCAAGAAGGGCAAGTTCGAGCTCGCCAACTCCGGCACGATTCTGCTCGATGAAGTCGGCGACATGCCGCTCAGTGTCCAATCGAAGCTCCTGCGGGCCATCCAATCAAAAGAGATCGATCGCGTCGGCGGCGGCATGCCGATCCGCGTCGATGTTCGCATCATCGCAGCCACCAACAAACGCTTGTCACAGATGGTCGAGGACGGGCAATTTCGTCGCGATCTGTACTACCGCCTCAATGTCCTCCCCGTGGTGGTTCCTCCCCTGCGTATGAGAACCGAGGATATCCCACAACTGGTAGATGAATTCTGGGATGAACTGACACGCGAGCATGGCATTCACCACAAAGATTTGGGACATGATTTCTACGATGCGCTGCGCGAGTACCACTGGCCAGGCAACGTCCGGGAACTGCGCAACCTCCTCGAACGGCTGGTAACAGTGGTGGTCCAGAATAAGATCACCGGAGACCACGTCCGCACCCTCCTCCTGGCCCACGACGACGCTCCTTCGGATTTGCACGTTGATGAAAACTACTCCTTCGAAACGCACGTCCACAAAGCCGAACGGCGTGTCTTGAGTATGGCGCTCGCACGAGCGGACAACAATCGATCGTGTGCGGCCAAGCTTCTCGGTATCTCGAGGGCACTCCTCTACAAGAAGATGCACCAGCACGGTCTCTTCCCCGGCGAATCATCGAAGCCAAATACATCAACGCAGTAGGTCTCTGACACAACGGCCACATCCCGGCATGGTATGTGCTCGTGCCACGTACAGATGCCGTCATTAGTCTGTGTGTCCGGAGGTGAGAAGTGAAACGTCTCAGATACATCGGAGCATTGGCCATGCTCCTGCTGTTCGTGCAATTGCAACCGGTGATGGCTGGGATGCTCGAGATTCGCAGAAATGCTGTGATCACTTCGTCAACTGTTAACATGTACGCGGGTCTCAGCACGCACTCGACGATCCTCGGTCAAGTAAAAGCCGGTGAGGTATACGACATTGTCGATAACACGCGACACTGGGTACGGATTACTCATCCCGAATTCGGTGACGGTTGGTTGGAGACCGAACTCGTAGATGTTCGTGCAGAAACGTTAGTGGTTGCCTCCGCTGTTGCATCAACTGTCAGTCCTGTCAGTCCGCCAGCGGATTTGGCCAGGGAACAGCCGAGTGGTTTCGGCTGTGAGGAGATCGTCGCGGCGGTGGTCATTCTCCTGTTTTCGCTGGCTGTTGGCATTCGGTGGGCGTCGGATGACGATGCAATGGCATAAGGTTGTCGCCTTGAGCGGGTGAGTGATGAGTTCTCTCAATCTTCGCCGAATCATCTGTCCTACGGATTTCTCGCTCGACGGGAACGCCGCTTTGGACTACGCCAGTGAACTGGCTCGGGAATTCAACGCGGAACTGCTGGTGCTGCACGTGATGGTCACGTGCGGCACCTGTCCAGACACTCTGGACGTCGATCAGACAGCGGATCTGTGTAGCACGTGTATCGAGGAAGAACTGGGCTGGACGATATCGCGAATGCAGCTGGTGGACGTTGGCAACGGCAACGTACGACGGGAGATTGTTCGCGCGGCATCCGTCGCAGCAGGGATTCTTAAACGTGTATCGGCGGAGAAGCCCGATCTCGTCGTGATGGCTAACCGGCAAGACAGCACCGGTCAATCGGTTGTCCCCGGACAGGTGACTCTCGAGGTTCTGCTGGGGGCCCCTTGCCCCGTGATGATCGTCGGCAGTCACTGTCAGCAACCACGTCGTCGCACAAGCGGTCGTTCGGATGATGCATCGCACACGGTGAAGAGTGTCTCTTCGCGATGCATCGATCCTGCGCCAGATACACAGACGGAAGGAGATTCTGATGGACTATTACTATGAGTGGACAATCCCGAATCAGGATAGTGATCACGAGCGTCTCTCGGGAAAGACGGATGCACTTGCACAAAATGCCAACGACGCGGTGACATCCGATGCACCTCCCGGACTGGCTCCGTGCCGTGAACTGGTTGATCTTCTCAGCAAACGATCAACCGCCATTCTTCGTTCGGCGGAACTGGAACTGAAGCGGAGCCACCTGCGCCGCTACGAGGCGACGCCGAGCAACGAGGTTCGCACATGCCTGGAACTGCTCTTCCGGGAGGTGCTCACCAGCGTACGGCAGTGCAAACTCGATCCCATATTGGATTACGTGAGACAAATCGCTCGTGATCGATACCGAAACGGATATGAGATTCGTGAAGTCCAGGTCGCGATCCGATCATTGGAAATGGCGATGTGGGCCTGTGTTTCCAAATGCATGAATGTCCCAACGATCGGTCAAGCGCTTGGCGCCGTCAGTACGGTGTTCGGCATGGCCAAAGATGTTCTGGCGCAGTCGTACATCGCGCTGATCCGGGACGACCGCGAAACGGTGGCCGATCGACAACGGCTGTTTGACGGGTCGGCGTCGTTGGCAACGTACGACGCCGTTGACGCCCCATGACAGACACCGCAACTGAAGGCACACACATCAAGGAGGAGAATCCAATGTTTGATCATAACGACGCACTCTCAGGATTACGGCTGGGCGTCTTTGGTAAGGGTGGCAGTGGGAAGTCCACCGTAACGGTTCTGCTGGCCAATCAGCTCCAAACCCAAGGTTACGCTGTTCATCTCGTCGATGCGGATTCCACCAACGTGGGTATACACCGCGCGCTCGGGCTCGAACGGCCGCCGGATCCGCTCATTGACTACTTTGGCGGCATGGTATTCAGTGGTGGTGCGGTCACGTGTCCGGTCGACGATCCGACTCCGCTGGCCGGAGCCGATCTGTCGCTGAGCAGTCTGCCCGATAATTACTGGGCACGCTCACCGAGTGGTGTCGTCCTCCTCACACTGGGAAAAATCTCTGATAAGGGACCTGGGGCCGGCTGCGACGGCCCGATTGCCAAGATCGCCAGAGACGTGACGATCACGACCGATCACCCGTCACCGGTGACGCTGATCGACTTCAAAGCGGGATTCGAGGATTCCGCCCGCGGCGTCCTGTCGCGCATCAACCTGGCACTGGTCGTTGTCGACCCCTCGATTGCAGCCGTCGAGATGGCCATCAGCATGAAGCGGATGATCAACGACATACGGGATGGTGCAGTGCCGGTAACAGCCCATTTGGACGATGTGAACTTGGTCACTGCAGCCAACAAGGTGTTTTCGGAAACGACGACGAAAGACGTTGCCGCGGTGCTCAATCGGATCACCACATCGTCCGCTGAGGATCTTATCTGTGATCGGTTGGATGATTACGGTCTGCCGGTTCTGGGCGTGGTTGAGCAAAGCCAGGTGATATCGGATGCATGGATGCTGGGTGAACCACTGGATTTGCTCCCGCAAATGGATGCAATGGAGCTTATCGTGGCGCGTTTGGAATCCCTGTGTAGCGCTGCCCAAAAATCGGAACCTGCACACGGCCAGGCGACAAGGCAGGTTGGCATGGGTACATGATCCTGGCACCGATAATTACAGGAGCAGTTCCCACAGCAAACCGACCGCCAGACCACAGGCGACATTCACCACCTTGACGGTGACGAACGTTCGTCGGGACTGCGCCAGCAACGGCAGCATGCCGTGTCCATCTTGAACGATTGAGTTCGCCAGAAGCACACTGAAGGGAACGACACCATCGGCGTACAACATCACAATCACCAAGTGTGGACCCGATTCGGGAATGATTCCGATGAGGCAAGCGGCAACGATGATCAGGAGCCGACTGTAATCGACGATCGTGCCTATTTGGACCAGCGTTACCGCCCAGGTTGAGATCAGGAGCGCAGCGAAGGTCCATATGAAAATCCTCGGAACATGCGACTTCACAACGTGCTCCCACAGGTGCGTATCCAGGAAGTGATCGGGCACGGTGGCGGCGATGACGAGGACCACGAAGGTGACCAAAACCAGAGAAGCCCGTAACCAGCCCCACGATTCCGGCCCCACTGTACCGGACAGATACAGAACAAGTAATACCGTTAGTCCGAGGCAGAGAACGCCGCGCCCCAACGTGCAGTCCTTCCACTGCTGGATGATCTGATCCCGGTTGAAATGCGTGCACTCTTCGACTTCATGGACTTCCAGTTGATCACACGGATCGATCTCCTGCGTCGGCACACGCCGTCTTACGGCATCGACAGCGATACCGACGATGATTCCCAGTGGCAACAGTATGGCCGCCAGCCGCAATGCATCGCCGGGAATCACCGCCAGCATGACGAATACCTCGTCCCCACTGGTTGCGATCATCGCCGCTACGAGGGCTCCCAGTGTGACGATGCCGTGGGAAAACAGCGACACCACGACGAAAACACCCAGACAGCCCGGCAGCACTCCCAAAACAGCAGCAATCACATACTGAGTGAGGCCGCGTCGCGATAGCCACTGCCGCCAGCGGCCACTGGTGCACACGTTGACGTACTCGATGACAATCATCATCACCGCCACAAAACCCGTGATCATAACCGCTTTGCGAAGTACATCAACCATTTGAGCAGCCCAAACGTCCTCGTCTCACTCGTCTGCCTCAAACATCAATCGCTCAGATCATAGCAACTTGTTTGCCTGACAAATCAGGTGCGCAGAGGTCCTGTCGTCGTCGACCGACACGGATCACTCGACGTCGGATCGATCAAGGATTTGTCATTGGCAACTCACTCTTGGACAGTCTGGCGATAGACACGGCACGCCCGGTGCTTTGTGTTGCACCATCAGGCGCTGTGTTGCCTGTGAGGATTGAATCGGGCGTCGGCACAAGGACATTATCGCCGACGTCCACAACTGTAAGAGAGGTCGCTCGTGAGCTTGCCACAAGTTCATTACTCAGACAAAGAAACGCCACGCCTGACTGTGCACGGGCATCAGTTGCTCAACTTTACACGTTACAACAAGGGAACCGCATTCCCCCACAGCGAACGCGAGAGATTCCGTCTACTTGGCCTGCTTCCCCACCGTGTGAGAACAATCGACGAACAGGTGGCGCTGGAGTTGGAGCACGTACGAGCCAAACAGGACGATCTTGAGAAATTCATCGGGCTTGTCGCCCTACAGGACCGAAATGAGACACTGTTCTACCGTGTTTTAGTGGAAAATCTGCCTGAACTGATGCCAATCGTCTACACACCAACCGTTGGCAAAGCGTGCCAGCAATTCAGTCACATCTTCCGCCGTCCGCGCGGCATTTGGATTACCCCGGATACGGTTCACCGCACGGCCGAAATTCTGCGCAATGCCTCGGAGGATGAGATTCGGCTGATTGTCGTCACGGACAACGAGAGAATCCTCGGTCTCGGTGATCAAGGGGCGGGCGGAATTGGAATTCCCTGTGGTAAGATCGCACTGTACTGCGCCGCTGCCGGCATCCCGCCGTGGAACTGCCTGCCGATTAGCCTGGACATCGGAACCAACAACTCGGCACTCCTGGATGATCAATTCTACCTCGGCTATCCTTCACGTCGGCTCAAAGGGGACCAGTATTTCGAATTCCTCGAGACGTTTGTCGATGGCGTGCAGCAAGCCTGTCCACGGGCGCTGGTCCAGTGGGAGGACTTCAAGAAGGAACATGCGATTGCCGTTCTGGACCGGTATCGTCGCCGTTTGCCGAGCTTCAATGACGACATCCAGGGAACATCCGCGGTGGCACTCGCGGGATTGCTGTCGGCGCTTAAGATCACCGGCGGAACACTCCCCGAGCAACGGATTGTGTTTGCCGGCACCGGCGCCGCCGGCGTGGGAATCGGCCGCCTGACGCGCGCGTCCATGATTGAAGCGGGCGGTGATCCGGCCCAAATCGATCGCTCCCTCGTCTTCGTTGACAGTCGCGGACTGGTTCATGAAAAGCTGCGCTCCATCGAGTCCTACAAGCGCGATATTGCCATGCGCGCTGACGTCATGGAGTCGTACGGCTTTAATGGAGATGATTCATTTGATCTGCTCACGGTTGTCAAGACCGTGCGCCCGACCGTACTCCTTGGTACGTCTACAGTTGCCGGCTTGTTCAATGAGGTGATTGTGAAGGAGATGGCGTCCCACGTCGACCGTCCGATCATCTTCCCCCTGAGCAACCCAACGGCGCTGTCCGAGTGCACACCCGCTGAAGCGCTTCGCTGGACTGAGGGACAGGCGATCCTCGCCACGGGCAGTCCGTTCGACCCGGTGGAATACGATGGACGCCGGCATGAGGTGGGACAGGGGAACAATGTCTTCATCTTCCCGGGCGTGGGGCTGGGATGCATTCTGAGTGAAACACGCGAACTCTCCGATGAGATCTTCCTGGCCGCCGCTTATGCGCTGGCCGACAGTGTGACCACTGATCGTCTCGAGCGAAATGCGGTTTATCCCGATGTCGGTACACTTCGGGAAGTCAGCGCCAAGGTCGCATCGGCCGTGATGAAGAAGGCGCGCGATCTTAAGGTGGGCCGCATCTTAAGCGACGGGGAAATCGACCTGCTCGTGGCCCAGTCGATGTGGTTCCCGAATTACGTCGATCACATCGAGGCGAACAAGTAGATGGATTCCGCCCCAGTGGGAGAACTGAATCGCAGCCATACCAGCGAACGGCAGGGATGAGGGCACAGTGACATGTCTATGGTGGACCAACTCGACACACGGTTTGATGGCATGATCAGTGAACGGTCGTTTGACGATCTTCCTCCCGAAATGATCGTTCGTGCGTTCGGCGTGGACTACGCTCATATCACCCCGGCGGGTGATGTCCGATCTTTCCTGTAAAAAGGAGTGGGTGTAAACTCCTGTTGGAAA
>CAYTTY010000031.1:0-48662 GCA_964440935.1 uncultured Ignavibacteria bacterium | reverse complement strand
GGTGCTCCTGCCCTACGGAATTCTGTCCGGCTCTTGGTGCATGACATGACACTAGTCATTCGTAAACAGATAGTCGCCGCCTTCGGCTGCGGCATGACAAGCAATGCATCCCTGGTCCGCTCCCTTCGCAACACGACCGGCAAGCTTCATGTCCTTGGGATTGGTGGCGACGTTCCCATCGGGGTTGTATTTCACCCAATACCAATTATTGTTGTCAGGATCGTAGCCGGCTCCGCGTTGGATCATCACGGTGACCGCGTCGAGGTACTCACCGGGAGATTCGGCCACCATCTCAGCGGTCAAGTCCTCCCCGTAGAAATTGTCCTTGACGACGGCGTGATAGTAATCGTCGCCAACATTGATGACACTCCAGTAGGTCTGTAAGTAGTCATCGTGCGGCGAGCGACCCATCATAATGTCCGTCTTTACACGCCATCCATGGTAACCGTCGATGGCCTCCCACACCTTTGCGGCAAAGGCAACATCCTCGTCACCACCGAACGGTTTGCCATCGGTCTGAGCCCATGCCGTGAATCCCAGGAATGCGATAAGCAGCGCGGCAACCATGAATATCGCAGCGCGATGTTTGATGACATTGATCCTACCTGACATACGTGACCTCCTTTGCTTGCGCGTTTCAATGAATCCGTCCGTTGTCATTCTCCTTTGCGGATCAGATTGTGTTTGGTTCAGTACATCAACGTCTTACGGACACAGTTCATCGATGTCAAACGTGATAGATTTAGACTCTGTGCCTGTCACAGGACGTCGCGATATCCGCTAAGTGTAATGTTCAACAGTAATTGGAGAGAACTATTGCAGCGCGGGGTGAACGAGGACGCTTCATTCACCGTTATCGAAACACACTCGAAACGGCAGAACAGGGAGATAACCTGACACCGGTGGCTAATGACCGCTCATTGCGAAGTTCAGAAAACATCCGACAAGACCGCACAATACACCATCAGTAAAGATGATGTGACGCGATCGATATCGAACTGGTGCCCGGGTAATTCATGATGAGCACGAGACACACAGTCGTCCGCGGCGGCACTACAACCCGCCCCCATCAGACGAAGTTACTTTATCGCTAATACGCTTCTGTCACTCTATCGCGATGGCGTTTTGTGTTTCGTTGCAGCAACAGTGCGCGTACGACCGAGACGGTCAATGCCAGCGCGGTGAGTGGAATGACAAACAGCAGCATGGCATCACTAAACGCGGGAAGCGCCTCATGCCGATTGGCCTCCATCACCAGGTAGGCAACGTATGCGAGGAAATACGCCACGAAGAGCGCTCCTTCCCATCGGGACACGATGCGCCCGGTGAACAGGATTGGCAACGTGGCCAACGCCACCGCCAGCAGAATAGGAATGTCAAACCAAATGGCGGACGGTGGAACAGGTATACCAGCGGGAGCGACCAGCGAAGCGACCCCCAGTGCTCCGCAGATGTTGAACACGTTGCTGCCGATAATATTGCCGATAGCCAGCTCCCGCTGACCTTTCAGGGTCGCAATTACAGAGGTCATTGCTTCCGGCAACGAGGTGGCCCCACCCACAATCACAATGCCGGCGACCATCTCACTGACTCCCATGGTCTGGGCCAACACCACCGTGCTGCGCGTCACCCACTCGGCACCGAATGCCAGTCCGGCGAATCCCAGAACGACGAACATGCCATTGGTCAAATAGCGCGACGGTTTGCCGCGATCACTTGAAGCAGGCTGAGCCGAGACGTTTGCGTCCCCCCCACTCTCCTGTCCTTTGCTCTGACGGAAACTGAATACGAGGAAGACGCCGAGCATCCCGATCAGGATGATGCCGTCAAACCATCCGATCAACCCATTCCATGCGAGACCGGCAAAAAGTACCGTAACCCCGATCATCAACGGCACCTCGATGCGGAGAATTCTGGGGGCGATGCGCAATGGCGCAATCAACGCAGACAGTCCCAGCACGATCAAGACGTTGAAGATGTTCCCACCGATGATGTTGCCAAGGGTGATCCCAGTCTCCCCCTCCGCCGCCGACACGACACTCACCGCCAGCTCCGGTGCGCTTGTCCCAAACGCTACGAGCGTCACACCGATGACCAACGGTGTCAGACCGATATCCATCGCCAATCGCGAGGACCCTCGCACCAACAACTCGGCGCCGACAATCAGGACGGCCAACCCGGCGGCCAATATCATCAGGTCAGTCAACCACATCGCATTCCGCTCTCGGTCCTATCAGGATACCCGAATGGTCTGGGTGTTACGGACAGACAATTTCCTGTGATGGACGACTCGGGTGAAATCGAAAGGTAAGAAACATCGAAATTCCCTGCCGGAGGCCGGACTCGAACCGGCACGCCCCTTTCGGAGCAAGGGATTTTAAGTCCCTGGTGTCTACCAATTCCACCACTCCGGCGGCTCAATTCCAGCGGTAACTAACAGTACGGCCGACTCCCGGCGCAAGCGGGATATCGAGGGGTATTGACCCCACCTTAACACGGTTGACAGCGGCGCTGCCGCAAACGAAGCGCTTCACCGTCCGCTGCCATGGCGAGCTTACGCGTGCTCCGCCTCGCGCGCCTTCCCGGCCATCGAGGACCAATCGAACCGGGCCTCCTTCACGGCTGGTTCCACCGACTCGCGCGACACATCGGTCTTGTTCATCCACCGAGCCACGCGGAGCCGTACACTGTTGAAGGCCAGAAACAGTGCGGGCAACACCAGCAGTAGTACTAGTGTTCCGAACACGAGTCCATACGCAACCGATGCCGCCATCGGGACCAAGAACTGGGCCTGGCGACTGGTCTCCAGAATCAGCGGCGCCATGCCCAATGACGTCGTGAGTGTTGTCAGGAGGATCGGGCGAAAACGGGACATGCCGCCATTGAATACGGCCTCCTCGACCGACTGCCCTTGACGTAGATTACGGTTGATCTGATCGACAAACACAATGCTGTCGTTGATGATAATCCCCGAGAGGGCCATGATGCCGATCAACGACAGCATGCTTACCTGAATGCCCTGCAATCCATGCCCCCAGAATGCTCCAAGCACACCGATAGGCACCAACGAAAAGACGATGAATGTCTGCGCGTACGACCGGAATACCAGCGTCACCATGATCATCATCACCAATAGGGCGACACCGAAAGCAATCTGGAGCGACGATGCGGTTTCCTGCTGCTCACGCGATTGACCTTCAAACTGCGCGGTCACGCCCTGGACCTGGCTTAAGACCCGCGGCAACACGTCGTCGCGAATCTCTGCCAGAATCGGTGGGAGGTCTTCTTCTACGTCGGTTTGATTCGCTTCGACTTTGATTTCCCGTTTGCGATCGAGGTGGCTGATTCGGGTCACACCGCGTTCAATCGAGTACGTGGCCAACTCACCAAACGGATACGACGCGTCATCGGCCGAGCGGATGCGCATCTGGTCCAATCGTCCGAGCGCCGCGCGATCGTCGGACGTGTATCGTACCCACACACGGATCTCATCCTTGCCGCGTTGAATACGCTGGATTTCCTGTCCGAAGAACCCGCTGCGCACCTGACCGGCAACGTCCTGCAAAGTCAAACCAAGCGCTTTGGCACGCGGTTTCAATGTGATGTCAATCTCACGGCGGCCCTTGACGTTTGTGTCGGTGACATCTTTGAGCGAGGGGAAGTTCATCAATTCGTTCTTCAGCAGCTTGGCGGCATTCTCGAGTTGTTCGATGTTATTACCCAACAGACTGATTGACACCGCTTTGCCAAATCGACCGATTTGACCGAAGGTGATGTTTTGCGCCTCGGGAACGGGTCCAACCGCATCACGAATGATATTGGCGACCTGATAGCTTTGCATCCCACGGTGCTCGCCGTCGAGCAACTGAATATCCAGTTTACCGGTATGACTGCCGGTCTCGCCGAGATCGTTGCTGCCGATGGTGCGCACAATCTCGGTGATCATCGGCCGTCCATCCTCACGTTGGGCGGACAACTCCTCGTTCACTTGCCATGCGACTCGTTCAATCGATGCAAGCAGAGAGTCGGTATCGGCCTCCTGACGACCAGCCACCAACGACACATTCACCGGCACCTCGTCGCTGTCGATGTTCGGGAAGAAGGTCACCCCAATCAGACCGCCACCGACCAGGCCAATAGTAACCATCACAAAGGCCACCGGCATCACGATTGTGATCCACTTGTTGCGCAATGCGCTGCGCAGAGCCGGCGCATAGATGCGATTCGTCAAATAACCGATGATGGATTCGAAACGTTGCCGAACCGGCGACACTGTGTGTTCCCGCTCGAGCGCTTTGGAGTGCGCCAGGTGTGACGGAAGAATCAAGAACGCTTCAACCAGCGAGAATAGCACTGAGGCGATGACGACCAAACCCATCTGCCAGAGAAACTCACCGAGCTGTCCTTCCAGAAAAAAGAATGCCGTAAAGACGACGACCGTGGTCAGCACTGCTGTAATCACCGGTGCGGCGACTTCCCGGGTACCGTCGATGGCTGCTTGCAGCGGCGGTTTGCCGCGTTCGAAATGCGCAAAGATATTCTCCCCGACCACAATGGCATCGTCGACTAAGATACCTACAACAACGATCATCCCGGCCAACGAGATGACGTTGATCGTGATCCCGACGAAGTGTGCGACGATAAACATCCCCGCAAATGAAAAGGGAATACTCACCGACGCCCAAAACGATAGCCGCAGATTCAGGAAGAACCCCAAACACAGCATCACCAGCAGGAGACCGATCAGGCCATTCTTGACGAGCAACTCGATACGTTGTGTTAGTGGAATCGTACGGTCGAAAATGGCCGTGGCATAAACCGACTCATGCGTCGCATTGAAATCGGCGATCATCTGTTTGGCGGTTTCGGCGATCCTTAAAATGTCTTCATCGTCCGCCTGATCGAGTCGCAGGAAGGCCGCGGTTTGCCCGTTGTAATAGATCTTGTCGGGAACGTCCTCCCATGTCTCCTGCACAGTGGCCACATCTTTGAGCAGTATGACCGTTCCCTCGCCACTGCCGCGGATCGGGATATCCAGCAAGTCCTCGGCTTGGTAGTCCCGTCCCCAGGAACGAATCAGCACCTCTTCATCGGGTGTATCGATCTTCCCACCCGACACATTAATGTTGTAGTGCGCGACGGCTCGCGCCACCTCGTCGAATCGCAGTCCAAATCGGCGCAGATTGGCTTCAGAAACCTCGACGGAGAACTCCAGGTCCGGGACACCCTGGACGGTAACCTGTGAAACCGGTTCGGTCGCGAGCAGGCGATCCCGGAAATCATCAGCGATTCGTTTCAGATTAAACAGGTCGGTGTCGCCGTACAGCGCCACCATCAACGATTGAGTGCGAAACTCTTGCTCATAGATGACCGGCTTCTCGGCATCTTCGGGAAACGAATTGATGCGATCGACGGCGTTCTTAACGTCGGCCAGCACCGCATCGAGATCGGAGTTGAGGACCGTTTCAACGGTGACAATACCGATGTTCTCACGCGACACCGATGTAATGCGCTCAATCCCGGTCATACCGTCGAGGTTCTCCTCAATTTTGAGCACAACGCCTTCGGAGACCTCTTCCGGCGAGGCTCCCGGATAGGCCACCTCGACCATGATGTTGCGGGGTTCGGTCTCGGGGAAGAATGAATACCGCAGACCGGTTAGAGCCAACAACCCAAAGATGATCACCGAGAACATCAGCACCGTCACCCAGATCGGGTAGCGAATCATGTACGATGTCAATCGCTCCATCAGACGTCTCCCGAGGGTAACAGTGTCGATTTCGGCTGGGCGCGCATCCCAGGCGCAATTCCCTGCATCGGTTCGATAACGAGCGTGTCCCCATTGTCCAAACCATCGGAAACAATCAACCGCTCAATTTCACGGCGCGCAATCGTCACTCGCCGTCGCACCAACTCGCCATTTTCGATCAGATACACATACCGCTCTTCGTACACCGCTTTCGGAGGCACTGTATACGCGTTGTCAATTGTATGTCCCCCGGTTTCGGCTTCAAGGAAGAGACCGCTGAGCAAACGCGAGGCACCCCCACCGTCCAAGGTGACGTACACGTCAACGGTCTGTGTCCGCTCATCGATATCGCTGCTGACACGAGAGATCGATGCGGACCACGATCCGTCAAGTTCTGTCGATGCCAACGACACCGACTGCTCGGAATCGATCCACGGCAGATCGGACACCTGCACCTGGAGCGGGACTTCCATTCGTTCCAGGTCGATAATCTCGCCGAGCCGCGTCCCGATCTGCGCATTCGAACCGATGCGGACATCCGTCGAGATAATCGCACCATCAAACGGTGCACGTATTTTGTGTTTCTCTAGCTGGATTTCAAAATCGCGAATGGTGAAATACAGACTGAACACATTGTAACGCGACAAAAACATCTTCAACCGCGCATCGTCCGTCTCCGGCAGCGGTGGCAGTGTGGCGTCAAACTGGATCGTGTCGAAATACTCCTGCCAAATCGGATACTGTTCGGGAAAAGTTGATTTGATTTCCGGGAGCACGGTCGCCAATGCTGTCATCAGCTCGCTGATGCGGGTGTTGATATCCAGCCGCACCTGGCGATCATCGATGCGAATGATGACATCGCCGCGTCGAAACCGCTCGGCATCACGAAACGGGATGTCTCCGCGCTCGAGCGTACCGGAGACGTCGGCTGTCAGTCTGACCGGCTGCACGCTGGCGGTTCGTCCATACGCGATGATGCGCGCTTCCACCAATCCCAATTCAACAACCGATGTCTGCACGTACTTGACCGGCGTTTCCGGAGGACGGCGTGGCGGGTCGGTCTTCATGCTGAGCAGCACGAACATCGCCGCAGTAGCGATGACGATGATGGCGCCCGGTAACACGAATTTCTTGGTCTTCGTCATGAGTCGGTCCTATCGGCGTCCGAACAGTCGCGACGCGCCAGATTGTCGAACACCTGTGCGAGCACTTCTTTGCAGTGCTCCAACTTCTCGTTCTGAATTCCGTCCGTCGCGCGACGGTTAATCGTCTCAATTAACGGCTCCACCGAGTGAAGCAGCCGGCGTCCCGCCGACGTGATGTGAAGCAGGTTCTGGCGACGGTCGGTGGGATTATGCTCACGTACCACCAGCTTCTTTTGCTCCAACACATCGAGATGACGCGTGATCGCGGCCTTATCGCGCAGAATCCGTTCGGCCAACTCGTTTTGGTGGATGCCGTCGTTCAGCCCCACATGCTTCAGCAGAATGCACTGCTCACTCGAGATGCTGATACCGGCCTCCGCCAGGCTGTGATCGAGTTCGCGCAGCATAATGCGTGCAGCACACCCCATCAGGCGTCCCAGATTCGATCCCGAGGTGGTTGATTCAGTCGTCATTGGCCAATCGGTTGCAATCGCAACTGTTGCAATCTCAACAATACGCTTTATTAGGTCGAGAGTTTGTCCATTTGTGGGAATTTTGGACAGAGGGCCACGTCAGGAAGAATCCTGTAACGTATTAAACGACAGCATATTCGCTGGATCAGCCCTTGTCTTCGTACCGGCCGACGTACATTATGAACTATGAATTGGTCAGCCCAGAGGCGTTCTGCCGCAACTCTCTTCCTCGCCATTGTGATCGGGATGTGCACTCTTACGCGCGCCCAAGAGGGTTTCCGGGTTGACTACATCCACTTTCAAGGCAATGACGCGTTTTCCGGTGACCGGCTTCGAGAGCAGATGACCTTAGAAGGATATAACTGGATCCAGGAGACGATTCTCCGGCAATCATCTAGCCAATATCACGCCGACATGCTCACAAACGATTTGGGGCGGATTCGGCGGTTCTACCAGCGGCGCGGGTATCTGCATGTCCACTTGTCACGTGGAGATTTCACGATTAGCACCGACGACCAATCCGTCGGAATCGTCATCAACATCCGTGAGGGGCCACCAATAATCGTCGACACCGTAATCTGGCATATCCGAGCCTTCACGAAGCAAGACTCCAGCCATGTGGACAGTCTCCTCCACCGCATGACTCCCATTCCCCAATTGCGGTCGGGTATGCGCTTCCGAGACCAGCTCATTAGCGCAGATGCGGATTCGACTGAACGGTACTTCGCCGACAATGGATTTCCGTACGCGTCGGCCGCCAGTGAATTGAGTGTCGATACGACCACCAATACCGTCGACGTCGTGTGGACATTGACAAGTGGTCCTCGTTGCATGTTCGGTGAGATTACGATTACCGGACACAGTCGCATCTCAGAAGAACTGGTTCATGACCAGATCGAATTTGAGAGCGGCGACCTCCTTCGGCAATCGGTGTTGGATCAATCACAGCGGCAGTTGATCGAATTGGGTGTCTTTGAAGTCGCCACCGTCACGGGAATATTGGACAGGGATCAGAACGATGAGGTGCCGGTTCGCATCACCTTGCGTGAAGCGCCGCGATTGAGTTCGAAGGTCGGTGTTGGATACGGACAAGAAGACAACTTTCGCGTGTTTACCGAATCTCGGCTGCTCGGTTTTCTTGGTGGCGCGCGCCGTCTGGAGCTGTACGCCAAGCATTCGGGACTGGAACCGTACCATGTTCGCCTTCGCCATACGCAACCGGCATTTCTGACACCCCGGACCTCAGCGTGGATCAGTCCCTTCATCCGGCGCCAGGATGAACCGGGGTTTACGCTTCGTCGATACGGAATCATCCTGGGGCTTAATCACCAGCTCACGTCGCGACTAAACGTTAGCGGAGAGTACGGTTTCGAACGGGTCTCACTCGACACCACCAGCGTGGCCGAGGCGGGAATGCTGGGACCCGGTTTGGACGATTTGTATGATAAATCGAGCATCACATTGACCTCCATCTATGACAACTCCCGTCCGGCGTTCAATCCCGACCACGGTAACTTCCTGGCGCTGTCGAGCAAATGGAGTGGGGTCGGGTTCGGCAGCCAATATCACTTCGTTCGCACAACGGTGGACTGGAGGCATTACGAAGGTTTGTTCGGGCTGGTCGTCGCCACGCGCATCAAGATCGGCGGCATCCAATCGTTCGACGATGACCGCTTTGTTCCGGTGGAAGACCGGTATTTCTCCGGCGGCAGCTCCTCGCTGCGCGGTTGGGCGCGTGGTGAAATCGGACCCCAGCAAGCGGGCACACCGGCCGGCGGCCGAAGCTTAATCGAATCGAGCATCGAGTTGCGGTATCCGATCTGGGGCATTCTGTCGGGAGCGATTTTCACCGATGCGGGGAACGTCTGGACCGGATCGTACTTATATAAGCTGAACGACCTGCGCTATTCGGCCGGAGCGGGAATTCGCGTATCCACGCCGATCGGACCGGTGCGTCTCGATTTGGCGCGGCCGATCTTCGACAATGACGTCGGCTACGAGTTGCACATAAACGTCGGACAGGCATTCTGATCACAGCGTACCGATGAACGAGACAACCGACAAGACAACACCCACCAGGCGCTGGCGTCGCTGGCTGCTCTACCCCGTGCTGGCGGTTGTGTTGCTCGTGGTGCTGGCGGTTGGCTTGACGCAGACGCCGTGGTTCCGCGGATATCTGCGTGACCACATTGTCAAATCGGCCAACGCGTCGCTCAACGGTACACTTTCAATTGAGTACATCTCGGACAACCTGTTTACCTCGGTCACACTGCATGGAATCGCACTCTCGCAGGCCGGCGACACGCTGGTGTCGATCCCCACCCTCGAACTCCGCTACGATCTCTGGCCGTTGCTGGACAACGAAGTCGCGGTCGAACTCATTCGTATCGATCAACCACGAGTGCATCTTACCCTGACCGAAGACAGCACATGGAACATCACCACCATGGTACCAACAGACAGTGTGCCCGATACGGCAACGGTCAGCGATACTTCAGCATTCGGATGGACCATCGCGATTGGTGAACTCGCCATCGCGAATGGATCGATATCAATTGCAACTGCGGACAGCCTTGTGCCGACACGCGTTGATAGTATCTCGCTCCGTGCAGATGCTGTTTATTCCCAGCAGAAGCAATACATCGGCATTACCGACTTCCACTTCAAGGCGTCGGCGCCCCACCTACAGCTCGTCCAATTGTCCGGATCCGCATCATTGATTGACAGTACCGCCCAGATTGATACGCTCATTGCGTCGACGAGATACAACCAGATTGAGGCAAGCGGCCACTATGAGTTCGGCAGTTCCCCTTCAGGCTCGCTGACACTGCATGCCGACACGATCGACGTACGCGACATCTCCCCATTCGTCGAATATGACCTCCCCAACACTCGTCCATCGCTGTCGCTATCGGCCGATCTCATTCGCGACTCATTACAGACAACCATTGAGCTTCGGGATGACCGCCAGCATGTCACAATTTCGGGGTGGGCCAACCCGCTGTTCGCCGGTCTGTCCGATACGATCGGAAGCGTACTATCTTATGCCGTGAACTTCGATCTCGATCTGCAGCGAATGGAACAATGGGTGGCCGACACGTTGGCGTCGGGAGCCATTGTCGGCACCGGACGAATCGAAGGTGCCGGACTCAATCCGGACCGAGCCAAAGTCGGTGCCGACATGCGGTTGACACGCGCAGCGGTAATGGGATATGCGTTCGACAGTGCACATCTCACAGCGACATATATCGATGACAGTGCTGACGTTGATTTATCGGCACGCGGGGATTTTGGCGCGATCGATCTTACCGGATCGTTGGCAGACATCACCGAGCACATGCGTTACAATGTCCGTCTTAATGCACAGCGCTTGAATATCCAACCACTCATCGATGAATCATATCCCGCTACGGACCTGACGTTCAACCTCGCTGCGAGCGGCCACGGGTACGATCCGGCAACCGCTACCGGCCGGGCGGATGTTTCATTCGACTCGTCGGACATCGGGGGAATCGTCTTGGACACCCTTGCAGCAATCGTCCGATTCAGTCCCAGCCAGATCACCGTTGACACACTCTTCCTGCAGAGCCCGCCAGGATCACTCACCGGAAGCGGCACCATCGGTATCGAAGAACGTGGTTCGTTCGCTCTTCACAGCAGAATTGAGAATGTCGATTGGTTGAAAAGCTGGCTGGAGATTGACTCTCTTCGCTTTGCCGGTGACATTTCGGTCCAGATCAATGGAACGCTCGACTCATTGCGAACGTCGGGATCATTGGCGCTGTCTCGCTCGCTGTACGACACGTACAGGGCAGATTCGGTTCATGGCACCTTCGACGCTCTGTACGTCGACAGCCTCGTCGGAGGCGAATACGAACTGCATGCAAACAATCTCTCGGTCATTGACATACTCATCCCACAAACGACGGTATCGGGCCAATTCACCCCGGCAGAGTACACTGCTGATTTAAAAACAACAATCAGCGATAAACTCTCGGCCGCGCTTCATGCTGAGTATCTCACCGATTCGATTCCCACGGTGACGGTCAATGACATCAACCTTGAACTTGGCGAGCATTCGTGGACGTCCGAGGACACAATGCGCGTTGTGCTCCGACCGGAAGGGTATGAACTAACTGGACTTCGACTCACCGGAAGCGACGGCGACGACGCAGCCGGAGATTTACCGCGGCAGTCGCTTGCCGTTGACGCCGTCTACAATGCAGACAGCACGTACAATTTAGACCTGTCGGCGCGCAATATCTCGCTCGCACATGCGATGACGCTTGTCGATCCCGCCCAGTCGATCGGCGGCTATCTGTCACTCGACGTCGAGTCATCCGGGCGGATCGAGAATCCGGACCTCCGTGGAACCGGTGTGATTCGCGCCGGTGCCGTCAACGAATATCGATTCGACTCGTTGGCCGGCGACTTCTCTCTCATCGACAGCACACTCGCGACCGACTTTACGCTCCACGTGCAGGGACCCGAGAGTCTCGTTGTCGCCACTCGAGTCCCACTTGGCATGCTGACAGACACGACGGCAGCCGCACCCGACACCGGATTGGATGTTCGCGTGCGATCGTATGGCTTCACGTTGGCGATCTTGCGCGCATTCGGTTATACCGTCGAGAACGCCACCGGCGATCTGGACATCGATCTGCACGCGACCCGATCACTGGATGATCCCCGTATTAATGGTGAACTCCGCGTGAGCAACGGACGCGTCCGCATGCCGGAGTATGGCGTTGACTACAGGACGATATCTGCACGAGTGGCTTTTGACAGTTCCAGTGCGGAACTGATTGAATTCGTAACTCATCGCGACGATGGGTCGATGCGCATGACTGGACGCGCGGAGTTCGCTGGCGGCCTGGTGTCGGGGAAACTCGATGCGGCCAATCTCTCTCTGACCGCGGACAAGTTCTATGTCGTCCGGCATCAGCACTACGAAGTCCAGATCAGCGCCGATGCCAATCTCCAGGGACGGGTCGCGGCACCCGAGTACGGCGGCCAGATCACGGTTCGTCGCTCAAACTTCTACCTGCCGGCACTGACAGAAGAGATCGGTGAAGGATCGTCGATGACGGTGCCCATGCTGGTTGCAGCACTGGGTGATACGGCGTCTGCTCCTGATACCACCCGACCCATCACCGTAACCAAGCCCGATACGACAACCGGGCTTCCAAGTGATTACCTCAAGAACCTGAGAGGACGGTTGACAGTCCGCTTCCCGCGGAACACGTGGCTGCGCGACGATGACATGAACATCGAAATCCAGGGCGAGCTGGAAGTCGTTAAGCAAGGCGAAGAATTCGAACTGTTCGGGACCATTGACGTTGTCCGCGGTGATTACAGTCTCTACGGCAGAAAATTCACGATCGACGAAGGACAATTAATCTTCGAAGGCGGCCAGACAGTCAATCCGCGTCTCAACATCGACGCCGTCTATATCTTCCGCACCCCCAGCCGCGACAAACGTGAATTGACCTTGTCGATCGGCGGACGCGCCGAAAGTCCCACATTGTCATTCACATTGGATGGGAATCAAATCGAGGAAGGCGATGCCGTCTCCTATATCGTCTTCGGCCGCAGTATCGCCGAACTGACCAGTGGCCAGCGTTCCGCGATTTCGGAGGAGGGGACCAGCAGGACAGATCTCGCCAAGGGGGCGATCGCCAGCCTGCTTGCTGGTCAATTGAGTGAGACGCTCGGGGATGAGTTTAATCTCGACGTGATCGAGATCAACGCTCAGAGCGACTGGCAGAGCGCATCGTTCGTAGTGGGCAAGTACATCACGACCGATCTGTTCGTCAGCTATCAGCGCGATCTCGGAGCCACACGCGAGGATGATGAGATCCTCCCGCAGATCGTGACGCTTGAATACGAGCTCTCCCGCCATCTGTTTTTCCAACTGGTCGCCGCCGACGCACGTAAGAGCGGGTTTGATGTCATCCTGAAGTTCGATAAACGGTAGTCACCGCTCACCAGTAAAGCAGATACTCCTTGCAAAAATAGAGCCCGACAATAATGAATATGACCCCAGTCGCCGGACGCGCCCAGCGTTCGAGCAACGAAATGGCATTAAACGCCCTGCCTACCAGATGGGCCGCGAATACAAGAAGGATGGCGAAGACGACAACAGGAAATGCCGTGCCCAATCCATACAGCATCGGCATCGCAACCGGCGAACTTTGTTCCAGCGACAACGGAATCAAACTGCCAAAAAACAGAGCGGCAGAAATCGGGCAGAACGACAGCGCAAAGACGATACCCAAAAGCATCGATCCAAACAGTCCGAAGCGGGAGAATTTACCCTGTATTCGTGACGCCAACGATCCCGAAGACGACACCGGCAAACGGATCACATTGAGCAGAATCAGCCCGACAATGACAAGCAGCGGACCCAGGAACTTGTTTAGATCATTTTGAAGAAACAGTGCCACTTCAGGCACGGCCAGGACGGTCGTCACCAGGATCGCGCTGAGCCCCACGTACGCGATGACGCGGCCAAGCGTGTACAACATTCCCCGCCAGAACGCCGCACGCGGCTGCTTAACATCCTTGCCGATGTAGCTGATCGCGGCGATGTTCGTTGCCAGCGGGCACGGCGATATCGAGGTCAGAAAGCCGAGCCAAAGGGCGGATCCCGCGGCAATTAACCACGATTCAATCATTCCGGCTCCGCTGTCATAAGCGCATCCACTTCGTCTTGCACATAGGCAATGAATGCGTCGTCGTTTCGCACCAGTTTCCAGATTAGATCAAGATTGCGCCAGGCAATCTCTTTACCACCGAAATGGCGGGAAACAATTAGCGTCTGCGAGTAAAGCTTGTACGTTTTGGCAAAGTGCGCGTTGTCTTTCTCCTGAAAGTTAACCACCCGCCATTGAACCGCACCATCAGCCAGTTCTTTCTCAAAGCCGGTGCGAACCGCCGTCTCCGCCAGCGACTCGATTTTGCGGCAGGTATAACACCGCTGATTGCCGTGGAAGTAATAGACGATCGTTGTGCCGGTCACGGCCGAGGCGGCAGACGCCGAACCGTCCTTCGCGCGATCCGACGAACCGACATCATTCTGCGCTGACGGATCCGCACCACAACTCGACATAGCAAGCGCGAGTCCGAGAACAAGTACCGCCGACAGGGCTGTGACTCGACCCTTGGTAATCGGTGTTTTCATGGAGATGCCTCCTCCTTAGCTAACTTTTGAGCCTGCAAAGCACGCGCTGTGCAGTTAATACCCGCACCGCTCACCTCAATTGTCAGACCCGGTCAATGAGCGTCAGTCGTTCTGCTCCAGCAATAATTCGTATGTGCTGCTTACGGTATCATTCACGGTTGCCATTTTCATATATCGGGCGACTTGGATAATTTCGGATATTTCGTTAGCACTCACTCCGGCTTCGACCGCCTGCTTGCACCACATGCGGGTGCACATCTCCGATCCAAGCGCCGCCGCAACGGCAATTCCCGCCAGTATTTTACACTTTGCCGGCACACTCTGATATCGCGGGTTGTCAAATAATAGCCCCTTCGCGTCCTTTTGGTTCTCAGCGAACTCGGGCGCGAACTGCGCCAGCAAATCCATTGGTGTTTTATTCATGTCAGCAACTCCCATTCTCTACGTTCGGCACTTGGATCAGCCGATGCCATCCACATCAATTGCCACCCCCGCCAAGACCGTTATCCCAACCAAAATGAGGAGGCCGCTAATGAAGGCCTGAGAAACACCGACAGTCAACCAATGCCCTTGGTGGCGCCGCGCGCGCTGTATGTTGACACAATGCGCCTGCCTGCACTGCCGATAATTCAGGACCCAGAACACAAAGCCTGTCATGGTCGCGAACATCCCCGATGATGAAGTGATTCGCATCGCGTGTGAAGCAGCTGGGTAAAGCGTACGACAGCATATTCGGGCGAATCGCTATAAGGCTTAGTTTCAGGAACATCGCGACGCTGACAGCCCATGGAATAGACCTTTGAATGAATGACCCGTCTGCTGGGCCACAGGCCCATATCACACGATTTCGCGACACCGGCGATCGTCGGCTGACGTACTGGCGACCCTTCGTCGCGTACGCTGGCTTCCCTGGGACCAGTGCACAAAAGCACAATCACAAGCACGGCTTGAACGACCACCATCGTCTCGCTGAAAATGCTCATGCGTGATATCCCAGTCGCTTCCCTTTGGCTTAGTGTGCGTTTTGTTCCGTGAGCATCGCCTTCAATTCATCAACCGATGGTACCTTTCCGACGACCTTGACGGCACCGTCCACAACCAACGCGGGCGTCATCATCACACCGTACGACATGATCTGACTGATGTCGGTCACCTTTTCGATGTGGACATCCAGTTTCAGTTCCCGCGCGGCATCCTCCGCCGCACCGGCCAGCTTGACACATTTGGGACACCCGGTCCCCAATACTTTCACTTCCATAACGGCCTCCTTCTTAAAGCGTCATTCGGTAACTCGGTCACAGACGTAATCACGCTGCTCATTGCGGCGTCTTCAGAGCGTCATCCACTTCTCCGGCACCACGATTGACGGTAAACAACGAGTACAATACAGGCATCAGAAATAGCGCGACCAGAATTTCCATGAGCAAACCACCGATCGCACCAGCGGCCATTGGTTGAAGCATGTCTCCGCCTTCCTCAAGCGCAAGTGCCAACGGAATGAATCCAACCAACACCGCCATAGTCGTCATGACGCGAGGACGAAGACGGACCTTCGCAGCTTCGAGAACCGCCTGTTCGGGTAGCAGATGCTGCTGTATACGACGGTCCTCGGCAAACGTCAACAGCAGAACTCCGTCATTAACGGTCGCCGCCACGACAACGAGGACTCCAATGATGACCGTCGCTCCCAATGGCAACCCAGTGAAGAACATCATCAAGGCGACACCAACCAGACACACGGGAACACTGCTCAGAATCAGTGCAGGGAACTTGAGACTGTTGAATTGGACAGCCAAGACGATGAATGAGAAGAAAATCGCAAATGCAAGAACGACCAGGATGTTCCGTTTCATGTCGTCCATCATTTGTGCCTGACCGCCATACTCCAATTCGTAGCCAATCGGGCGTTCGATCGACGACACCGCCGCTTTCAGCTCAGCCAGCGCCTCGCCAACACTGACACCGATGGCGTCTCCACGCACGACCACTTGCTTGATCTGGTCTTCCCGCACAATTTCAACCGGTCCGGTGGCGCGGCGCACTTCGGCGACATCTTTAATTCGGAGATAGCCACCCTGGGCGCAGTTGAGCGGGAGATTTTCCACGTCCTGCCGGCTGGTCATTCTGACTTCCGGAACGAGTAGCCGGACGTTGTAATACTCATCACCGTCGCGATAGCGTGTGGCAATCGAGCCGGTGATGAGGGACCTCAGAGTTTTGGAAATATCCGCAATCGACACACCCAATTCAGCCGCCCTCTGCCGGTCGACTCTGACTTGATACTCCGGTTTCGTCAAATCCATCGACACATAGACGTTGGAAAAATGGGCCAGTTCGTTCATTGCCGATGCCGTCTGACGTGCGATGGCATCGAGGGTGGCCATATCCTTTCCCTGTATTTTCAATTCAATATCGGCCTCTCCAAGTTTACGAATGCCCTTCACCTTCATCTGCATGACCATCGCCTTGCCGCCGGGCACAGGAACCTTGGACACTACCGGACGAAGCTTTGCGATAAATTCCTTGGTGCTGAGTGTGCGCTGGCTGCGCGGGACGAGTTGGATGTTGATTTCGCCTTCATTGGCGATTTCGTAGGTGTACAGACCCCATACCTTGCCGCCGGTTAATGCGAACATACTCTCGATGTCATCGTGGCTGCCAATGCGCTGTTCAATGTCGGCCAGCACCCGGTCTGTCTCCGTAACCGACGTGCCTGTGGGCAAAACGACTTTGACCATAATGCGGCCGTCGTCCATCTGCGGTAAGAACTCGGTACCCAACCGACCGAGCACAGCAAATCCAGCGACCAGCAGAATGAACGACGCCCCCACAACCATCCCCTTGCGCCGGAGCACCCATCCAAGAACATTCCCATATCCGTCTGTAACGCGCGCAAAGAGTCGCTCAAACCACGACGTCTTGCTCGTGCGTGTATCCCGGCCCAGAATCACCGCTGTCAGCATGGGAGTCACCGTAACTGCCATCAACAGGCTGATGACAACAATGCCGGCGATCACCAGAATCAACTCGCGGAACAGCAGACTCGTCAATCCCGGAACCAGAAGGAAGGGAACGAACAGGGCAAGAAATGAGAGTGTTGCAGCCACGATAGCGGGCCCAATCTCGCCGGTGGCTTGGCCGGTGAGTGACTCGAGCCCGTCATGGGGCCGGTCTTTTCGCCAACGCGTGATATTCTCAATCACCACGATGGAGTTATCCATCAGAACTCCAATGGCGATGACCAATCCTCCCAGCGAGAATATGTTGAGCGAAAACCCCGCCGTGCGCATGAGAAAGAAGTTCAGAATCAGCGTGACGGGAAGAGCTACTACCAATACCGTAACCTGTCTCCATGACCCCAGAAACAGGAAGATAATGAGGATGACCAGCAGGGCGGCTTCCACCGCCGCGTTGCGGACTCCATTGATGGCTGCCATCACGTAATCCGCCTGATTTTCCACCATTCCGAGTGTTATACCAACCGGTAATGCCAGCCCCAGTTCGGCAATTCTGTCACTGACCGCCTGCGCCACTTCAACCGTATTGGCATCGGCCTGTTTCAGAACACTGAGCTTAACCGCCGGATGACCGTCAAGACGCGTAACAACCCGGGCGTCTTCACTGGCATCAACAACCTCCGCAATGTCACCCACCAACACCTTGGCAGGACCGTGACGCGCAAGCACAACTGAGCGCAGTTCTGCCAGACTGCGGTACTCCCCCATCGTCCGGGCGATGCGTTCCTTGTCTCCAGAGGTCACCCGGCCACCAAACTGTTCAACATTCTCATCCTGAAGCCGTTTGGTGATCCCGGAAAGAGTCAATCCATGCTTTTCAAGAGCTTCCTCATCGAGATGGATTCGGATTTCACGTTTCAACCCGCCGACAATCTCCGTACCGGCAACACCCGGCACGGCCAGCAGCTGGTCTTGCAGCCACTCATCGGTCCACGTCCGCAGCCTGATCAAATCCCATTGGTCGCTGGTGACCGTCAACTGCACAATTGGCAATTGTGACGGATCCGCTTTGATGACGACCGGCGGGTCCATGTCCTTCGGCAGTTCGCGGGCGGCCCGTGCCATGGCTGCGAGGGCATCCTGATAGGCGACGTCCACATTGACGCCGTATTTGAAGTTTGCCAGCAGTGTGTACATGCCCTCGATTGAAGACGACTCGAGATAGTCCAGGTCATCAACCGTGGCCATTTGGCGCTCAACCGGGTCGGCGATATTCTTGTCGATCTCTTCAGGCGTTGCACCACGCCACCAGATGTGAACCTTGATCATCGGATAGGTGATGTTGGGCAAGAAGTCGACCGGCAACTGCCAAAGGGCGTTGAGCCCCAGGACCACCAGAGCAATCATTATGGCGCTGGTTGCCAGCTTGCGACGTACAGCATATTGCGTGATCTTCATTACTAATTCCCTACCGCGCCAATTGATCCCGTGTCGGATCGTATCAGCCGGACGCCGGTACCAGGCTTCAATTTCTCATTGCCGGACACTACAACCAATTCCCCCGGGCGCACACCCGATACCACTTCGACACGATTCTCCTGTTCGATCCCCAATTCGACGATCCGTTGCACTGCGGTATCAGCATCGATAACAAAAACGGACGCGGCGCCCGACGGGAGAATCAACACAGACTGATTTGGCACGACGGTGGCGCTGTCCACACTTGTGATGGGCAGTTGCAGTCGGGCAAACATCCCAGGGAGAATTGGAACGTCAGTGGCAATCCCGACCTCGATGGTGCGGGTTCGCATCCGATCGTCCAAGAATGGGTAGATCCTGACAATCCGCGCCTGAAAGACTGAATCTGGAATCGCGTCAAGCTGGGCCCGCAACACCATGCCATTACGGATTCCCGCGGAATACCGCTCCGGAACCGCTGCTTGAATCACAAGATTTGATGGATCGTACACTTCAACCAACGGGGATCGGGGAATCACATAGTCTCCATCACGGACATTCACGCTGGAGACGACACCATCCCACGGGGCAAACACTGAGTAGTCCCGCACCGATTCCATTGCCTGGACCAGTTGGGCTCTGGCGTTTTCATAGGCCGCCCGGGCACGGTCCAGCACCTCCCCGGCCACCGCCTGGCTTTCCACCAGTTGCTGCGTTCTGTTGAGGTTTTCCTCTTCCTTCTTTACGGCTTCACGAAAAGATGTGATTCGCGCTTCGATCCCTTCCGTTCGCCCAATCGAGAGTAGCATATCCCCCTGTGTGACACGATCGCCTTCGCGAACGTTCACATTCATGACGGGGCCCTCGGCGGGAGATGCCAGCCGTGCAGTCCGCTGCGGTTCCACCGATCCTGTGAGCTCAACGATGTCCGAGATGCGTTCGACCGATGCCGGAACAACGCGAACCTGAACGGGCTTCTTCTTCAATGTGGAATCCGGCGACGTTCCGTCGGAGAAGACCGCGCGCACGACTAATACGACAATTATGACCATTAATAACGAGACGATGAGTGTAACTCTTTTGCGCTTCATTGATCCAATCCTGTCGTCAACCGAAGCGGTGCTTCAGCAGTGTGAAAGCCCACGAAGGCTCGAATGCGAATTGTTATCCCCACCATGCTCCATAAATTATCCCACTCACCGTCGCCATCACGACAACCAGAGCAACAAACACGACAGTTTTCTGCGTCCCCATGACCGACCGGATCACCAGCATGTTGGGCAACGATAGTGCCGGGCCCGCCAGGAGCAACGCCAGTGCCGGACCCTTGCCCATGCCATTGCCGATCAGGCCCTGAAGAATTGGCACTTCGGTTAGAGTAGCGAAATACATGAACGCCCCGATCACCGAGGCAAAAAGATTGGCCTCAAGAGAATTCCCGCCGACCCAGTTGCTGATCCAGTGCGACGGTATCACGCCCTCATGCCCCGGCCGACCCAGCAGCAACCCCGCCACGAGAACGCCGCCAAATAGCAACGGCAGAATCAACTTGGCGTATCCCCATGACTGGGAAAACCACTCGCCCGCTTCGTCCGCCCGTCGGCTCGTGATGATCGACAGCCCTACAACGGCGACAGAGAATGCAAGCAATGGTTCCTGCGGCACCGCGAGTGCGGCGAGAAGCGCCAACGCTGCGGTTGTGCTAACCGCAATCCACGACACCTTGAACCAGGACACCAGCATGACCCCCATCGCGGCGGCGGCGAGGCCCGTGATAACCCACTTCAGGGAGAACACCGCATGCCAAAAACCGGCGTCACTCTCCGGCTTGCCCCAGTTCGCAAACACCAGAATGCCTACCAGAGCGGCAAACCAAGCTGCATTTTGCCAAAGAGGCCGGCTGACCTCAGCATCTGGCATCGCCATTTGGGCGTTCACCTTTTCGGTTTCTTCATTGCGGTATATAAAGTGCATCGAAAGACCAATAACCACGCTGAAAACAATCGCTCCAACGGCGCGCGCAATCCCCAATTCCAATCCCAGAATCCGCGCCGTGAGAACGATCGCGAGGACGTTGATAGCCGGCCCGGAGTAGAGAAATGCTGTCGCGGGACCCAGCCCGGCGCCCATCCGGTAGATTCCAGCAAACAACGGAAGTACAGTGCAGGAGCAGACGGCCAGGATGGTCCCAGACACCGAGGCGACACCATACGAGAGGACCTTGTTCGCCTTGGCACCCAGGTACTTCATCACTGAAGCCTGACTGATAAAAACCGCGATTGCTCCGGCGATGAAGAACGCCGGTATCAGACAGAGGATCACATGCTCCTGCGCGTACCACTTTGTCAGCGCCAGGGCCTCGACGATGGCACCACGGACACGTTCTGATTCAATTGGCAGATAGAAAAAGACGGCAAAGACTGCGACAATTGCCGCCAGAGGCTTCCACTCAGATTTCCAGGATACTCCCATAATCAACTCGCGTGCCCACTCAAGAAACTATTTGGCAGTTTCGCCAACAATCATGACAAAAAAAGGCCTCATCGCGCGGCAGCAGTCTCCCGCGAGGTTGCCGTCATCACTTCACTCACACAACCGAAGAAATTCAAAATACACGGAACTTTAAGCCGGTACCACACTTGCAGCCCCCGCTTGTCGCTCTCCACTACACCCGCAGCGCGCAGCACTGCCAAATGCTTGGAAACGGTGGAGACATCGTCGCCGATCATGGCGGTCAGTTCACAGACACATCGCTCACCACGCGCAAGTTCATCCACAATGAACAAACGGGTTGGGTGCGCCAGAGATTTAATAATGCGGGCACGGGCCGAATAGGATTTATGGTCGAATTGACTCATTGCTTCTTATACTCGACAATTCTTTGGTTGTTTGGCCAAAAAGCCAACAATTGTCTTAACACGTATGGTGATGCGCAGTTCCTCCTAATCTGTCACAATGGTCAGAAAAAGGCGGCTTCCGGATTCGAACCGGAGATGGAGGTTTTGCAGACCTCTGCCTTACCCCTTGGCTAAGCCGCCTTGCAGAATCGGTTCTTCGGAACCGATCAATTCTATCATCAAATTACGTCTCTGAGGCCGGAAATCAACCCCCTCGTGGCCCGATTATGTTCCAATAAAAAAGCCGCCTCGAAGGCCGCCGGGACCTCGCTGCGGTTTTGGAGCGGGAAACGGGATTCGAACCCGCGACATCCACCTTGGCAAGGTGGTGCTCTAGCCAGCTGAGCTATTCCCGCCTCAAGCCGCACTATGTATATCGGCGCAATCGCCCGGAGTCAACTGGATTTCAAAGGCTTCCGTGATCCTCATTCAAGAATTTGAGGGGCATACCGGTGAAGATATTCCACGTCGGTCCTAAGCGCTGCCGTGTCCTGCAGCATCTGATGGATCATTCCCCGGAGATGCCAGGCTGTGACGGCCATTGAATCGATTGCCAGGGCTGAGTCGGTATACGCCAGTGCGTCATAGTAATCACCGAGACGGTACAACTGGTCGGCGATGAAATAGTCGGGCATGGCGTAGTCGCCCGGGCCCTCGGCCTTGACCTCTTTCATAATCGCGATGGCCGAGTCTCGGGCTTGCCGGATGGTGAGATTCCAGGCCTGGTTGATGTCCTGGACCCACTCGATGTCCGGCCAAATGCTATCCGGGCCAGTATAGCCCCCTTTAAACACATGTACTGCGAGATTGCGTTTGATCCGGTCGGATGGATAGATCGTCGTGTAGTAATTCCGGCGAAAATCCCTGTGCAAGATGAGAGCCCGCTCCGCCGGGGCCGATGGCTTATGACCGGTGCTGAACAAGATATAGGTAGGCTCCTGCTCCAGCAGGTACGTGGAGTTGAACTTCCGCTCCCGCCAGCTCGACACATTGCCGGCAATATGCTCGGGATGACGGGCAATTGTGCTGTCGGTCAACCCGAGCATGTCAATCACCCGATGTCCCATCAGGTCGTAGGAGATCTTGCCAATAGTTGACACGGCCAAAGAGAAATTGCTGTCGTCGTACCGCTTCAGCTTGCCCGCAATAACGGTCATCTTCTGGATGAGCCCCCGCTCCATCCCACGGAAGTACGCAATCGACTCCTTCGGCACGACGTACCACGACACACCCAAGATCAGCAGCAGCGCCATGGCCGCAATCGATGCCAGCCGCGGCTGAAATCGTCGGACAATCCAGTACAAGGCCGCTGCTACGCTCACCACCAGAAACGCCGTGATCGGCACATAGAACCGGTGAACCTTGAGAACATCGCCGCCGATCACCGTGATGTAGATCGCATACGCCAGCCAGATCAGCGGGATGACCCGCCAGCGGCCGGGAAGGACAATCGCCCCGGCGATCACCAACAGAGCAACCGCCCCGTAACCGGCAAACTGGAACATGTAGGTCCAGGTATAATCGAGCCCGCTCTGCAGATACTCCAGCGAGAACCCGGTCTTCGCATAAAACGGATTTGGGAAGAGCGATCCGTAGTAGGCTACCTTGAAGATGGCAAATGGTGCCAGCAGGAGGACGGCCATTCCGGCCAAACTCCCCGCTCGTTTCCACCCATCGCCGATGATGCCCTCTGCCACGACCAGCAGCCCCCAAATGAATACACCTTCAGGACGGGTTAAACTCGCAACCGCCAATGCAGGGGCTACGAGCCACGAACGGCGAATCCAAGCCCATACTCCTAATGTGATAAACAGCGTGAACCACAGCGTCTCCAAACCGGAGACGGCCCAGTACACCATCGACCCATTGGCGGCCACTAGCAGAACGGCTCCCGCCGCGGGATAATCGCCGTCACCCCACCCCATGCGGCGCCACATCGAACGAATCCACAGACCCGTAAGCAGTATCAGGGCCAGAGCCGCCCCCACGCCGAGAGTCTTCGAGATTGTGTCAAACTCCAAACCAAGTGATCGACCGGCGATCAGCAGAATCACCCAGAAGAAGTTCGTGTACCCCTCGACGCGCTCACCTTCGTTGAAGACGAGTCCGTGACCATCAATGGCGTTCTGTGCGTATCGATACGAGATGTAAGCGTCGTCCTGAGTAAATGATAGTTCTTGCGCCTGATACACGAAGAAGCCCATCGCCGCGATGAACGCGGCAATGAAGACGACCGAAGACACCGCGATCGGGGCGCTTGGCCCGCTTCTCCGATGCGTTGGCCGCTCGCGCTTGACTGGCTTCTGAGCTTTCTTCTGCTTCGCCATAGACACAAGTAGTCTACCAAGGGACTAACTCAACCTCATCAGCAAAGAACACTCTGATATCGCTGCTGGCAACCCTTTCAACTTGTCGTATTGGCTTCTGGACCTGTGCGCAAAGTCACAGCCTTGGGTCCTTACTGATCTGACGATGATGCGCTAAGCGAGGGACTGGAAAGATGGCACGGCACGGTTCTTCATCACTGAGTGCTCATGCACCGGTGGCTCCGGTGCCAGGGAGATATTTCCCGAGGTGATCAGGCTCAGAAAGACATCGACGATGTCCGGATCGAATTGCGTACCGGCGCAGCGTTTCAACTCTGCCTGCGCTTCATCGACCGTACAGCCCTTGCGATAGGGACGGTCAGATGTCACCGCGTCGAACGAGTCCACCACCGAGAGAATTCGGCCTTCGATCGGAATCTCACGGCCACCGAGGCCGGTGGGATAGCCACCACCGTCGAAGCGCTCGTGGTGGTAGTAAATGTATGGCATCGCCGGTCGGAGGAACGGAACACCCTGGACCATCTGCACACCGATCTCCGTATGTCGCCGCATGTGTCGGCGCTCACCGTCGGTAAGTGGACCGGGCTTGTTGAGGATGCTGTCGGGGACACCGATCTTGCCGATGTCGTGCAATGTGCAGCCGATCCACAAATCGAACATCAACTCGACGCCCCAACCCATCTCCCGAGCAATCGATTGTGCAAGCATCTTGACACGGTCGGTGTGACCACGCGTATAGGGATCGCGGAACTCAATGGCATTGGCGAGGGCGGACACCGTGTCCATGTAACTGTGATAAAGGTCGCTATAGAGGCGTGAATTCTCAATCGACTGCGCGGCTTGGGCGGCGGCCATTTCGATCGACCGCGTCGTACCGTCGGTGCAAGGTCCAGCGGTCACCTTGCGTACGATGTTCAAGACTCCAATGCAACGTCCCTTCGCGATCAGAGGCTGGCTGATAAGATCGTGTCGACGCTCGTCAGCACTGAACAACTCAGTCTGCTGTCCCCCCAGCACAACCGAGCTCCCGGTCACCAGTGCGGAATGTGTTGCCGGTGTGCGCCCGTGCAGGAAGTCCTTTAACGACGAAGACGTTAGAATAATCGGATCACCGTCAATCGCCTTCAACTCCAGTTCGTCCGTCCATCCGGAGCGCAGCAGGATCGATGCGGCACCGCCGCTGAACTCACGACGAACGGTCTCGATGACCATCCTCAAAATCTGATCGAGCTGGAGCGATGATCCGGCCGCGCGCATGAGTTCGTTGATGGCCACCTGCTCCCGCAGATGCATGTTCTCACCACGCAACCGGTTCTTCTCCAGCGCCCGCCGCACGGTGGCCGACAGCAGGTCCATCTTGAATGGTTTAACGAGGTAGTCGTAGACACCGGATTGGAGTGCGGTCACGGCGGTCTCGACGGTCGGGTAGGCGGTAATCAGAATGATAATCACATTCGGCTGGAGGCTATTGGCCAGTCGGATGACATCGACTCCGCTTTCCGTATCCAGCACGAGATCGACAATGAGCAGTGTGATCGGACGCTTGGACAGCACGGCTTCCGCTTCGGCCACCGAGTTGGCGGTCAGCGGCTGTATGCCACACTGCATTTGGAGCCAGTCGGAGATCAGCTCGCACACCGACGACTCATCATCAACGATTAAGGCGATGGGCCGAGCGGCCTCATCAGCACCGAACGCAAGATTATCCATCATGTCATGGAAGTTATCGGCGCACGGACCAAAACCGTCCATGGCACAGCATGGATGTTCCTGTCAAAGCGGCAACTTTATCCGTTCAATCCGGTAGGGAGACTGCAACGGAATGCACTCGAGTGCAAAATCCACTCACCGCTGTTCAAAAATCGATGCCCTTTTGCGCCAGTTGGCCCTGCTGAAATGGATGCTTGATCTCACGCATGTCGGTCACCAAATCGGCGGCGTCGATCACTTCAGCCGGAGCGCCACGCCCGGTCATCACGAGATGAACATTTGTGGGTTTCTCCCGCATCAGCCCAAGTAGATCATCGGCGGTCAGAAATCCCAACTGGCATCCAACGAAAATCTCATCAAGGATCACGATCTGCCAAGTGCCGGAGGCCAAGTCGGCCCGGACGTCGGCGAGGGCTTTCAAGGCGGCGTCACGATGAACCTCGCGTGGTTTCTTATCATCGACGATTCCGACAAACCCTTCCCCTTTCTGCTGCAATTCCACATAGGGGGCCAATCGCTTGATGCCGTCGAGTTCGCCGTAATGCCAGGATCCCTTGATAAACTGACAGATCAAGGTCCGCAGATTGTAACCGGCCGCGCGCACGCACAAACCGAGCGCCGCTGTCGTCTTCCCTTTGCCATCGCCGGTGTAACAAATCACCAGCCCGTTGCGAACTTGGACTTTGGGTGGTTCCATCTCACTCATGGGCAGAGAAGATCGGCGGTCACACCACAAATTCAAGCGATTTCCAGCGTGGAGCACCAAGTCCCAGCTCGGTTCCGATTGCGACGCGGCTCCCGGATGTCAGGGAACGTTTGAGGTCACTTGATGATAACGATCTTCCCCGTCTGCGTGCCGAGCTTGGAATCGACACGGTAGATGTAAATTCCTGACACTACCGGCTGTGCGTTTCGTGTGACCAAATCCCACCCGACAATCGACGGATATACGGTGAGAAACGGATCGGGATGGTGTAGTTCTCGAACGATGTCGCCATCGAGTGTGTAGATGCGGATCGTGGCTTCGTCCGGCAGATTGACAAACCAAATCCGACGTTCATCGTCCAACAACCCACCATGGACCCCGAACTTCTCCGGCGCTTCATACCGCTGTTCGTAATACGACGTCAGGCGTCCATCGGGTCCTTCGAAGCGGGACTTGTACGGATTCGGATAGACACTAACCCGTAGATTGCTATCCGTGACAATGTCAGACGAATAGACCGGAAATGCGAATTCGTAGCAGTGACCCGGCAGTGACTCCAGAGGTTGCAAACCGATACTGGGGTCGCCGTTGTCAAAGGCTGTCACAGTGATATAGAGCGCTTCCGACGGATTCAGCTTCTCCAGACGCGCTTCGTACATCCCATACCAGACCGTGTCACCCAACTCTCCAATCCACATCGAGTCGGCGACTCGTTGAATGAGGTTGTCAACGACCTGACCGTTTTCCGTGTATGTGTTGCCGCGATTGAAGTCCTGGGCCTCGAAATGCGAACATCTCACAGTCGCCTCACCCTCGACCCAGACCGTATCATGAAAGCACAAGAACGGTGATGGTTCCGGGTAGCGGCTGGGATCAAAATCTGCTCCGTAAATACGTCGCAGATCGCCAATCGGAACCGGACCACCCCACTGAATCCAGCGCGCCGGTGGCTCCGGATCGTAGACATAGCGGACGTAGTTTTCAGTATCCCAACTGGCCAACAGTGAATACTGCCCTTCGGTGTTGTTTTTCCCGATGTAGAGACGATAGCCTTCGAAGTCGTACCGTCGGGAGAGCGGATCACGCGCGGTTTCGGTATTGACGCCACTCCAGCGGACAATCAGCTCCGAGGGACGTGATTCAACCGCAAAATCCGAACCCGCCTGAGGGCATGGTGGCGTTTCTGGTCCGACATAGTCGGGAGCGCCACCATAATCGATACAACTGGCTTCGGTACCGGGGGGTGGCCCCATATCACCGGTGTAGAAAATCGTATCACACCCAATCGGTTCCTCCAGTGTACCCACTGGCCGGCAATTTACGAGATGGAACTCACCACGATATCCGTCGCCATCCGTATCAAGCCCGGGAGTATCGTAAATCCACGACGCCCATGTCGCCGACAAGGTCAAGTCCCCACCATGAAGGGTGTTCATATACTCGCCCGGAACACGACAATCGAACCGTCGCCCCGGGTTTGTGTGGAATTGTGATCCCGCACACACCGCATACACAAAGCGCACCGAATCGCCGGGATGGAGCAATTCACATGATGGTCCCACTGACAACAGAAAGCGTGGATCCTCACCATCGGCAATGTCACAAGCCCCCGTGCGCGGACGGGCATCCCAGCCTTCATCGGTGTGATCGATTCCCGTTTCCAATTGGGGATAGTCGATCTCGTGGGCGGACATCACGTAATACCGTCCGCGGTCGCCCTCCGGTGTTCCCAACTCTCGGCGCGATGGCTGCCGCTTGTACCGTCGTACCGGTCCCCATGTCCACGGGACTGTCGGCCCATTGATCCACCAGTTGTAGCTGATCCCCTCACCGGGGGGAGCATGCAAGATGCGTACGCCGATAACACCGTTTGGTGAATTCGACTGAAACTCCCGGCCCAATGGCTCACCATCGTTATCGGCGACCCAACCGAGGTTGATCGGGTCGGTCAGGTCTGACCGGCTGAGATTGGCCGCATTCGCAAGAAAGCCGGCGATGTCGTCGGGGTTGGCGGGCCGCCGCGAGTAATCCGCGATCGTGTTGTTGCCGACATCCGCATCGACATAGATCCCGAAAACCATCGCATCGATCGCGCGGTACCCCACATTTCGCACCCAGCATTCAATAAGAATGAACTGCCGGGCGAACCGGTCGGCCCACGCGTACGAGGTCTGGCAGACCTCGAGATTCAGCGGCTTGTGTGCACGATTTTCGAGTTCATCCACACCGCGCAACGCCACCGTATCGGTATAGCGTCCGTAGTACTGCTGTTCGGCGACCGCGCGTGGATCGTAGAAACGATTGCCCTTATTGTCCGAGCTTTCAACCAGCGTATCAAAACTTACCCACTCGAAATTGGCGCGGCTGTCGCTGGCCGAAATGCTGACCAGCGTATCAATCCCGATGATGCCACCGATCCAGATTCCGCCCTCATACAGATACTCATTCTGCGTTCCTGCTGGGAATTCGAACGATGGGGAGTGACGAATGCGTAGAGCCTCACGATCACGCGCCTCGACCGACCCGAACCCAGTCCCAATCGTACCGTAATTGCTGATCGTCATCCACACCGGGCCAACGTAGTGAAGCCGTCGGTCATAAACAGGCAGTCGGTTGGTGCTGTCCGTCAAACCGGTAACGTAATCCCAGGGCTGCGTTACCGCTTCCGTACGCGGTCGCGCTTCGGCGCTGAGCGTAGGAATGGTAGCGGCGAGTAGCGAAACTAGCACACCGCACAGGCATATGGTGGGCAATCGGTACCGCATTCGTTGTATCCGTAAGGGATGTGGGCTGCGGTGAAGTCCCGTACTAATAAGTAGGCCAATGCGTTATATGACAAGGGAATCCGGGTGGATTTCGCCGTCGACGGGATCACTTCTCACTTCCCTGCCCGGAAATCGGTAGACGCGTGTGACTTCGCTGCCCATACTGAAGCCATGACGACGATCGAACACCGCCACATGGTCCGGGCGATGCAGAGTAATGACTCCAGCTACGATGGCCAATTCTATGTTGGAGTCCTCTCCACGGGAATCTACTGTCTTCCCTCCTGCCGTGCCCGTCTGCCGCAGATCAAAAATGTCCGCTTCTTCTCCACGCGAGAGGAGGCGATTGCCTTTGGGCTGCGCGGCTGTAAACGGTGTAAGTCGGCCGAGTACCCTGACGTTCTTCCGGCTTGGCTGCACGATGTGCTGGACTACATGCGCACAACCACCAACGAGCGGTTGGACGAATGGCGCTTGCGGGAGATGACCGGTGTCGATATCTCAACGGTCCGGCGCTACTTCCGGGCTCATCTGGGCGCGACACCGCTGGCATTTCACCGTAAGGTGCGTCTCCAGCACGCCCACAATCTCATCGAATCAGGAATGGACTACTTACAGGCCGCATTTGAATGTGGGTATGAATCGTCAAGCGGATTCCGTGACGCGTTCGTGCGCCAGTTTGGACAAACGCCGGGGAGGATCCATGTCAAGTGACCGCATTCTGTTCCGTGACGATATCGAAAGCCCGCTGGGCGCGATGATTGCGGGGACCTCATCGCAAGGCATCTGCTTTCTCGAATGGCGTGACCGCGGTGGCATCGAGAGAATCCTTCAACGGGTCGAACAGCGGTACCGCTTGCCAGTAAAGCAAGGTGAGCATCCGTATGTCCAACGATTGATTAAGGAACTGGCCGAGTACTTCAGGGGCGCGCGCGCCGCGTTTACGGGACCACTCCACATCGCCGGAACAGCATTCGAACAGTCGGTGTGGAATCAGTTGCTCGCCATTCCCCACGGCGAGACGCGCAGCTATGGTGATCTCGCCCGAGCGCTTGGGAATCCGGGAGCATCGCGTGCGGTCGGACGCGCCAACGGTGCCAACTACATTTCGATTCTGATTCCCTGCCATCGTGTATGCGATTCCAACGGTAATCTGCATGGCTATGGGGGCGGCCTTTGGCGCAAGAAACGCCTACTGGACCTGGAAGCTGGGGTGGTCCAAACAGTAACTGAAATGGGGTAGCATGGCCGTCTCGCTTGCCGTGAGCAAGGTCGAACGGGCCAGGCGGCAACTGTGAGACCTTCCGTGCTACAATTGGACGGGCTGTCGTGAATGGTAGAGGATCTCACAGCAGAGCTGTGAGCTACCGCTACGTCGTTGCTTGCGTCAGGAGAGTTCATCCCGTAGGACACGATAGAACTCATCCCGCGCATACCGTTCCAGCCATGGCGCATGCCCACAGCGATCTAGGAGAATGAACCGGTTATCGATTGGCAACGCCTCAAGCGTCATCTGCACCCCTTCCGCGGGGTGTGGATCATGATCACCGTGGATTGCCGTGATCGGACACTCAACACGTTCGAGATACTCTAGCATCTCGCCGTTCTGACGCATCCGTCGCGCGGCCGGCCACACACTTTGAAAAACGTCAACGCGATAATCGATGTGCTGCGTGTGGTTTGCATCATCGACCGGCTCATACGCGTCGGCGCGTGTCACAAGTCGCGCCAATTGTCTGAACTCCTCGTTCTTGCCGACCGCCTCGTGGTCTTCCATGGCACGCTCCAAGCGGAAGAACTCATCACGCTCATCTTCACTCATCCGGCTCAGCCGTGTGGCACCGATCTGCTCCGCGTATTCCGGAGCGAATGGTGCACTGCCAATGAGGACGAGCTTAGAGACCTGCGCTGCGTTTTCGGCGGCAAACATCGTACTCAGCCAGGCACCCCAGGAGTGACCGATGAGAACCACCGGTGCTTCCGCTTCCGCTTTTGCCGTGCGTTTGAGTTCATTGAGTTGTCCTCGTACAGTCGGCTTGGTGTGAAGCGATTCGATGACACCGATATCCCGTGATAGCTCTGAGGCGACCGGCCCAAGCTCACCACAGGCGCCGGGGCCGCCGTGGACGGCGATAACCCGATAGACTGGTTGTCCATGGCAGCGGTACACACTCATGACTAAGAATGTACAATCTTGGAGCGGAACGGTCGAGGGGCTTTCCAGCGTGGGATGAATCGATTAGATTGAATATCCAATGTTGAAGAACGTGTGCCATCGCTTGGTTCTCGCAGGGCTTGTTGCAGTCGTGCTGACTCCCACCGCCAATTCTTTTGATGGCATCCGCCGCGGCGTCGTCGTTGGGGCGGGGCTGGGCGTCACCGCCAACGCGAGCTGGGCGGCCGATTTTGAGACGGTCCCTGATGTAAGCGGCAACTCACCCGGCTTTGGTGGAGCGTTTTTGGCCGGGTATGCGTGGGATAATCAGAACATGATCGTACTGGAAGCCAACGGCACGAACTACTCCGCCGATATCCCAACGCGCGAGGACATCTCGGTCGTACAGGGCTTTGTAGGTCCAGCTTGGTACCACTATTTCGGTCCGACGGGAACTAGTGTGTTCACGGTTGTCGGTGTTGGCGCATACATCTTTCAATGGGAACACGAAGCAGTCGGCTTCAGCGATGAGAATGATCCCGGCCCCGGACTGCTAATCGGCGGCGGATACGAATTCACCGATCAGCTACAGGTCGGTATTTCCATTGGCGCTGGCCGCACCAAGGAATCGGAGGCCGGCACGAGACTCGACCACACCCATATCAATGTCCTTCTCAGCTACGTTGTATATTAGAGCAATTGTCAGAAGTATTGTCCGTTTGAAGTGAACACGGTGGTGATATGAGGCGTCACCCGCCCTCGGGTGAGGACCGTGTCGGTACGGGAGGTAGCCGTTACGCGAGGGCGCATGACGGCACGCTGGAATCGGACAGTGCTTCTGACAATTGCTATTATCCCTGACCGGAGTCCAACACAGAAACGTAACTCGAGAACGCGACCTAAACCACGTCTCCGTCGCCATCGCCATTGTCACCCGCGTTTGAACATTTCACTGTCGACGCCATCTGTTCGCTGCCCGTCGCAACCTGGTAACAGGTGTCCCACGTGGATAGAGCCTGGAACTACCGCATCCGGCGTCGCGGGCGTTAGAGCAGTTACGATTATAAATTCCCGATTAAGGAGAAGCGAGGCACCGTGTGTATCGTGATGACATCTGGGTGCCACGCCCCTTGAGGCCCGTGGACGGGGGATTGTGTAGACGCGGACGCACGGGCCTGATGGTTCGATCCGCCACGGCGGATTCACCACAAGAGGCCCGTGGCACCCTGATCCAAACGGAAAGGATTTATGACAATTGCTATAGACATTTCGCAGAAATACGCTCGGCCTAACGACAATGTTGCTGGGGGAATCACGTTCACAAACTCCAGCCAGAAAATTCCACGCGACCGGACTCAGGCCAAAATCCGCTCCCCGTTGGATGTCCAGAGGCGGGCCTCAAGCCGGGGTTGACTGCTCTGCTTCACCCGGGGGACGAAGGGCAGCACCTCGACGCCAAGGGCTGCCAGTAAGGCATTGGCACGCTCCGGCTGCGGATGCGCGAGTTGAAGTTGGACTATCACACAACCGGACGAGCCCAGGTGAGTGGCCGGGTGTCCACCTCGTGTCCACTGAATCAACGTCGGAACGATGCCATCCATGATCAGTCCGCCATCCTCCGGAACCGTGATCAACCATTCCAAATTACCGCGGCTCATCGGCAGGACTGTCCCGAGCGGAACCGGTGAGGCATCGACGGCCGCGTAAATGTCATCGCAACGAGCCACCCAAGTGGTCAGTCGAGGAGTGGCGACGTGCAGCAAGTCATCAAGTCCAAACCATCGGGGTCGCATTGGGTTCGGTGCATCGGGATTGATCGCAATGACCTCCAAATACGCTGATTCTCTCAGCCGCAGCAGGCTGTTGTGTGTCCCCATCTGCTCGTGTTCCCCGCCTGGCCGCGGTCGGACACCCAGGATGCGCTCCACATACTCTTCGCCGGCAGACAATCCCGGTGCGGTGACAACCAGATGATCGAGTTCGGACTGTGGCATACTCAACTTGAACGTGAATGTCTGACAGTAGGACAATTCACGAACAGCGTACGGACACCGTTGGTTCGTGTCGCACTCATCCCGGTTCGTCTGACCCTCGGATTCGTGCACCCCGGACAGTTGACCCGACAACCAACGCACCGGCAATCAGCACGAGATTCTTGATGATGTACTGGCCTTCCAAAGTCGGGGCATATGGAAACCGGGTAAATGTCTCCGATGGAAACAAGAACAGTGGCGTGACTGTGCCGGCCATTTGCACGATCAGAAGCAGCAATGTAGTGCGCAAAAAGCGCCCGAAGATCAATCCCAAGCCAATCGCGGACTCCCACGCTGCCAGGATCAACACGGACACCTTGGCCTCGATCGCCCCAAATGTCAGCAGATGGATCGTCTTTGCTGCCAGATCTTGCGCCGGGCTCATCCCCGGGAAGAACTTCAATACGCCAAACCAGAAAAAGTTGATCCCCAACGCAACGCGCAACGTGGGAATCGAATACCGCGCCAGTGCTGTCGTGATCGGGCGGTCGATGTGGTCAAAGAACTCACGAAGTGATGTCATCCTGTCGCTCCGAATCTACCGCTTTTGTGCACCGACCCAACGGATACCGATGTCGGCATGTTTCCGCACCCGGTCCATCAACTGGCCGAGATGGTGATGAATATGGCGAAGTGCGACGAGTTTGTGTTCAAACAACGACACGCGATACCAACTGAACCCGCTCTCCGTTGCGGTCAAATCAAGCCGGTCGACCGTCTCATCGATCATACTGTCGCAGACCGCCCAGTACTCCAGCATCTGTTCTTTAGTCAGGGGGGCACCAGTTTGCGGGGGACGGTGCGGCAGTTCAAACCAATCCAGAAACTCCGGTGGCGCCGGAACATCATCCATGTCTTGGAGTCCGGTCTGGTGGTGTTTCCACGGAGTGAATTCGTGCACACTGGGCTGAATGTAAAGGTGCACGAAGTACAGCGTGTGGTAGACGACGCGCCAAAACGGGTTGAGGTATTCTTTACTCACCCACAGATCCCCGGGGCAATCCTCAATCGCCTGCTTGAGCATCGCCAGCGACGAGTGAAACTGGGATTTGAGTGCGTGTTTGAACAGATCGGTTGATTCGGGCATATTATCCTCATGGTTAAAGTCAATTGACGATGCATGGTGGCGCGAATGAACAGCGAATGCAATCATTCTGTTCGGGCGGGACATGTGATGTCGGTATGATGTTTTGCCCCCCAAACATGATACCCCACGGCTCTGTTCACAGTGAGCCGAGTCGAACTGCTGTGGGATGCACTGTCGTCCACTCCGTGAAATACCCGCAGAAAGCCCACAGGACTATCTTGACAATCACGGTCAAGATTGCAAACTTTCCGCTCTGGAGTGATCCAACATTAACCTGTTGAGGAGTCTGAAATGAACTGTTACGTCAAGCTCGCTGTCTTTGCATCTCTTGCATTGGGACTGCTTCTGGTGCCCGTATCGGGACAAGCCCAGTTTGGTTCGCTTAAGGACAAGGTCAAGAAGAAAGTCGAAGACAAAGCCGACAAAGAAACCGACAAGGCCATTGATGACGCGGTCGACGAGGGATTCGAGAAGGGTGTCGATGCCGCCACCGGCAGCGGCGACTCGGACAAGTCGAGCGAAGAGGCTAAGGAATCTGACGCTGCGGAGTCCGAGTCAGCGCCCAGCGCATCAGAATCATCCAGGCCGACCGGTGGCACCGAAGCCACTGGAGAGATGGCCGGAGAACGTCCCGGCACCGGCGTCTGGCTCAACTACGATTTCGTTCCGGGCGATCGCGTGCTCTTCTACGAGGATTTCGCCAACGATTACGTCGGTGACTTCCCCCTCCGGCTGGAGTTCGTCTCCGGGAACATGGAAGTCGCGGAATGGAATGGCGGGAACTATCTGCGGATTCCGGGAAAAGCCGAGTTTGATATCGCATTAGACCGCTCGTTGCCGGAGAAATTCACATTGGAAATGGGACTTCATCTCGGTACGGCGCAATACTTCTACATCTACACCTGTGATGCGGACTGGGATAAGTCATTAAGCTCGTCCGCAGAGCGCGTCGAGTTGCATCGTACCAACAGCGACAAGCTCATCGCCAAAGTGGAGCGCAAGGGCGACGGCGGCATCACAGAGGAGCGACTCGATTACGATGGCTTAGTTGAATTGCGTCTCATGGTGAGTGATCGATACCTGAAGGTGTATGTTGACGAGACCCGGGTGGCGAATATCCCAAATTCTCAGCTTCCTCGTACGACCAATGTCCGCTTCCACACCTACTACAATGATCGTGAGGGGACCTTCATCCGTGACATCCGTCTGGCCGAGGGCGGACGGACCATTCTGTACAAGCAACTCGAAGCGCAGGGGCGCGTCGCCACACGAGGGATCTATTTCGATTCGGGCAGCGACGTAATCCGTCCGGAATCCACACCGACGCTGAAAGAGATTGGCAAGATGCTCGATCAGCACGCCGACCTCAAACTGCTGATTGAAGGGCACACCGATAATCAAGGCGACGATGCCTACAACCAGGGATTAAGCAAAAAACGCGCCGCCGCGGTGAAGACGTATATTTGCAGCGAGTACGGTATTGCTGAGGACCGCTTACAGACCGATGGCTTCGGCGAGAGCAAGCCCGTCGATTCCAATGACACCCCTGAAGGGCGACAGAACAATCGCCGGGTGGAATTGGTGAAGCTGTAGACACCGCGCAACCGTAATCGATAGAGCGTGCCACTGATGTTGCATCGTCGCGATGAACTCACGTCCGATGAACGTCAATGGCACGTTCTTTTGTGTACTTGTGGTAATGGGCTGTTCCATAGTTTCCTGCAGATGATCCGGAGGCGATAATGGCGTTTATCCGATACGTTGACGACAATGACATTCCCGAATCCGACCAAGTCCCCGCCCGCGACAACATCATCCGCATCCACGGCATTCACAGCCGCACGATGAGACATCATTACGAGATGTATCGGGAACTCATGGCCGGACGCAGCCCTCTCACCCGCGTACAGCGGGAGATGATCGCAGTGGTGGTCTCGGCCATCAACGAATGTCGCTACTGAATTCATCATCACGGAGCGGGGCTCCGTCGGCAGTTGGCTGCGCAGAAAGTGAACGAGTCGGAGCAGAAGACACTGATCGACGCACTGACGACCGACTACCGCACGGCCAACACCACACCGGTCGACCGTGCCATGCTGGACTACGTCGCGAAACTAACCCAACATCCGAATACGATCACCACCGACGACATCGATCATCTCCGTACACACGGTTTCGATGATCGCGCCATCCATGACATTTGTGCCATAGCCGCCTATTACGCCTTCGTCAATCGCATCGCCGATGGGCTGGGTGTGGAGTTGGAATGATGTCGCATTGGGAGGGCGATAGAACAAGGGCGAGCCTCCCGGCGAACACTTGTCCCACTGGCTTGGAGATATGTCCTGCATTCAAGAGGCTTTCGTGCCAGTGCTCGGCAGGAGCCTCGCCCTTGAATCACTTCCTACTCATCACCGCGCCTGTATACCAGCACCGCCACAGGGCACCCCACAGCTCTGCTGTGGGTACAACACGATTGAAGACAACCGAACGAATAATGCACTCGAATCTCTATGGCCAGAGCCACCCGCTGAAGGTCAGTTCCGCTTCACCCTGATGTCAAAAGGCGCCATCAGGGCCACGTATGTCAAAACCTCATCAACTCTTCCCCAACACATAAATCGTCCACGGCGCAATGCTTGTCTCATTCACCCACTCATAGGGCTCATCATCTGTAGCCAGCGGCCGGCGCGTCTCCAAAACAGTCAGGCCGGATTCAGCATAGACTTCGCGATGCGACTTCTCCGTCCAGAGGATGTCTTCCACCGGACGCTGGTCGTCGACGTCGGTCATGATGATCTTCACACGGTCGCCTGATGTCGCGACGCGGTTCTCGGGAAAGTCACGCGTCGTGAATGACGCCCACTCGTGAGTATAAATTTCCGGCGACGATACCAGATTGATGATTCGTCCGTGATCGGTCAACAAATCACGCAGGCCGGCGAACAGCTGCACCTTCTTCTCATATGTCGGGATGTTGTCAAAGGTGAACGCGGCCAGAATGGCATCGAAACCATTGACCGGAAGCGACGAGAAATCACCATCGGCGATGACACGATATTCACCATCCGCATCTAGATGCTGCGCCCGTGCCACCATATCAGCTGAAATGTCGACACCGATCGCGTCGAAACCGAGTGTCTTCAAGAACCGCGTCGACCGCCCGGTGCCGCAGCCGAAATCCAACGCCTTGCGTCCGGTGACATGTGTCTTCAGCAATTCCGGAATGTCGCGATACGCGAGATAGTATGTCCCCGGAAACTCGAGCTTGGCGTACGATTCCGCCCGCTGGTCATCGGCATACACGTTGTCGAATGCATCTGTCATATGGCATCCTATTGACGTCAATGTCCTGGAAAGCGCCGAGCACCAGCCAAGCATATCGCTGGAAGCGATGTTCACGGGCCAGACGACCCATGGCACCCAATATAAAGATTCTAACTCCCCACCCGCCTGTTGGTCAAAGGACAAATCCTGCAGTATCTCGCACTCCCATCTTCGTGACAATCGAGACCAAAAAGTCCACTATCTCGTGCGCCAAGGCATTAGCTTGCTCTGTCCCCGGTCTGCACGAGGCGATGACCGGTTTGCCCAATGCAGCACACCCACCACGGAGGTCATCATGCGACGGTTTGCCCCTGTTGTTCTGGCCCTGATCCTGGCCATCACATTGGCCGCACCGGTGTCCCATGCCGATGAGGGCATGTGGCCACTCTTCGATCTGGAATCACTCGACTTCGACGCGTACAAGGCACGCGGGCTGGAACTGAATCCCAATGAGATCTTCAACGAACAGGATGGCGGGCTGGCCGCCGCCGTGGTCCAGGTCGGCGGTGGAACCGGATCGTTTGTGTCCCCCAACGGTCTCATCCTGACCAACCATCATGTCGCCTTCTCCGGCTTGCAAAAGGCGAGTAAAGTCGACGATTACGTCCTGCGCAATGGCTTTCATGCCACGACGATTGAAGAGGAAGTCCCGGCGCTCGGGTACAACGCCTACATCACCAAATCATTCGAAAACGTCACCGATGAAATCAAATCGATCCTCACCGACGACATGACCGACATTGAACGTCACGATGCCCTCGAAGCCAAAGAGAAGGAACTGGTTGCGGCGGCCGAAGCCGACGGTGCCGACCGCGCATCGGTGCGCGGCTTCCATTCGGGTGTGGAGTATTATCTCGTCCGCTACAAACGCATCCGCGACGTTCGCATTGTCTATGCCCCGCCACTGGCGATCGGCGAATACGGCGGCGATATCGACAACTGGATGTGGCCGCGTCACACCGGTGATTTTTCGTTCTTGCGCGCTTACGTCGGTCCCGATGGCTCCGACGCCGAATATTCCGAAGACAATGTGCCCTTCCAGCCGGACCACTATCTCCCCTTCTCAACCGCACCGCTCAGCGAGGGCACGTTTGCCCTGGTTATGGGCTACCCCGGCAGCACCACGCGGTATCGCAGTTCTTTTGGGATCAACCATCTCGTCAACGACTACTACCCGGAGATGCTGACGACGCTCACCGAGGTGCTTGACATCATGCAGAATGTCTCTGACGCAGACATCGAAGCGGAGATCAAGTTGGCGGGCACCATGAATGGACTCAACAACGCGCTGAAGAACGCGCAGGGCAAATATGACGGGTTGCGCAAGGCCCAGCTGGTTGACCGGAAACGCCGGGAGGAAGCAGAACTGATGGCGTTTATCAATGCCGATCCGCAGCGTCAGGCAAAGTACGCGACTGTGCTCGACGATCTCAAGACGGAGCAGGACAAAGCTGATCGGTGGCGTGACAAGGATCAGACGATGAAATGGATGTCGTGGGTGGTCGATTATGTCGGTCTGGCGTCTCGACTTCATCGCTGGAGTATTGAGAAGACCAAACCCGACATGGAACGTGAACCGAGTTACATGGATCGCAACTTCGACCGTCTCAAACGCTCAATGGAACAGGCGAACTACACCCTGGAGCCGGTCAGCGACCGTCAGGTGTTCGAGTATTTCCTCTGGAAGACCCTGCGGTTGCCGGAGGATCAACGGCTCGCATCCGTGGACAGTTATTTCCCCATCGAACCCGGCGCCGACACGGCCGCGGCGGTGAATGCGTTCCTCGACCGCTTCTACGACAACACCATCCTCAGTGACCCCGAACAACGTCTGGCGATGCTTGATATGTCGACGGAGGAGTTGCTCGCAACTGGTGACCCGTTCATCGAGTTTGCGCAAGCCACATACGAGGAGCGACTGGAAATCGAGGATCGCAGCGACGCTCATTCCGGTGCTCTCGCAAAGCTGCGTCCGCGTCTGGTCGAGGCGATTGTGGCGATGCGTGGTGTGGATGCGTATCCCGATGCCAACGGCACCATCCGGTTCCAACCGGGTGAAGTGAAGAGCTATGAACCGCGCGATGGCGTGAAGTACAATTGGTACACAACCCTGTCCGGCGTTGTTGAAAAGGAAACCGGTGAAGAACCATTCGAAAATCCCGAACCGCTGCTGGCCGCCTACGAAAACCGAGATTTCGGACCCTACTACGACGAGACCATCGGCGACGTCCCGGTCAACATTCTCACGGACAACGATGGCACCGGCGGCAACTCCGGCAGCCCGGTGATGAACGGCAAGGGCGAAATCATCGGGGTCGAATTCGACGGCAACTGGGAGGGCATCATCGGCGACTTCGCCTGGAATCCCGATCTCAACCGCACCATCTCCGTCGATTCACGCTATATCCTATTCGTACTCGATCAGCTGTACAACGCTCAGAACGTGTACGAGGAGTTGACGGTGCATTAGGATTTGAGTGAATTAAAATTGTAGGTCAGAAGCCCCGCGCGTCGAGAGCAGTTGAAGCCGAAGAGACACATCGATCCGCGGGGTTCCTGACATTCGGTGCAAGAAACTCCAGTCATCACGGTCTAGTGTCATATCATGCACCAAGAGCCGGACAGAATTCCGTAGGGCAGGAGCACCGGGCGCCAGGCGTGCTCGGCATGGTCAATTCGGCTGCCCGCCCGGGGCTCCTGCCGGACACGCGACAACGCCATCGGCAGGAGCCCTGCGCTGCCAGCGCCCCCGCCGTCTCCGAAGTCACGGACGCGCAGTGCTCCTGCCCTACGACATATCACGCGTGACACAACACTAGTGTCGTGTCCCAGAAATAGCTTAAAGAAGTTGCTTCCATGCCGCGTGCCGTCATGCGCCCTCGCGTGACGGCTATCTGCTTTCCGGACAAGGCGTCGTCACCCGAGGGCGGGTGACGCCACACATGACCACCGTGTTGGCTTCAAACGGACAAGAATTCAGAGCATCGCTACTGGACCGCAGCAACATTTCAAAGCCCCGTAGGGGCGACACATCGGGCTGCCATACGCGTGACGGCGTGTCGCCCCTACGGGCTCTTAAATTTACTCGTTCAGTAAGTCACCGGGGGGCTCACGCCCAGTGCTACGTTGTGCCGCGTAGCGGCGCTCTCAATGATCATCCGGCGCGAATGGTGGGTGCGGAGCAGCCACCCTACCTCACTCCTCGCGGATCGAACATCTCCGTCAATTCGACTTCGTCCTCGGCCGATAAGATACGGTACTTGTCGGGATCGAGGAGCTTGTCGGTCTCCATGCTGATCTTGCAGCGTCCGAGCTTACGGATGCGTTTCAAGCGCGCTTCGTTCTCTTCGGTGAGATGATCGCCGACCATCGGGTGCACCACCAGATGATACTTCTTGATATCCGATGCGACTTTGGCGCGCATGAACCAGCGCTCAATCTTCGCTGCCACCGTTTCCGGTGACAGGACACGTCCGGTACCGTCACAGGTCGGACAGGGATTTGATAATGTCAACAGAATCGACGGACGCACCCGCTGCCGGGTCATCTCGATCAGGCCGTATTCAGAAATCGTGGCGATCGAATTCTTGGCACGGTCACGCGCGAAGGCCCGTCGGAATTCCTCGTAGACGCGGCGACGGTTCGAGTGGTGCATCATGTCGATGAAGTCGATGACAATCAAACCGCCGATATCGCGCAGCCGAATCTGCCGGGCCACTTCGGCGGCGGCATACAGATTGGCGCGGAGAATCGTGTCTTCCTGATTGGTCTTGCCGACATAGCGCCCGGTATTGACGTCGATGGTCACCATTGCTTCGGTCTGATCGATCACGAGAAATGAACCTCGTTTAAACCAGACCTTCCGCTCCATCATCTTTTCGATCTCGGCTTCGATGCCGTATAGATCATAAATCGGTACATCGCCTTTATACTGCTCGATGCGGTCCTTCAATTCGGGAGCTACTCGCTTCGCGTACGAGACGGCGTCTTTGTAGAGGCCGCGATCATCGATGACCAGACGCTCGACTTCCTCGGTGAAGATATCGCGCATCATCGAACCGGTCAGATCAAGTTCACGATGCACACAGTACGGCGCCGCATTCTTCTCGGCGTCCCTTTTGAGCCTGCTCCATTTCTTAACCAGATCCTTGATGTCCTTTTTGAAATCCTTGGCGTCGGCATCCTCGGCTTCGGTCCGCGCGATCAGACCGCATCCCTCCGGGCGCAGCGGCTCGAGAATCTCCTTCAAGCGACGTTTTTCGCCCCAATTGGTGATGCGTTTGGAGACGCGGATATGATGATCATTCGGCACCAGCACACACATTCGTCCGGGAATCGAGACTTCGGTCGTCAATCGTGCGCCTTTGGTTCCGAGCGGCTCTTTGATGACTTGGACGAGCAGAACCTGATCTTTTTTGATGATGTCCTGAATGTTGGTCTTCTTGTCTTTGCGCAGCACTTCGCTGAGGCCGCTCTCGTCATCGACCAGCTCGACTTCCTCGTCTTCGAAATCGGCGCGGCCGATGTCGGACACGTGTAGAAACGCGGTCCGCGCCTCGCCGATTTCAACGAATGCTGCCTGCATGCCGGGGAAGACCGAGGTGACGATTCCTTTGTAAATATTTCCGGCCAACTTGACGTTCTCGGGCCGTTCGTACCACAGTTCCACAAGACGTTCGTTCTCGAGAATGGCGATACGCGTTTCCTCTTCGCCCACGTTGATCATGATTTCTTTCTTCACGGGCGGTAGTGGCTCCGGCGGAGCCTCCCACCGTCGACGCGGCCGTTGTGAGCGCTGATTGCGCTGTGTTCGCGGACGGCGAGACTGCGGTTTCTTGGTGGCTTCTTTGGCCATGGTGATGTGTCCTGTGTGGACAGAATGCTACACAGCGGTGTGATGTGAGGCGGGCGGTGAGTTAGCCAATGCGCTCATCGGGCACGCGCTCGAACCGGTCGTCAGTGGTGACACGATAGCCGCGCACAAACTCCGCTCCGGTTTGAACCCGTTTGCCTTCCGGCTGCAATCGTTCGACGGCCACGGCGCTCTGCCCTATCGCAATCTGGAGACCAGTCTTCGGATGGGCGTCTATAACCTCGCCGGGCTGATGGCTACCCTCAAGCGGACCAACGTCACGCAACTGAAGCACCTTCACCAGCCGGTCGCGAAACATCGCAATGGCGGCCGGTTTCGGTGCCAAACCGCGCACGCGGTTGACCACGGACGTTGCCTCCCGCGCAAATTCGAGCACCCGATCAGACGGTGTCAGCTTTGGCGCCGGCGAGGCCCGGGAATCATCCTGCGCCATTGGCTGCACATCCCCTGATGCGAGGATGTCGAGCGTCTCGATGACCAACTCGGCGCCAACGGCAGACAATTCTCTGGCCAAATCACCGCTGGTTGCCTCGGGCGGGATGTCAACAGCACGCTGGGCCAGTATCGCCCCGGTATCGACGCGCTTCTGCAGCAGGAATGTGGTGACCCCGGTTTGGGTCTCCCCTGCGATGATCGCGCGTTGGATCGGAGCGGCGCCGCGATATGCCGGTAGCAGTGACGCGTGCAGGTTGAACGCATGACGCGGGATCGCGTAGAGCATTTCGGGCAGTATCCGAAACGCGACGACCACGAAAACGTCGGCGTTCAGTGCAGCCAGGTCACGTGCCAGCTCAGGGTCGCGGAGCTTTGGCGGTTTCCAAACGGCTGTGAAGTGATGATCATCGGCCCATTGGCCAATCGGTGTCGGAGCCGGTTTGCGCCCACGTCCCTGGGGCTTATCCGAACCAGTGACGATACCGACGAGTTGATGATCCGCATGCTGATGGATGGCTGTGATGGTTGGGAGCCCGAAGGCGCTGGTGCCTAAGAAAACAATCTTCACGGGTGGCCGGGCGCGCGCTGCTTACGATGCCGTGCGCGTAAATGGGAAAAAGCGTGCGAGTGGCCCAGACCGTTCGCGTGCGCGCATCGCTCGCATCTTGCCGATCACGTCGCGGCGCGTATCCGCGTCCATCAGGTCTGTAAACAATCGTCCACGGAGATGGTCAATTTCATGGAGATAGGCGCGCGCCAGATATCCGGTCACTTCGCGTTCGATCTCCTTGCCGTCGAGGTTTTGCGCCCGAATCGCCACCCATGCCGGGCGTCTGATTGGGACGAAAATTCCGGGAAAAGATAAACATCCTTCTTCCTCGACCATTTCACCGTGGGAATCCGCCACCTGGGGATTGACCAACACCTCCCGCCGGCCCCGTCGCTCCACCGTTGATCCATCAATCGAAAAGACATTCTGCTCCACACCGATCTGGACTGCTGCAAGACCGACCGCTTTCGCTTCGGCCTGAGTCATCAACAGATCGCTGGCGAGTTGCTGCAATTGCGTACCAAAATCGCAGACGTCATCTGCCGGCTTGCGCAGCACCTCGTCTCCAAAGAGTCGAATATCCTGGATCATCCGTTCGTCATCCCTTCCAGATCGTCTGGGATGTGCCGTTTATCCCGCTACGGGAACCGCTGTTTAGCTTCCCTCCTTTTGATCGACCTTTCCGGCGATCGATGATTTGAGAAACTCTATCTTTGTGTCTTCGCCCACCTTGAGGACGATGACGTTATCCTTTATGCCGACTATTGTACCAAACATTCCGGAACTGGTGACAACGCGATCGCCTTTTGCTAATGTCGTCAGCATTTGCTGATGTTCCTTCTGTTTCTTTCGCTGCGGCCGGATTAACAGGAACCAGACCACGAGGATCATCAGAATAAACGGCAAAAACGTCATCAGCGGATTGGAGCCGCCTCCCTCTCCGCCGGGCGGCGGCGCCATCGCAAGCCAGAACATCAACACAGACCCCTCCTTAGTGTTCCCTCGTATCGGCGTCACGGTAGCGAGACAGGAAGTCTCGCGCGAACGACGAATACCCTTGCGCCACAATCGCCTGGCGAAGGCGGCGCATCAACGACAGGTAGAAATGCAAATTGTGCCGCGTCGTCAACATCATTGCCGAAATCTCCCCCGCGTTAAACAGATGCCGAATGTAGGCCCGGCTGTATGTCCGGCAGACTCCGCAATCGCAATCGGGATCCAACGGGCCGAAATCCTCCGCATATCGGGCCGCCTTGACCTGAAGTGGCCCTTCAGATGTGAACGCTGAGCCGTTGCGCCCGTTGCGAGTAGGGAGAACACAATCAAACATGTCGACACCCATCCCCACGGCCCGGACGATATCTGCCGGGGTCCCAACGCCCATCAAATACCGCGGGTGGTCCTCCGGCAGCAGTCCGGCGCTCAGGTCTGTCATTTCCATCATCGCGTCCTTTGGCTCACCGACCGAGAGCCCCCCAATGGCATATCCGTCAAAGCCGATGTGGGTGAGTCCTTCAGCGGATTTCCGGCGCAGATGGGGATAAACCGACCCCTGAACAATCCCGAATAAATACGTTGTACTGCCATTACTTACGGGCGGTTTATGTCCGTGGGACCGTCTCGCCCAATCGAGGGTCACGTCAAGATCGGAAGCGGCTTGTGCTTCATCGGCAGGATAGGGTGTGCAAACATCGAGGACCATAGCGATATCGCTGCCATAACCCGCCTGAAGATCATAAACGCCCTCCGGCGTGAACAGATGCTCGGAGCCATCGAGATGGGACCGGAACCGTACCCCCCCGGTCTCGATCTTACGCAGTTCTTGCAGGCTGAAGACCTGGTATCCCCCGGAATCGGTCAGGATCGCCCCAGACCAGGCAGCGAATCTGTGTAAGCCACCCGCTTCTCGAATAATATCGACCCCGGGACGCAGATAAAGGTGATAGGTGTTACCCAGCACCATCTTGGCGCCGAGCGCCTCCAGGTCTCGTGGGGGAAGAGCTTTGACGGTCCCCGCCGTTCCAACAGGCATGAAGACCGGGCTCGGTACGTCTACCCCATTGAGGCTGAGGATCCCTGCCCGCGCACCTCCATCGACTGCTTCCAGACGGAAATGGTCGATTCCGGCAGTCTGACGAGTCGTCGGATCGGTCTTCACAAGTGTAAGGTAGGCAGGCAACTCGGGAGACGCAACTGATGTGAATCGCAATGGCAGTCAACAAATTGACATCCTTGTGCAAAATGGTACGTTGTACTTGGTGATCGTCGGTGCATCATGCTAACTTCTTGCGACCTATGACACTGCTGCGATTCTGGAAAAGGAGATCTAGTGATGAAGACGCATGGAATCACATCGAGTGCTGTCGTCGTGTTGTTGGCCATTCTGTTGGTTGGGCTCATGCCAGCTTCTAGTTCATTCGCTTTCGACTATCCGCAGACCCAGCGTGGCAGTGTCATTGATACGCTGCACGGAATCCCCATTCCCGATCCCTACCGGTGGCTCGAACAGGACGTTCGCGAATCCGAAGAGGTCGCCGAGTGGGTGGAGAAGCAGAATGAAATCACCTTCGGTTACCTCAGAGAACTGCCCCAGCGTGAGCGGATTCGTGAGCGTCTGGAGGATGTGTTCAACTACGAACGACAGACGGCTCCAACGAAACGCGGCGGTAAGTATTTTTACACTCATAATGATGGCCTGCAGGATCAGTCGGTCGTCTACATGATGGATTCGCTGAGCGCCGAACCGCGCGTGCTGTTTGATCCGAATACCTGGTCAGAAGACGGGACAGTGGCATTGGCGGGCTTTCAGGTGTCGCACAATGGCCGCTACGTCGCCTATGGCGTCGCCGAGGCCGGCTCCGACTGGCGTACCTGGCACATTCGGGATCTCCGCACCGGCAAGGACATGCCCGACAAACTCGAATGGGTCAAGTTCTCAACTCCGCAGTGGTCGCTGGACGATAAGGGCCTCTACTATGGTCTCTATCCGCGGCCAAAAGAGGACGAAGCGTATCAGCAGTCAAACCTCAACATGAAGTTGCGCTATCACAAACTTGGGACATTGCAGGAGCAGGATTCGATCGTCTACGAGCGTCCCGACGAACCGGAGTGGGGATTCGGAGTGCACGATCTTGACGAAGGTGACCGATTCCTCATTCTCGGTATCTGGAAAGCCGGCCACACCAATCTGCTTTCCTATCTCGATATGAATGCCCCGGAGGAGGGTTTTAAACCGATCGTCACCGAGTGGGGCGCGGAATACGATTATCTCGGTCAATCCGACGGTCAGCTGTTCGTCCGCACCAATCACGATGCTCCCAATAGCCGCATGGTGATGATCAATCCCCTGCAACCCGAACCAGAGAATTGGATGGAGATCATTCCGCAAACCGAAGAGGCACTGCAACGGGCCAGCATTGTTGGTGATCACCTGATCACCCACTACCTGCATCATGCCTCATCGCGTATTCGCATCTACGAGTTTTTCGGGAAACACGTGCGCGACGTCGAGCTGCCCGGTATCGGTACGGCGAGCGGTTTCAGCGGGCCGCGTCATGAAACCGAAACGTTCTATACGTTCAGCAGTTTCGATACGCCGCCTACAATCTACAAGTACGACGTTGTCACTGGAGAGAGCGAACTCTATTGGCAAGCCGACGTGAATTTCGACCTCGATCAGTATGTGGTCAAGCAAGTGTTCTTTAACAGTAAGGACGGCACCCGCGTGCCGATGTTCGTGACGCATCGAAAGGACATTAAACTCGACGGCACCAATCCTGTCCAACTCTACGGTTACGGCGGCTTCAATTCCTCGGTCACTCCGTACTATTCCTCGGTGCGCTTGACCTGGTGCCGTCTCGGTGGCGTGTTCGCTGTAGCCAACATCCGGGGCGGAGGTGAATACGGCAAGGCATGGCACGAAGCCGGCAAGAAGACCAACCGGCAGAATGTGTACGACGATTTCATTGCAGCCGCCGAGTGGTTGATTGATAACAACTACACAACGAGCGAACGGCTCGCTATTACCGGTGGATCCAACGGCGGTTTGCTCGTTGGTGCGTGCATGAATCAACGCCCGGACCTGTTTGGAGTGTGTGTACCGCATGTTGGCGTCATGGACATGCTGCGCTTCCACAAGTTCACCGCGGGACGGTTCTGGACCGACGATTACGGCGACGTCAACGTCAAAGAGGAATTCCTGGCGTTGTACGCTCAGTCACCCTACCACAATCTGGAGCCGGGCACCAACTATCCGGCAACGCTGATCCTCACCGCCGACACCGACGATCGCGTTGTCCCCGCGCATTCGTTCAAGTATGCGGCTGCGTTGCAAGCGGCGCACACCGGTGATGACCCAGTGCTGATTCGCATCGAGACGCGCGCGGGCCACGGCGCCGGCACCCCGATCAGCAAATCGATCGAGGAGTATGCAGACATCTATGCGTTTATTTTGGAGAATATGGACTACCAGTTGCCGGAGTATTTCTAGGCTATGATAGGAGCGCGCGGCTCCCGCCGAGCACTGGTTGAATGACCTGAGGAGATTTGTGCTTGTGCAAGTGCTTGGTGGGAGCCGCGCCCTCTCAAATCGCCCTGCGCCGAGCGTGCGGGCCACGTCGAGATCATGGAGTCCATTGACACTGATCCACGTTGTCGTTTTGGGATCGATGTACGGCTTGCATGCGACGGCATCCGTCACCCTCGCCTCGGTGAGTTCCGTGGCCGTGTAATCCATGGCATCGATTGTGACCGCTTCGTCTTCGGTGGCTCCACCGACATAGAGCGGTTGTCAGAATAGATTTCCGATTGAGGGGAAGCGAGGCACCGTGTGC
>CAYTTY010000030.1:0-49562 GCA_964440935.1 uncultured Ignavibacteria bacterium | reverse complement strand
GAGACAATACACACAATCCTTAAGTTAGCGCGTATGGGCGAGGCTCCTGCCGAGCCGCGGTGTGGAACAGGCAGTTGCGGCTCGCCGGGAGGCTCGCCCTCCCAGGAGACACTTCATTCCACTCTCAGCCGCCGCTTCGCATCCTCAACATTGACCAATCCCGCTTCCATCTGTCGTAACACTAATTCCGTTTCGGCGCGGTCGGCTTCAAACCGTTCCCGGCGGTCAAATTCGAGACGGTTGTCGAATGTGTGGCGCACCGGCACATCGATCCCGGCCAATGCCAATTCGATACCGGCAATCCATTCACAGAAACGCGACGCCGCCCGCTGCAACGTCGCAATCTGACGACCCACCATCTCGTACTTGAATCGCGCCCAGGTTTGCGTTGTACCGTACGAATATCCCAGCATGAACGGTGCCAGATGACAGCCGGCAATGACATCCTCGATCATCGCACGGTGATTCAGATACCAGTTGCGCGAGCCACTGATCTGCCCACTCGGCCCGACATGTTCAATTTCGACGTCATCCCACGTAATCGGGTTATCGTCGACATCGAGATCGCGCAACGCATGTGTGGTCGCATCGAAGTAGCTGTTGGCGCGCGCGGTGTAATCATCGTCAGGCTCACCCGGTGCTTGCGCCGGTGGACGAATGGTGACATGAAGGCGATGATAACCGGCATTGCGCATCGCCCGTTGCATGTCGCGCACCAGTTCCTGCTCGATGCGTGAGACAAAACCAACAGCGGCCAACAGCGATTTCCCCGCCGGACGACCAGCGTCGGCATCGAGAGGCAGATAGAAGATCGCCTCGGAATTGAGAGTGATGCGGCGGTCGTCGTGAATCTGTTCCAGCCGCCAGTGCCCGGTAGTGTCGGGCTGGAAGTCCAGTGACGCCGTGTCGATGAAATCGAATCGGTCGAGTCCCTTACGTGACGGCAACAGGGACAGCTCACCGGCTACGGCACCGTCAGTAAACAGCGTGTTGAAGAACTGGATCAGCAGCGCATCGAAACCACCGAATCGCACCACTCGTTCCGGATAGATCCGGCGATCCAGCGCATCGAGTACGCTCTCCGCGCGCTCGCGCGTTGCGGTATCGACATTGCCAACGATCTCGAATCGGTGAGGCGACACAGCGAGACGCGTCCAGGTCCATACAACGGACTTCAGAATGGGAATGTGATCACGCAGAAAGCGATGCAGGCGGATGGTGAACGCTTGATTACCGGGCGCACCGGTGGCAAATGTCCAGTCGCCCTGGTCGTACTCCGGCCGTTGTGACCGTGTTCTGGGTTTGAGACCGTTAAGCAGCGCACGGCGCCCGCCGGGATGGGTCAAGTAGGTGTCGGGCGGTGGCGCAATGCGTGCGAGCACACGCCGCCACCAGGAGGTCTGATCGGGCATGAGATGAGTGTCCTTTCATCCTTACCCGTCGCGGACGGATCACCCCCAATATGGCCCCTGGTAAGTGAACGTTCTCTGGCTACCCTACATCAGTATTCGCACTTGCTGTCCTTCCCGCGAAAGAATCCACTTTGAACGAGGTCGGGAACAAAGACACTAAATCCCCGCTTGCGCACTTCACTCTCGCGAAGTGCGCAAGCGGGGATGACAAGCCGTAGACGTTTCGCTACAACCGATTAGGTTGAAATGCTGATTCTCAACCAAAACAGCCAAGAGGAGATCACTCGCCCTCCTCCCGCTTCTCAGACCCCTTAATATCAATCATCGAACTGCCACCGGGATACGGTACCGACTTCGGGTTGGAGATGCGCATCATGTCCTGGGTCACCTGGCGAATACGGCTGGCCGCTTCGTGGATTTTGGTGAGTTTGTCACGTGTCGATTGATCGACACCCTCACTGCGTCGGAGAAGCAGTTCGACGTTGCCCATAACCGCCATCAGCGGATTATTGATTTCATGATTCATTGCGGCCGCAGTTTCCAGAACTGCGCGGGTACGAATCGCATCGTCACCCGACGGCGTGCCCACGCCTTCCGGAGTCGACCAGCTTCCGGTGGCGCGTCCAAGCAGCACCACCATCGCGGCGATCGTGGCGACAAACTGTTCCTCGTGGGCGAGGTTGCGTTCACCACGTGCGATACCGGAAATGGCTCCCATGATCGTGTCTCCGAATTTGAGGGGATACGAGAACAGTCCGGCGGGACCGTCGATGTCGAGTGTCATAAACAACGAGCGCACGGAGTAACTGCGGCGCAACTGCGACAAGAGTGTGCTTTCCAATTCCGACAGACGTTCCTGCGCCGTATTGTCGCCAGCGGCGGTAGCGGCGAGATCACCCTCGCCCTCACCAAACACCCGGACTGATCCCGCCAGCAAGCCGAGCTGTTCGACCGCTTCTGCCACAGCCGATTGCAGTAGCACACTGACCGCATCGCCACGCACTGCACCGGTAGCCAGACGGCTGAGCGCAAGGTAACGCTGACGGTAATCGATGGGGTTCGGGTTCTCGGTCATAAGGCACATGCAACCAATCGAGCCATCACAGCTCGCGATTCTCCAACCCGCTCAAACGCAAGCCCAATGCCACGAACATCGGAACGTCGTCCGCTATCGCCCCCACGCCCAACAGGGCGCTAAAAGACAGAATTGCAATGACTTAAGCTACAGACAAGACGCCTGATCGACTCCGGCTCAGATTCTGTTTGCGCCCCGATCGTTCAGATGTGAATCGCGATGCACACTCCACTGCGCAATCGGGAGGAGTAATTATTGACGGCTCCCCTGAACGGTGATACCGTGCACAGGCCGTGATTTGAGAATACCACGGAATGCCTATGGATGTCCACCCGCTCGTTGTTCACTTCCCAATCGCACTGGCCTTGACCGCTTTTGCGCTTGACTGGGGCCGCTGGTTTCTCGACCGGCGACGGTTGACCGAAGCGGGCTTCTGGGGCGGGTCGACGCCGATCCTAATTATCGCTCTGATCGGCGCGGTCTTCTCAGTCGTCTCCGGATTGGTCTCCGAGGAATCCTTGGAGATGACGGAAGAATTACACGACCTGGTCGAGACGCACGAACTCCTGGCATTCATCACCACGGGAGGACTGGCGATTCTAACGTTCTGGCGATTGGGATTGCGGGGACTGTTCCCACACCGGCATGTGTGGGCATACCTACTACTACTGATCGTCGTGGCTGTCACCGTCGCCGTCGGTGGCTACTACGGCGGGGTGATGGTGCATGTCCACGGGACGTAAGCTAAAACATCACTCATGCCATAGATCGGTTGAATTACTGATTGTTTCGACCATGTTCACCTATCCGCACCAGATAAATGTCCACCCCTCCATTCCCAATTGACCGGGTCGCCCCGGCAATGATATACCCCCCATCGGGGTACGCGGTGATCGCGTAACCGTCGTCGAAGGAGTGATGGCCAATACTCCGAGTGGCATCGACATTGTGCGACGCATCGATATGGACTACATGGACATCGCGTCCGGAGGCATTGAGCAGACGCGATGATGTCGACCCGACCGCGAGTGCTCCTCCCGTAGAAAGTGCGATGATGTCGTAGATGACATTCGTGCCATTATTGTCTTTCGTAGTGTCCTCATGCGCGATGTGTCCATCGTTGTCGATGAACAGGAAGCGTTCATCGCTCTCCGGCTCACCGCCGTCGGCGTGGCCGCGGTCATGGATGGTGGTCATGATGATCATCCCATCGGAAATCTGTGTGGCGGCGATGCCAACGGGTTCCACGATGCGGTCGATCGGCCACTCCCCAAGCGCCGCACCGTCGGCGGCCACATGGAAGAGAAATGGATATACATAGTTGTTGAATTGCCTGTCCGTCGCAACCACGACAAAGCTCCCGTCATGTAATGGCACAATGTCCTGTCCCTGCTGATGTAACGAATCACCCGCCCATTGACGCCAGATGATCTGACCGTTGGCATCGAGGTGCATCGCGAGACAATCACGGTCTTCGCTTCGAGACCGTGATATGGTCCCTCCGATCACCACTCCACCGTCGCTGTGCGCAACAACCGCTTTGGCTTCGTCAAATCCGTTCGAAGGGAATACGCGCTTCCAAATCTCGTTTCCCTCGCGGTTGCACTTGACCGCCAGAATCGCAGCACCGTCCTCCCCCTGGTCCTGACGCCCCACCGCCACGACCTGGCTGTCCGCCGTGATCACGACATCGTAAAGCACCGACGGCTCCGACCGATCATGCACGTACTCCCGGAGCTGATTCGCCTCGGGATCGGTCATCACGATCAACGCGTCGCCATTATCGTGAAGGCCGCGCGACCCCACAGCCACAATGGAGCCATCCTCGGCCACGGCTACGCCATACGCCCATTCGTCATCCAAGGTCCCCACAGCCCGATCCCACGTCTCCAATCCGGCATCGCTGTCCGTCGGGTGATCGTCCCCACAGCCCGTCAACAGAAACAGGACAGCTACACTCGCCGTAACGAGATCTCGCACACGCATATTGCCTCCTTTGCTGTGCCCCACCTCCCAAAGCGGGACCGAGGGCATCGGCCTCGACTTACTGACAGGGCCCGGCAATAATCCCTTCCAGACGACTTGACAGAGGGAACATTGGACGGTTTATTCGCGGTTTCCCAATGCTGTGACTATGAGACAAAAAACAGCCCATCGTCATTTTTCCAGCCATTGTGCTCAAGGGAATACACGGGCGGAGGACTCTTATTCCCAGCCGAAGTGTTTGGGGCACATCGACCTGGATAAACCGGCCTGCGAATGTGGGGTGTTCGGGATCTTCGGCAACCGCCGGGCGGCCGAATTGACCTATTTCGGCCTCTATGCCCTCCAGCACCGCGGACAAGAATCGTGTGGGATCGCTACATCTGATGGCGAATCACTGCGGGTCCGCAAAGGTATGGGTGAGGTTACCGATGTTTTTCCCGATCACCATGCCTTCGGCGACCTCAGCGGTTCATCGGCCATCGGCCACAACCGATATTCGACCACCGGCTCATCCAGTTTAGACAATTCCCAGCCGCTGATGATGAAGTTCCGCTTCAAGCAACTCGCCACGGCCCACAACGGCAACATCACCAACGCCGGAGAACTGAAAACTTATCTCGAATCGGGTGGCGCCATTTTCCAGACATCGTCCGATTCGGAGCTGGTGATGCATCTGTACGCGCGATCGAAAAAGCGTACGGTGACCGCACGGCTGGCTGATGCCCTTCGCCGTGTCGAGGGAGCATACAGCTTTGTCTTTCTTACCGCTGATGCGCTGATCGCCGCGCGCGATCCGTTGGGATTTCGTCCGCTCTGCCTCGGCAAACGCAACGGCACCTGGGTGGTGGCATCGGAGACGTGTGCGTTCGACATCATCGGCGCCAAGTTCATTCGCGATGTGCAGCCGGGAGAGATTCTCTCAATCACCAAGAAGGGACTGCGCTCGACCCATCTTCCGAAAGCCAATCGCAAGGCGTACTGCATTTTTGAACACATCTATTTCGCGCGGCCTGACTCGAAGATTTACGAAGAGAATGTCGACAAGGTGCGGCGCCGTCTGGGACGGCAACTCGCAAGGGAGCATCCGGTCGAGGCCGATATTGTCATCTCCGTGCCGGACTCATCGAATACCGCCGCAATGGGGTACTCCGAGGAGTCGGGGATCAAACTTGAAGTCGGCCTCATTCGCAATCACTACATCGGTCGAACCTTCATTCTGCCCGACCAGGACATGCGCGATCTGGATGTGAAGATCAAGTTCAATCCGGTTAGGGGTGTACTCAAAGGCAAGCGTGTGATTGTCGTCGATGATTCGATCGTTCGCGGCACCACCGCACGCAAGCTCGTCCGCATGATTCGTGACGCCGGGGCGAAAGAAGTGCATTTTCGCGTGTCATCGGCGCCGATTATCTCGCCCTGCTTCTACGGTATCGATATGCCGACCAAAGGCGAGCTGACGGCGGCGTCACGCAGCATCAATCAGATCAAACGCTATCTCGGCGTTGACTCGCTCGGCTATCTCTCGATGGAAGGGATGACCAGTCACTCGAACCACCCAGGTAAAGACTTCTGCACCGCGTGTTTCACCGGCAAGTATCCCACTCGCATCAACCGGCGTTCCGGCAAGCTGGCGCTGGGGTGATGTGAGGAGTATGCCCCGAATCTCTGATGACTACGGGTTTCAACACCCGTGCACCCACCTACAATAGATAGGCATTGTGGGGTATTGGCTGCGCACCGCACCGAATTGGTGCTCGGTGCTCCGGATGGACGACCTGCTACCGCTCGAAACTACGGCGCAACAATTTGGCGTACGCAAACCCGAACACAAATCCGCCAACGTGCGCCATGTACGCCACCCCACCCGAACTGGGCGCCCCCAAGGTGGGCAGGGAAAACAGCAACTGCATGAGAAACCACAATCCCAGCACAAACATCGCCGGAATCCAGAGAACACGAATGAACCAACCGAAGAAGATCAATGTAAGCACGCGTGCTTTCGGCCAACGGGCAACGTAGGCTCCAAGCACTCCTGAGACCGCTCCCGATGCGCCGACTAACGGCACCTGCGTGTCCGGTCCGGTCACCACAAATAACAGCGACGCGAAGATACCCGACAACACATAGAACACCACGTAGTGCACCGGCCGCAGCACGTCTTCGACGTTGTTTCCGAATATCCACAAATAGAGCATGTTGCCGCCGAGGTGAAACAAACCGCCGTGCACAAACATGCTCGTGATGACATTGAGTGAGCTTGGCATCGCCAATTGCGGCGTTAACTCAACCCCATGGACAAGTTCATACGGAATCAGCCCAAACTGGACCACAAACAGCCGCGCCTCCGGACCCAGCGACATCTGGTATAAATGCACGAACACATTGATGGCGATCAACGCGACCGTCAGCACCGGCATGTGATAAGTCGGGTTATCGTCTTTGAGCGGCAGCATGGCAGTCAGCCGTCGGTGGTTACTTCACAATGTGCAGAATGCGCAGGAAGGTCTCCGTGTTTCCCACGCGATCCGTCGCGGAAATCTCCACCCGGTGTTGGCCGACGTCGAGCGGATTCCGTGGTGTGGCCTTGGCCTGGTGCGTGTCAACATCGTACTCGACAAGTGTCCACTCACCGTCGATGGTCATGACCACATCGGCATCGCTGCCGATACCGGCCAGATCATCGAACATCTCGAAGGTAATCGTTGGCTGGCGCTCGCGCGTTTGCTGTCCGCGTCCGGGGCGGACATGGCGAATGGTGGGAGGTGTCTCGTCTACCAGCAGCGCGAACGCGCCCGGATAGTCAATGTCGCCACCGACGTGTCCGTTATCATCCCGATCCGCCCCAATGAACGACCAACTCTTATTGGATTGCCGATACCGGTACACCGCCGTCTTGGAGGCATGGGCCGGATCGTCCGCAGCGATTGTCAGGCGCGCCGCATGGGCAAACGGCACATTCACCGGAGACAATTCATACAATGGCGAGACAGCCTGCGACGCTTTCTTCGGCACCGGGCTCGTCTCGAACGTGAAAAACGACGAATAATACAGGTCGCCCGCTGTGAACCGGGCCGCTGCACGCCCCTCGTCGGCAACGACCTCTCCCCCGTCGAGCGACGATACCGCCTGCCATCCGAGTGGAATCGGTGTGCGACTCTCGGAAGCGCCCAGCCACACTGTATCGGCCACGGCCAACGCAGGCACCCAGGCATACCAGCCATTGGCGGCCGAACGCGCTACCGGCAACGGCATCGTACTCGACACGTCGGCAAAGCACAATGGCGCCGACGCGCTATTATCGAATTGTAGCGCCAAGCCACCAATCACCCACTCGGCTGCATTCATAGAGGCGGCATGTCTGTGGCCGGCGTCTGCGCTGTCGGTTGCCGTGATCGGATCGGGCGCAGCCTCGCTCATGACAAACTGAAGCGTGACGGTCGTCGCATTACCGCTAACATCCTCGGCAACGATGCGCAGATCGTTGGTTCCCGGAACGGCCGATTCTCCGATCTCGATCCACCCATCGTTGACCAGCGTCGTGTAATGCCACAATCGGTTCCCCGGCAGCCGGAAGAGCCGTACCGGCCGCTCGTGATAGCCCCACGGCCCATCGTACTCGCGCTCCAGGTTAATCAAACGCGTATCGCTGTAATCGAACGAATCGTGCCGCACATCAGCAAAGAGCACATCGTTGAGGTACATCCGGCACGCATAGGTGGAATGCGTGTACTTGGGCGAATCGACGACGTCCTTGGTCTTCACACTAACGCCCACCCGGCCCTCAATGATCGGTGTATCGTTCACCCCCCAGCCGTCACCGGCCTTCGAGATCGCATAAGTTCTGGGTCCAGGCTGTCCATCGATTAGTGTCATCCGACCACCGGCATCTACAGGCTGATTCGGGACGAGGGTAATTGCGTTGATGACCGGTGCGTTGTTATCGGTTTTATCAAAACCGAACGCCAGCGGATTGAGGGGACGGTTGTCGGCTGTCCGGATTTCGAAGTGGAGATGCGGCGGGCCGGCGCCGGTCTGCCCCGTCCGCGCAATGATCTCCCCGCGCTTCACCGGCAGTTGATTGGCCACCGGCCACAGATTCTGCTGATAGCGCCGGGCAGCATATTGGTTGGACTGAACGAATTCACGAATCTTGGGGGCGAACTCCGAGAGGTGCCCGTAGACGGCGATGCGCCCATCGGCCATCTTGATGTACAGGCCCTTGCCATAGCCCCAGTACGAGGTCGACACCCGCCACACGTACCCGGAATCGGCCGCCCGCACCGGGATACCCACCTGCCCCTGGACTGAGACATCGATGCCGCCATGGTAGTGGTTACGGCGGTAGTCACAGAAGCCGGAACTGAGGGTTTCGTAACCCTCCAACGGCCAGACATATCGGCCGGACGGACTGTCGACCGCCTCGGCGACCCCGGGCAGTCCAACAGCCAGGGATAAGACCGCCAATGTCAGTACGATACGTCCCATGGCTCCGACCATACCGGGGCGCATCCAGTCTGTCAACAAGTTATGGCAATGGGGCAGGGAGAACTGACGAGGATTGTCCGGGAAATCGTTAGCGATTCAGGAGAATTGCGATTATCTTCAGAGGTCGCTCCGGGCTGATGCCTGGAGCGTCTTTGCCGATTGAAGAGTATAACCTGTCGATGGGCAGGATGCGCCGCCGGGCGCAAAACGTATTCGAAAGGGAGTTGTTGCACCATGGTTATGCAAGCAATGCGCGCGGGCACGAAGCCGTTGATGCTGCTCGTGATTGCCGCCTTTGTCGCCACGATTGTCTTCGCCTGGGGTATGGATTTCACCAGCCGCCCCGCCCAACGGGGGGTCATCGGTGAGGTCGCCGGTGAAGAACTCAGTCTGGACGAGTTTTCCTTCCGCTATCAAAATGCGCTGCAACAGCGGCAACAGCAAGGCCAGAGCGAAATCACCGAGGAAGAGGCCCAGCAAATCCGCGAGCAAGTGTTCGATCAGATGGTCAACTCAGTGTTGATGCGCAAACTCATCGACGAAAAGGGCCTCGAGGTCACGAACAGCGAGCTGGCACAGCACCTCCGGCGATTCCCGCCTCAGGAAGTTCAGCAGGTCCCTGATTTTCAGACCGACGGCCAGTTTGACTACAGCAAGTACTTGCAGGCGTATCAATCGCCGAATCCGCAACTGTGGCTGCAAATCGAGGCGCTCACACGGCCCCGCGTGCTGCAGCAAAAGGTCGTGGAGTATGTAACGTCTGTGGCGCGGGTCAATGACCCGGAAGTCAAGGAACTGTATGAAGCCGCCAACGAGCAGGTGCGCGTACGCTACCTGCATGCGCCGGCGTCCAACTACCGCGACTCCGTTCCCCGGGCCGATTCGATTCAAGCCCTGGCCTATTACGAGCAAAATCAGAACGAGTTCCACCACGAAGATCGGGCACAACTGCGGTTTGTGACGCTGTCAAAGACGCCGTCTGTGGATGATACCATTGAAGTGCGGCGCGATATGGAAGCCCTGGCCGAACGGGCTCGGAATGGCGAGAATTTCGCCGAACTGGCGCGCAATTACTCGGACGATCAAACCGCGCAGCAGGGCGGCAACCTCGGATGGTTCGGCGAAGGCGCGATGGTTCCTCCGTTTGAACAGGCGGCGTTTGCCCTCGATTCGGGCGAAGTATCCGATCCCGTGCTGACGCAGTATGGGTACCATGTCATCAAGTCCAATGGGAAGCGCGGCGAGGGAGACTCCGTCCAGGTCAATGCGTCTCACATTCTCATGCGCATCGACGTGTCATCAACCACCATGTCCGACCTCCGCATTCGCGGTGAACAGATTGCCAACGACGCCCGTCAGTTCGGGCTCGATTCCGCCGCCAAGATTGCCGACCTGCCGGTCGCGTCAAGCGGGTGGTTTGAGGATGATGAGGGAATGCGTGGGATTGGCGCCGAACCGATGATCAACGAATTCGCCTTCACCGCCGACGAAGGCGCCATTTCCGATCCGTTCGACACTCCGCAACGTTACGTTGTGGTCGAAGTGAGCAGGCAGGAATCGGCCGGTATCTCATCGTTCAACGAGGTGATGAATACAATTCTTGGCCAGCTCAATACGGAGGCTCGGACCGAGGCCGCCTACGAGGCCCTCGTCTCCGCGCATTCGGATATCAGCAGCGGCATGATGACCCTCGCGGAAGCGGCCGAATCGATGGCAATCACCTACGACAGTACCAACTATTTCGGACGGTATGATCAGGTCCGGCCCTTCGGCGCCGATCCGAATTTCCGCGGTGTTGCCTTTACCCTCACCGAGGAGAACCCGCTGTCGGAACCGTTTAAGACCGAGTTCGGCGCCGCGATTCTGAGACTCATTGATCGCCGGACTGCCGACATGCAACTGTACGCTGACAAGCGCGATTCGATCTTCAATGCCACCATGGGCGCCAAGCAGCAGTTGGTCTATAACAACTGGTTCAACAACCTGCGTCAGAACGCCGAGGTACAGGACTTCCGCTACCAATTGCAGGGTGCATTCTAGGGCACTCCGCTACAAACAAAGCCAAGCGGGCGGCTGGTTTCAGCCGCCTATTGACATTTATCTCGTTTGGTAATTGCACTTCGACGCGATGATCACGACGCTAGGGTAGGGGCGGGCCCGCGGTGAAAAAACGGAGCGCCGAGCCCCGGCTCGGCGCGCGCTCATGGTCGCCCGACATTCAACCTCACCGGGCGATCTCAGCATCCATTTGAGGAGCCTCTACTTCACCACCATCATCTTCCGCACATCGGAGTTGACACCCGCATTCAGCCGATAGAAATACACACCGCTGGCAACCGATTGGCCGCGGGCATCGCGTCCGTTCCACTCGACTTGATGTACGCCCGGCCCGGTCTGCTTAGAGACGAGAGTTGTGATGTGGCGGCCGAGGACATCGTAGATCGACAGGTCGACGTGTTCGCTCTCAGTCAGTGTGTAGCTAATAACCGTTCCCGCGTTGAATGGATTCGGATAGTTCTGTGACAGTGAGAACTGCCGCGGGATCGACTGGGTATCGTTGGTTTCTGATGTGAGTTCCTGATCGGTACCGATCAACAAGGTGTATCGCGCCTCGCCGTGCGTGCCAAGACTTGGCAATGTCACGTCACTCGATGCCCTCAAATCGAAAGTTTCAGACCCATGGGGATTGACCAGGACGGCGCGCAAACGAGCCGGCAACCCGCTCAGATTGGCCGTCATCGTCACCGGCTCGCCGGTGTTGCTGTGAATGACAACATCGTACGCGTAGGCACCCATCTGAGCGGCACGGTAGTCGTGCGTTAGCGCGCGGCTCTTTCCATTTTCTTCGCGCAATTCGAACGCCAACGACACATGCTGACCAATTACGGGTGGCTCACTGCGGTCAAATGCGTCATAGCGGTCACTCGCGTCCGTTCGGACACCAACACGGTTGTCGACGTCGCGACGGTCGCCGCTGCTGACAGCCAACGACACCGACCATGATTCATCGCTCTCATTGTCAGTGTCCGAATCCGCAATGACTGCACCGCCGGACTGCTCGTACGGAATCCGGATGGCGGCATTGTCGGTACCGTCATTGTAGATCCAGTAACCTCGGAACGGACGGAGGGTGGACGCCATACGGTACGACCCGTCGGACGACACGTATTCATGAAACACCTGTTCGACTCCGGAATCGAATTCGACCTCCGAGGCCGCAACGTCGAAGGCAAACGGATTGGCGATCTGATTCCATCCCTGGTCCAACCGAATGGAGGCAAACCGTTGTGCCCCCTGAAGATCGTTCGGAACCGAGGAGACGCCATCCGATGTGATTGTAAACGCGCCCTTCGTGATCAGCCAATACCCATGGTTGCGAACCGCCGAACTCAAGCGCGGAAATGCGTCGTAGCTGTTGGTCGTCGCGTTCCAGCGTCCGAAGCGCCAGCCGTCATCGGACGTGTCGTCAATCTCATCGAAGATAGACGTCACCGTGGCCGGGCTGGGAAGAAAGGGAAAACCGATCATCTGATACTGCTGATCGACCGTGGTGACAATTGTCACGTCGCTCAACTGCGTACGAAACACATAGACACTGTCGCCGCCCGGTAACCGGAGGGAGGTCTGGCCATCATCAACCTCAAAGTAGTACTCCACTCCGCGAATGCCGAAATGGCCGTCGGTGAGAACATACTCCAGTGTACCGGGTGATGGACTGAACATTTGCGCGGACTGGAAATTCTGTTGTCCACCCGCACGATGAAACACGGTCCCGGCAACGCCGGCCTGCCCACCGGCGAACGATACTCGCAGCGCGCGGTTTTGCGGCACCATGGTTTCCACGACCGATCCCTGGTAATTTGCAACCAGAGGCGACACCGTAAAATTCGCGGTCTGCGTAATGGGTCCGTCCATGGTGATTGTCGCAGGGTTGTCCGTTCCGCTGTACGATCCCGGGCCCTCGCCGACCCAGTCGACAAATCGGTAGCCTGTACGTGGACTGGCGGAAATCGTGAAACTGCCGCCCGCCGGATACCAGCCATTCTCCGCCGGAGTGACTGCTCCGCCGGCATCCGTATTTGTTTGCATGGTAAGAAGGAATTCGCGAACGAGAGTAGCGGTCAGCGTAGTGTCCCCGAGGGGCGTCACCGTATGCACCCGCTCACCGCCGTCGCTCCACGATTCGAATCGGTCACGCACACCGGTGCTTCCGGGATGGAACTCGTCAATGCCCAAACCGAATGAATCACCGTCGCTGACAGTAAACGTCTGCGGTGTCGATTCCGCCCTGCCCTCGATCGTTATCGGAAAGCCGGGTGGAGATGTTTCGATGGTGACGGAATGCTGTTCGGCGAAGGTGTACGCGACTGGTGCCGGCGTCCGGGCATAATTGTTATTGGGGTTGGGATCAAGCGTCGCCGTCTGGAGGTAATTGATGCGCGCGAAGATGTGGTAATCACCATCACTCAGGCTTTGCGGCCACAATCGGACCATCCCCTCAAGACCCCCGGCCAGCAATTGACGCGGGCTGGTTTCATTCACACCAAATGACCACTCAGCCAGAATGTCTCCAACCTTCGTGTCATCGCTATTTCCAAACACGTCGTCGAGAGACACAAAGAACTCGACTTGGACCTGTTCCGGTCCGAACGGCTCGGGCCCCTGATTGGTGATGCTGTATTGACACGAGGTAATGATCGGCGGCCACGTGAGCTCCAGCGGCGTCACCGAAAGCCCGTGAATCTCCAAATCGGCTTTGGGAACCGTCTTCGCCCTCAGAAGGAAATCGTCCATCCACACACCCGACGGAGACGGCGGCACAATCGAAATGTCGCTGAAAAATTCAAAACTCAGGATCAGACCCGACTGTCCGACAAATTGGTGCAACGGCAGTCTAATGTCCTCCCAAAACTGCCGGCTACCGCTTTGACGATACAGTTCATACCAATCTCCCGACTCATCGCGCACGAATACGTAGAAGATGTCGCGAAATGTTGTTCCGTCGATCTCAATCTCTTCTTCGGTATTCAACCACACACTGAAATCAACCCACGCGCTGTCATAGCCAACCAGCGACAGATCATGATGCTGTAGGACTGTGTACATACTGTCCCGGTAGACAGTCGCGGCATCGTCGCCCGGATCGGCACAGAACACGCTCCAATTTCCCGTTTGTGCGCGAGCCGTATTGGTTCCCCAGTTCGCCGAACTGAAGGCATTGCTATTGTCAATGAGCCAGAAACTCCCGGGGAACTCTCCTTCAAAACCGTCAATACCGAGCGTATCGATTTGCGCGAAACCGGTTGTCGGTAGCAGCACGGTGGCGAGCACTACGATCACTATGACAATGTCCCAGCGGTTGTTCTCATGAACTCTACGGGCTGTCCTTGTCACGATCACCCTCCGATTGTGAAACATCCAGCGCCTCAGCTATTCACCGTATCTCCGATCACTCTCTGTCACGGCACTCAGTGATCACTGGGATGATTTGGGAAATCCGGTAGCGTCGTACCACTACCACCGTTGCCGTCACCACCTCCACCGCCGGCAGCCAGTGCCACCCCACCAACGACCACGGCCGCCCCCAAACCGATCAGCAGCCACTTTTTGCTGCCACCGTCTTTCTCTTTCGATGACGCCACCGGTTCGCGTGCAATGACCGGTGGTTCCGACTCGTCCTGCTCCTCCTCAACGGCCGCGCGCGCCGTTTCCATCAATTCGCGGAATTCGGGCGACTGAATATCGAGTTCCCCGCGCCACTCGCGGTACGACTTGAAAGCCTCTTTGAACTGGGCAAGGATTTTGGCGCGCCGCTCGGATTCGTCCTGAAACATCTCGTAATAGACCGCGGCCAGCAGCATGTGCGCGTTCGCCTGTTCCTCGACACTCAACGATTCCTGCTGCAGCACCGCTTGGAGTTCGGCTTCGGCGCATTGGAAATCGAAGATCTGGAAGCTGGTGCGCGCGTTGTCAATCGACGGATTCGCTTCGTCGAACGAGCAACCCGCGGTCTGAGCCAAACCGGTCGAGGACTGGATCATCGTCCACAAGTAAACCAAAGTGACGATCGGTGCGATTCGACGTTTCACCATCACAGTCATGCGTTGTCCTTTCCGCATTCGGTCAGCGTCTGGACCAATACACTTGAATGGGAATCAGTCGTTTCCCTTCCCATTCCCTGCCACCGAAATCAATCTCACGTTGTCTGCCGGAGATCACCACTCGCGGCCCGCCACCATAGGGAAACGAAACACACGAATCAACGACTAAGTCACCGCCGCCACTCTGGTTCCGCAGGCGCGTCTCGAACATCCACTTGCCGGAGAGCACCGACAGGTTCGTGACCGGAAATGATGTGAACTGCCGGGGGGCCCCATTGAGCGCCAGATCGAGCGCCACGTCACTCGATCGCGGACTCAGCGCCAGTCGCAATTCAACACGACGGCGATTGGCAAAGTGATCGGCCAGATTAATGTCAATCACCGTATCCCGTTCCGATAGACGAAACGACTTCTCAAACATCGGATACTCCGGATTCACGACGCGCAAACGATACGTTCCCGGATTCAATCGTACATCACGGTTGGTTCCGTAATCGTGGCCGCTGATGATGCAGCGCGTACCGCGGTCGGGAACCGGCCGCAGTTCAACTAGCGAATAAGCCGGCGCGGGGGGCTCATCCGCTCTATTCGCAATTGATTCTGACGACGTCTCATCCGCGCGCACGACGAGGTCTGCGTCTGTTGTCGTCATATCCAGTTCCGGATCAGCAAGCGCATCGTTGTTTGCCGTGCTCGCGGCGGACTCGAGTGTATCAGTCACTGCCAACTCACCACCGGACATACCCGCCGCCATCTCCTCCGTCGGTTCGAGTGTAGAAGACGACGACGGTTCTGCTTCCGTCGTGGGAGTCGATTGATCGGAACCAGAGAAGACCGTGAACCACAAAATCACCGCCAATACAGGAATGGCTGCGGCGGCCAGCATCAATCCTTTTGATTTAGCTTTTGGTCTCGTATCGGCATACGAAGCAGTCGTGCGATTGATCGGACTGGTACTGGGCGTGATGAACACCGTCTTCGACGCTTCATCGACATCATCAACCGGATCGACCTTAGGCAGTTGCGGCGCGGTAAACGGCATGGTCGCGACCACGTTGCTCAGCGCCACGTACATCTCATCAACCGACGCGTAGCGGTCCTCCGGCTCCTTCGCCAGGCACTTGGCGATAAATGCACCCAACTCCGGATTCGTGGCAAGAATCTGCGGTGGCAGTTCCTGTGGTGGATGATTGAGATGCTGCTCGCGAAAGTCTTCAATCTCGACACCCGGAAACGCGTATTGCGACGTCAGCATCTCGTAGAACATCGCCCCCAGGGCGTAGACATCGGAACGGAGGCCCGGCGTCTGACGGTGCCACAACTCCGGCGCCTTGTATGGGATCGCACCGATGCCTTCCGACGTCCGCGTCATCCCCGAGGAACCGACCAACTTGGCAATACCAAAATCCATCACGATCGCATGCCGTGCGATCGGATCGTCGGTGATGATCACGTTCGATGGTTTCAGGTCGCGGTGGATGATGTTTTCCCGATGTGCCGCCCCGACCGCCTCCAGAATGTCGCGGAAATACGTCACTGCTTCATTGACCGGCAGCCCGTTCGACTTGTGCAGAATGTCGGAGAGCGGCTCGCCCTCCACGTACTCCATGACGAGGAAACTCTCGCGCGTCTCGATCAATTTGCAGATGAATCGATGATTCAGACGAGCCAGGATCGCGGCCTCGGATTTCAACCGCGACAGCAGCGTATCATCGGTCAGGCGCTGATCGAGCGTTTTGATGGCAACCTTCATCCCGTCACCACGCCGACGTGCGCGGAACACGACACCCATCGATCCACGGCCGATTTCGTCTTCGAACCGATAGCGTTCATACACATCGAGGAGCGGACGCAGTTTGGCGATCCGGCTGATGAACTCATCGGCGCTCGACAGGCGGCGTTTCGGATTCTTGTTCAGGCACGCCAAAATCAAATCGGAGAGCGGTGGCGCCAGATCGGGATTGAGCGTGCGCGGCGCCGGCGCGTGTTCGTTGCAATGGGCATGCGACAGTTCGGGGATGCCACCTTCAAACGGGTACCGTCCGGTCAGCAACCGATACGCGATGGTGCCCAGCGCATAGATATCCACCTGCGCCGTCAGCTTCTCACCGCGCCACTGCTCGGGCGCCATGATGTGACCGCTGCCCACGACCGTGCCGGCATGGGTCAGCGACGGCACGTCCTTGAGACGCGCAATCCCGAAATCGCTGACCTTCACATGATCGGCCCCGGTAATCAGGATGTTGGCCGGCTTGATGTCCCGATGGATGATCCCACCTTTATGGCAGTAGGCCAGCGCCTCGGCGATTTGAATCAGAATCTGGCACGCACGCGGCGTCGGCAGTGGGCCATCATGCTCATCGAGCAAATCATCGAGGGTCTGCCCCTCGACAAACTCCATCGCCAGAACCGGCGGATCCCAATCATCGTGAAAGTCCTTGAAAACGGCGATGCAGGGATGGTTGAGCTGGCACAGCGCGTCCTTCTCCGCATGCAACCGCCGCCGGAACTCGGGATCGTTGGCGTAGTGGCTGTGAGGAACTTTGAGTGCTACGCGTGCGCCATTGGGGTCGGTGGCCAGATAGACCTTGGCCATGCCGCCGCCGCCAAGGGTACGGACAATCTTGTATTTGCCGATCGACTTAGGCTCATCCATCAGTGACGGTCCAAAGCTCATCAATTACTCATCGGGAGCCAAGAGAAAATAGGTCCGATCTCCTGTGGGTACAACTGTTTAGACTATCGGCGGGAAACGAAACTCCGACAGGGAAGAGATTCCAGACAGCCTGGCCCGCAGGGGCGCTATCCACGGGCAACGACGCCCGTGGTACGCGTCAAGCGTCGCATAGCCGTCCCTGGCCATCTGACCTCCTGGGAACTTCATTTAACCACGCGGGCCGATAGCTACCATCGCTCGCTGCTGGCCCTTCCCGTACCGTTGAATGCGATTGAAGTCTTTGCGACGGATGGGCAGGTTGATGCTGTCGGCGGTACTCGCCCCTTCGTCAACATACGGGTCATGGAGATAGAGGTATCGGTCATCATAGCCGGTTACGACGACCCAATGGGGAACTTTCTCGCCGATCAATTGGTATCCGCTGACCAGAACAACCGGCACGAAGCCGCGATCCATCATAGCGATCACCTCGGTCAGACCGAATTCACCAATGACGACCCGTCCTCCCATGTCACGCGTCCGCTTACGGAATTGGTGATGCGTAATCGTCATCACTTCTTTCTTGTCCTGCGATCGGACACCTTCAATGAACGGCACCGCATCATGTGACATGTAAATTTCCGCTTGGAACCCTCGGTGTAGGGCCGCAACCGCCAGCCCAAATGGGCCACAACCTCCGACTCCTGAGGTCATGAAAATCAGCGTGGATTCACGCCACAGATCGAGTTCCATCTCGCGGGTCGGTTCAATCGTTGAATCGAACCGGCGCAAGGCCATCAACAGGCTGGCGGCACCACATGTAAAATCCAGCGACTGTGCGTAGAACGGCACCGGTACCGTCTCCGGGCTGGGGTGCGGTACAATGAACTTCTCGTACCGGATTGCCGCCGAACCGTTGTCGTAGTAATCGGGAACGACGTCGAATTCACGATAACCAACCGATTCATAGAGGGCTCGCGCCGCCGCATTGTCCTCGGCCACCTCCAGGCGGATTGTCAGGCAGTCCCGTTCCATTGCGGCATTTTCACAGGCAGTCAGCAGACGTCGCGCGGCCCCACGCCCGCGGTGACTCGAACGAACGGCAATGGAGTACAGACGAGCGGTCGATGTCCCACGGCGGAATAACAGGACGGCATCCCCGCCAATCGTCGAACGGTCGTCGTCCTGGTCAACCAGCACCAGCGCATGCGCACGCGTCAGCAAATGCTGAAACTGCTCGCGGCTGAACCGGTCGTACTCAAACGCATCGTTTTCAATTTCGACGAGTTGCTTAATATCATTGGTGGTCGCGCTTCGAATCATGGCGATGACACATCCGGCAACGGCAGGACACCACGTGCAGGCTCATCACGGCCCCATTGATCGCCTTCGAGCAGATGGCAAACGATGCGGCGGTAAATGTCCGGAGCGTAACGGTCTTCCTCCTCGGCATTAATTGTCGGGTTGTCGTTCACCTCGATCGTGATGACCCCGCGAACCGTCTCTTTAAGGTCGACACCATACAGTCCCTGCCCAATGGCGCGTGCGGCATCGACCGCCGTCTCAATCACCCTGGGAGGCGCCTCGTGAAGCGGCAGGCTCTCCACGCGCGCCGTGGTCACATGTCCGTTGATCACCGCCTGAATCTTGAAGGTCTCATCGGGAATAACATACCGGCACACATACAACGGCTCGCCGGCCAGGACACCGACGCGCCAGTCAAACGTGCTGGGAACGAATTCCTGCACCACGATCCGTTCGGCGCGGTGGAGATACCGCTGCCCAACCCTGACGAACTCATCAGGGCTATGGACCTTGTCCACATGCGACGAAAAGCTTGAACTTGGTGCCTTCAGCACGAGCTCCGGCCCCAATTCGGCGAACAACTGCTCCGCTCGCGACGGGATGATCTCATCGCCGTCAAGCATCACCGTGCGCGGCATCGACACATGTGCCTGCATCAGCCGGCGATACATGAAGATCTTGTCGCAGCAGATGATGATCGATTGCGAATCGTCGATGACCGGTAATCCGTGCAGTTCGGCCATGCGCACCGCCACGAATGATGAATTCAACGGGTCAGTCAGGGCCCGAATGAAAACGGCATCGAAGCGCGGAATCTTGCGCAGCTCCGGGCGGAACAAAAAATGCAATTCGTGGCCGCGTTCTTCGGCCGCCGATTTAAAACGCAGCAGCGCTTCCAATTCCCACGACCGGGAAATGGTATAGCGTTCGACAAAAACGGCAAGCCTACCCATGCCGGCTGATCCTGGACGTTAGTGCCGTCAGCCACTGACGTTCCTGTGACCCGAGCGTGCGAGTGGGCAGCAACTCGAGGGCCGATAGCTGAATGACCGAACCGGTCTTCAAAACACGGATATTGCCCATCGGCAAATGGAATACATCATGGACGCGGCGTGCCATCTCGGCCATATCCGGCCGCGCCGTGCGCCCATCAACCATGGCAAATTCGATTATCTCAACCTCGCTGGTGATTCGTTGGCAACAGATGGTGTACTTGTAATTCCACGTCAGTTGCTTCGCCGCGCGGTCCCGTTCCTCCTCCGTAAACACGACAGCGAACTTGCGCGTGAACGGATTGACACCATACACAACCGCCGGCGGCGGAAAGTACTCGTTTGTCAGATACCATTCCGGAATCGGAATGCCGGCCAGGTGGGCCTTCTCCAACGCCACCGGGACCACGTACGCATCGAGCGCGTCGATGCAACGCGGAATGACACGATCATAGCCCTGCAATTCCGCATCCTGGCACCGATAGTATCCCTCGGTAAGATACTCATAGTTGCCGGAGAGTTCGACAAACGAGGTCGTCGACGGAGAGTCTCTGTGGTTGTCCATTGAGTGTCATTACAGCCGTAGCGCTCCCTTGACCGACCAGGCCAGCAGCGGAAGCATGAGTTCATGATGACCGGTAAACGTCAACCCTCGACCCGAGGACTGCGTCGGACGGTTCACAACATTCATATTGGGACGATAGTGCTGGATCATATCGAAATTGGCGGTCGTGAGGTTGCGTACCGCGTGGCGGTTGCGCGCCACGGTCAGCGCCTTCAGAAACACTTCGGGCAGAATGACGGCGGAGCCAAAATGCAACACCACACCGCCGGCATTCAATGCACGGCACTGCTCGGCGAGAATGCGAAAATCCCGGTGTGCGGCCGCACCGACTTTGGCGCCGTCATACTCGGGATGCTGAGCCACGATTTCGGCTCCAATCGCAGGAAAGGCTACGACAGGGACATCAGCTTTAACCGCCTGTGCGAACAGCGACAACCGCTTGTTTGGCGCTTTAGACTTGAGAATCGCCCGGCCAATCCCTTCGCCCAGACCCGTCGCATGCGTTGCAGCACATGTGACGCCCTCGGCAAACCACTCCGCCGTATCGCGCGCCATTCCGAACTGGCCATTATCGAGACCGCTTGCGACATCCTCGGAAGTGTATCCCAAATGCGCCACTTCCAGATCGTGAATCGCCCCGGCGGCATTAAAGGCCAGCAGATCCACCAGACCATGTTTCATCAGGTCTAAGAGTACCGGCGACAGGCCGCATTTGATCACATGCGCACCCAGCATCCAGAAAACGGGCTTTCCCTTGCGCCGGGCGTTGGCAATGGCATCGAGCAGCACCCGCCAATCCGATGCCTTGAGGAAGTCGGGCAGGTTGCGCACAAATGCCGACGCCGCATCCGACCGTTTCGGTGGTTTGGCAAAGTGCGACTTATCGACGAGCGACGGACGTTTCCGCGCCTCGATCCGCTTCAGCGTGGTCAGATCATAGGGTTTATTCGGGCTCATCTCGAAACCGTTGGATGCGTCCCAGGCGATAATCCGTGAGTTCGGCCACGATCGAACCGACGAGCACTTTGCTTTTCATCAACACCGGCAGATGCAAGCGATCATCGGTCAGCCACACCGTGAGTTTGCCTTCGTGCTTAAACAACCCGGCGGCCTGCAGCAGCGGTTCAACCACCAGCGTGCTGAATGTCCCCGCTTTCACCTTGATGCGTTCACGCCGGAGTATGCGAACCGTGAGCGTATAGACCTCCTTGCCGCTGTAATTCTCGACTTGAATGTCAGTTCCCGGTTCGAGTTCCAACGCGCGCACGTAATACAACAACGACAGCGCGTCCTGCACATACGGCGGAATGACGATGGTATCTTTCGGCGTATACGCCAATCCAAATTCCGGATCGAAGTCGGCAATGCGGTCGGATTCGTATTTGCCTTCCCGCAGGTACTTCTCAAACCGCACCGGATACATCTGACGCACATCCATGAGCGTGACCGCACTGTCATCGACACGGAAGAACGCCGAGAAAAACGGAGTCGACTTCACGGTCGAATAGATTGGATAACACAGATGCCCGTTGGTGTCGATCGGCTCATTAACATACATCTTACCCTTCCCGGCGACAATCGACTGCCAACCGACGTCGTACCAGAGGGTTTCGGCCACGCCGAACGCGTAATTGGTCAGGGGACGATACGGCCAGGGGCCAGTCCCGGAATCCACCCAATGGGCCGGCATCCGCACGTGTGGCATCATCGCAGCCGAATCCTGCGTGGTATCGGCGCCGAGCATCACCGGCTGTTCCACCGTTTGCGCGGTAGCCGGACCGGATCCTATCAAAACAAGCAGGACGAGCAACATGCCGCAACGGGAACGGCCGGCGCGGAATCGTTTACTCTGTCTGCAAGTTGATGCCACGTCGGGGTCTCAGTCCTCGTTAACCCTGTTGCTTTCTAGTCGCGCGCTTGACAATGTCCGGCAGATGGCGACGTGATGCTTCCTCGATTTGAAAAAAGACCTGCTCATAGGCCTCACGCGGGCCACCAATCGGATCGGGAATCGACAGCTCCGCCATGTCACCGTCCTGGCTGGGAAAGGCGCGTACCAGGTACACCTTGTCCTCCGGGATACCCATATCAAGTGTGTAGTGAAGGTGTTCGGCGGCCAGCGCCATGATCAAATCGACATGCTCCAGGAGCTTTCGGGTGGCGGCCTGTGACCGGTGACTGCGAATATCGATCCCATGTTCGGCGCACACATCGATCGAATACAACGCCGCCTCCGTCCCGGACAATCCCAGCGTACCGGCCGACAACGATTCAATCGGCGGGGCGCTGTCCCCCATTTCTTGGACCAATTTTCGCAGAACGCCCTCGGCCATCGGACTGCGACAGGTGTTCCCGCTGCATAAATACAGCACTCGGTACGGCTCATGAGGATCGGATTTAGCCATCATAGGTTGTATTCAAATGAAATAGACTTCGTTTCGGAAGTAGAGATTGCATTTTTCGTTGCCGATTTCGGCATTTATTGCATCGAGACCGTATCAGCTCAGCACCCTTTTCCAGTCGTTGCTGGAGATCGCCCCGGCCCGCAGTTGGCGTGGAGTCGATCCCGTACAATCGACCACGGTCGACGGCGTCTGCCGGATATATCGCCCGGGCCGCAGCCAGACGATCTCACCCGCTTCCGCCAAAGATCGCAGCCAGCGGTTTTCCCGCGCGGTCGACATGTTCGCTCCCGATGGATTCGCACTGGTCGCGATTACGGGCCCATCGAGCTTGTCGAGCATTCTCACAATGATCGGCTCGGGCGAGATACGTACGCCCGCGCTTCCCGGCGATCCCAGGCGACGGGCCAGCGCGCCCTTGGCGGGCAATACCAGGGTTATCGGCCCCGGCCAGAAACACTCGGCCAGTGCAACGGCGTATCCCGGCACTCGTATACCCCAGTGGCGCAAATCGTCGGAATGACGAAAAAACGCAGAAAACGGACGGTCTCCCTGTCGTCCCTTAAGCCGGCGAACGGCCTCAACTGCCGCATCCGAGGTTGCCAGGGCGCAGAGGGCATACTGAGTCTCCGTTGGAGCAACCGCCAGAGCATCGTCGCGAAGACGACGCACCAGCGCATGAACGGCGGTTCCGGAGGGCCGGGGTCGCTCGAATCGAATGATGCGCCGTGAACTCACTATTTCGGGGGTGCCGATACGTGCTCTCGCACAACCCAGGCCGCCTCATACCCCATCGCCCGTAGACGCAGAGCCAATTTGTCGGCCGCCTCTCGGGTGGGGAGTGGTCCGGCCATTAACTTGTAATACGGTGTGTCAAACTCCATCGCCACGGGCACGTTCAGTACCCCGCTGGCCCGGCCCAGAACATCTTCCGCTTCCCGGTGATTAGTCGTGGTGTAGAACTGAACGCGAATGATGGTTTCCGTCTCGGTCTCCATCTGCGGAATCACGCGTGACGCCTGTTCGGTCGGCGTGCGACGCGGCACCGGTCGCTCACCCACAACACCGGCCGTCACCACGGTATCCTCACGCGGGAACCCAAACGGATCGAATTCGCTGCTCCGTCCCGACGATCCATTCCCGGCACAACCGGCAAGCATCACCAACAACGCCAGCACGACACTGACGCCTCCACGGTGGAGCGAGAAGCGCATCGGGCTCAGGTTACAGGTAATCGGCGAGGCGTTCATCGGATTTCAGATGGTCGATCAGGTTCTTAATCTCTGGAATGCGCGACTTGTGCGCGACCAGAGTCACCTTGTCCGTTCGGACGACCACCAGGTCAGACACACCGTACGTGCAAACCAGATCGTCCGTTTCGTTATACACCGTCATGTCGAATGAGTCGAGTTCAATGGAGTTTCCAATTGTAATGTTGTTTTCCATCGACGATTGGCGCAGACGGTCGAGTGCCAGCCAACTGCCCACGTCGTCCCACGACATATCGGCACGGATCACGAGCACGTTGTCGGCCACCTCCAATATCGCATTGTCGATTGAAATACACTCCGACGTTTGGTAGAGGTTCTTCAACGCCTCTTCCTGCTTTGGACTTCCAATCGCCTCGGTGTATTCCATGAGGAGCCGATGAATCTCGGGCCGGTGCGCTTTCAACGCGTCGAGCAGTGTCGTCGCCGTCCAAACGAAGATTCCGGCATTCCACAGATGACGCCGGTCAAAGTAATACTCTTGTGCCGTTTCGCTATCGGGTTTCTCGCGAAACGCTTCGACTTGATACGACGCGAGGCCCTCCTTCGAACTCGCATACGGATTACCGATTTCGATGTATCCGTAGCCGGTTTCCGGACGGGTCGGACTAATGCCAATCGTCACCAGCGACGGCTCACTGTGGGCCAATCGAATGGCCTCGTTCAGCACTTTCAGAAACGTGGACTGCGGCTCAATCGCATGATCGGCCGACAGCACCACCATGGTCGCCTCCGGATCTATGGCCAATAATTCCACCGCCGCCCAACCAATCGCCAGGCAGGTGTTGTTACTGCTCGGCTCGGTGAGAATTTGCACTTCGGGCATCTGTTTCTGGCAGCGTTCGCGCACCGGTTCCGAAATTTCCTCACCGGTAACGATCCAGGTTCGCTCAGGGGGAAACAGTGGCGCCACGCGTTGGATGGTCTCTTCCAGCATCGTTTTGTCTGAGATGATCGGCAGCAATTGCTTGGGACGATTGCGACGCGAGAGCGGCCAAAACCGTTCGCCTCGACCACCGGCTAATATCACTGCATGTTCCATGGACGATGACCTTTCCGTGATTAGAACTTGGATGAGCGTCCCATCGACTCGTCATAGGTGCGTCGCAAGAGTTTCAGATCTTCCCACGCCTCGCGCTTGAAATTCGGATTGCGCAGGAGCGCGGCGGGATGGAACGTCGCGAGCATGCGCGCCCCCGCCAAATCATAGAATTTCCCGCGCAATTTCGACAACGGACTCTTCGTATCCAGTAGAATCTGCGCGGCCACTCGCCCCAAGGCACAGATGAATTTGGGACGAATCAGGCGAATTTGCGCCGCCAGGTGAGGCAGACACTGCTCCGATTCTTCTGGGAGCGGATCGCGATTGTCCGGCGGACGACACTTCAGAATATTGGCGATGTAGATCTGATCGCGCGACAGCTCGATGGCCGCCAGCATTTTGTCGAGCAGTTGTCCCGCCCGTCCGACAAACGGCTCACCTTGCAGGTCTTCATCCCGCCCCGGCGCCTCGCCTACAAACAGGATATCCGCTTTCGGATGTCCCACGCCGAAGACGAACTTGTTACGCGAGTGACACAGCGAGCACTTTGTGCATTCATGAATTATATCATACAATTCATCGAGCGATTGTGCGCGCTTTTTCTCCGGCCGTTCAGCGAACAATTCCAAATCAGGCTCCCGTTCAAGGAGTTGTCTCAAGGCCCGTGTGGCGATCAGATTCGTATCGTCGTATGTTGCCATGAGCAACCCTCCTGACAGTGGGGTGAGCGATATCAGCCGGTTTGCGTCTGTACAGCCGTGGCCACATGCGCCGCAACGCGATCCAGAATACGGTGCGCCAAGTCACGTTTGGACAGTAGACCCAACTGGTCTCTCTCACCGCTGCGGTCAATCACAATCGCTTCATTCGTGTCACCACCGAATTCCGAACCGGCCGTCATGGGATTGTTCGCCACCAGGAGATCGAGGTTCTTTGACGTGAGTTTGTCAGTCGAGCCCAGTCGTTTGGGATCTGTCTCCAACGAGAAACCGACCAGGTACTGGTGCGGCGACTTGCGCTCACCCAGAACTGCCAGGATATCCGGATTGGCGGTCAGCTCGATTGTCGGCGGACCGTCAGCCTTCGGTAATTTGTTCGTCGATGGTGACGCAACCCGCCAGTCACTGACCGCGGCCGTTGCAATCGCCGCCTGGCAGGATGTGAATCGGGTCACCGCCGCAGCATGCATTTCTTCGGCCGTTTCCACTGGAATGAAATCGACACCGGTCGGAGGTATCAGTGCGGTCGGACCCGACACTAAGGTCACTTTCGCACCACGTTTCAACGCCGCGTCGGCAATCGCGTACCCCATCTTCCCGGAGGAATAGTTCGACAGATAGCGCACCGGATCGATCCGTTCACGCGTCGGTCCGGCGGTCACGAGAATGTGCTGTCCGTCCAAATCGTTAACGTGTGCTGTCTGGAACAACGTCTCCGCAACTGTCACAATATCTTCCGGCTCGGCCATGCGGCCGATCCCGACCGTTTTGCATGCAAGAATCCCGGACCCCGGATCGGCGAAATGCACGCCCCGGTCACGCAGCGTCTTCATATTTTGCTGCACCGCCGGATGATTCCACATATCGGTGTTCATCGCCGGACAGATCAGCACCGGGCAGGTCATTGAAATCAACAGCGTGGTGAGCAGATCATCAGCCAAACCGTTCGCATATCGCCCAATCAGATTGGCCGTGGCCGGCGCTATGATCGCCAACTCGGTCCAGTCGGAGATGTCGATATGACGGGTGCCGACGAACTTGTTTTTGGGAAACATCTCCACCATGACGTCGCGTTCGGACACCGTCTCCATCGTCAGCGTCGTGATGAAATGCGTGGCATGCTTCGTCATGCTCACCCAGACATCGGCGCCATGATCTTTGAGCCGACGGCACAGGTATGCCGACTTGTACGCGGCGATTCCTCCGGAAATTCCCAGTAGAATCCGCCGGCCTTCAAGTGCGCTCATTGCTTCACCTGCATTTCCGACCCTCGTTTAGTGACGGAAATTTCTCATTCCCGTAAAAACCATCGCGATGCAATGCAGATTGCATGCCTCAATCACGTCGTCATCACGTTTCGAACCGCCCGGTTGAATGATCGCGGCCACGCCCGCTTTGGCCGCTTCCTCGGGACCGTCCTTCATGGGGAAGAACGCATCCGATGCCAGAACCGCGCCCTGTGACCGTTCTCCCGCACGTTGTACCGCAGACACGACCGCATCAACACGCGATGTTTGCCCCGATCCGATACCAACAGCGGCAGTCTCCCTGGCCAATACAATGGCATTTGACTTGGAATGTTTGACGACCTTGCGTGCGAACAGCAGTGAACGGATTTGCTCGGGTGTCGGCTGGGTCTCAGTCACTACGCGCAGATCGGACTCGGACAGTATTCTGAGATCATCATCCTGCACCAGCAAACCACCGACAATGTCACGGAACCGTCGCAATTTGGACGACGTGATGTCCATTGTCGGGACGGTGATATAGCGCCGTGCCTTCTTTTTCAGCATCAACTCCATCGCCTCGGGATCATACCCCGGCGCCAGCACACATTCGACAAAGGTCGTTTCGTTCAATGTTTGAGCACACGCCAGGTCGACTGTCCGATTGAGTGCTACGACCGAGCCATAAGCCGACAACGGATCGGTCGCATGCGCCAGTTCATACGCTTCGCGGATGTCCTTGCCAATGGCCGCCCCGCACGGATTCGCGTGCTTGAAGACAGCAGCGAACGGCTCATCGAAATCGGCCGCCATTCGCCAGGCCGCATCCAGATCACCATAGTTGTTATACGAGAGCAGTTTCCCGCCGGTGACCTCAGCCGTCGCCAATGATGGCCCGGTTGTACCGGCCTTGGAATAGACCGCCGCCGACTGATGCGGGTTTTCGCCGTAGCGCAACGTCCCCACTTTGCTGTACGACTGAATCCAGATATTGGGGAATTCGGCGGTATCGTCCTGCGACACCGTACCGAGATGTGAGGCAATCTTGGCATCATACTCAGCGGTCGTGGCGAATGCCTTGACCGCCAACCGACGACGCGTTTCCGCTGACACCGCGCCGCTGTTGTCTGCGATTTCCTTGGCCAACACGGTGTAGTCGGACGGATCACAGACCACCGTGACCCAGGCGTGATTCTTCGCGGCTGCGCGAATCATCGTCGGACCGCCCACGTCGATCAATTCGATGGCATCGGCCAGTGATGCATTCGGGTCATCGGCGGCTTTCGAAAACGGATACAGATTGATCACAACCAGATCACACACACCGATCCCGGCATCTTTGAGCTGTGACTCATCTTCGGCGACATCGCGGCGCGCCAGGATACCACCCAGCAGATTCGGGTGAAGTGTTTTCAAACGGCCGCCCAGCATTGAACCGAAGCCGGTAATCGATTCCACCGACGTGACATCAATTCCTGCCTCGGTTAACGTCGACATCGTACCGCCGGTCGAGATGATTTCGACACCCTGGCGTTTCAGCGACTGCGCCAGTTCCACCACACCGGTCTTGTCGTACACACTCAGGATGGCCCGACGAATCGTCACCGGCTGATTGTGAACTGTGTCGTTCATTGTTGGATTATCCAATACCGCGTTCTGTGTGTCGGACACGGTCAGACACTCCTTTCACAACTACTGGTTCTACGCCATCAAGCGGCGTTGGGCTTCTTCGTACTTGTTTACCGTGTTGCGCACGACGTCGAGCGGCAATTCGGGCGCGGGCGGTGTTTTGTCCCACTTCACGCTCAGCAGGTGATCGCGCACATACTGCTTGTCGAAACTCGGCTGCGATTGGCCCGGCTGATACTGATCGGCGGGCCAGAACCGCGATGAATCCGGTGAACAGATTTCATCGATCAGCGTCAATTCGTCGCCGTTGAATCCGAATTCGAATTTCGTGTCGGCAATGATGATCCCGCGCTCGGCCGCGTAGTTGGCACACCACTCATACAACTCAATGGTCACGTCACGCAGTGTCGCAGCCAGATCTGCACCCAGTGCAGCGGCCAGTTGCTCAAACGATATGTTCTCATCGTGGCCGTTTTCGCTCTTGGTCGCTGGTGTGAAGATCGTCTCGGGCAGCTTCTGCGAATCGACCAAATCGCGCGGGAAGGTGAACCCGTGCAGTTCCACCGGATCGCGATCATCGGTCTGCAGCACCTCACGATATTCCTTGAATAACGAACCGGTGATGTAGCCGCGTGCCACGCACTCGTAGTCGATCCGTTTGCATTTGCGCACCAGCATCGAACGGTCCGCCAACTGATCGCGGAACTGCGGCAACGGCTGCGGATACTCGGACACATCGCAGGTGATCATGTGATTGGGCACGATGTGCCTGGTCTTCTCAAACCAGAATTGCGACATCTGATTGAGCACTCGTCCTTTGCCCGGAATACCGGTGGGCAGAACAACGTCGAAGGCCGACACGCGGTCGGTGGCGACAATCAGCAACAGCTCACCCAAGTCATAAAGGTCACGCACTTTGCCGCGATTGACCGGTTTGATATCGCCAAGATCGCTCTCCAGTAGTGCGCCCGGCAGTGTTACAGCATCTGGTGTCATAGACTAATTCCTTTCTATGGTCGGTGTAGCGTTCATCGCTTCCTGATACGGATTTTTGCCCGCGCGGCGCAACTCGATAAATCGGGCAATTGCCGCCGGCAGGAGTCGATGCTCCAATTCGAGCACTCGCGCACGCAGTGACTCGGGTGTGTCATCACGATGGACCGGCACCGATTCCTGCATGAATGCCACGCCATGATCGTACTCGGCGTCGACAAAGTGCACCGTCGCGCCCGACTCCGTCTCACCTGCTGCGAGCACCGCTTCATGCACCCGCATGCCGTAGTATCCTTTACCGCCAAACTTGGGCAGCAGTGCCGGATGAACGTTCAGCATGCGTCCTTCATATTCCTTCACGATGCCCTGAGGCATCAATTTCATGTATCCCGCCAGTACGATCAGGTCAGTTTGTGCGTCGCGAAGAATGTACTTCAATTCGGTTTCAAATCGCTCGGGCGATCCGGCTCTCTTCTCCGACCAATGGACCGCCTTGGCTCCCACCGTCCGTCCTCGTTCGAGTGCTCCGGCATGGCGGTTATTGGAGATCACCAACACCACACGTCCATCGATCCGGCCATCTTTGCACGCATCAATGATCGACTGCAAATCGGTCCCCTCTCCGGACGCAAATACGGCGATCCGCAGCGGCTGGTGTTTTTCGTCGGCCATTCCTGCTACCGCTCTCCTCCGGGCGGCCCCAGCCGCTCACGCAATATCTCATTGAGCCGCTTCGGGTTACCACGCCCCTGTGAAGCCTTCATCAGCGTCCCCATGAAGAACCCCAACACTTTCGTGTTACCCCCCCGGTAATCAGTAACCTCTTTTGGGTTCGCATTCAAGACGTCATCGACCAATTCGGTCAACTTGTTCTCGTCGGAAATCTGTTCCAGCCCCTTCTCGGCGACGATATCCTCCGGCGCCTCGCCCGACCGGAGCATAATCTCAAAGACATCCTTGGCAATCTTCCCCGAGATGCGCTCGGAGTGGACCATCCCCAGCAATTGCATCAGGGCAGGCGGCCGGACCGGAAGGGTCTCCACCGACATGTGCCGGTCGGTCACCACCCGCAGCACCTCTGTCATGATCCAGTTCGAGACCAGCTTCGCGTCGCCGACCTCGTGCGCCACGTCCTCAAACAGGTCGGCAATCCCCTTTTGATCGGTCAGTACATTGGCATCGTACTCGGGAATACCGAACGTGCGGACAAATCGTGCCGCCCGTTGCAGCGGAAGTTCCGGCATCTGCTCACTGATTTCCCTCGACCAATCCGGTGTCACATCAATCGGCAACAGATCAGGGTCCGGGAAATAGCGGTAATCCGACGATTCCTCTTTCGATCGCATCGGTTCGACTGTCTGCCGCGATTCGTTCCATAACAACGTTTGTTGGACGACCCGTTGTCCCGACCGGATTAATCCAATCTGCCGTTCGATTTCGCAGACAATGGCCCGTTCCACCGAACGGAATGAATTCATATTCTTCACTTCCGTGCGGGTGCCGAATTCAGCGGAGCCTTTCGACCGCACCGACACATTGGCATCACACCGCAACGCGCCCTCTTCCATGTTCCCGGTGCAGATACCGAGGTACTCGACGTTACGGCGCAGCTGCTGCATATACGCCGCCGCTTCACGCGGATCACGGATGTCGGGCTCGCTGACAATTTCCAACAGCGGCACACCGCAGCGGTTTAAATCGACCAGCGTATCCGGGTCCTGTTCGGCGGTCTCCGGATGAAACGACTTCCCTGCATCCTCTTCGAGGTGGATGCGGATCAGGCGCACGCGACGACGCTCACCGTCGAGTTCGAATTCAACAGCGCCGTCTTCCCCGAGTGGCCGATCATACTGTGAAATCTGATATCCTTTCGGCAGGTCGGGATAGAAGTAGTTTTTCCGGGCAAAGACGTTCGGCGAATTGACGCGTCCACCCAACGCCAGGATCAAACGAATACCGAATTCGATCGCTTCCCGATTCAGCACCGGCAGCGCCCCCGGCAGTCCCAGACACACCGGGCAGGTCTGATCATTGGGTACGGCCCCAAACGTCGTCGGGCAGCCACAAAAGATCTTCGATTGGCTTAGAAGTTGTGCATGCACTTCCAAGCCAATGACGGGTTCGAAATCGGTCGCGATCGCAGACATCATATCGTTATTCGTTTGCCATTGTGATGGTCGGGTGGACGGACTCATATACCTGCCCGGCCACATCGAGCAACAAGTCCTCTTCCATCGGCCGACCGATCAGTTGTGCACCAATCGGAAGACCGCCAATCGCTCCGCACGGAAACGACAGTGCTGGCAGACCGGCCAGATTTACCGATGTCGTATACACATCGACGAGATACATCGTCAACGGGTCATCGAGTTTCTCCCCGATGGGAAATGCACAGTTCGGCGCTGTCGGAGTCAACAGACAATCGACATCGGCGAAAGCTCGGGTGAAATCACTGATGATCGCCTGACGCATACGCTGTGCAGTGCCGTAATACTGCTCGAAGTACCCGGCGGAAAGCACGTAGCTGCCCAGCAAAACGCGCCGCTTCACTTCATCGCCAAATCCCTCGTCACGCGTCCGCTCGAACATTTCATCCAACTCAGATGCGTTCTCCGTACGGTAACCGTATTTGACACCGTCATAGCGCGCGAGATTCGACGATGCTTCCGCGCAGCAGATAATGTAATAGGTTTGCAATGCGAAACGTGCGCTCGGCAACGACGTGTCGACGATTTCGTGTCCCTGCTCTTTCAGTGCATCCGCAACATTCAATACCGCGGCTCGGATATCCGGATCGAGCCCCTCTTCCAGATACTCGCGCAGCAAGCCGATCCGTCGTGGACGCGTTTCTTCGTGAATCGGGGGATCGGTCCGCGATGTGGCATCACGCGGATCAAGGCCACGGATAACGTGAAACACGCTGCGCGTATCTTCGACCGTACGCGCCAGCACACCAATCTGATCGAGCGACGAGGCAAATGCCACCAGCCCCCAGCGCGATACGGCACCGTAGGTCGGTTTCAGACCAATCACGCCGCAGTACGACGCCGGCAGGCGTATTGACCCACCGGTGTCCGATCCAATCGCTGCCATCGCCTGCCCATCGGCCACCGCTGCCGCCGATCCGCCGGAGGACCCACCCGCGACACGCGAGAGATCGATCGGGTTCTTCACCGGACCGAAATGCGAGTTCTCATTCGAGGAACCCATGCCGAACTCGTCGCAGTTGGTCTTCCCCAGGAACACCACACCGGCCGCACGCAACCGCGCGACCGCCGTCGCATCGTACGGGGCAACCCAGTCTTCGAGCATGTGGGAGCCACAGGTGCACGGCTGCCCCGCAACAAGGATGTTATCCTTGATCGCCACCGGCACTCCGGCCAACGGCCCAAGACAATCCCCGGTATCAACCGCCCCGGCAGCAGCCCGAGCATCTTCTTCTGTAACAAGAAGATACGAATTCAACTCGCGACGCGCCCGAATTCGTTCCAGATGCCGATCCACAACCGCCCGCGCCGTCTGAGCACCTGATTCGAGCTGCAAACGCAGTGTCGGGATGTCCCATCTTGTGGGGTGGTCGGCCATGCGCCATGATAGGCGGAACACGTCCACATGGCAAGCCTGTCACCCCACGCTTTCGCATTCGGTTTTCCACATAAGAAAACTCCCAAACTCGAGGCCCAAAATCGGACCGCCGAGCACCAGCTCGGCGTACCAACGTCGTCGCAGCGGCAACGGCGGGTGCGCGGACGATACAGACCATGCCGACGAAACGACTCCAGTGCACGTTTACAGGTTTGTAGCCTCAAAAGCATCGCGCACCCGCCCTACGCATCGACACCCAACCGCTCCCCCGGTCATCGTTCATACCCCGGTGGAGCCATCCCCATGATTCTGTCATCCCCGCCGGCCTGTTGGCGGAGCCGACAGGCGTGAGCGGGGATCCAGTGTCTTTCAAACATTTGTCGAAAGTCTATTCCGGTTGCGCCGCCCTGTAACACGGCGCCCTGCCTGTGAAACATCAATGATCACTTACTTATAGCGATTGTCAGAATTATTTTCCGTTTGGATTTCTAAACTCTGTCATCCCAGTCGGTCGTGGCGGACCGAGACAGTGTCGTAATTGCTTGTGTACGAAGACAATGGATTCCCGCTTTCGCGGGAATGACAGCGAAGGTTACCTTGGCAATCGGAAATCTATTCTGACAACCGCTATAGATGTACGTTGAGCTGGGGCTCGGCGGTCCCAGGTTCGCTATTGATTGCGGAACCCTCATCCCCACTACTTGTTTGCACTGAAAGAGAAGAGATGACTCAACGAAAGGATAACGCATCCATGACAACGACCCGCCTGTTGATAGCGACCGCCTTGGCGGCTGTTCTGCTAATCTCCGTGACATCCAAAGCAGAGGCCCAGCGCCGGCAAATGACCGAAACGGTCATCGGTGGACACACGATGTACACACTTCTTGAGCCCGGTGCCATTCCGGCCATTTTCGATCCCACGTTCTTGCGTGCGAGTGACAACCGTGCCGAACGACTTCATGATCTCGATGAACCCATGATCGCCGTCACCGCCAACGGCATCGCGAAGGCGTACAGCACGAAGTATCTCGACCATCATGAAGTGGTCAACGATTCGATTTCCGGCAGCGCAATCGCTATCACCTGGTGACCACTGTGCTATAGCGGCATCGTGTATGCCGCCCGGGTCGACACACTCACATTGACATTTCAGGCCTCCGGATCTCTGTGGCGCGATGCATTGGTCATGCAGGATCTGCAAACCGAATCGCTGTGGTCGCAGATTAGTGGCGAGTGCATTTCAGGGCCGTTAAAAGGCCAGACGCTTGAACTGCTGCCGTCGTTTCATACGACATTCGCCGAATTTCGCGATCAGTCCCCCAACGGTTTTGTGCTCGAAAAGCCCGAACGCGGCGGTCCTCGGGCCTACGCGCGCTATTTCAACGATCCCGACAAACTTGGCATCTTCGGACGTGCGAACACGTTCGAGAAGCTGCCCGCAAAGTCAGTCGTGTACGGATTACGCCTTGACGACGGTGCGTATGCGGTCAGCAAACAAGCGCTCGAATCAAACACTGCCGTTGTCTTGAAAAACGCGTCGCCGCCGGTGGTTGTGCTGTCGAGTGGGGATGCGGGATCAGCACATGCATTTCACCTGCCGAGCACGCTCGACAACGATCAGCTCGATCTCACGCTCCAAGACGGTACCCTGAGTTCACCCAACGGTGACCATCGTTGGGATGCCGCCACGGGTGCGGGATTGAATCCAGCCAGCCCCGATCTGGAGACGGCCGCACTGATTTCCGCCTACTGGTTCGCCTGGGCGAGCTTCTTTCCCGACACTCAACTGTACGAGTGATCGCATGCGCGGGACCGACAAGATCTCTGACTGCACCGGCTGCCGGACTGCTGGACTGCCGAGCACCAGTTCGGCGGACGAATGTCATCGCAGCGGCGACGGCGGGTGCGCGGACTGTACAGACCGTGCAGATAAAACAGCCCCTATGCACGGTTACAAGTTCGCAATTTTAAGAGCTTTGATGAAGCCGTCCCAATGACTCTGCCCCCCCCGCCTGTCGGCGGAGCCGACAAGCGTGAGCGGGGACCCAGTGTCTTTTGAGTATTTGTCGGAATGATGTTCCGGTTGCGCCGCCCTCTAAAGCGGTTGTCATTATAAATGTCCGATTGAGGAGAAGCGAGGCACCGTGTGTATTGTGATGACATCTGGGTGCCACGGGCCTGGAGGGGCGTGTTGAAAAGCCCCCAAGAATCAGAGCCTTCGGGGGGCGAGCCTTCCGGCGAGCCGCAACGGCATGTTCCACACGGCGGCTCGGCGGGAGCCTCGCCCTCCCCAGTCTGAGGTGATGATAGTCAGCAGATTTTTCAACACGTGCCTTGAGGCCCGTGGACGGGGGATTGTGCAGACGCGGACACAGGGGCCTGATGGTTCGATCCGCCACGGCGGACTCACCACAAGAGGCCCGTGGCACCCGGATCCAAACGGAAAGGATTTATGACAATTGCTATAACACGGGCGCCTTACCCGCGACCCATCAATGATCAGTTGCTATAGACGTACGCCGAGCTGGGGCTCGGCGATCCGTAACTACAGAATCGGCAAGTAATTATTCAACTCGTAGTTGGTAACGGTGGTCCGGTACCGATCCCACTCAAACCGTTTGTTCGCCAGTAAGGTGTTGAACACATGGTCGCCGAGAGCATCTCGCATGAGTTCGGATTCTTCCATTAAGTCGCACGCCCTTGCGAGCGAACCGGGCAACACATCAATGCCGCGGTCGCCCAACTGCGACGGTGTCATATCGAAAATGTTTTCTTCGATTGGCTCGGGTAACGTATATCCCTTCTCGATTCCATCCAGTCCGGCACGCAGCATGCACGCAAACGCGAGGTACGGATTGCAGGCGGGATCGGGCGACCGCAACTCGATCCGTGTCGCCTTTTCCTTGCCAACACGGTACATCGGTACGCGCACCAGCGATGAGCGATTGCGCCGTCCCCACGACACATACACCGGTGCTTCAAATCCTGGCACCAACCGCTTATACGAATTCACCCACTGATTCAACACCAGCGTCATCGCACGAATGTGCGTGAGAACCCCCGCTATGAATCCGCGTGCAATATCCGACAGGTGATAGGGATCATCTTTGCTGAAGAACGCATTGGAGTCGCCTCTAAAGAGCGACATGTGGCAATGCATCCCCGAACCGTTTTGCCCGAAGATCGGTTTTGGCATAAAGGTCGCATACGCGCCGCGTTCTTGCGCGATCTCCTTCACGATGAACCGGTAAATCATTGCGAAGTCGGCCATCACCAGACCTTCCTGATAACGCAGATCAATTTCGTGCTGCGACGGCGCCACTTCGTGGTGTGAACATTCGACCTGGATCCCGATCTGTTCGAGTGACACGACCGTGCGCTTGCGCAGCTTAGTGCCCTCATCGACCGTCGAAAAATCGAAGTATCCGTCGCGATCAAGCGTTTCGGTCGCGTTCGGATCCCGAAAATAGAAGTACTCAATTTCCGGCCCTGCGTAAAATGTGAATCCCATCGCATTCGCTTTTTCAAGCGCGCGCTTGAGCACATAACGCGGATCACCGGCGTACGGCGTACCGTCCGGATTGAAAATATCACAAAACAACAGAGCGATGCGCTCCCCGGCGATTTCCCAGGGGATGACGCGAAATGTCCGTAAATCCGGAATTGCCATCAGATCGGACTCTTCGATCCGGACGAATCCCTCAATTGACGATCCGTCAAATCCCTGTCCGTCTTCCAATACCGCCTCGATTTCACTGCGCGTAATCGACATGCCTTTCATCTGGCCCAGAATGTCGGTAAACAGAAGGCGAACATACCGCACGTTGTTGGCGTCCAATGCACTAAGAACGTCGTTTTTGGTTTTGACCATGATGGCCTCCCGAAACGGGGTAAGCGTTACACGATGTCGTTCTGCCCCTGAAAAAGCTTGCAATCAACACGCCGGCGGCGTGTTGTCAATGGGAAAAACGTATTACGTATCAAACGGGCAGCGTTTGTGGATAAATTACCCCGCACACGACAAATAAAAGCGGCGCTGCCCTCTGTGGACAACGCCGCATTCCATTTCTGTGAGTTGATTTATTGCGACGGCTGTTCGCCTCCGCCCTCACCCTCGGAGGACTCACCGCCTTCTCCACCCGATGATTCTCCACGCATCTTCTCGGCCAGTCCGGTCACCTGGGGACCCATCTGGGCATGCTTGCGCGTGAGATCGATAAACGGCTGGATCAAGTCGATCGGCAACGGGAAGATGGTCGTCGAGTTGTGTTCCGCCGCAATGTCGGTCAGGGTTTGCAGGTAACGCAACTGCAACGTGGCCGGGTTGCGGGCAATGATGTCGGCCGCCGCGCCCAACTGTTCGGCTGCCTGGAATTCACCCTGGGCGTGAATGATCTTGGCGCGACGTTCACGCTCGGCTTCCGCCTGCCGGGCAATCGCACGCTGCATTTCCACGGGCAGGTCGACATTCTTCACTTCCACCACCGACACCTTGATCCCCCACGGCTCGGTCTGATCGTCGATGATCTGCTGCAATTTCTGATTGATGTGATCGCGATTGGCGAGCAAATCATCGAGGTCGAACTGGCCCAGAATCGACCGCAGTGTCGTTTGTGCGATCTGTGATGTCGCCATCAGGTAGTTCTCGACGTTGACAATCGCCTTGTTGGCATCGAGCACGCGGAAATACACCACCGCGTTCACTTTAATTGTCACGTTGTCGCGGGTAATCACATCCTGCGGCGGCACGTCGAACGTCACCGTACGCAGATCGACACGCTGCATCTTATCAATGATCGGGATCAGCAGAATCAATCCCGGCCCCTTCTGGCCGATCAACCGTCCGAGACGAAAGACGACGCCGCGCTCGTATTCCTTGAGAATGCGTATCGCATTCGCCAATATGAATAAGACGACGACGACAACAGTGATAATCGGTGTCGACATTGCTCCTCCTATGAGAGCGGTTTAACCGTCAAACGTGAGCCTGTTTTGCCGGTGACTTCGACTTGAGCGCCTTCGGTGACCGGGGCGCTGGATTCGGCGGTCCAGTATTCACCGGCCACGAAAATCATTCCCGTTTTCTCGAACGACTGCTTGGCCGTACCAATCAGACCGATCATGCCTTCTTCGCCAGTGGTGGGTTTGCTGGTGCGCACCTTGACCACCAGATAAAACGCCAGCACAAAGAATGCGACCGTGGTGCCGACGACCGCCAGAATAACAGACAGAGAAATGTCCATAGCCGGATCCGGAGAATCGATCAGCATCAGCGAGCCGATCAATAAGGAAATCGTTCCTCCCAAACCAAGTACACCATGGGACACAATTTTCAATTCCAGAATAAACATGATAATCGCCAGACCAATTAACGCCAGTCCGGCGTAGTCGATAGGCAGGGTTTGCAGCGCGTAGAAGCCCAAAATCAGACAGATCGTGCCAATCACACCGGGGAAGATCGCACCGGGATTGTACAACTCCATCAAAATCCCGAGCCAGCCGATCGACATCAGGATGTAGGCGATGTTGGGATCAGTGATGACATTGAGCAACTTCTCCCGCCACGTCAGCTCGATTTCAGTGATCGGTGCATCGGCCGTTTTCAGTGTATCCTCGCCCCGCGGCAACTGGGCCACGCGTCCGTCAAGCGAATCGAGCAGACCTTCGACGTCCTCGGCGATGAAATCGATGACGTTCGAATCGAGCGCCTGGGTGGCCGTCAGCGATTCCGATTCACGCACAGCCCGTTCATACCAATCGGCGTTGCGTCCGCGACGTTCGGCCAGCGAGCGAATATGCGCGGCGGCATCATTCTCCGCCTTCTCCGACATCGTCGAATCCATCTCGCCCTGCATCACCACCGGATGCGCCGCCCCGGCATTCGTACCCGGCGCCATAACAGCAAAATGAGCCGAGGCGAGGATGAACACGCCCGCCGACGTGGCACTCGCCCCCGATGGGGCAACATAAACGACGACCGGCACATTCGAATTCAGAATCGACTGGTTGATTTCTTTGGTGGTGGAGACCAGGCCACCGGGCGTGTCGAGCCTGATGATCAAAACCACGCCGCCTTCGTCCTCAGCCTGCTCGATGGCGTTCTCAAGCACCATGTCGGTAACCGGACCGATCGCCCCGTCGATGGTAATGACAAACGCATCTTGGGCCTGTGCCGATCCGCCAATCAAACACACCAGCAGAACCGCAATGATCGCTATCGACAAGCGGCTTCGACCAAAACTCAGTCTGGTAAGGCTGTCAACCATCGAACCTCTGATCCTTGGTTGTCTCACGCTGCTCCTACAATCGTGAACAGAATCGCGTCCGTCAATTGCGATTATTCACGTTTCTCTCTCATTCGTGGCGGTTGAACACCAATTCTCCGCCTACCATGGTCAAATCGACCGCCGCATCGAATATCTCTACCGGCTTGATCGTGAATATGTTTCGGTCCAAAACCACCATATCAGCCAAGTGCCCCGGGCGAATCATCCCCCGGCGATGGCTCTCCCCCGCCGCGTAGGCCGCCCCAGCGGTGAAGCCATGAACCGCCTCCCAGACCGTCAGCCGCTCCTTTTTGTGCCAACTCCCCCGTTGGTCGTCGGGACGCGAGCGGTAGACCGCTGCCCCGATGCCTTCGATCGGATTCAGCGGCTCGATCGGCACATCGGAGCCGAAGGCCATCGGGATACCATGCTCGGCCAGCGTCCGGAAGGCAAACGCCATGTGCGACCGTCTCCCCCAGTGCTCGTCGCAATAATCGCGGTCGGTCAGCAGATGGCAGGGCTGCATCGAACAGACGATCCCGGAACGTGCCAACCGTCCGAGATCGGCCTTGTCGATAATCTGAAGATGTTCAATACGTGGCGGCTGGTGCTTCGGGAATTTGCCCGCAAACTCGCCGATAATCCGAATCGCCTGGCGGCAGGCGGCATCACCGATCGCATGTACACAAACCGACAACCCATTCTTCGATGCACGCCGGAGGATCGAACGGAATTCTGTGTCACTATACTGCGGTATTCCGGTGTTGCCCGGGTCGGAGGTATACGCCTTGAGCATCCACGCCGTGCGCGAACCAAGCGCACCATCCAGGAAAATCTTCACCGCACCGATCTTGATCCACTCATCGCCCAGTCCCGAGGTCAAACCCAACGCAATGGCATCGTCAAGTTTATCGACTGGTATCGACTTCCACAGGCGCATGCGGAGTTTTTTCTGCGAGTGCAACGTGCGAAAGACACGCAAGGTATTCGTGTCGCCCATATCGCCGCCCAAAGCGACACATCCCTGCTCATGGGCCAGGGCCTGTGCATACAGCGTGGCGCGTTTCATTTCGGCATCCGACGGTTTCGGGACTTTCGACCACACCGGTTTGTAGGCGCTTTCCTTCAGGATACCAGTCGGCACGCCGTGATGGTCGCGCACGATGTCGCCGCCATCGGGATCGGGCGTGTCTTTGGTGATTTTCGCCCGCTTCAGGGCTTCGGAGTTGACCCACATCGAATGGTGATCGTGTGTCCAGATCGCCGCTGGACGGTCGGGAATGAGCGCATCGAGATCCTTGCGGTTCGGCCATTTCCCCTTCCACAGGTTGATATCCAACCCCTGGCCAATCACCCAGCCGCGCGATGACTGTTCGTTTTTCAAATGCTCTCTGATGCGCGTTTTCCCGGCCGCCAGCGATGATGTCCCGACCAGATCGACACGCTGCAAACCGAGGGCATACAACACAAAGTGCGTATGCGCGTCGGAAAACGCCGGCAGCAGCAACCGTTTCTTCAGGTCGATCTCGCGCGCACGACGGTACTCGGTCGGTGCGTCGCCCCGGTTGCCGACCCACACAATGCGGTCGCCCTGCGTGATCACCTCGCCCGCGACCGGATTATCGAGATCCATCGTAACAATCGAACCGTTGGTGAATCGATGAGACTGGGATCGTGGCACATGTACTCCTTCGGTTGTCGCCGTCAGACTTGGTCAGCCAACACACGTACGTCGCCGACACGTCGCGTCAAACCCTCGCGATCAAACGCTTCGAGTAACGGTACGGCATACTTGCGTGTTGTATTCAACAAATCCCGCATGTCGGCGGGCGAAATGGACTCCGCATTTGACAGGTGTGTGCGGACACGTTGCCGCGCCTCATCAAATGCTTCGGTGGGCAGGATGATACCGTCGCCAACGACGACAATCCGTCCGGCGCCCTGCCAGAAACCGATAATCGCTCGGGCATTCGGCGATGCCGACTCAAGCTCGGCACGCGTCGGTGGCTGGAATCCAGCGCTGTTCAAACGCTGCCAGAGGGATTTGGATTCGTTTGTCCATTCGGACGGCAATTGCGCCGAGTGTCCGGGCACATGATAATACTCACCTGTGCGACTGATGACACCGTCGGATTCCAGCGCACGCAGCAGTTCGCTCAATGGCTCTACATCGATATTCAATTGATCGGCCAGTTGCGACAAATTCACGCCCGGAGAATAAGGCCGTTCTGTGTGAATCTGTTGCAAAATGGATGTTAGTTGCTGCTGCAATGCAACCGAAAACGACCGGCTGAAAATGTACGATGGCGTGATGACGACATCGCCAGCCTGCACGGCACTTTGCAGATCGGCCTCAATGTCATCGGCGGAAAACGGCGCATTAATCAGAAACCGGTCTCTCTTTCGGTACCCCTCGCGCGACAACTCGGTATCGCGATAGTCGGTCAGTTTGCCTGACATCCGTTGGCGGAGATGCTCGGCAAACCCGGAGAGCTTCCGCCACCGTCGCGAACCACCCAAGTCGAGAATCATGCCGCCACCGATGGTCACTTGCGGTGTCGGCCAACGCAACACGAAATGGTCGCCCAACCGCGCTTTGATCGGCTCGGCCAGTCGCAGCTCGACCAGCCCCCCCGTGCCGGGCGCAATTGTCTCGGGCTCGAGCGGATACGCAATACCTTCCGGTTCGGCGGTCCCGTCGAGGACCAGCACCTGACGCCCCGGTCCGAGAGGATGTGTCACCTCGGCCCAGATGTCAACGTGCGCCCAGAGACGGTCGAAGACATCGGTGTCGCGTTCATCAACCAGGCATTGGCCGCGATGCAAATCGGCTTTGTCGACCCCCGCCAGATTGAGGGCGACGCGCTGTCCCGGCGCCGCGGTATTGGTCGGTTGTCCATGAATCTGTAACTCGCGTACCCGTGCTTTCCGAGCCCCCGGAACAATGCTGAGATTCTGCCCCGTCTGTAACGATCCACCGGTGAGCGTACCGGTGACCACCGCGCCGCGCCCGGCTATCGAGAACGCCCGGTCGATGTACATGCGCGGTTTGCCGATGTCGGGTGGTGACGGTAGCTTCTGAACAATCTCATCAATCGCCGTCTTAACGTCATCAAGCCCATCGCCTGACAACGAATCAACCGCCAATACTGGCGCTCCCGCCAGAAATGTCTTGCCGGTCTTCTCTTTCACATCATCGATCACCAATTGCAGCCAATCCGGTTCGACCAGATTCTTCTTTGTTACTGCAATCAAGCCACGCTGAACATGGAGATATTCCAAGATCGCCAGATGTTCGCTCGACTGCGGCATCCAGCCATCATCGGCCGCGACGACGAACAACACGAAGTCAATCGCACCGACACCGGCGATCATATTTTTCACGAACCGTTCATGCCCCGGAACATCGACAATGCCGACGGTCTGACCCGAATTGGTCGTCATCCACGCGAACCCCAGATCGATCGTCAGTCCTCGTTCCTTCTCCTCGGGCAAACGGTCGGGATCAATACCCGACAACGCCAGCACGAGCGACGATTTCCCGTGATCAACATGCCCGGCGGTCCCCATCACAAACATGGCGGGAAGGTAATACGATTCGGCGGCCGGATGAAGATCGGATTAGGGGGATGCGATTGGAAGTTCATCGTAGAGGCGCACGGATGTGAGCCCGATGTGGGGTGCCCCACCCTAACCGTTCACCGACGAAGTCCGTGAGCGATTAGGGTGGGTTCATCACCCGGGGGTGGCAAAACCGTTAAAAACAGTATTGGGAAGACCGGTGCCCTACAGCTCTGTTTACACTGAGCTATACCGAAATGCTGCAGGATCCTCTCCATTTACAAACAGATCTAGTACGACAGCCCTGACGTCACAATCCGGATGACAAGACTGCCCATACCCAACGCAACCCACAGGAGTTCGGCCGTGCTCACTATGAATAGAACGGTGGGGCACCTGGTGGCAACCGCAAGTCAGGAGCCCCGCGCCGTAGCAGGATCGTGAACATTTTAAGAATATGACGCGCGGCGCTCCTGCCCTACTAAACTGTATGGAGTGTTTTACGGCCCCGCCTGCACAAACCGCACCACATCCGCCTGATCATGCTCGGAAATCGTACGCATCGACAGCACAAACGCATCATCGGTGACATACCCAATGATCGGCGGATTGCACGCGCGGGCGCGCGCAGCAAGTTCCCGAGCGGGAACCGGTCCGATGATGCTGACGCCGGCTCCGGGGATCGTCTCCCCCGGCGCCGACCCGCCACCGAATGTGTCGGCGGTCTCGATCACCTCGGCCTTCCATCCCGAACCGGCGGCAATCTGAACCAACTCCCGGGCCAATGACTGCAGTTTCTCCAACGGTGTCGCGACCATCTGGTAAATCGGCAGAAGCTGTTGGGCGCGTCCGGCGAGATGCGCCGAGACGGCGACTTCCAAGGCCACCAATGTTGCTTTATCCGGACGCATCGCCCGATAAAACGGATCGGAGCGGAGTTTCTGGATGAGATCAACGCGTCCCAGGATGATCCCCGCCTGCGGTCCGGACAGGAGCTTATCGCCCGATGCCGTGACCAGATCAACTCCAGTCTTCATCGCCGCATGCAATGTCGGCTCATTCGTGTATTCGCACTTGGCCCCGGGACCGACCGCCCCCGAACCCAAGTCCCAGAGCACCGGCACATCACGTTCTTTTCCGAGCACCGCCAATTCCTTCGATTCAACTTCGGAGACAAAACCGGTCTGCACGAAGTTCGACCGATGCACTTTCATGATCAGTGCGGTGTTTGGACCGCACGCCTGTTCATAGTCGCGTAGATTGGTCTGATTGGTCGTGCCAACCTCGCGCAGCACTGCGCCGCTCTTGGCCAGAATCTCGGGAATGCGAAAGCCGCCGCCGATCTGTACCAACTCGCCGCGCGAAATCACCACATCACGATTCCACGCCAGCGCCGTCAGCGCCAGATAGACCGCGGCCGCGTTGTTGTTTACAACCAATGCCGCCTCGGCTCCCGCCAGTTCAGCTATCTGACGTTCGGTGGCCAAACTCCGCTTGCCCCGCGTACCTTCCTCCAAGTCATATTCGAGTGAGAGATAGCCTTCGAGACGCCTCACCATCTCGGCCAGTAGGTGGGCACCATACGGGGCACGTCCCAGATTGGTGTGAATCAGAACACCGGTCGCATTGACGACCCGCTGCGGAAACTGGCGCTGGTTCTTCGCCGCCCGTGCCTTCACGCGCTCGATGATCTCGCGGGCATCGGGCCAGCTCGCACCGGATTGAATATCCGCGCGCAATGCGGCAATCTCCGCGCGCACCAGATCAGTCACGACAGGCCGTCCCAGCTCGGCAATCAGCGACGAGAGGTTCTCGTGCGACAGGAGCGTTTCGACAGATGGGGGACGGTTGACAGGAGCAGCCATATCGAATCAGACCGTGCGATTAATAAACGGAAGGGGTGGGAATCGAACCCACCGCGACCCGCACAAGCGGACCGCCTACGGATTTGAAGTCCGCGCCGGCCACCAGACCGAATCCTCTTCCGGCCCTATTATAGTCAAGACGGGACCGGTTTGCCCAATGTTAATCGGGATCTCTCGTGGATGCATGATTTTGAGGGAAATTATCCGCGAGTGCCACTAGATCGAATTCACCGACATCGTCAACGGATCATCGATCTCGATCATCTCTTTGATGAAATACCCTTCGCCGTACGTCTTGCGGATCATCTGACCAAATCGGCGAGCGTCCTCACGCATGAGATCGAAGATGTTCACTCCGGGCTGATAGATCGAGACTTGCCCGTCTTCGGTGGCAAACTGGGAGTGATAGGCACGCACCGCTTCGAGCTTGCGTTCCAGTTGATCGGTGATATCAACGACAAACGAGTACGGCGGTTTGCGGAAGAACGACGCGTAGAGGATTTTGTGCGGACGGTGTGCTTCGCCCGGAATGTCCATCTTCTTCAACCCTGCCAGGTAGCAGGCATCGTATGCCATTTCACTGGCGACACGGTGATCGGGATGACGCTGGTCGCGGTGCGGCAGGATGACCAGTTTCGGTTTGAGCCGACGAATCGTCTCGGCCACGCGCAATCGATTCTCCAACGTATTTTCCAGCCGGGCGTCGGGCATCCCCAAATTCTCGCGATAGCTGACCCCCATGACCCGGGCCGCTTCCTCGGCTTCGCGGGCACGATCGATCTCGGTGCCACGCGTGCCCATCTCCCCCGCCGTAAAATCAACGATGCCTGTTTTGTAGCCTCGATCGGCAAACTTAATCAGCAGCCCGCCGCAGGTGATTTCGATATCGTCGCGGTGGGCAGCGAGTGCGAGTGCGTCGACGTGTGGTGTGGTGTTGGTCATACAATAAACGTCTCTAAATTCTGTCATGCTGAACGAAGTGAAGCATCTGCCTTTGACCCTCGCGCAACGTTAAAAAGCACATTCCTTCCGCCTCAGGCGGACTCGGAATGAGCAACCTGTTAGATTCCCATCAGCCGGTAGTATTCGTCCTCGTATAACGGCACCACGGCCTCTGCGGTGAAATTGTCGGCGACCGATTTCAACCCGGCCTCTTGCATCCTTTTCGCAAGCGCGGCATCGCTGAGAATCTGATACAACCGTTCGCCGCCTTCGTCGTACTCATCCGGCCCAACCAGAAATCCGGTCACACCGTCATTGATCAACTCGGGTACACCGCCAACCCGTGACGCCACCACCGGCACACCACACGCCATTGCCTCAAGCGCCGCTAGTCCAAACGCTTCATAGTGTGACGGCAACAGAAATGCATCAGCCGCGCAGAGAATTTCATCAACATCATCGCGATTTCCGAGAAACTTGACGTCGGCTGCGACACCGAGTGCCTGCGCCAGCGCATACGCTTCCGACGTCTGCGGACCATCGCCGATTAGCAGCAGCTTCGCCGGCATCCGCTGACGCAACTTGGCGAACATCTGCACCACACCGATCACGTTTTTGACCGGCCGGAAGTTCGACAGATGTGCGACGACCTTTTCCCCCTCCGGGGCAAACTTCTCACGGCACAGCCTGGCCGGTCGCATGTAGAAGCGCGACGTATCGACGAAATTGCGAATCACGGTGATCGGCCGCTGCGTGCCGAATTCACTGATCGTCTTGTTCTTCAGGTATTCCGAGACGGCGGTCACACCGTCGACCGCATCAATCGAGAATCGCGTCACTTCGAAAAACGAACGATCGGTCCCGACCAGGGTGATGTCCGTACCATGCAAGGTGCACAACGTCTTGGGACCGCTCTCTCCCATCGACTGCTTGGCCAGGTACGCCGCGGTCGCATGCGGAATCGCGTAATGCACGTGCAGAATGTCGAGATCGAACTGCCGTGTCACCTCGATCATCTTCGACGTCAGCGACAACGTGTATGGCGGATATTTGAACAGCGGATACGACGGTGTCTCGACTTCATGGAAATACAAATCCACATCGAACCGGTCTAACCGGAACGGCAACGCATGACTGATGAAGTGGATTTCATGCCCGCGTTCGGCGAGTTTGGCGCCCAATTCGGTCGCCAGAATGCCCGAACCGCCCGGCACCGGGTAGCAGGTGATCGCAATTTTTAGTGGACGGCGCGCCATGGAAAGGTCAGTTGTCCTGTGGCGTCACCCGCCCTCGGGTGACGCTGTTCTCCAATAACGGTCAAGGTTCGATCAGTTGATGTTCCACGGTGCCTATCTTGAGCTGCTCTTTGGCACGATGCAGGAATTCGAATCCATACTTGTTTAGATAATACGGGATGCCAAATACGCGTTCCTGCGGTTTGCTTTCGGGATACAGATGTGTGGCGAGTTTGTAAAACTTCGAGCGGACCTCGTCGCCCTTCCGCTTGTGCGCTTGAAACACTTTCTTCTCCAATGACTCCCAAGCACCGCTGATCTTATTCGTCGTGACATCGAAGGTCTTTTCCAGTGTCGGTTCGAATTCGATCACGGCCTGTTTCAGCCGCTCCATCCGCTCACCACAATCGTTGCGCTCCTCGGCAAACATCTGTTCCAGGTTGCTGGGGAATGACCGTTCAAAATAGTTGTTGATCAATGCTTCGATATCGCCGAAAAAGTCTTCAACATCGTAACCAAGTTTTTCGATCGCCTTCCGGTTCTTCCCTTCCACGATGGTCGCACGCGATCGCGGCAGCACCACCGGCATCACCGTATTGAACCGGTCGAACAACGCCCGCGACTGTGCCCAGTAGGCAATCTCTGACGGACCGCACACACTGGCGATCACCGGAAACAAATACGACTGCGCCACCGGACGGAACAACACACCGGGCGAAAACGAATTGGGAGCATTCTCCAGCCGATCGATCCATTCCGCGGCGGGTTTGAACTCATCTTCCGGCTCAATCGTCAGCGACTGATTGCCGTCGGTCTTGAGCGCGTGACGGCCGGCGCTGACGTGGAACAGATGCGTGTGATCCTCGGCATGATGCACTTGCCGATGGTAACCGGCTTCGTCCAACCGTTGATTGATTTCCGAGAGTGCATCGGCCGTCTCCGAATGCGCACGCATTTCTTCGGCAAACAACGGTTTCATCACCGTCTTCGGATCCTCGTTCGCGGGATTGAACATGACCAGTCCGAACGGACCGAGCAGACGCGCCATCCACCGTCCAAACGCTTCGTCCATCTTACGTTCGGACGCGTAGTCGTGGGTTAACGCATCGAACACCTTATCAGAAAATTCCGTTTTCAACTGGCTGTCCCGCATCTCCTGCAACGCGCGACGGACACTGCCGCCCAGTACAACCTCTGAAATCGGCGTTCGCTCGGAATCGACATCCGACTCGATGGCCACCCGCTGGACATCATTGTCCAAATTCGGAAACGCCGACCACCGCACCTCTTCGAAATCATGATCGTCCGAGGCGATCCAGAACACCGGCACCACCGGACGTTTCAGCATCTCACGCAGGCGCTCTGTCCAACCCAGAAGAGTCAGTGCCTTGTGAATCGTGTAGAGCGGTCCGCCGAATAAGCCGGCCTGCTGCCCGGTGAAGGCGCAGACCGCTCCCGGCTTGGCCAGCGATTCGGCCGCTTCAATGGCCGCCGGTGGGGCATCGAGCAGACGGTTCTGCCGGACGAGAATATCAGCCGCGCGCGTGCGGTCGTATTCGGCACAGTCGAGATGTCGCGCGCAGCCCTCAAAGGCCGCTTGCGTCGGATGCGGCCACCAGAAAAACCGTCCGGTCCGGTCCGGATCGTTGAGGACATCCTCATACAAATTGCGGCTGCTGGTGGTCGGGGGAACGTTCATATCATCCTGCGTGGCTGACGGTTCATACCGCCGGAACCCATTGGCAATATCTATGTATCTACGCGCGGTCACGTCGGTCAATGGCCATTTCCTCCGTTCCGGGACATCCCAAGGCTCAAAACCGGGTTAATTTGGATGCAACGCATTGATCTGGAGATTGTTCCAAGGGGGAATGCCATCGCCCATGGCAGCTAAGATTGGGACATACCAAAAGGGCGCCACTGACCTTGGGGCCTGTTGAAAGACCCATAGGTGCACCGCGCAGGTCCGGCTCTTAGCCGGACCGGTGCGGCGATAGCAGTTGTCAGAATTGTCCTCCGATTGACCGGGCGATGTAGCACGGGCGCCTCGCCCATGCGGCATGGCCCGTTCGACCAGGCTCACGGCAAGCGGGACGGCCATGCTACGGTCTCGTGAATCGGACAGTTCTTCTAACAATTGCTATAGAGCATAGCCGCGTAGCGGCGACACAACGTAGCACCGGGCGTAAGCCCGGTGATTATAGAGCGATTGTCAGAAGTATTTTCCGTTTGTATTTGGGTGCCACGGGCCT
>CAYTTY010000029.1:10472-51242 GCA_964440935.1 uncultured Ignavibacteria bacterium | reverse complement strand
CGCCAAGGGAAGGCCGAACGAAAGTGATCACACCTTTTTCAGCAACCTGCTAGGGTTGAGTACCCCAGTCGGGATCGGGAAATCAGGGGATCAGAAGATCAGTTGAACACGCGTAAAAGAAAGGCGGTCTCGCATCAGGAGACCGCCTTGTGGTTCTCATGTCTTTATAGCAATTGTCATAAATCCTTTCCGTTTGGATCAGGGTGCCACGCCCCTTGAGGCCCATGGACGGGGGATTGTGCAGACGCGGACGCACGCCCCTTGAGGCCCGCGGCACCCTGATGTCATCACGATGCACACGGTGCCTCGCTTCCCCTCAATCGGAAATCTATTCTGACAACCGCTCTAACGGCTAGACACCCTGTCCATCCAGCACTCGCTTGATCGTCTTGACCAGGTTCTCACCACGCAGATCAACGCCTATTGCAGCCAGTGAACCATCGGGGCCAATCAGCACCGGATTGGGAATGCCACGCACCAAGTAGGCTTCAACCAGCGGGCTCTCCCAAGCCTTCTTGTCATAAATGTGACGCCATTCGTCCATGCCCTTGTCGGCGATCCATTCTTTGTACTGCTCGGTCGTGGTACGCTCATCGTAGTCGAGCGAGATCGAGAGGATCTCGAAGCCGTCGTCGTTGTAGGTCTCGTATGCCTCACGAAGGTGCGGCAATTCCGCCAGGCAGGGACCACACCAGGTGGCCCAGAAATCGACCAGCAGGACCTTACCCTCATACTGGTCGAGTGAGACCGGTTTGTCATTGATATCAACCGTCTCGATTGGGATGGGCCACTTGGCAGCGACCATATCTTCCTGGATCAATGCGCCAGCGATACCCATCGCGCGACTGTCCTCGGCATATTCCTCGGCAAAGGTGCGAACCTCCGGCATGATTTCGTCCTTCTTCTCTCCGGCGGCGATCAGATCGCAGTGCAGAAGCCAGGCTTTGGTGGCACCGGCATAGTCGGATCCACTGCCGACTTTGTTGAAGTAGCCGCGTGCAGCCGATTCAGTCGACGCCCAATTGGCATCCATGGCGGATTCCGGACGGTGTTTGCAGAAGGCGGCGACACCAGCCCAATAATTGGCTTCATCTTTGCCGGCAGGACTCGGATCGTCAGACAAGTAGGCTGCTGCCTCCTTGATCACGCCGTCGGCGAACGGGCCCCATGGCTGATAGATCGATTTGATTCTGGCGATTGCACGGACACGTTCAAGTCCCGGTTCGTACTCGGGATTGTCGGCGTTGAGTGCCCGCTTGGCCGCCAACACCTTGGCGGTATAGTCCATCTGGGCGGCGACGAATTGCGAGCTATGCCACACCGCACGGTTGGCCCGGAGGCTGTTCTCCTGCTTTTCCTGCCAAGCCTTCTGTTCATCTTCGGAAGCGAACTCTTGTGGAGGATTATCATAGTGGGGGAGACCGTTGGCAAACGCAGCTTGGTTGCGCTCCATGGTCTCACGGGCGCGAGCAACGAGTGCATCAAAGCGGGGATCGTCGTGGAGCAATGATAGATCAGAGTCGCTTTCGATTTGGCTGGGGTCGTCGTGGCCGGCATCGACCGCCTTGGTCAGCCATTCCATCGCCTTGTCAACATCTCCGGTCCGTCCATACGCACAGGCGACATTGTAGTGGCCCCACTTCCCTTCCGGGATCAGTTCCGCCTGCTTTGTAAACGTGGCGACGGCTGAGTCCAGCTCGCCCTCATCAAGAAAATCGTAACCAGTGCTGGTGAGTTGACGGTATTCACTGGCAAGTTCGGCGTCGTACAGCTTGGGCGTTTCAAGGCTGCTCGATTGGCTGTCCCCAGTGGCCGTCTGCTGAGAGCAGCCTGTCAGACCACCAATGACAAATACCATGATCACCGTCAGCGTGATTAGACGTGTCCTCATGCGGGTTTCCTCCTAAGCCGTTGAACAAGAATAGAAAAGAGTCTGTCTATGTTATGACGTTCATTCCGGCGCATCTGTTCCATTTAATCTGGAGAAAAATTGTCGCGCCAGCGTCATTTCTATAATTAATCAATTCTGAAAGGGTTGTTCCAGCGGAATCGATTGACCCCTTGATATGTTGCCAACCAGAGGTAATCACCATCGACAATGATTTGCTCGACGATTTGGTCGAGAAGGCCGTCTGATTCATCAATCAGACGCCGTTCGAGTGTCTCCGGCACAAAGCGTAGCAAGCCTGCTCGCGTCGCCACCCAGACAATGCTGTCGGTGACGGCGATATCGTAGATCTCCCCGTACGGGAGTTTGCTGGGACTCTCGTATTGATCGATTGGTTTAACCCCGTACACGTCGATGACGGCCAGCCCCCGATCGGACCCGGCGTACAGCTTGTCGCCATACGGAGTGAGCGCCTGAACATAACCGGCGAGCGGTCCTGTGTCGGCCGCGTAGCGCCGCCATACCGGGGTGGGTTTCGCCAGCCGGTACAGGCCAAAGTCGGTCCCGATCCAGACAATATTCCCAGTCACTTCGATATCGTAAATGCGCGCATCCTGAATATCGCTGGTGGTGGCGTGAAACAGCGAATCATTCGGCAGGTAGAGACCGTCGATTCCGGTTTCCGTCCCGATCCACAGAATGTCACCATCGAGGCAAACGCTCAAAACGACCTCGTCGATCAACCCGTTGTGTTTGCCATACGTGGTAAATCGTCTGGCCCCGCGTTCGTAGAGCACTACTCCTCGTTCAGTGGCCAGAAAGATGGTGTCGCCGTTCACCCGTGCATCGATATCAAAAACGATGTCGGAGTCGAACATTGGGATAAACCGTGACTGGAAATAGCGCCAACTGTTGTCACGCTCGTTGTGCACGGTAAGTCCCGACTCACCGGTGAGCGAGACCGGACCGCCGAAGACCATTCCCACCGAATCGATGTGCATCGCATTCACCGCATCGTGGAAGAGACCATACCGGTCGGGAACCGCATTGAAGCTGCCCGGTTCGATCATCCACAAGAAGTGCCCCCAGGTGGCGACCCAAGTGCGGCCACGATCATCTTCGATGGCGCCGACGATTTCATACGTCTGCCTGTCCAGCGTTTCAATGAAGCGACGATTGACAATGTTGTAACCGAAGGGGAGGTAGTATTCGCCCAGGTCGATATCCTTGAAGTGCTGCACCAATTCACTCGGGAATTCACTGGCGATGTTCCATTCACGGGCAATCCGCTGGTACGACATGGTGGCGCTGGGTAGTTCGGCATACAACTCATCGCGCACGCGATCATACGCCAATGCCAGAATTTCGTTGTCCAGGAGCCCGTTCGACACGGTCAACGGGGTCATCCATTGGTTTTCAAAACGGTCGTACCGGGCAATACCACCGCGCGTACCAAAATAGAGAATGTCATCGGTGACGGCTACGGACGACACATACCGCATCGAGGTCAAAGCGGCCCAATCGCCGGGATAGTACCGGTGGTCGCGGACTCCGTCTTCCTGTGCGTGCGGGGCACTCGAAGGGCCCATCAACACGAGCGCAGCGCATACGAATATGATCATTCGCGAGAAAACCGCCATCCGTACGGCATCGGTTTCGTGTGTGGCTGTTAGATGATGCCGGGTCAACGACGGCCGTCCTCGATGCTGAGTGCGCGAATGACGGTTCCCGCCATCACTCGAATCGCAATCAGCAGTGCCTCTTCATCGATCGTGAAACGGGGGTGGTGCCATGCGTACGTTGAACCCACTGCCTTATTGTTCACACCCACCCGCATCATGGCGCCCGGAATGTTTTGGAGAAAATACGCGAAGTCTTCGCCGCCCATCATTGGTTCGGTGAGTTCGACGATGGCCTTTCGTCCGAATGTGTCCCGAATGACAGAACGGAAGATGTTGTTGGCCTCGGTCGCATTGTTGAGGGCCGGATAGCCGGCGTGGAATTGCACGCTCGCGTCGCCGCCGTGTGTCTGCGCGGTCCCGCGCGCGATTTTCTGAATCAATGATTTGGCGGATTTTGATGTTTTGGCATTCAGTGTGCGCAGTGTGCCCCGCAATGACACGCTGCCGGCGAGCACGTTGCGAGCGGTGCCGCCGTTGATCGTACCCAATGTGACGACAACCGCTTCAAGTGGGTCGACGCGGCGGGACGCGATCGATTGCAGCGCATCGATCACTTGTGATGCGATGTAGATGGCATCGTTGCCCAAATGCGGACGGGCGCCATGCCCCGATTTCCCGGTGATGTCCAAATCGAAATCATCGACTTGTGCCATCATCGGACCATCTTTGATCCCCACTTTGCCGGTTGGAATCCAGGGATCGACGTGCAGCCCAAAGATCATGTCGACGGCGGGTTTGCGTAACACACCGTCGGCAATCATCTCAATCGCACCGCCCGGTGGTTCCTCTTCCGACGGTTGGAAGAGGAATTTGACTGTTCCCCGCCAGTGGTCGCGCAATTCCGCCAGGACGGCAGCGGTGTTGGTCACCGATGCCATGTGCGAATCGTGTCCGCACGCATGCATCACGCCGGGATTGCGCGAGGCAAACGGTAGTCCGGTCTGCTCGGTGACCGGCAACGCATCCATGTCGGAGCGTACCGCAATGACACGTCCGGTACCGTTGTGCAATGTCCCGACAACGCCGGTCCGCCCGACACCGGTCTTGACTTCGTAGCCGAGCGCTTTCAATTCGGCCGCGATTGTCTTGGCCGTCTTATGTTCCTGAAAGGCCAATTCGGGATACTGGTGGAGATGCCGGCGTAGTTTGACCGCAGACGGGAAGCGTTTCTGGACGGTTCTGTCGAGCGCGGCAGTTACCTCGTTGTGCAATGTCGAATCTGTCTTCGTCATGAGCGATTGAATTCGCGTATGGCTGTTACCAGGCGTTCAATATCCTGTTCTGTATTGTAGAAATGCGGCGACACACGTACCGACCCCTCGCGAAGTGATGTATAGATCTTCTTCGCTGCCAGAGTCTTCTGCAACTCGTCAACCCGAGGTCCGTGAATCGTGATGATCCCCGACGCATGCTGTTCGGGAAACGTCAAGGCGGTGTACTGTGTTCCTTCGAGTCCTGATTGCAATTGCTGGTGTAACCCTCGGATGCGCCGCCAGACCTCCTGCGGGCCGCATTCCCGAAGCAATTCCAGGCCCGTTTGGGCAAAGCGAAGGGCGAAATAGGGATAGGTGCCCACTTCCCATTGCCGTCCATCCTCATACGGTGGACGGTCCCAGCGTCGCAAATCGTGAAATCGGTAACTCCAGTCGACACCGAGCCATCCGGCATACAGCGGTTGTACACGCCGAATCGGTTCGGGGGCGATGTACAGAAAGCCCGATCCGGGTTGTCCGAACAGCCACTTCTGCGCGCCGCAGGCGAGCGCGTCAATTCCCGACTCCTGCGCATTCATCGGCACCGCACCGACACCCTGAGTCGCGTCGACCAGCGTGAAGCACCCGTGGCGATGGCAGACGTCGGCGATTGTTCGCAGGTCGTACCGATAGCCATTGAAGTACTGGACCCAGGACAACACCAGCGCGGCGGTTGTTTGCTGCAACTCCTTTGCCAAATCCTCTGGAGTGAAATACCCGTTTGGACACGGCAGAACATCGAGTTGCAACTCGCGTTCGCGTGCGATATGCTGAGCCACGTACACGATTGCGGGGAACTCCACCTCGGGGATCAACAATCGTTCACCAGGTTTCAGGTTCATTCCCCACAAAACCGTATTGAGTCCAACGCTGGTATTGGACACATAGGCGACACGTTTGCCATCTAAGCCGATCATCGCGGCAAAATCGCTGCGCGCTTGCTCGAGCATCGCGTACGATTCCTGATCGACATCGGGGCCATCGGCGAATTGGCCCCAGCGCGCCATGTACGATTCAATCGCCCGCCGGCCACGATTCGTCACCGGACCGAAGGCGGCATGATTGAGAAAAACGACATTCGGATCGATGTCGAATTCCGAGGACCAGTCCCGCTGTGTTGTCGATTCCGTCATCGGTGCAGTAACCATCCCATCAATGTTAACGCCCCCCCGATTCGCAGGAAGTCGATGAACAGCGCCCAGAAGGCATAGTCCCATCCGGTCTTACTTGATTCGATCAGGCGCACTGGTACAAGACCGAACAGGACCACCACGATCGCGAGCGCCAACCCGCTCTGTGCTCCGGAAAACGGCAGCAGAGGTCCGAAGAGCGACAGCACAGAGAGAGGCAGCAACGCCAGAAAGAGCAGACAGGTCAGCAGGATGCCGACCAGGTCGATCCATCCTCGCGACGCCTTTTGACCGCCGGACAGACGCGCAAAATACCGCTCACCCCAACGGCCGATCAGGGTGATGATGACAGCATAAATCCAGGGGGGAATAATGAGCCAAATTGCATTCACACGCAGTTGCCTTCGTTTGCTTACAGCCAGCCCATCGCTCGGTACCATTCGACGGTTTGCTTAACGCCGCGCTCAAAGGGAATGCGCGGCTGAAAGCCCAGTTGCCGTTTGGCCTTCTCGACCGAGCAGGTCCAGTCGTTCTGCAGGAAGTCCTGAGCTTTGTGGCGGTTGAGGCGAGGTGTGAATCCGCCAATCGACCCGGCCCACTCGGCCACGGTGGCAATCCCCAGGAGCACTGGTTTGGGAAATCGAACGTTGACCGCCCACGTCCCGAGCGCCTTCTGGATCATTTCTTCCATATCTTCGAGGCTGTAGGTGCGATCTTCCGCAATATAGAATGTTTCCCCCGCTGCATCCGGAACTGTCGTCGCCAGCAAAATGGCGTCAGTGAGATCACTGACGTGCACGATTGATGACCGCATTGACCGTCCGCCGAAACGGGGCTTGATATGCCACCGTACCGTTTTGAAGAACTGGAACACCTCCGTATCGCCCGGACCGTACACTGCCGGAGGTCGCAGAGCGCAGACCGGGAATCGGTCGGCATAGCTCATGACCGCCAGTTCGCCTTCCCGTTTACTGATGCCGTAGGGAGTCAGGGGCGCATCGGGGTCGGATTCGGTCCGGGCTGTGCCATTTTGGGATGGTCCGCCGGCTGCCAGCGACGACACATACACGAACCGTTCAACGCTCGAAGCGACTTCCTGCACCGCTCGGAGCAGATTGACCGTGCCGACAACATTGGCATGACGGTACGCTTCCAGGCTGGGTGCTTTGATCCGTCCGGCAATGTGGATAACCCAATCGACATCGTGGCAGGCCTCGCGAAGTGTTTCGTGTGCATCGAGATCACCGACGAACCACTCGATGTCCAAGTCCTCCACACGAGACCGGTCGGAGGTGGCGCGAGCAAGCCCGCGGACGTGATGACCGTCCTTAATAAAAGCGCGGGCGACGTGGGAGCCGACGAATCCGGTGACTCCTGTAATGAAGGCGGTTTTCTTATCCATGCACGAAACTACGCCCAAAAGGGCGACAAGTCCAAATCCTACTTGACAGTACGCAAGGCCGCCGATTGCTTAGATCAGACCGCGGGCTGAGGGTAACCACGATCCTCGTAGAGTGCAAACGGGGCTTGGCTCGGTGTCGCGACAACGATTAACGGCGCGCCACGGCGCCAATCAAACATCGGATATGCGTTTTGGCAACCCCAAGGACTCGAATCACTTCAGCACACATTGACCTGTTCGAAAAGTGCCGCAATTTCACGGCTGCTCGTGAAGTGATGGCGATGGGGGTTTATCCCTACTTCCGGGTCATTGAATCCGCGCCGGGCACCGTGGTGACGGTCGATGGGCAGAAACTGCTCATGATCGGTTCCAACAACTATCTCGGTTTGACCGATCACCCGAAAGTGATCGAGGCCGCCGCCCAAGCGGTGCGGGATTATGGCTCGGGGTGTACCGGCTCACGGTTTCTCAACGGTACGCTCGATCTGCACGTGCAACTCGAAGAGCGGCTGGCCACGTTCATGAAACGTCCGGCGGCGCTCGTCTTCTCCACTGGCTTCCAAACGAATCTTGGCACCATTTCCTGCCTCGCTGGGCGCAATGATACGATCTATGCCGATCGCAGCAATCATGCATCTTTGGTCGATGGTTGCCGCTTGTCGTTTGGGCGGACGGTGAAGTTCCATCATAACGACATGGCTGATCTGGCGCGTGCCCTGGTATCGAATGGCAACAACGGTGCAGCCGGTGGCAAGTTGATCGTCGTTGACGGTGTCTTCTCGATGGAAGGCGATATCATCGATCTGCCGGAAGTGATGCGGCTGGCTCATGAACATGGTGCGCGTGTGATGGTCGACGATGCGCATTCGATCGGCGTACTGGGCGAGGGCGGTCGCGGTACCGCCGAACATTTCGCTCTCATCGATGACGTTGACATTACGATGGGGACGTTTTCCAAATCGTTCGCCTCGTTGGGCGGGTTCATTGCCGGAGACGAGGACGTTATTCACTACATCAAGCACTTCTCGCGTGAGTTGATCTTCTCGGCCTCCCCACCGCCGGCCGCGGTGGCGGCCTGTCTGGCTGCACTGGACATCATCGAGTCGGAGCCGGAGCGCCGTCAACGGCTGTGGGAGATCACCCATCGCATGCACCGCGAATTCAGTGCGTTGGGCTTCGACATCGGCACAACGAAGACACCGATCATTCCGTTGATGATCGGTGATGACATGCTGGCATTCAAGTTTTGGCGCGAATTGACCGAGCGTGGCATTTTCGCCAATCCAATCATCGCCCCGGCCGTCCCGCGTGGGCAAGCGCTCATTCGCACATCGTATACCGCGACGCACACCGATGAACAGCTCGATTTTGTCCTGGAGACATTTGGCAAAGTGGGCAAAGAACTCGGTGTGATTAGTTAATCTTCCGTGTTCTTTCCAGGTCCACTGTAGCACGTATAACCCAATGAGAGTGAGCCGTATAAGCGATCGCGTCGGGTAACACCCGATAATGGGTGCCGACGGTTGGCATCGTTCACACTCCGGCGTATCCTGATTCGTATAATTATATTGTCTGCAAATACTACATGAAGAGGTATGAATGCCTGAAACTGCGACCCTGATGCAACAGCAACTCGATCAACTCTGCATTAACACCATTCGCACGCTGTCGATGGATGCGGTGCAGAAGGCCAATTCCGGACATCCCGGCACGCCGATGGGAATGGCCGGGATTGGATATGCACTGTGGACGCAGCAGCTGAAACACAATCCGGGCAATCCGTTGTGGGCCGACCGCGACCGGTTTGTCCTGTCGATGGGCCACGCGTCGATGTTGCTCTACAGCCTGCTGCATTTGACCGGTTACAATGTTACGCTTGATGATATCAAGAACTTCCGCCAGTGGGAGAGCATTACACCCGGCCACCCGGAAGCGAAACTGACACCCGGTGTCGAAACGACCACAGGTCCATTGGGGCAGGGGTTCGGCAATGGTGTCGGGATGGCCATCGCCGAGACCTTTTTGGCGGAGCAGTTCAACCGTCCGGGGCACACGATTGTCGATCATTACATCTACGCGCTTTGCAGCGACGGTGACATTATGGAAGGTGTGTCGTCGGAGGCGGCGTCACTGGCCGGACATTTGAAACTGAACAAACTGATCTACTTCTATGATCAGAACCAGATCTCCATCGATGGGGACACGGCGAAGACGTTTACCGAAGACGTTGGCAAACGCTTCGAAAGTTACGGCTGGCATGTGCAACACATCGACGGGATGGACCACACGGAAGTCGGCCCGGCCATCGAACGCGCCAAGCGAGAGTCGAACAAGCCGTCGCTGATCATTTCCCCCACGCATATCGGATACCCGAGTCCCAACAAGCAGGACACCGCCGCCGCCCACGGATCGCCGCTCGGTGAAGACGAAGTGCGGCTGACCAAGGAAAAGATCGGCTGGCCGCCCGACGAGCAATTCCTGATTCCCGCCGAAGCGCTTGTGGTGTTCCGTGAATGTCAGACGCGTGGCGAGCAGTGGGAACGCGAGTGGCGTGAACGGTTCGACGCCTACCGAGACGAGCACCCCGAATTGGCCAGGCAGTTTGAGCGTCAGATGACGGGAGAACTCCCCGACGGTTGGGATAAGGATTTACCGGTGTTTGATTCGAACGATAAGCCGCTCGCCACACGCAAGGCGGGGCAGAAGGTTCTGCACGCGATCGCAAAATCCATTCCCAATATCATTGGCGGGTCGGCCGATCTGGTGGGCTCAACCGGTACCGATTTTCCTGACTCGGGGAGTTTCAGCGCCGAGGACCGCACCGGACGCAACATTCACTTTGGTGTCCGTGAGCATGCGATGGGCAGCTTGGGCAATGGCATGGCCGCACACGGTGGCGTCATCCCGATGGGTTCGACCTTTTTGATCTTCAGCGACTATCAGCGGCCGACGATTCGCCTCGCCGCGCTGTCGCATTTCCAGAATATTTTCATCTACACACACGACAGTGTCGGATTGGGCGAAGACGGTCCCACCCATCAGCCGATCGAGCACTTGGCGTCGCTGCGTGCTATTCCCAATTTGGTCACGTTCCGTCCGGCGGATCCAAACGAGACAACCTACGCCTGGAAAGCGGCCATGGAACGCAAGAATGGGCCCACGGCAATGGCGTTGACACGCCAGGGTGTGCCGATTCTCGATCGCTCTAAGTATGCGTCGGCGGAAGGGGCACTGCGCGGCGCGTATGTGCTTTCCGACGCCGACAACGCGACGGCGATCATCATTGCGACGGGTTCGGAGATCTCGGCCGCGCTGGAGGCGCAGGAGGCGTTGGCGACAGAGAACATTCCGGTGCGTGTTGTGAGCATGCCATCGTGGGAGTTGTTTGCCGCACAGGAGCAGGCGTATCGTGATGAGGTTTTGCCGCCGTCGATCACCGCACGCGTGTCCGTCGAGGCGGCGTCGACACTCGGATGGGAGCGTTGGGTCGGCCAATACGGGAAAATGGTTGGCATCGAACGGTTTGGCGCATCGGCGCCCGGCAAGACGGTCTTGACTGAATTGGGTATCAGCGCCGACAATGTCGTGCAGCAGGTGAAGTCGCTGTTATAGCGCGGCTGAGATTCACATTCGATCGACGGAATACAACCGAGTCGGCCGCGCTCTGTTGGCGGACTCGGTTTAGCATGTCAGGGAGGTTCATATGACGACCATCACAGATATCAATCCGAAAAACGAAGCGTTGATTGTGATCGACGTGCAGAAGGATTTCTGCAAAGGCGGTGCGTTGGAAGTGCCGGAAGGCGACGACGTGGTTGAGCCGTTGAATCAACTGCTCGATATGCCGTGGGCGACGATTGTTGGTACCCGCGACTGGCATCCACCCGGCCACTCTTCGTTTAAGGAGAAGGGGGGACCTTGGCCGCCCCATTGCATTCAGGACACCGAGGGCGCCGAATTTCATCCCGATCTCAACACCGACGCGTTTCAGAAAGTAATCAGCAAGGGTGTCGACATGGATGACGGCGGGTACTCGGCGGTGAAGAACACCGACCTCGTTGAGCATTTGAAGGGACACGGTATCAAACGCGTCTTTGTCGGAGGATTGGCGGCCAACATCTGCGTGCGCCAAACCATCCTCGATCTGCTTGAAGAACAGTGTGATGTCGTGTTGGTCACCGACGCTACCCGTGGTGTCGATATTGAGGACGGCGATACCAAAAAGGCGCTGCAGGAAATGGATGAGAAAGGGGCGACATTGGTATCGAGCGTTGAGGTGCGGAGCGCGATCGCATGACCCGCGCACGTCTGGACCCTTCGGTGCTGCGTGTCGATCCCCGAGTCGCTGAGGGATACTACACCGATGAGTACTTCAATCGCACGCGGCATGTTCTGCAGGCAGCGAATCATCACCCAATTGTCCGCTGGCAGGTGTTCCAGAAACAGAAAGCGACGGTTTGTGGTATTGATGAAGCCATCGGGATCATGAAGGTCGCGATGGGGGATGACTTTCGGAAGCTCGACGTCTTTGCGCTGTACGACGGTGACCGCATCGATCCCCACGAAACCGTGCTTTTGGTGGAAGGCGACCTTGCCCTGTTTTCCCATCTCGAAACCGTCGTCCTTGGTGCGCTGGCGCGGCGTACGCGAGTGGCGACGAATGTCTACCGCACGGTGCGCGCGGCGTGCCATGTGACGCCGAAGCCCGTGCTCTTTTTCCCCGCACGATTCGACATTTACCAGGCGCAAGCGGGCGATGGTTATGCGTACGATGTTGCGGTACAGCGCATCGTCGCCGAAAGCCAGGGCGGTGTCTCGACGCAGGCCCAAGGGGCGTGGTGGGGATCACGTGCCATTGGTACGATCCCGCATCAGCTCGAGGCGGGGTATGCCGGTGATCTGGTGAAAGCGACATTGGTGTTCGCCGAACATACCGATCCGGAAGTGAAGCGTGTGGCGTTGGTCGACTATCACAACGACAGTGTGAAATCGTCACTGAAAGTGGCCGATGCCATGCTGGGGCGATTCCTTGAGACCAATCACGATGAACGGTATCGTTTGTTCGCCGTGCGCCTGGACACCAGCGGCACGTTGGTTGATCAGGCGGTCATTCCGGAAATGGAGCTGTTTAAACCGACCGGTGTCAATCCGGTTCTGGTGCGCAAAGTCCACGAAGCGTTGAAAGCGCGCGCTGCTGCCCACCCCGAGGGCAGTGTCGAGCGCGCGTATTATGATAACATCGGCATCATCGTATCGGGGGGATTCACGCCGGAGAAGATTCTCGAATTCGAACAGTTGAAGTTGCCGGTGGCGGCGTACGGCGTCGGCTCTTCAATGTTCGCCGGGCAGTTTGATTTCACCGCCGATGTCGTTGGTCTCAAAGTCGACGGCGAGTGGCGTCACGAGGCCAAAGTCGGACGCCAATACCGGCCGAATCCGCGATTGGAAAAGGTGGAGTAGCGACAGGACTCGATGTCCGCGCCTGGTCGTATTTCCAGGTTTACTACTTTATGTCAACCCTCGGGTGCCACCGACCAAGGGGCGTGTTGAAAAGCCCTGAATTTCCAGCAATTTCATGCATCGACAAAAATAATACCCGTAGGGACATATTGCATACGCCCTGCCCGCGTATGGGTGACGCGCAGAGGGCATATTCAATACGCCCCTACAAGAGCACGTCATCTGCAATGACGCACGTTTTTCAACACACCCCAAGGGGTGTGTGCTGACCATTATCATCTCAGACTGGGGAGGGCGAGGCTCCCGCCGAGCCGCCGTGTGGGACATGCCGTTGCGGCTCGCCGGGAGGCTCGCCCCCCGAAGGCTCTGATTCTCGGGGGTTTTGCAACACGCCCCCTCAAGGCCCGTGGCACCCAAATGTCATCATGAAACACACCCTGCCTCACTTCTTCTCAATCGGAAATTTATTCTGACAATCCCTATAAGCCCGGATCCTGCACCAGAGTTGACCATTTCGTTAGATGCGGCGCACGAGATTCCCCACAATTTACTGTGGTCCAAACGGTTGATTGATCGGAGTTGTAGTGTGTCCTCGCGTCGCATCCGAGAATTCGGGGGACAAAGTGTAACCGCCCAAGGCGAGCTTTTCCGATACGCAAGTTATAGTGGGTTAACGTGTTACCGGAGATTGTCCGTGGGGCTTGTGAAATATCCGGGATAAGAGCCGCACCTACGCGATGTGGGAGTGGGCTTTTCAACACGCCCCAAGTCAGCGGCGCCCGGCCACGTTCTCGAAAACCGGAACGGAATTCTGACAATCGCTCTATGTGATCAGACATAACCTCCGCGATTAAATCTGACGCCATCTAAAGGGCTATCTCCTTTATCCATAAAGCGTTAGTACAGAATGCTCCAGATGCTGGCGACGCTAAATCCATCCTTATTTTGTCGTTTTGTTGTGAATGTTGTCACATAGCTCTTGCGTCGAGCAAATGGACCATTCAAATTCCTGAGTTGTTAGTGAAGATTCACTAACTGTCGAAGCGAATACGAATGATTGCGAATAGTCTCAACGGAGGGGAGGAGCCCATGACAGGAGATTGTAGGCGACTGCAATTCCGCGGGTGTGTTCTCGTCGTGTGCACGCTCATCGTGGTGTCGAATGTGGTGGCGGGTACGCCGCCGGACGATGCCGCGTATGTCGGCAACGAAACGTGCGCGATGTGCCACGATGAGATCGGCGCGGAGTATCCATCGACCATGCACGGTCAAGTCTACTGGTCGGGATCATCCGACAATCATGTCGACTGCGAATCGTGTCACGGTCCGGGATCAGCACATTCCGACGGCGGCGACGCAAGCCTGATCGCCAACCCGGGGAATACCGACGAACCGGGCAATTCGGACTGGTGTTTGTCGTGCCACACCGAATTTCACGAGGATCAGGTTCTCGGCGACGCGCATTACGCACTGTCGGGTGGATGCGCCGATTGCCATAACGCCCATGAAACCGAATCGACACTCCGGCAGGCATCGTCGAATCTGTGTCTTGATTGCCACACCGACATCCGGGCGCAGACAAACATGCCCTCGCGTCATCCGATCAAAGAGGGGTTGATGCAGTGTACCGACTGCCATGATCCACACGGGCAGGAGACGATGCACACCGCCACGGCGCACGAGAGTGAACTGTGCTTCTCGTGCCACGCGTCGAAAGAGGGTCCGTTCATCTTCGAGCATGAGCCGGTGATCGAAGATTGCGGCATCTGCCACAATCCCCACGGGACCGTGGCCGACAACCTGCTGGTGCAAACCGAACCGGCACTCTGTCTCTCTTGCCACCAAATGCACTTCCACACACAGTTGGCGGGCATCGAAGGCGAGTTCACCATGCCGGTCTATCCGGAACGCCACGGGGAATCGTCGATCGACGGTTTCAAAGAGGCGATGCTGACGAAGTGTACGCAATGCCACATTGCGATTCACGGGACCGATGAACCGGCGCAGTCGATCACGGCCCCCGGGGCGCTGAGCCGATAAGGAGGAATTGATGAAACCTGTGCGATGGATATTGGCGTCCAGCGTGCTGATCGGCGCCATTGTTTGTGTGAGTGCTACGGCCATGGCGCAACAGGACAACACCGTGTACACCGGCTCACTGTTTCTGGGCGGCCACTACACGGGGATCGACGAGTCGATCAAACGCGTGGGCGAATTCAATCGCGGGGAAGAGGAAGGGATGGGCGATGTCGGTCTGTATGTCCTTGGACGCCGCGATTTCAACATGTTTGAATTGGACGGCCGTTTTTACGATCCCGATGAATTTGGTTTTCGCGGACGGGCGCGCATCGAAGATCAATTCAAGCTGCGGCTCGATGTGCAGTCGTTCCAGCGGCAGCGCGCGACCGATCTCTTGGAAAACATGAGTGTGCGTGAGTCGGGCAATCGGGAAGGGACGGCGCCCGGTGGTAAGATGATTACGTACGAGGATTTGGATCCGACCGCCGACTACGGTTACGACCGCCGCGAGATTCGCACGCAGGCAGAGTTCCGTCCGCGCGGCGCCGACTGGCTGACATTACGCGCGGCGCACCGGACCATTCTCGAATCGGGGGACGATCAGCGCGTGTCGTCGGGGCACTGCTCATCGTGCCACATGACATCGCAAACGGGCGAACGCGAGAATAAGACGCACGCCTTCACCGGTGAACTTGAAGCCGACGCCGGCAAGGCGATCATCGGGTACGAGTTCAACTATCGCATGTTCCAGCCCGATGGCGAGGTCGCGACCGTCCTGTACGACTCGGCATCGCACCCCGTCAATGGCGGTGCCGGCGATGAATTCGCCTCGCGATTGAATTTCGAAGATACCGTGGTTGGCTACGGCGCTCTTCCCGAAGTCGAGAAGATGGCGCATGCGCTGAAAGGCCGCGCGCAGCTCGGCAACGGGACCCTCGTCGGGCGCGCATCGCTGGCGACCACGAAGAACAAGGACACGCAACTCAAAGCGACGGCGACTGGTGGTGTTCTGCAATATGCGGTGCGTACATCGGCGAAAACATCGCTGCGGGCGCGTGTGAACGTGCGACGAGTCGAAAACGACGACTACTTTGTCGACGTGCCGACGTGGCGCGACGGCCGTGGCGGTGGCGGACAGGATTTCGATTTCCTGCGCCAGTCGGCCATGACCCGCACCGAGTTCGGCGGCAACCTGGAATTGAAATGGAAAGCGGCGCGCCGTACGACCGCGAAGTTCCTGGCCGGTTACGAATCGATTGACCGCGACAATTTCCCCTTCGAAGATGCCGAGAAGACCACCACGCGGCTGATCGGCCAAACGAAGGTCACGCATCGCGCATCCAGACAGGCAACGCTGCGCTTCGGGTACCGTCTCGAACTCACCGACAAGCCGTTTACGCATTATAGCGGTGTGTACGAAACGCGTGGCAACGGTGTGCTGGAGCTCAACGATGTGAGCAACCAGGCGTACTACTACCAGCGCGAACAGCTCAAGACGATGGATGTGACCACCGAGCCGACGAGTGAACATCGGATCGATGCGTCGGTGGCGTTGCGGCCATCGTCGACCGTCAGCCTCAACTTGGGGTTGAAAATCGCATTGGAAGCGAACAGCGATTTGGACAGCATCGATTATGAGCGCACACTGTTCCAGCCGAATGCTACGATTACGCTGGCCCCCGATCCGAAATGGAGTCTCTACGGCAGCTACACGTTCACCATGGACGAGTCGAACTTGCCTGTACTTGTCCCGCTGATGGATGGGTGAGCGGCGCATCTTCTGAACGTCACCGGTGGTGACGGAGGCCCGAAACACTTTGGTTCGTTGTTAACCATCACGGACTACTCCAGCGATGCGCACGTGTTCTCCGGCGGAATCTCGTTCCGCCCATCGAATCAGTGGTTACTGCAACTACGCGGGAATGCGATTAAGACGACGGCGGACATGGACAAGCCGATGATGCCCGAGGTGACCGCGGAAGTGGAAGAGCAGATCCACGCCGGCATCTGGGATTACAGCATGATCGATGCGTACTCCGATCTGGACTACGAGCAATTCGACATCTCGGCCGACGGTTCGTATCAGTTCACCCCGAAGGTCCGTCTCAATGTCGGCGCCACCTACCGCGACCTGACCGACAACGAGGGCTATGTCTACGGCATCGAGTCGGGCTCGTTGTGGATTGTGCGCACGGGAATCACCTATGATTGGTAATAAGGCAGCAACATAACACCGCACATAGTTCGCATTAGGGGTAACGGGGTGCTCGGTGAGCGCCCCGTTTGTATTGCGGTCCCGATTCTCACTCGTAGGGGCGTATTGCATACGCCCGCCCGACTTCGGCTATGCTCAGTGTAAACAATACGTCCCCACGAGCCCAGCCAATCACCCGTAGCGGCGTATTGCATACGCCCACGCCCACCCCAAAGAAAGTGACTAGAACATTGCAGGTGCCTATTGACTTTCATCCTGCCCGATCCGGACATTCCAATGGCGAGAGAACAACAACAGAAGACTGATAGCACCCACTCCACTCAGGAGGCGCATGATGCGGTATGTCTGGACACTTCTCGCCGTCGGTTTGATTCTCAGTTTTGCCAATCCCAAGACAGCGGATGCAATGCGGAAGCCGGGTAGCGTTCCCGGAATCGGCGGCAACAGTACTCAACTCGGAAAGGTCACGCCACGCCAACCCCTGACCGCCGCGCAGCAGGCGACGATCAAGCGCCGCATCATGGCCGCGCGCCAAGGGCTGAATCGTATCCACGTGACGGGATCAACATCAACGACCATCCCCACGAAAGCGCTCGATGCCTTTGCCGAGTGGCGCGACAACGGCGCCGAAGATGTCGAGATTTGGTACGATCCGGAATGGGGGACACCGCATTTCATCAAGGGCGAGGACCTCTCGCTGGGCCGTGCGCGACACCTCGGCAAGCGCAGTCCCGGCAGCCAGGCGGAAGCGGCGTATGCCACATTTGGCCATCTCCCCGATTTCCTCGGATTACAGGCTCCCGCGCAGGAACTGCGAATCGTCCGCAGCGAGACCGATGATCTGGGCATGACCCACCTGTGCCTGCAACAGACGTACAAGGGCCACGATGTCTGGGCACGCGATCTCTATGTCCACTACACCAAGGACGGCCGCATGAACGTTATCAACGGCCGCTGGGTTCCCACACCCAGTGTGCTCGATAATGTCGAGCCGGTCCTGACCGAACAGGATGCAGTCGCGGCAGTAAAGCGACACTTCTCAGATTATGACTCAGTCGAGACGAGCGATGCGGAATTGGTAGTGTATGTGGATCAGGAGCAGACGCCGTGGTGGGCGTGGAGCATCCGTACGTCGCTGGGACCAGTCGAAGGTTACGATGTGTTTATTGACGCTGTGGCAGGGGAGTATCTGCACCAGGTGTCGTTTGTCTACTCCGACGGTCCCGTAGTCGGCTCCGGCGTCGACCTGTTCGGAGAGACGCGGACTGTGCATGCGTATGAGACAGGTGGAACGTATTACATGATCAACACGACAAAGCCAATGTTTGATCCGGTAAACTCCACATTTCCAGGGGGTGTCAAGGGCGGTATCGTGATTGGGAATCTCAAAAGTGGCATCCCGCTTTATGAAATCTCAAATAACCCGCATGTATGGGACTCGGCGGCGGTGTCATCGCACTCTAATCTATCCCTTGTTTATGAATATTTCCTCGACACTCATGGTCGAAACTCGATTGATGGCTATGGGGGTACTCTTAAGGCAATCGTCAATGACGAGACCGTCCCAGCCAATGCCATGTGGACTACCGCAGATCTTACGATGAGGTTTGGGAGTTCTTCCTCTGGTGTGTTGAATATGGCGGCCGCCTTGGATGTGACCGGCCACGAAATGGCGCATGGTATCATTGCTTTTACCTCCGGCCTTGCTTACGAATATGAATCGGGGGCACTGAATGAGTCGTTTGCGGATATATTCGGGACATTGGTCGAGTTTTATGCGGAGGGCGATAGTGGTGATTGGCTGAATGGGGAGGATGTTGCGTTGGCCGAAGGCGCATTTCGTTCGATGTCGAATCCGGAGCAATTCGGACAGCCACAGCGCTACAGCGATTTTGTGGCTAAGACACGGAATGACGATCACGGCGGTGTGCACACCAACAGCGGCATCCCAAATTATGCGTTCTATCTGATTGCTGAGGCGATCGGGCGGAATCGTGCCGATTCAATCTTTTATAGAGCTCTTGGCGCCTACATGGTTGCGTATTCGCAATTCGTTGATCTGCGCATTGGCGTTACAGCCGCGGCGGATGATCTCTTCCCTGGTGACCCAGCGGTTCTAAGCGCGATCTTTTCGGCCTTTGATGAGGTGGAGATATTTGACGCACCGGGCACTGTCAAGCGCAGCCCCGAACCGGTGCCAATGAGCAATCAGTGGATCGTGGCGATCGACCATGAGACCGGCCGACTGGCACGTTATGACACGTCTGGCGCGCTTCTTGGGCTCATATCTTCGGCACCGGCAGCAGAGAAGCCATCCGTTCCCGATTCTGGCCAGTGGGTCTTTTTTATCGACATTGACCGCAATGCACGGGTTGTGGCAAGTGATGGAACTGGCGAAGTCATTATCAGTGCGCCGGGGATTACCTTTGCTCAGATCGCGAGTTCACCAAATGGCCGCATGGTTGCTTATGACATTGCGTTTGATCCCACGCTCTACGTACTTGACTTAGATCGGGACACTACGCTGGTCTTCGCCCTATACACACCATCCTTTATCGAGGGGTATGTCGCCTATAACGTCATCTATCCGCATGTTCTCGAGTGGAGCATTGACGGGAGGGACGTTTTCTATGATTGCCTATGCGCGAACCAGTTTTTGCCCGGCACGCTTCCGGATTACTGGGACATCTTCGCATTGAACATACAGGACGGTGTCATTGAGCGCGCAGTGCCAGGGTTGCCAGTGGGACAAAACATTGGTAATCCTACATTGTCCGTCATTAGACATGATAACATAGTATTCGATTTGGAAACCGCCGCTTTCGAGTACCATACAATGGGTGTTGACCGTTTCACAAATCGAATGGACACCATTGTAGCCACGGGTGTGTTTCCCGGCCGTCCGTCGTTGGCACCAGATGACGGTCGCTTGGTCTATGAGTGGACGTACTTTGATAATGCGTTGCAACTGTTTCGGACCAACTTATGGACCGTTGATTTGGATTCCACGGGGATCAAGGGTACTGGTAACGATCTGTTCCTTGTGCAGGATGCATCACACCCCAACTGGCGCTTCGAAGGCCGCGACCAGCTGACCGACGTCACTGTCGAACACGATCAATCCGTCGTGCCGGAGACATACACTCTCCATCAGAACTACCCCAACCCCTTCAATGCCTCAACTGTCATCACCTTCGAGACGGCCACATGGGGCAATGCGTCGCTCGACATTTTCAATGTCCTCGGGCAGAAGGTGTCGTCGTGGGCCGAGGCGGATGTGCCGCCCGGCAGGCATACCGTCACGTGGGATGGCCGGGATGATGCCGGCAATCCGGTGGCGAGTGGGGTGTACATTTACCGGGTTACCACGGGTGAACAGAGTGAGTCGCGGAAGATGGTTTTGGTGAAGTAAACGACGCGGTCGTAGGGGCGTATTGCATACGCCCGGCCCCGTCACCCGACGTTGCGCGTGAGGCGTATGCAATACGCCGCTACAGATGATCCGGGCATGTACAATGCCAAACAGATCGTTGCCAAATCGTCGAACCGTTCGTCTGCAGGAATACGACTATGCACAAGAAGGGGCCTACTTCGTCACGGTGTGTACTGCGAGACGGGCACCAATCTTCGGCACGATTGTGGAGGAAGATGTCCATCTGACGCCAATTGGCAAAGTCGTTGAGACGGAGTGGGTGAAGACTCCGTCGATTCGGTCAAACGTGTACCTCGACGAGTTCGTTGTGATGCCCGACCATGTCCACGGGATCATCATCTTACTTGAAAACCGGGGTTACGGGCAAGTCCGAGGTTTCCGATCACCATCTGAAACTCTCGGTGCGATCATTCGCGGCTGGAAGGGCGCTGTAACGAAGCATGCCCGTCGTATCTGCAAGAATCCACACCTTGACATCTGGCAGCGGGGGTACTGGGAACACATTATTCGCAACGATGCCGACCTGGACGAAATCCGCTATTACATCAAGTACAATGCAATGAAGGATGCATTGCGTAACGAATCACTTCGCAAAGAGATGACCTTTCGCTCGTAGCGGCGTATTGAATACGCCCTTCGGTGCGACAGCGCGCGGCGTTTCGGGTGTTTGCAATACGCCCCTACGCCGGTACCACTGACCAAGGTCAGTGGTACCGGCGTTGATCTGATCATGCCACGGCCGAGACGGCGGTGGTACTGATGCAAAAAAACGGGACACCCACCGGGTGTCCCGTACCTTAATCCAAGCTGTGATATCGCGGTTTAGCTGAACTGGCTCCCGCAATACTGCGCGTACGGCATCTTCTGGAACTCTTCCTTCGACACCGAGGGACCTTCGTTAGTGCAGTGCTGGTTGAACTGGCCGATGAGGTCGGCGGCGACTTGCATTGCGTCGCGGCCCTCGATCATGTAACGGTGCATCATGTAGACCAGCTTCCCGTCTTTGAACAGGCAGACCGACGGTGACGACGGCGGCTGCTCGGGGATGAACTCACGCACACGCTCGGTGGCGGGCTTGTCCTGTCCCGCGAAGACCGTGTAGAGTTGATCGGGGATGGTCTTGTTCTGCAACGCCAGGCCGACACCCGGCCGCGCATTGCCGGCCGCGCAACCGCAGACCGAGTTGATGACGACCAGCTTGGTGCCGCTTGTGTCATTGAGCACCGCATCGACGTCTTCCGGTGTGCGCAACTCCTTGCAGCCAACTCCGGTCAATTCGTCGCGCATCTGCTGTAGTATCTTTTCCATATCCGCGAATGTTCTGATTTCCTGCATGGTGGCCAAGCCCTCCGCGTTTGGTATGTCAATTGGCTATTACTTTTATCCTGTTTGCGGGTATGGCATAGTAGTCCCACGATCGCCGTCCGCGCGAGGCGCGCGGACGACAACCAGATTACCAAATCCCCAGTTTGTCTTTGATTTCGTCGGATGCCATCGTGCGCGGGTCCCAGGGGGGATCCCAGACGACGTGCACTTCGGCTTTTTCGACACCCGGCAGATTGGAAGCCGCTTTCTTGACGTCGGTAACGAGCATCGGCCCGTACGGACACGCCGGGCTGGTCAGCGACATGCGGACTTTGATAGTCTTGCCGTCGTCTTCGATGTCAGCGCCGTAAATCAGTCCCAAATCGACAATGCTCATGCGCAGTTCGGGGTCCTGCACTTCGCGCAAGGCATCCATTACAATATCATCATTCACGATCATCTCACCTGCCCTTGCGTTTTAGTCCTGCTGTTCCTCGGTCGATGTCATTGCACCGGTTTGGTCTTCGTCCTTAGCGTCGGCGCGCAGTGCGTCGATAATGGTCATCCACGCCAGCAGTGCACACTTGACGCGCACGGGAAAGTCCTTCACGCCTTCGAGGGAATCGAGATCGCCGATATCGAGCCCTTCCGGCGGTGGTTGCCCGTGCATCATCTTCTTAAAACCGTCGGCCAACTTTAATGCGTCTTCTTTTTTCATGCCGGGGACGAGTTCAGCGAGCATCGAGGTCGAGGCGACGGAAATGGCACACCCTTTACAGTGCACTTCGATATCCTCAATCGTATCGTCCGACATCTTAATCGACATTTCCAGCTTGTCGCCGCAGAGCGGGTTGTTGCCCTCGCGCCGTATATCGACCCGGTCGATCGGCTTGGTGCCGCGCGGTGACCGAAAATGATCGAGCACTGTGTCACGGTACAGCTCATTGAGCTGGATATTTTTGTTGTGATTGCTATCGACCAAAGAACCTCCCCGCGCATGACAGGCCGGCCATGAGCGCGTCGATGTCATGACGGTCATTGTGCACGTAGAAACTGGCGCGTGCGGTGGCGGTCTGTCCGAGAATTTCCATTAATGGCTGCGCACAGTGATGTCCCGCGCGAATGGCGATGCCCTCACGGTCCAGAATGGTTGCCAAATCGTGCGGATGGACACCCTCCTGCACAAACGAGATCACGCCCGCCCGCGATTCGGCGTCCTGGGGTCCGAAAATGGTAAAGTCTTTGACTTCCTTCATGCGTTCGAGCGCATACTCAGTCAGTTCGATTTCATGCTTGCGCACGTTGTCCATACCGAGCCTTTCGAGATATTCGATCGCGGCGCGGAATCCAATCACATCCGCAATATTCGGTGTACCGGCTTCAAATTTCCAGGGCAATTCGTTCCAGGTCGCGCCTTCGAGCGTAACCGAACTGATCATGTCACCGCCGCCCATAAACGGCTCCATCGAATCGAGCAGCTCTTCACGTCCATACAACACACCCACACCCGACGGACCGAGCATTTTGTGCGCGGAAAATGCCAGAAAGTCGATATCCATCTGGCTGATGTCAACTGTCGAATGCGGAACGCCTTGCGCCGCGTCGACGATAACGATGGCGTCCTGCTTGCGGGCGCGCTCGGCGATTTCAGCAATCGGATTGATCACACCGAGGACATTCGACGTATGGGTCACCGAGACGATCTTGGTCTGCGGATTGATCATGTTCAGACCAGCCGTCAGATCGAGTGTGTAATCGGCGCGCAACGGCATATGGCGTACAATCGCACCGGTTCGCTTGGCAATCATATACCACGGCACCAGATTGCTGTGGTGCTCCATCTCGGTGAGCAAAATCTCGTCGCCCGGTTTGAGATTCGACGATCCCCAACTGTATGCGACCAGATTGATCGACTCCGTGGTGTTGCGCGTAAAGATGATCTCTTTTGTCGACGGGGCGCCGATGAATCTGGCCACCGCGCTGCGTGTGCCTTCATACAGATCGGTCGCTTCGGCCGACATCGTGTAGACACCGCGGTGCACGTTGGCGTAGTTGTGCCGATAATTGTCGGCGATCGCGTCGATCACCTGTTTCGGTTTCTGTGTGGTCGCGGCGCTGTCCAAATATACCAGCGGTTTGTCGTTGATCATCCGCTTCAGCACCGGGAAATCGTCCCGAATACGCTGGACGTCGAGTGCCTCGCGTTTATCGGGGACGATCGGATCACGCAGTTTGGTTGAGACCGTTGCCATAGTTAGTCACCGCTTTCGATGTCGACCTGAATCTCATCACCAACAACCCGTGTCGTATAGGCGCGCACCGGGTAGGCCGCGGGCATTTGCAGCACCTTGCCGTTGCGTACGTCGAACTTGGCCCCGTGACGGGGACAGACAATCGCGTGACCGTCGAGCGACCCCGCGCCCAGCGGACCGTTGTCGTGTGTGCAGGTGTCATCGACGGCGTAGAACTTGCCGTCAACCTGGCAGAGCGCCAGCCGGGCGCCACCCAAGTCAACCACGCGTGCTTCGCCTTCAGGTACGTCAGATGTTTTCGCGATTGTTACGAATTCTTCAGCCATTAGTAATCCACCGCCTCTCCGAGTCGGTCGAGCGCCACGTCGTGAATCCGTTCGCGTGTACCCTCCGGCATCTTGTCGATGATCGGAGCGACAAATCCGGAGACAATCAATCGCACCGCCTCGCGTGGATCAATACCCCGCGCGCCGAGATAGAAGATCTCTTCGGGATCGACTTTCCCCACGGTGGCGCCGTGTGAACATTGAACTTCGTTATTGGCAATTTCCAGTTCCGGAATGGTTTCCGCGTTGGCGCCCTTGGAGAGCAGCAGATTGCGGTTCTCCTGGTAGGCTTCGCAGAACTCGGCTTTCGGATCGATGCCGATCAATCCGGTGTACACCGAATTCGCCTTGTCACGCAAAGCGACTTTGAATGTCAGATCGCTCATCGTTGAGCCGGACTTGTGACGGTGCACCGTGTGATGATCGAAATGCTGTTTGCCGGTGCCGATACCGAGGCCGTGGATGTTGCTTTCCGCACCCATGCCGACCAATTCCGTTCCGCAGTCGACTTTGCTGACTTTGCTGCCGAGCGCGGTCATGATTGTATCGATGCGTCCGTCGGCTTCGACGCGCGCGCGCTGTGTCAGAAACGAGGTAATGTTGCCGCCCCAGTTCTGAATCGGGATGTACTGCATCTGCGCATTGCGTCCGACAAAGACTTCCGAAATGGCAGCCGTGCCGGCCGTGACCTTCTTGCGTGCCCCGGCTTCGCCGTATTCATCGAGCAGGGTCAATGCGGCGCCGTCGTCGAGGACGACCAACAGACGTCGCGCGGTGAATCCCATGTCGGCGGTCAGTGTCGTCAGTACATGAATCGGTTTGTCGATGATCACGTTTTTGGGAACGTAAACCAGCAAACCAGCGGTCCACAACGCCGAGATCAGCGCTTCGAATTTGCCGAAATCGGCGCCCACCACACTGCCGAGACGGTTCTCGACAATCTCGGTCAAGTCATTGGCGGCGTCATTGAGATCGACAATGCGTACACCGCGGCGTTCCAGATCCTTGATCACTTCGGTTTTGACGACCTGGCCGTTGTTGCTGTAGGCAATACCCGACAGCGCACCATTGGAGAGGCCGGTTTCGAGCATCGACGGAACGTTTGTGTCGACTTGCCCCGCACTGGGCCAGGAGTCGGGATCAAGACGCGGCACAAAGAGGTTCGGATCGGTGTACCGCCACAGGTGTGCCACCCGTGCCGGCATCGGTGTCGCCTGATACAGCTCGAACGCTGCTCTGCGCTGGTCGGCCAACCACTTGGGATTGCTCTTTGTCTCGACGACGCGTCCGACCAGCTCGGAGAAGTCGAGCGTCGTTTCGGTTGTTAAGTCTGCGGTTGCTTGTGTCATCATTATCCGACCGACCCCTCCATTTCGAGTTCGATGAGGCGGTTCATTTCGACAGCGTACTCCATCGGCAGTTCCTTCACGAACGGTTCGAAGAAGCCGTTAACGATCAGCATGCGTGCTTCGTCTTCGCTCAGTCCGCGGCTCTGCAAATAGAAGATCTGCTCTTCGGCGATCTTACTGACGCGGGCTTCGTGTTCGATGCTCACGTCTTCGCTGGCGATTTCCATCGTCGGATAGGTGTCCGACCGTGAATTCTCATCGAGCAAGAGCGCATCGCACTCAACCGAGACCTTGCAATTCTCGGCGTTCGGATACGCTTTCACAAGGCCGCGATACGATGCGCGTCCGCCGCCCTTCGAGATCGACTTCGACGTGATCCGCGAGGTCGTGTTCGGCGCCGCATGAATAACCTTGGCGCCGGCGTCCTGGTGCTGCCCATCACCGGCAAACGCCACCGACAGGATTTCCGCCTTCGAGCGTTCGCCCATCAGATAGACGCACGGGAATTTCATCGTGAGTTTCGAGCCCAGATTCGCATCGACCCATTCGACCGTAGCGTCTTCCCGTGCCATGCCGCGCTTGGTGACAAGGTTGTACACGTTGTTCGACCAGTTTTGAATGGTCGTGTAGCGAATGTATGATCTTTCCAGCGCGACCAGCTCAACCACCGCCGAGTGCAGCGAATCGGTGGAGTAGACCGGTGCGGTGCAACCCTCGATGTAATGCACGCGTGCACCCTTGTCGGCAATAATCAGCGTCCGCTCAAACTGCCCCATGTTCTTGGCGTTGATGCGGAAATACGCCTGCAGCGGGACCGTCACCTCGGTGTCGGGAGGGATGTAAATGAACGATCCGCCTGACCAAACCGCGCTGTTGAGCGCCGCAAACTTGTTGTCCGACGGTGGAATCACGGTTGCGAAGTACTTGCGCACAAGGTCTTCGTGTTCACGCAGGCCGGTGTCCATGTCCTTAAAGATCACGCCCTGTTTCTCGAGATCTTCGCGCATCGAGTGGTACACCACTTCGGATTCGTACTGCGCCGAGACACCCCCCAAAAACTTTTGTTCGGCTTCGGGAATACCGAGCTTGTCGAACGTGCGCTTGATGTAATCGGGCACATCGTCCCACGAGTTCTCGGTCTTTTCGGTCGACTTCAAATAGTAGTGGATGTCGTCAAATTGGATCGAATTCAACAGATCCACGTTGCCCCACTGCGGCATCGGCTTCGCCAGAAACGCATCCAATGCCTGGTGGCGAAACTCCTTCATCCAGTCGGGCTCATTCTTCAGTTTCGAAATCATCTCCACGACTTCGTGATTCAACCCCTTGGGAGCGCGCTGGAAGAACTGCTCCGGGTCCGCGAAGCCGTACCGGGCCTTATAATCATCCCGGATATCCAGGTCCATGACCTGTTTCTTTTCCGGTGTTGGTGTCAGTTTCTCCGTCATAATTAACCTACCTCGACAGTCTCGTTAGCGTTCTTGTCCATATCTTCGTAGCCCTTGGCCTCGAGTTCGTGGGCCAGCTCCGGGCCGCCCGAGCGGGCAATCTGTCCGTCCATGAACACGTGCACACGATCGGGCTCCACGAAATTGAGAATGCGCTGATAGTGTGTCACCAGCAGCATGCCGACTGTGTCGCCTTTCAGATGATTCACGCCGGCCGACACGATGCGCAGTGCGTCGATGTCGAGTCCCGAGTCGGTCTCATCGAGCAATGCAATCGTTGGTTTCAGCATCAGCATCTGCAGAATCTCCAGACGTTTCTTTTCACCGCCGGAGAACCCTTCGTTGACATAGCGCGTGGCGAACGACTGGTCGACTTCGAGCCGTTCGAACTCTGCGAGCAGTTGCTTGCGAAAGCCCTTCATCACCGCATCGTCACCGCCGGTATTGGCTTTGACCGCCGCGCGCAGGAAGTTGGCCACCGTCACGCCGGGAATGGCCATCGGATACTGAAACGCCAAAAACATGCCCTTGCGCGCGCGCTCGTGCGGTTCGAGTTCGGTGACATCTTCACCGTTGACCCAGATGTTGCCTTCGGTCAACTCGTATGATGGGTGGCCCATCAACGCATTGGTGAAGGTGCTCTTGCCGGAACCGTTGGGGCCCATCAGGGCGTGAATCTCACCGCCCTTGATTGTCAGCGAGACGCCCTTGACGACTTCTTTGCCCTCAATCGCAACGTGGACATTTTCACAGCGAAATGGAACATTGTTGTCACTCATTGCCTGATACTCTCCTTTTATCGTAAACGTTATCTCAAATCCTCTATGCTTCGATCACCGGCAACGCTTGCGGCTGACGCGCGCGTTCATTGACAGCCAACAACTCGTCCATCGTGGCCACCAGGTGATCGCGAATCGACACACCGACTGATTGTTCTTCGCCGATGAGATCAGACAGCCGAATACGATGCAGCACGCCGGACACCATACTGTCAAGCACACCCCATAGAGAGCGCACCGAACAGGCTCCCGAGTTCACGCAGAGATTCACATCGCCGGTGAACCGCCCGCAGAACTCATCGTCGAACATCCGTCCGCCGAGCGCATCGATGATGCGGCCCAGGGTGATTTCTTTCGGATCGCCCTTCAGGACATACCCACCGAGACGACCGCGAACACTCTCGATCAGGTCCGCCTCGCGGAGAACCATCAGAAGTTTGCGGGCATTGGCAACGGTCAGGCCTTCTTCTTCGGCGATTTCGTTGATTGTCAACGACTTGCCGTCTTTGGCCCGCGCCAGTTGCAGCATGCAGCGTAATCCATATTCTTCTAAGGCACTGATTTTCATGTCGTTACACCATTTGCGCAGGTTTTTGCAGCCCTGCGCGCTCAATAGTATACGAAAAAGTGTACTTTTTGTGGAGGGATTTCGGGAGATTGTGACACGACGTCGTAAGTTGGTGATTGCTAACGCGTTAATGTCATGATTTACCCGACGATCTCGGCTTGCTTTGAGCGTGGAACTCCAAACGCGTCCGGGTCATGAGTTCGCGGAGACCACCTTGTTCGAGGAAGTCACTTTCCAACCGTCAGAGTTGTTGACCGAGGAGATAGTTGGTTTGATTGATCAAGCACAGCGCGACGTTGGCGACAATCTCCGCTGAGCAAGTTTCGACGAGCTCCCGATAGACGTCGTAGCTTTGCGGCGTCTTGCGACCGGACGAGCGGACGCATTGTGCTGTGCTTTCTTTGAGTCTTTGTTCCGGATGGTAAGATCGTGTACGCGGAGCTAGTCTCTGTCGTCATCGAGTAATTTTACGAGGCTAACGCGAGTGACATTCGTTCGGTCGATTCCCGTTTCCTTCGATAATCACCCAGCTTTGCTACATTTAACGATATTCTTTTCCCCGAACGAGCCGCCCGAATCATCTGATCGAACGTCGTCCCCACAACTCCCAATCGTCCAGTGATGCCGTAGAGCCTGCCTTCTTCTGGCAGGTAAGCTAATCTAACCTGAGCGTCATCCAAGGCCAAACAGCCCAGTGTCACCTTGAGGCTCTGAAGCCCACACCCGACGTCCGCACCATTTGTTCCTCACCCCTTTTCTTTCTTCAGCAAATGCATTATTCCTCTGTTAGGCAGGAGAGTCGCACGGAGGACGTGATGCGAGACATAACAGGTCGTTGGGTTTTGCAGCGGTTGCTGCTGGTGATTATCTGTGCTGTTGCGGCACTGACCATGGTGGGGTCTGAAAGGGGCGGCGCCCGTCCACTCGAATCGGCGCATAAGCGGGCCGTGCCTTACACTCGCCACGCCAAGCCCACGACGGCATTTCCTGTCTTTGAATACCGTCTTCATTCGGTCGGGCAGGTGTGGGCCACATTGACCAATTTTGGATTGTTCGGGATCGGTGGTACCTCTAATCCGCTTCCGCTTAAAGACAAGATGCCTCTGGGAATCGATTACTCACCGGGGTTTCAGTTTCCCGCCGGCACTCGCAACGAATACATGTACGCCGGCAGCCTTTGGTTGGGCGGGATCGCCGGTACCGATACACTGGTCACGGTACAGATGCTCGAAAACAGCACCGAGATCGCTGAGTGGAATAGCTATGACACCGTCACGGAAGTCTCCTCACAGCGCACATCGCCATACTATGATCCGAATGCAGTCGCGCACCAGCAATACCATGCGGTGTTGTCGGATACCTTCAGAACGAACTATGTCGATCAACTTGATGCGCGTTTGCACAAGCCGCTGAACGTGGAGATCAGCCAGAAGTCGTACGCGTGGTCGGATCTCTTTTCGCGCCAGTTTGTCCTCATCGAGTACTGGGTGCGCAACATCGGAACACGACCCCTTTCGAAGATCGCCTTTGGGATGTTCATGGACGCCGACGTGTACAACGATGATGTCACGGCCGGTTTTGACGGGGCACAGGATGACATCTCCGGATTCCTGCTCGATGCGCCGAGTTTGGTCTCCGACGACATGTCTGACTTCTTGAACATCGCCTGGGTGGCCGATAACGACGGTGATCCGATTGCCCAGAGTTTTCCGCGGCTCTCACCCCGCGGCGTGGTTGGCATCCGTGTCATCCATGCACCGCCCGTCGACGATCTTTCGTTCAACTGGTGGCTTTTAGCAGCGACCTCTTCGCTGAACTGGGGACCGAGCCGTACTAATTCGCGCACGCCAGGGGTTGGCGGCGGTTTGGGCGGTCCCGAAGGGGATCGCAACATGTACTACGTGATGACCAACGGCGAACGCGACTACGGACAGTTGTTCACGGCGCTTGATTTCACCGAAGAGGGTTGGCGCAAGGCGCCCGGCGGCGGCTGCGACATTGCCAACGGACTGGATACGCGCCAGGTGCTGTCTGTCGGACCGACCGTTGACCCACTGATGCCCGGTGACTCCATACCATTCGTTGTCGCGATGATGGGCGGTCTGAACTTCCATACCGATCCCCAATTGCAGTTTAGCTGCCAGGAACCGAGCAAGACACTGGCAAGCTTGGATTTCAGCGATCTGGTGTTCTCTGCGACGTGGGCGAGCTGGATCTATGATGCGCCGGGCTTCGACAGCGACGGCGACGGGTATCGCGGTGAGTACCATCTCGTCAACTGCGACAGCACGGTCAACGACATTAAATACGGATGCGACACCGTGTATTACACCGGTGACCTGGGACCTCCGCCCGGTCCGGGACATCCACGATCGATTGGGCCGCCAAACATTGGCGGCGGCGCGCCTGACTTTGCCGGACCGGAGCCGCCCCCGTGTCCCGAAGTGGACATCGAATCGCGTCCTACGGAGTTGGTCGTGCGGTGGTCGGGACGGCTCCCGGAAACCACACCGGATCCGCTGACGCGTCAGCCCGATTTTGAACAGTACCGCGTGTATGTCGCGCGTACCAACACCGCCGACCAGTACTCATTAGCGGCGAGTTGGGATCGTGTCGACTACAACATTTATGTCTACGATACCACGTCCGACAGTTTTGTCCGCGAGGGGTTCCCGCTACTGCCCGAGGAATTGGAAGCGCGATTTGGCGAAGGGTTTGATGCGGAGCAATATCTTTTGCCGAAGCACAATCCCGACCAAAGCGGATGTTACCAGGATTCGGTGTTTGACGGTAACGGGATGTTCATTGGCACGCAGTGCTTGTACTTTGCCCCCGAGGGGTACAATCAGGCGAATGAGTATGTCGACGAATTCGGCGACGCGGTCACCAACATGATTCAGAAGCTCGGTGACAGCACTGTCGTCGACGCTTTCGGCGACACGCTGACCTTCGGCTACTACGAGGCGACGTTGACCAATATGAATCCGTCGCTCGGACAGTACGTATCGGTCACCTCGTGGGATTACGGGAATCCGAAGCAGCGTCTGGAACCGGCCGAATCGGGCGGTGGCCCGGGGGCGTTGGGCTGTTTCGATTATGCGATTCCGATTTACAATTCCGATGTCGTAGCCGACAGCGGACTCCGGGTCAGTGTCTTTCCGAATCCATACAAGATCCGCTTTGAAGGGCGCGACGGTCGGCCGACCAGTTACTTCGAGCAGGGATTCGAAGCGCCGCAGAAGTTTGGCACGCAGAGTCCCATCGATGAGCAGGACCGGCGCATCTGGTTTGTCAATCTGCCCGACACCGCCACAATCACCATTTACACGCTCGACGGCGATCTGGTCCGCACCATCGAACACGTCAATCCCAACCAACGCGCGCCCGGAAGCCCCCCCACGTTGAGCGACTACTCGTCGCGCGCCGCCTGGGACCTCGTGACACGCAACGCGCAAGCCGCAGTCTCGGGCATCTATATCTGGCGTGTCACGTCGCGGCTGGGCGAGCAGTTGGGGAAGCTCGTGATTATTAAGTAGATATAATATTATCCACATTAACGTTTTTGAAATTCGAATACGGTTTCATCCGGCTCCCCGGACCGAACCGTCCTCGAAATTCCTCCAGTAGGCGGCTTGCACTCCTCGGTCGCCGAAAGTTGTTGGGCCGTAAGCAAGACGCAGTTTCCGGTAATTCGCGCCTCCAGCCCCTACCGATGCTATATCCTGCGCGGGAGAGGAAGAATGCACCACTCTGAGGTGTAATCTCAGTGATAATAATTGAGCGCCACTACGACCAAGAGTTTACACGATCCTGTCAGATCGTAGATGAAAGTCCGCTGTGAGATTTGCTCCAATATTGCTTGACAAGCCAAGTGAGGCGTCACATTGTGGGATCGGCGAGAGAACGAAGTATCCGTCACGCCGGGGGAAATGGGAGTGGCGGAAATGCAGTGCCACCCTTGGCGACCAGTGTGGCCGGAGGAAGGGTTCTATGCATTTGCAGGTGATCTCGCCAGATCTCCATCGAGCTTGGCAGTTCAGGAGACAAGGTCCCATCAAACAGTCTTCATGGCATCTGAAACAGAGCGGATTCTATCCCCTGAGTATATGGGTTGTGGGATTGCTTTGCGTTTTTTTCGCCCCATTTGAGCTAATACAAGCCGAAAACGTCAGCTGCGATCCAGACGCCAATTCCGACTCGTTTTATTGCCGTGGCTGGCAGGACGACCTTGGCCCGAATAGCCAGCGGGTTCGTTTCATTGCCCGATTGGAGGGAACCGAATACGGTGGAGACTTCGGTAAGAAAGTCTGTCCTCTGGGTGATATCAACAACGACGGACGAAGCGACTTCATGGTGTATGTGCCGCATGAGTGTCGATGGCATGTATACCTGGGGGATACGCTGATCAGTCGCACTCCGCATATGTATTGGCCCACGTGTACACCAGGCTATCCCGGAAATTTTTTCCTGTTGAACGACATATCGGGTGATGGACAGCCCGATCTATTCCAATTCAGTCGGAATCTCGCCGACAGCATCGAGATCTACTTCGCAGGCACCGCTTTTGACACGCTGCGAGAGCTGGTGATCTATCGTCCGGAGTTCGATGGCTTGGGTTTCCGCAATGCCATCGCCAGTGGACACGACATCAACGGAGATGGCGAGCCGGATTTCGCACTTGGCGACCCTCACTATCTTGAGTTCGAGCCAAAGGAGCACGGGCGACTCTACGTCTTCTGGGGTGGTTCTCAACTGGATTCAACGCCCGATTTAATCTTTAGCGATACCTTTTGGGTGGGGCAAAACCAACCCAGAGCAGTAGGGGAAGCGATCGCAATCATGCCGGATCTCAACGGCGATGGCTATGCGGACATTGTCATGGGACGAGGGTCGAGAAATCTGGTTGAAAAGGATCCTCCAGGGCGCGTCGACGTCTTCTTTGGGGGGCCACAGATTGATACTGTGGCAGACCTGACCTTTGTGAGTCCTGATACTGCGGCGCACCCACTCATCGGTTACCTGCCCACAAACTACTTCGGCATGACAGTTGCCGATATCGGTGACTACAATTTGGACGGTCATGACGATCTGATCGTTAGTGGTTATGAGATTGTCCCGTCATATGTCTACTTTGGCGGACCCTCCTTTGATGGAGAAGTTGATCTTCGACTCTCAGGGTTTGGGTTGGGACCTGACGGGGAAGGAAACTATGCCACGCGCCTTGGTGACGTTAGTGGTGATTCACTTCCAGATTTCGCCGTTGTCTATGAGTCCGATGGTAGCAACCTCTATGGAGGGCATGTCCTCGTGTACTTCGCCGACGCTGCTCCAGATGGTGACTATGATTGGTTGATCTTCGGTGATGATTGGCCACGTGGGTCTTCGTATTTCGGTCGAGAGACGTGGGGCTTGGGTGATGTCGATGGTGATGGTTTTGAAGACTTCTCAGTGGGGACTTACACCTCCATAGATGACGAAGACAATCGGGGTGCCGTGTACATCTTTGCCGGCACGAACTGGAACGTGAATACTGCTGTCTCTGATGACGAAGATGCGGAGTCAAGGGAGCCGTCTGGGAAGCTCTTCAAGATCGCATCAGAGAATCCATCAGCTTCATCATTCGACTTTAGCATCTCAGACCACCTGACAAATGGCACGCTTGAGATCTTCGATATTCTTGGGCGTCGCGTCTGGGAGTCGAATACTCTTACCAAATCTGTAAGACACATCTCCTGGAGCGGGCGTGACCACAAAGGGAGGCCACTATCATCAGGGATCTACTTTGCACGTCTTAGGACAAGAGAAGCAACCGAGGTTGTGAAGATTGTCCTGCTAAGATAGATCAAGGAGGTAGGGATGTCACAGTCAACAAGTGTGGTCCGTGCAACGAAGGCGCTGACAGTCCTTCTGCTAAGTGTGGTCGTCCCAAGTCTTGCGGCCACGAGTTCTTACGCTGGGGACTTTAAGGTCATAGCAATGCGCGATTCTTACACGCTGAATTCCAGTGCCGAAGACCTGGACTTGGCCTTCGACTACATCTCTCAAATGGGAGCGAAGTATGTACAGGGACACGTGGATGACAGTTCGACGGCATTGGCGAGTCAGTACGGCCTAAAAATGATCGCAATGAACAGTCAACTCCAATGGCACGGCCCTGGAAAAGGCACCAACGCGTACAAACAAAACTTCATTCGTGTACTCGACACATCCCCGCACTACTTTGAGACACTAATAGACTATGGCTTCTACCCCAATTATGAGGCTGCGAGTCCAGGAATGTCCGCCCAATACACATGGGATCCCTCGAGTCGTCGGGGGGCTTTGCATGGTGCGTACTGGACACTCGAAGCAGGTATAGATTCCACCGGTTATGGCCTAACCGACTTTGTGCACTACACAGCATCAAACTATCTCGGAACGCCCTTGTATAAGGACGCTAGTCTTGCTCCAGTACAAGTTGACGCGTGCTTCTATCTTTCAATCGCTGACACAAGCTATACTACTGACACATTGGCAATCATTGAGATATTTCAGAATCGAGGTGACAGCCCTATCTGTCCAAGCGACACTACGATTTACAAGCCGTTGTTCGTATCAGATTTCACCTTTGAGTTCAATGATCAATCACCCCAGTTCGATTCCATCGTTGTTCCACTAACTATCGAAGGAGGCAAGTACTGTCTTGAGCGGTACCACCTCAAGCTCTATTGGCCCGGTAATCGTGATTTGTTCGTAAAGGAGGTTCAACTGAAATCCCATGGGGTCCCTGGACTTCTGTGGACAACGCCACAAAGCATGTTCATTGATTCAATTCAAGCGTACTATGCGTCACTCTCACCCGCGTCTGTGCTAACTGATCTATACTCCACTGACGAGATTTGGGGAGCATCAATGTTCACATTTAGAAAGGCGCAGGACATACTTGATGATGCAGGGGTCGGTTCGTGGCCAGATGTCAGAATGACGACCGGTCATTACAATTCGAACCTGGATCTGATCCTCCAAGGACACTCAGGCGCCAACGATACTCTAAAGTGGCAAGGCATGGTAGACTACTTTGATCCGAATCACATTACTATACAAACGTACAGTTGCCCTTGCTATACAGACTCCGCTAGCGATGGCGACTGGGATAGTACCAACGTACAATGGCAATATGATAAAATTCGGAATCGTCTTTTGTACAACAAACAGCTGCTTGAGCGAGCCGGCCTGCCATTGATTCCAAAGGTGCAAACCGGCGCATGGATCTACTGGAACAGTTCGGTTGGTAAGTACGTGCCCAATCTTCGTGAGATCTCCCCGAATGAGCTTAAGTGTCTGCTAAACTTGATCATGTGCGTCAACGCTGACGGCGTTGCATATAACTTCTACTCTGGCACGGCATGCCCAATAGGGGACACTGTCGGAAACACTGGCCCGCGCCCTGACGGGTTAGCGTCCCTAGTCGATGAAAGCGCGACGGACATTTGCAGTCAGTGTGATTGCTACTCCTACGAACCAAGAAACGCCAGTGGCCTCGTTGACTTTGATTCACTCTTAAACGATAGTTGCCGAAACTCCTGGTATAGAACTCCAAAATGGTATGTTGCGAGTGATTTTAATCACTGGGTTGATGCGCTATCGGACGTTTTCGATTACTGCACCTGGATTGCTTCGGTCGACTCTGACAGTATTCCCTCAGTGGCATCAAGACCGAACGTCTCGCTTGACTCTCTGGAGAGCCTTACCTTTGAACCGCTAGGTAAACGTCCCTTCGTTGAGGCCGCATTCTTCACACACAGTGGCTCTGAGTACTTCATGCTATTAAACCGGCGCGCACTTTCCGACGAAGGTCAAACGGTACGCGCTTGGATCGATGGTACATCTGGCTTGTACAAGATCACAGACATGTATACTGAAGACACTGTATTGACTGGGAGTTTTTCTTCCGGTGAGATTCCATTCACAACATACCTTGAGCCTGGGGAAGCGAGTCTGTTTAAAATAGAGTCTGCCGGATACTCATCGGTGTCGGGGTCGAGTGCATCATATCCATCGACCTGGACGGGTACCATCCCGGTGATGGGGAACTTTGATGTGGCGAGCGGATCACCGTTGACAATCCAGGGTCCGGCGGAAATTCGTCTGGAATCGGGTGGCAGCTACTCAATTGATGTGTATGACGATTTCAGGACGTATGGGACCTCTGCTGACTCAGTGTTCTTTGTGTCTTCAGCTGGTACGCCAGTCGCTGGCGATTGGTATGGGATCCGCCATTATAGCGGTGACTTAGATTTGAATCAGACGGGGCTTAAATACGTATATCGGGGCGTGTCGATTATGGACACTTCAGGAAACTCAACCGCCTCCATCAATCAAAGCTCTATTGAAGAATCACAAGTATCTGGTGTTTATGTCGATTGCCATGAAAACACGCATGTCGCAATACTGGATACGTGGATCAAGAATTGGGGCTACTACGGTGCTCAGATTGCAGAGGGTATTGCCACACTCGATGGATGCACGTTCACTGGTTCCGGAAAGTACGGCGTCTACTTTGCAGGTGCCTGGGAAGCCAAACCATGTCGTGGAAAGGTGTGGAACTGCCGATTCGAGAATCTCGAATACACCAATGGCTATGGCGTATATCTGGCAGGATTGCGGAATGGCGACTACGATCCAACCTACCATTGGGAGGCAGACACTCTTCTAAAGAACAACGTCTACCTCATCGAGTCGGGTAATGGAGAATCAAATCAAACGGCCTATGGCTTTATCAACTGTGGTGATCCGATTCAAGCCTACATGAATGCTGTATGGGGATCCAGTATAACTCCATTTGGCGACCAAGTGCCCTCGTATGGTATCATAAACTGGAGTACACGAATCCTGCTCAAGGGGAATACGGCAGCTCCGGAATCCCTGTCACTCATCCAGCCTCCGCTTTACGGTCTCTACTGCCTTGGTTTAGCTAGTGATACCCAGTACGCAAAAGTCCGGGAAATGTCACTGCATGCATGGATGGATGAGGGTGGTCAGGGTTACAGTGTCTGGGTGAATGATGTGGCTCGGCTTGATCTTGGAACTGGAAGTGAGTACGGCTACAATGCAATTTATAGTTGTTCACCTAAGTGCAATGTCTATGCCGTTTACAATGACACTTCTGCCACTAGTAGCATTCCCGTGGATGCGGTCGGAAACTATTGGTACGGATCAAGTGGTGGACCGCTGTTCTACGGCCCAGTTATTGCCAGTTTTCCACTTCCCCTCAGTCCCTGGAGTGGGGGAAATCCTCTAAAGGTTGCGATCTTTTCAGTCTCAAATGGGCCGGCTGGCGTGGGTGAACTTGTCTTAGGTGACGCATACCCAAATCCGTTCAATGCGTCGATTACCATCCACTACCGATTGCCGACTCCACAGAAGGTCGTCATTGAGGTCTATAATATACTGGGACAACGTGTTGCCACACTTTGGGATGGAGATCAAGAAGCTGGAGAGCACCATCTCCAATGGGATGGACGAAACAGGTCAGGTCAAGCCGTCTCCAGTGGGGTGTACTTCTACCGGATAGCTACGCAGAATAAGAAGATGACAAAACAGATGGTTTTGCTCAAATAGGAGGACGCAATGACTCGGGCTCTTTCTTCAACACACATAGTCGGACTGGTTGTCTGTTGGGTCCTTACTTCGATTTGTTCTTCCTCATCGGCACAGGACCAGCAGTTACGTTCCGACGCTGCCGTGGGTGAAATGTCACTGCATCTGACATCTACCTCGCTTATGGTGAATCCACAGGATGAGAAGCGGCATCGCGGGATTGTCGAGATGAACCTGCCTCAAGCACTGGATTCGTTCAGAGTTGATGTTGCTGAACTGGTCATGACCGTGTCGACGGTCTTTGATACTACAGACCCACTTATTCTTGTGGTTGCACCTGTAACAAATGAAGCCTCAGTGAGCGCGATTTCGGAGGATTTCGACTGGACGAAGAAGGACGCTGGGATGGAAATGGAATATGTAACTCTCACTCCGTTAAGTTCTGACGTAGAAAATGGTGAAGTCCGTCTGGACATAACCCCAATCATTGATCTATGGCAGCGGGGTGTCATCGAGAACCGTGGTGTTGTGGTGCGGACAGCTACTGAAGGCAAATCGAAATTCCAGTGGGTTCGTACAGGGACCTATGGCGGAGCTCACGCCAGGCTCGACATCAAGTACTCCCGGAAATGAGGTCTTTCGGCTCTCGCGATTGAAATCTGTGGCGGTCCAGCAGCACGGACCGCCACTTTCTTAAGTGACTTGGGAGGCGGGGCGCGTGAAACTCTCTTCGGAATTGCAGCGTCAGTCATCCGGCCCACGGTGCGCCGTCGCTTCGTCGTCGACCCAGTCTTCTTCCTCCCACGTCATCCCCTTGCGGCCAAGGACCTTACGCGTCGGACCAGCGGCGTAGAATGGGCAGCTTTTTGGGCCATAGCAGAAGGTCTCGCGACGATAGCGCACGACCGACGGATTCCACTGGTCGATGATCATCTCGACTGGCATGTCACAGCCCCAGATACAACAGCTGCATTTAGCGGAATAGGTTCTCGCGGCCAGCCTGCGATGTCCTCGTGCTCTGTATTCCTCCAACGGTGATGGGATACCCAAATAGGGTGGTGGCTGACCACTTGCCTCAGTCACTTTCGCAACGACTCGTAGGCGGCTCGCCTTGTAGAACTCCGCCGTCTCCAAACGGGGGTCGGCTACGGGGACAGCTTCGCCTGACACCTGATCGCCGATTTGAAATTGGTGCTTGGCGTGAGCAGATTTGCCGATCGCAACGGTAAATTCCCGTTGCTCACCGTCAATCGTCCCCCGGAGTCGGAGCACATATCCCAGATAACTGTGCGACCGCTCATCGAAACTGCGCATCAATCGAATGCGGGGCTGGATGGAGATGATTTGTCCCCGCCAAGACTGTTTGGAGTTCATAAGACGTTTCTCACCCATCTCCCATGAACATGCAACGACTGATCACATACACGATCGTCGGACTCACACCATCGACGACGAGCAACCTCGATCCACCATAGCCAGGGTCATCCCTCATGTCTACGGCCGGACAGGGACTTCTTCGGGCATCATATGGGGGTTTCAATCCCCCCCCGTGGAGGGGGCGACGCCGTCCTGGGCGATTGTCGCACAGAGGTAGGTGATGTTTCAATCCACGCCCCCGTGAAGGGGGCGACTTGGCCAGCCACTAAGGAGACTGATTGAGATTAAGTTTCAATCCACGCCCCCGTGAAGGGGGCGACTTGATCCTATCGAGATACACATGGCTGGAGAGATGTTTCAATCCACGCCCCCGTGAAGGGGGCGACCCGAAACCAGCGGCTGGGACGTTGCGTCAATCTGTTTCAATCCACGCCCCCGTGAAGGGGGCGACGGATACACGCCGTTGCTCGGTCGCGGATGTTGGGTTTCAATCCACGCCCCCGTGAAGGGGGCGACCCCAGTCGGCAATCAGTCGGCCGGTACACCAATTGGGTTTCAATCCACGCCCCCGTGAAGGGGGCGACACCTACAAGTCTATATGGTTCAATCACCTATCGTCGTTTCAATCCACGCCCCCGTGAAGGGGGCGACTTGTGTGTCCTACTCTCAACATCGGCATGATAATGTTTCAATCCACGCCCCCGTGAAGGGGGCGACGCGACCGTGGATTACTGTCAGGGTGCCCCATGGCGTTTCAATCCACGCCCCCGTGAAGGGGGCGACTTTGTCAACGGTTATTTTGTGACTCCCCACAAAAGTTTCAATCCACGCCCCCGTGAAGGGGGCGACGCAGTCGTTGTGGCACATCGCGCTAAATTTACCCCGTTTCAATCCACGCCCCCGTGAAGGGAGCACGCAATGACACGTTTCAATCCACGCCCCCGTGAAGGGGGCGACGGCGCGGATCACCAGGCGCGTGGCCGGCTGGAATGTTTCAATCCACGCCCCCGTGAAGGGGGCGACTCAGGTCTTGAGGATCGGGATAGCGGCGATTCCGTTTCAATCCACGCCCCCGTGAAGGGGGCGACAAACCACACTGGCGGTAAGGCGAGGAAAGGATAGTTTCAATCCACGCCCCCGTGAAGGGGGCGACCAGACACAACAACCAAACGTGGAGCGCCGGCGAGTTTCAATCCACGCCCCCGTGAAGGGGGCGACCTGTGTACCGATATTCATTTCACGTCTTTTTGTGTTTCAATCCACGCCCCCGTGAAGGGGGCGACCTCAACACAGATACGCAGGCCA
>CAYTTY010000029.1:0-10372 GCA_964440935.1 uncultured Ignavibacteria bacterium | reverse complement strand
ATACGCAGGCCACATACACGATTGTTTCAATCCACGCCCCCGTGAAGGGGGCGACCTCAACACAGATACGCAGGCCACATACACGATTGTTTCAATCCACGCCCCCGTGAAGGGGGCGACTTCTTGTGTAACAACGTAGACACCCTATTGATTGCGTTTCAATCCACGCCCCCGTGAAGGGGGCGACCTGATGATGCGAGTATTTTCAATGTGTCACCTTGTTTCAATCCACGCCCCCGTGAAGGGGGCGACGGTTACCGATCCAGCTATTCGTACGACGATGGAGTTTCAATCCACGCCCCCGTGAAGGGGGCGACATCGATGCTCATTCCACTGCTATCGCTTTTCTCTCGTTTCAATCCACGCCCCCGTGAAGGGGGCGACGAGATGAAGGGAGTTACACGATATGACGCAGAGAATGTTTCAATCCACGCCCCCGTGAAGGGGGCGACTTTTGCGAAAATCTCCGTCATGTTTCCATTTGTTCGGTTTCAATCCACGCCCCCGTGAAGGGGGCGACTCTTGTGTAACAACGTAGACACCCTATTGATTGCGTTTCAATCCACGCCCCCGTGAAGGGGGCGACTTGATTGGGTCGTGACAAAACCACCCCCCACATAGTTTCAATCCACGCCCCCGTGAAGGGGGCGACCAAAAAGGCCGACCAAAAACAGATTGGTCAACAAGTTTCAATCCACGCCCCCGTGAAGGGGGCGACCGTGGCACTATAACTTAAGAATACGTCACTGCTTACACGAGTGTTTCCGCGAACCTCCTTGCGAAACGACACTTCGGTCTCGTCCCGATAACAGTTGTTGGTTGGTATGTCATTGAAAATCAACGGACACTTGTTCCCGCGAACCTGTGCCTAAAACCATGTTTGGCAGGGGTCCGCGCGGGCTGTTACACGATCAATGGTCCCTCTGGATCGTAGCTGGGTTTAGCCCCGACATGTTCGACGCGGCGCTTCCAATTGCTACCCATGAAATAGAAACGTAAGCTGTCTTCTTCTCGATCGATGAGGTCGAGAAGCCGGAGTTTGAGCTCTGTCCATTGCGCAGGTTCGACCAGACACTCGAAGACAGAGTTTTGGACTCGTTGTCCGCGATTGACACACGCCTTCGCAACATGTCGCAATCGTTTGCGACCCTCAGACGTTGACGTGTTGACGTCGTACGTGACTAACACCATCATTCGAGAAATCCTCGCTCAATACGTTCTCGGCAGACACCATGTACGGTGCCGATTCATTTCCAGAAGAATGGCGGATAGGCATCCAGCGCTCCACGAAGGTATCGGGCCAATAATAGAGCCTGCGCAAACGGAATGAGACCGATTGGGACTTTCTCCCCGAGGAACGGATGTGTGATTTCATCGGCTTTGCGTTTCTGCCAGGTGACAATGACCTTCTTACGGGTCTTGTCGTCCATGGTCACGGCTCCGCTCTCAGTTTTCACGAATCCTCGTCCGTTCACCTGCTTTCGATTGACCAAGGATAGGGCGACACGGTCGGCCAGCACGGGGCGGAACTCTTCCATAAGATCCAGTGCCAGTCCCGGCCGACCAGGACGATCGCGATGGAGAAACCCGACGGCGGGATCGAGACCGACACTCTCGAGAGCCGATACGACATCGTGCGCCAGCAGGGTGTACAAAAACGACAACAACGCATTCATGTTATCGAGCGGCGGCCGCCGGTTGCGTTCTCCGAAGTGAAAATCCTCCTTCTGTGAGACGATCAGGTGATCGAACACGGAGAAGTACACGTGTGCCGCTTCGCCTTCCCAGCCGCGCGCCGTATCCAAATCGGGTTTCCGTCGAAAGCGCTGCACCAGCCGGGCGAGATAGTCACCCGCCTTGCGCAGATCAGCAACTCCGGTTGCATCCGGGTAGTCACGCGCCATACGCAGGAGAACCGTTCTCGCATTTGCCGCCTTTGCCGCGACAATGACTGATGCGATTTGCGCAGCCGACTCAAGGCAGTCGGCACGACGATACTGCTCACGTCGCAGCAGGACGTTTCCCGATACCGGTCCTTGCACGCGAGCCAGGAAACGACCATGCTCGCTGAGAAACGATACATGTACACCCTGTCGTGCGCATAACCCCAACAGCGGCGGTGTGCAGAACACCCGGCCAAAGCAAACGACACCGTCGAGCGTATGAACCGGCACACGGAGTTTCAGTTCGTGCTCGACTTCGATGCGGATATTATCACCCTCGCACGACAATCGCGCACCCTGCGTGGTGACATAGAGTGTGTTGAGCATACGCTTCATCTCACACCTCATCCGATGGGAGGGAATTCAGCATATCGTCAACATAGCGAGCAGCTCGTCGTGCCTCGGGAGGTGTGGTAACCTTGGGTTGACAATGCGGCAACAGCGAGCAGCTTCGGCACTTCCGTTCATAACGGCCGGGAGGTGTGACCCCTGCGGCTGTCAGTTCATGTAACCGAACCGACAGCCGCACTGTCTCGTCACGCAGGGAACCGTCGAAGATCACGACGTGACGCCGATGCGTCTTGCCGTAGAATAAGTGACCCTCTTCCACGGTACCGCCCAGCATCTCTTCCAGGCAGAGTGCCTGCGCACACAGTTGGACCTCGTCGCATCGGTCGCGCTTAGGTCGTCCGTGTTTGTATTCCACCGGTACGACTCTCCAAAGCCCGTCGGCATTGGGCAAGGCAACCGGGTCGAACGACTCGCCTGTACCCGTCGTCTGCTGGACACGATGGAATTCCACCACATCGGCAATACCGATCAGACCAAGACGAAGAGATCGTATACGCAGACCACGAGCAACGCGCAGATCACCACGGGATTCATGCTCACGCGCGTCCACGCGGTCATGCAAATGACGCCCACCAACGGTCAGCGGATTCTCATCCCAAATCTGCTCCAGGTGGATTAGTCCCCACTGCCGCTCGCAGAACGCCAAGTGCTGGAGCGCAGAGATGGGGAGGAGGTCGCTTTCGGCATACATGTCTACCAGAGCTTCTTCTCAATGGTTATCCCATTGGGTATGCTCTCCTCGTCAAGATTCACATTGTAGTCAGTAAAGGCTCGAGCGGGACTGTCATTACCGTTGGCCCTCCCTACGGTGAGGCGGGACAGCAACGAATGGGCGGGCGCATTCCCGAGAGCATTCTCGTGCCTAAAGGCAACAAGTACACGTGCTGCCATTTTGCCACGCGCGGCCGAGCGGTCGTGATCGAACATGTTCATAAGCGCTTCCCAGAGCAGGTCTAAATCCTCCTCCGTGAAGCCTGTTTGCTGTGCGAGGTGGGCGGAGATATATCCCTCAGCGCGGTATAGTCCGTAGGGGATAATGCTTTTCCGCCCCATTGTGCGATTATCGCCTTCCTGACTATCAGCCTCTTTTTGAGTTGCGACGGCCATACGCGTAATCGTGACGTCCAGAGGCAGAACCGGTTCAATGCTCCGGGCGAAGTTCATTTGTACCGGACCCCTGACCTGCCCACAATTGTTTTCTTTCAGCGACATAACCGCGCCAAAGGTTCGGATGTCGAAGAAGTTGTTACACATCCATTCACGGGCTTTTGCGATCTTGTCGCCGCCGGTTAGGTCCTTAACGCTGTCCGCGTCGTATGCTTCTCCCTGCTTGACGGTCAGGATTGCTTTCTCCTGAACGTAAATGTCATAGGGCTTCGCCCGTCCCTTTACGATTTCGACATAGTTGCGGATCTTTCGCTTGAGGCAGACATCAGTGACGATGCCGTAGTTGGTTTCCGGATCGATACGAGGCATGTTCCCCGCATCCGGATCGCCATTCGGATTCCCGTTTTCTACATCAAACAGGTAGACGAATTCATATCGGTTCTTCAGTGTATTGGCCATTGTCAACTCTCCTTTGCTTTAACTGGGGTGTCCTTGTCCCGTTTCTTGTAAAAATCCTGACGCTGGTGATAATAGCGGATGGCAAACAGTCCTTGCTGTTCCAGAGACAAATGGGCTGGGAATCTCGGTAAGTCGTTGATGATCTCCTCAATTTGCTTGTCCCGATGACGCCCATACTCGGCTTTGCTTACATGATGCTGTGCCAGACGCAACAGTTGCGGAAATACAGCCCTCGGGGTTGCCGAGGCGGAGCTGTAATACCTGTCCTTGATAGTTGCATTTGCCCCCGGGATGGCATCCTGTTGGACGCGTTCCAGGGTGGCAAACAGGCGGCCAAGCAGATACGCTGAATCCTTGTTGTCAGTGTCCAGTGCCATTGGCACCTCCCTTCCTCGATTGAGTAATCGTTTTTGACGAACGAGTACGGCTTTAATGATTGCCGCTCGTAGGTAGTTGGCATTCGCGATTGGTTTGTCCTTGCTACTCCTGGCTGATTGTTCAGCGCGGACTCGGTTAATAACTGCCGCGAGAAGGGATCTCGGATAGGGGGTTCCGTTCAAAATCGACTGCATTACTGCTCCTGCCAGGAGCGGCGGCGGACCGTCATCTGACTTCTTATTCGCAGTCTCTCGCAATAGCTGCCACATCCCGGGGTACTCGGGGTCAGATTCGAATGATCGGACCATCGCAAGGTCGCGAAAATGCTGTCCGAGCTTATGACTGATATCCGCAACCGTGCTGACATGCCAGAAGCGCACGCTTAATCGTGATGCGTTGGGTGACAAACCCAAAATGAAGAACCGGATGCTGTCATTCAAACCTTCCGGCAGCTTTCCTTCACGAATGGAAGCGAGAAACGTCGCCAGTCTCTGGTCCTCTCCGTCCGTATGGCTCGGATCCATAATCATACCAAAGAAATTCTCGACCGGTGAGTCTCTTTCAGTCCAGAAGACCGTTGTCGCATCTGCGATCTGAATTCGGTTGCGTGTAGAAGCCAGGAGAAAGTTCAACGCCTTCGTGTATGCTGCGGCTCGAGACTCAGAAATGGGAGCGTTGAAGTTCTGGCTCTTCCCGTAGGAGCAGAACGCATCAAGATTGAACGATACAAGTGCTGCGCCGATCGATTGTGCGTTTCTCACACCCTTAATCGGTGCATGCAGTCGTGCAATCGGTGCAACCTCTCCGGAGACCAGACACCGTCCTTGACTTGTCGTGCTGGCTTGTCCCCAGTGGTCAATCCACGCTCGCCTTATGCGTTCGCGTTCATGCACGAAGCGACGCTCGCCGTCCAACTGGAAGACGAGATTTCCTTTGAGCATCTCATCCCAGTATGGCAGGGTGGTGGCTCGAATAGGATCCCATGTGTCTAAGAAGTTGAGAACTGCACTGGCCGCGTCGTCTTCCAAACTGCCCAAAAGCTCCTGATGGAGCTTTTTAAACGCCTCATGACATCGCGCCGTCCGTTCGGTATTGCCTTTGTCATCGGCACCAAGCACATAGCTCGTGGTCCCCCAGAGGAAGTTCGCAGCGATGTTGACGCTCTTCTTAGTACCTTGAGGAACATTTAACAGCCGTGGAATCTGTCGCTTCCCCTTGGCTTCCCGCAAGTCAAACACCTGCTGGATCACGCCAGAGCCATCAATGATCAGCGCGAAGTGAATTTTCTCGGCGCTGTAACCGTCCGGCGGTAATGTGGAGGTTGAGGATTGAGCCTTGCGATCGTAGTAGGTGCTCAAAGATTGTAAGATCATTTGGTCGTCTCCCTGCTCGCGATCGGTGGCACCGTTATTACACCGTCAACCATTTCAGCCCGAAAAAACATCGGCTCCATATTGTGCTCAAAGTCAATGTCGTGGAGCATCCATCCCAGATCTCGTGATCCATGATGAGGCGAGCCTGGAAACGCATCAACAAGTTCGAAACCCGCCGAGAATTCGCGACACCCCAGATAGGGCTGAGTAAAGCACTGTCCCTGCCGGGCGCGACGGTTGAACACATCGAGATGCTTTCCGTCGCTTGTGTCCTCGGAACCTGTGTACTCAAAGTGGGCTTCAATACCGTAACACACGTCTCGTAGCACCAGTGCAGCCCGCTGCTGCCGATCCTCCTCGATATAGATAGCTAGTGGCTTATTGCCTCCTTTCATGGCACCAGTGACATTCTTCAGCGGGATCTTGTTGCTAACCTCATTTCGACGGATGTTCATGAATCGAATTGGCTTTAATACGTGGACACGATCAATCACCCAACGAATCGTCGGTTTCCAGTAGATCGCCTCCAGTACCGCCCGGGCTGCTGACGGTGTCATGACATCGTAGCTGACACGCTCAACCTTCATTTCTGGTCTGGTGAAGCAGGCGTAATCGCTCCAGACCAGCAGTTTTACACCATATGCCATTGGTCCTCCTTTCTCTTAAATTACCAGATCTTCAACATTTCTCTGCAACGGATCATCCGCACAGAGTCCGACGTCCGATCGATACAGCGATTCGTCAACCAGTACTGGAAATGTCCCGGCCTTAACTTCAAGGCATCCAATTTGCACCAAGGTGTCCCATTGGCGAGGATACACGGACACAGTGTACTTCTGCAGGCTTCGCCCTATTCTGGCAGGTCTGTCTGCATAGCTGAGCGTCTCTATGAGTCGTCTGGCGTGCTCATCAAACGGAATGATGACCGGTTTCATCGTATCGGTGATAAGACGGAACTGCTCTGCGATAATCTTGAACGGAAAATCGCCGTGTCGCTGCCCTGAATCGATCAGGTCCATTATGCCGTTCTCATCGAGAGCGGTACCTTTCGACCAGTAATAAATTTTGAAGTAATCGTCGATCGCTCCGATTGAGAGGATCTCATCTTCTGGATATTTCCGGATAACCGATTCAGCCGCCTGAGAGGTTTGCCGGATATGTCCAGGGAAAATGCCATGCTCTGGAGTGAAGATATGTACCGTTCCAGTCTTCAGCTTTCCTTCGCGGTTGCAACGACCGGCTGATTGAGCGATCGAGTCAAGGCCCGCTACGGACCTATACACAATGGGGAAATCGATATCAACTCCGGCTTCAATCAATTGTGTACTGATGACTGTGCAAGGCTCGTCTTGTCGCAATCGCTCACGAATTCGATTCAGTATTTGCGTCCGATGTACAGGACACATCAAGGCACTCAAATGGAAGGTGCCTGCAGAGGACGGAAGCTGTTCAAAGAGCGAGCGAGCGTGCTTTCTTGTGCTGACTATGCAGAGCACTTGTCTATGGGATTGCAAACGTAGAATGAGATCGGCGTCATTGACTTGATTTAGCACCTTGATCGTTGTCCGGCTCATCTGTGTGGCAAGGCTGTGAGGATTTTCGATGATTTCGCGAACACCCTGAAGTCCGGATTCGAAATCCTCGCGCTGCTGAACAGCGGGTTGGGTGGCGCTGCACAGGACAATTGAACATTGATAAGATAAGGTTAGCTCTCTCAGAATCTCTAAGCACGGCAGCAATACATGGGACGGTAATGCCTGCACCTCATCCAGAATCACAACGCTCTTGGCAATGTTGTGGAGCTTTCGACACCGGCTCGGTTTGTTGGAGAACAGCGACTCAAAGAACTGGACATTTGTCGTCACGACGACCGGGGCATCCCAGTTGTCCGCCGCCAACCTTGACCGGTGGTCCTCCTGCTCAGGCTCGAAGTTACTGTGATGCTCGAGCACAACATCATCGCCAAGCATCTCGCGAAAGACGGTAGCGTTTTGCTCGATAATGCTTGTGAAGGGAATTACATAGATGATTCTCTGCAACCCATGCTTGATCGCATGTCGCAGTGCGAACGCCATCGAGGATAGGGTCTTTCCCCCACCGGTTGGAACCGTCAGCGAGAATAAACCAGCATCCCTCTCACCCGCTGCCAAACACTGCGCCAAGACACGCTCTCGAAAAATATTAACATGGGTTGGCTTCGAGGCTTGTTGCAGCGCTTGCAGCTGGTCGAAGAAAGCCGATTCAACCTCAACCAGCGACTGATATCCCCGTCGTTCAAAACTTCTTCGTGGATCCACGAACGATTCGGTGTCGAGAAAATCGGCATCCACAAGGCACGAGAATAGCATTCGAACAAAGACGCTGTACTGAAAGGGTAGTCGGTTCCCCTTGAAACTTGAGGGAAGCTGTAAGGGTTTCGATTCCAAAAGTTCAGGCGGGCAATTGTTGATTGAAGGAATGCGCTTCTGAAGACGACTTCTCAGGCAAGAGTCTACAGCTTCCCCATCCGGCAGTCCTCCATGGTGCCCGGCAATCACATAGGCGAGCGCCCTGCCGCAGATTTGGTCCAGTGTCTTGTCTGCATGCTGTGCACCGGCTGTTGAGTGATCGACCCTTGCATGCGACTCGATGTGAGCATCTTCGCCATTGGCTGCACGCAGCATCCCCTGGAATTCATCCGAGTACTTCCCAATATCGTGCCACAAACCAGCGAAATAGGCCCAATCCGCAGCGCCCCAATCCGAGGCAAAGCCCCTTGCCTGATCAGCCGTTTGACGTAGATGATCTTCCAACCGGTGCCATTGGCTTCGGTCGGAATCATCTGGCTTTGAATGGGCGTAGTAGTCAGCCACGAGAGCAAACCACCTGAAGCATGAACGTTAGAATGAACAATTAGTGTCCTGTGCCCATTTGACGATGCTTGGAAACTTGCCAGCGTTTCTATGATCTTCAATTTTTGACATCAGTGTCAATCACATTGGTCTGAAGGCTGGGCGGTCACCACATCGAAGAAAGAGGGCATTTGTCGCGAGATTCTCTCAATCTCATCGCCGGGTTTCTGCGTTCACCACACTGACCCGGGAGGCATTATGCGATTATCCGCCACCATCCCCCTCTCCACCCGCCAACTGGCGGCGAATGGGCGTTCGGGGCACACCCAGGCGGCGTACGAGCGCGATTTGAGGGCTCTGGAGCGCTGGCTGGACGAGGATGCCGAGATTTCGGCCATTACGCCCGACCATCTATCCGGTGCAACCGCCGCCCCAGCTCGACTACTTGGCGAGTTCAATCTCTCCCACTTGATGATCAGCACTCATCCTGTTTTCGATTCCACTCCTCCCAACAAGCCACAACATAATTGCCGCTCCCAAACCTGCAGAGCCGAGTATCATGGTCATAATCATGATTTGATAGCGCGCAGCAATAAGTGGTGATACTCCAGACAGAATCTGACCGGTCATTATACCAGGAATGGCGACCAGGCCCACTGCCAAGAGGCTATTGATCTGTGGAATCATTGCCGCATGAAACGCGGCTTGTTTGGCTTCATGCCCCGACCGCCCGTTGTGCAGTTCAGAATGATGACGCTCCGCCGCCAGGCTGATGGCATTCATGGTGTTGGCCAAGTACATACCTGCCAACGGAATGAACGATCGAGGTTGATACCAACTCTCGGCCTTAAGCACCAACACGATAGAAATGAACAAATGAAGACTTGCAGAAACACCCAAGGACACGATCGCTGGCCACAGGTAGCCCTTATGGTGGCACACCGGGCGAATGGCAATCCACGCGGCAATCACGAGCATTATGCTGACGACCAGGAGGCTAATCCACGGTGATGGATTCTCGAATACACTGATGAGTACATATCCGATTGCGCCCAGCTGTATCACCATCCGAAGAGATGCGATCAACACTTCACCAGGCTTGCCATTCCAGACAAAGTAGACTGTACCGAGTAGGATCACGGGTAAGAGGCACCAAGATAGGTCAAACCACGAAATTGTTGCCATAGGAATCTCTCCTTAACAGTCCTTAAGCAGCATTGACAGGACAGGCACGCTAATCAAAACGGCTGAATTCAGCCACTCTCCATTTGCCGACAATCCTAAGCTCAGCACCTGCCTCAAACCTTCTGTCAAAGACAACCTCGGGCCTGGCCGTCAAGCCCGCCAGTGACCTGCCCACTGTGTTCTATAGCGACTTGCACAATTCCTGTCCGATTCCACGACCTGGCCAGTACAATTTATCCCCTCACCCCAGCCCTCTCCCCGCTGAAAAGCGCGGGGAGAGAGGGAGCAAAACAAGGGGCGCACGGCAGTGCGCCCGCCAGCCGCATCAATTTCAATCGGACAGGATTTCTGACAATCGCTATAGCCCGCTCATGGGCTGTTGGCAGATCCTCAGGAACAAGACTACATCAAGGTCAGAAAACGAAGCACTATAGTCTTGCCTGTCTCCCAATTGGAATGAAATCTTTCTCCCATTCGGCGATAGGATCTGATCAGGATAAGATGCATGCGTGTACGCGTATTCAGAGCTGTCAGCTGGTCCACCTATGTCATACTTTAGGTAAGCAGCTTCTTGTGTGTAGAGGAATGTCACAGTGTCGCGCGCTCCTGGATTATGTACTTGAGAGAGATCCCATCTCACGCCAAAGACTGAATCGATCCCGGGTGCGCTACCGTTTCCGGAGAAGTCATGGGCGGAATCCCATTCTTAGTTGAAACCGCCGTCGGCGGTTAAAAAGTTGAACGG
>CAYTTY010000028.1:0-51344 GCA_964440935.1 uncultured Ignavibacteria bacterium | reverse complement strand
GTAAATTGCACTGGCCAGATCGCGGAATCGGACAGAAATTATGCAAGTCACTCTATACCATACCACGTTCACCACATCCGTTCCGCGCCGGGCTTCTGATATGCGTAGTCACACTGTCGCCCCGTGTCAGGTGCCCCGCGCACAAGCGCGTGTAGAGCGATCGTCAGACGTATTGTCCGTTTGAAGCGAACACGGTGGTCATATGTGGCGTTACCCGCCCTCGGGTGACGCCTTGTCGGTACGGGAGATAGCCGTCACGCGTGGGCGCATGACGGCACGGTGGAAAACAATTCTGACAATCGCTCTAAACGCCCACTCGGGTCACACGCTATCCCATCTCCCCCAAACTCTGATACAACATCATCTTGTTGCCGTCGGGATCGTAAAACGTCGCCAGCTTCACCATACCTTCGATCTCGCGCGTCTCTCCATCGAATGTGACATTCTTCGCTTCAAGGTGTTTGCGCGTGGCATCAATATCGGTCACACCCCAGACCGGTGTCGCCCCGCCTTTGACGTCGGGGTTCTCTGCTTCCCCCAATCCGACATTTACCCGCGCCACCGGCGATTGCAACTCACACCACGCCATCTCCTCGAGGTGGTACAGGAGCTTGAAGCCCAAGACTTCTTGATACCATGCCATCGCGGCCTGCAGGTCCTTTACATTCATCGCGCAGGTTAACCCGCCGTCGTAACCCAATACATCGCTCATGTCAATGTCCTCCATGTAGACGGTTTGTGTCACGCGGTACGTATTTTATACTTGATTTATTTCTTTGTCAAGCGTCTTTGTGGGCATGCGCGACGTCACGCGATTGATCCGTCTCTGTCATCACCGCTGGGCTATCCCGATCTTGGCCGAGCTGCATCGGGCCAATGGCAGCCGTTTTGCCGCGATGGCCAACCGTCTCGGCGTCAGCCGCGACACGCTCTCTAAGACGTTGCGGGACATGATGAACCATCGCTGGGCCCGGTGCAATCCGGGCTACGGCCACCCCCTCCGCCCGGAGTACATCCTCACCGTCACGGGCCAACGGCTCGGCCGGGTGTGCCTGGAGTTGACGACAGCTCTTGAAGGTTCAGAGATGGGGGAGGTCGTCTTCAACAAATGGTCGTTGCCGGTCCTCTACGCCATCGGTCACAGCCACGACCGCTTTGCATCGCTGAAGGAGACGCTACCGGGTATCACACCGCGCGCACTCACCCTCACGCTGAAAGAATTGCAGGACGTCGGGCTGATCGAACGAACAGTAGTTGATGACTTCCCGCCACGCACGCGGTATACGCTGTTAAAACACGGCCACCAATTGGCGCAGTACGCGGGAGAACTGACCTAAATGGACAGCCGAGCCCTAGCTCGGCGCAGGGTATTCACGAACAGCCGCGTAGCGGCGACACAACGTAGCACCGGGCATCAGCCCGGTGAATCGAGCCCAAAACCAAAGAAGCCCCATAGGGGCGACACCGAATCGCACTCGTCGCCGGGCCATGGCCGAGGACGGCCATGGTACGTTGTTCTCACCGCGCCAACGAATCCAACACTTCAAAATGCGGAAACAATCCCCCCATTTCGCTCAAGTCGCCCGGTGCAATGCAATCACACACGTCTTTGAATTCATCCCAATACGCCAATACCTTGGGATACTCGTGCGCGGTCTGGACAGCCTCGTCGGATTTCCACTCGAAGATTTCCAGGATCGAACCGTCGATGGTCGACCGCATCACGAGCGATTTCCGTTCGGTTGCCAGACCCAACTCCCGCAACAGCGGCAAGTGCCGTTCGAGGATGGACAACAACTGCTCGGCCTTGCCAGCCTTCGGGCGGTACACGGCGATAACCATATTCGCCGACATCATCGAAACATCTCCTCCAGCTTCGTCGCCACTGCCAGGCAATCGTCAACTGAACACGTGTACGCAAACCGGATGTGGTCACCTGCCGACGGGCCAAAGAATGTCCCGGCAATACTGCCAATCCCTTCCTGCAGAATGAATGTCGACATCCATTCGCCGAGGGTGGTATCACTGTCCGGCGACGGCAACGTGTGCGATGATCCCAGACGCTCCTGCAACGCCTGGCGATCAATATGCGGAAACAGATAAAACGCGCCCTTGGGTTTGCCCGGAAGACGAAACACGCCGGCCTTTTCCAATCCGGCGTAGAGCGCGTCACGACGGTCACGGTACCCATCGCGCATCTGCCTGATTTCATCATCATGCTTCGGATCGAGTGCTTCCACCGCCCCCCATTGCGCCAGCGAGTTGATGCCGTTGGTGGTATAGAGCAGCATCTTGCGGAACCGTTCGTTGAGGTGTGGCTGGGGCAGATGCGTGTAACCTATGCGCAAACCGGAGTAGTTCTGCGATTTGCTCATTGTGTACACAGGGATGAACCGTCGATACAATTCGGGATCATCGGACGCGTGCGCATGAGCTGTCAGATTCACAAAGTCATCATCGTAGGTGATGTCTTCGTACGCCAAGTCCTCGAGTACATAGAACTTGTGTTCCCGCACCAACTCGAACAGCCGCTCCATATCCGCATTGGGAAACACACCACCGGTCGGATTGCCCGGATTGACGATGATCACCAGACGTGGTTTGGTCTGTTCAACTGTCGCTGCCAGTTCCTCGATATCCCAGTTGAAGCCCAACTCTTCTGACAAATCGAGCGTGACCACATTCGCGCCCGAGAGCTTGGCGATATTCGATACCGACTCCCACACCGGCGAAGGACAGATAATCGTATCGTCCGACCCGCACAGCGCCGCAATCACGCAGTACAGTGTCCCCATGCCCCCTTGTCCGGCAAACACCGTGGTCGCGTTGCAGTCATGCGTGATTCCGTTTTTGCGCTGCAGTTTGGCGGCAATTGCCTCGCGCAGCGGACGAATCCCCGTGCCTTCGGTATAGAACGTCTTGTTGTCGCGCACCGCCTTGATGATCGCCTCGGCCACGTCGGGGAACAAATTGTACGCTGGTGTGCCCGATTCGAGACGAAACACCTCTTCGCCGCGACTCTGCTTCTCGATGAGCACATCGCGGATCTCCACGATCTTCGACAGGGTCACATGATCGAGGACATTGGGCGACAGCGCATCGTCGCCAAACACATCCCGTCGGGCAGACGCAACCTGGGTCATGCACGTTCCTCCTCGCCGTTTGGCGGCATTCAACTCCGTTCAGACGTTTTGGTCTTTGACTGTGTCGGCCGATCCGGACACACGCTTTGGTATTTTAGAGCAATCGGGCGTCGAGACGTGTATCGAGCCGTTGTTTTACGCGAGAAATGTCGTCACAATTGATCGAGAATTGAATCCAGGCGGGATCTGTGGAAAACATTTCCGGCCCCAGCGCGGCATGCTCAGTTCCGTCAGGCCCGTACGCATAGGTGCCGCCGCCTTCATCATCGCGAGAATCCACCCCAACGATAAAGCACTGGTTTTCGATTGCACGCGCCTTGAGCAGTGTTTTCCACAAGTCATCACGCACGCGCGGCCACCGTGCCGGCACCGTAATCAGATCAATGCCATTTTTAAACCACGAACGCGCCAATTCCGGAAAGCGCAAATCATAGCAGATCATGACCCCGAGACGAATCCTCCCGGCCGACGTTGACATGTCGACAACGGAACGCGGTGTCCCCGGTGCAAAGAACTGATCGTCTCCCAACGGCTTGAACAGATGCACCTTGTCAAACTGGGCGATCAACTCGCCGTGTGACCACACCACCGACCGGTTGTAGAGCTTCCCGTCATCGCCGGGTAACGCCATACTTCCCGCCACGATCGCCATGTTGCGTTGTGCCGACAGTGCAGCGCACAATCCCTGCCGTTCCTCGGCATTGGCCGACTTCGTGCCCTCAGCATGCAACCGTTCATAGCCACCGTCGCATAATTCGGGCAGGATCAGCAGATCAGTGTGCCCCGAGTCCCTGTCAGACTCGGCAAACGCCTCAGCGCCGGCCCAATCAAACGCGCACGCAATTGACAGAGTCTGATTCGTCATACCGGCCCGTCGCAAAACAAGTTACAGTTGAAGAGCATTTACATCCGCCTTCTAGCCGCACAACCCGAGAATACCTCAACGAGTTGTCATTAAGCAAGCACCGAGGAACAGCAACGCCAAAAAGTGCGCGCATCGACTCCTGTATCAAGTTACATTCTCGGTTTACGATTCGACCGATCAAAAACGGTCCAACAGCAGTGAATGGGAGGACAACATGTGGCAGCGACTCGCGATGACAATGCTGGTGGTTCTGCTATTGGTGGCGGGAGCCTCGGCCGCTGACGAAGGGCGACTACTCCGCTTCCCCGACGTCTCCGGCAACCAGATCGCCTTCACCTATGCCGGCGACATCTGGATCGTCTCAATCAATGGTGGCCTTGCCCGCAAGCTCACCAACTCCGAACATCTCGAAATCTTCCCACGCTTCTCGCCTGATGGCCGTCAGATTGCCTTTACCGGCCAATACGACGAGGAGTGGGCGGTCTATGTCATGCCCAGCGACGGCGGCATGCCCAAACGTCTAACGTATCACCCGGGCATCCAGAAGACCTCCGAGCGCATGGGTCCGGAGCATATCGTCTTCGATTGGACCCCTGACGGATCTCGCATCCTCTACCGTTCGCGCGAGGAGCGGCCCGATGCCTGGGAGGGACGGCTCTACCTGGCCAGTCCCAATGGTGGATACCGTGAACCGCTGCCGTTGCCGCGCGGCGGCTTCGCATCGTTCAACAGCGATGCCACCAAGATCGCCTACTGCCCGATCTTCCGCGACTTCCGCACTTGGAAACGCTACAAAGGCGGCGCGGCCCAGGATGTTTGGATTTACGATTTCACTGAACAGAAGTCGGAGAAGATCACCGACTGGATCGGCACCGACAACAAGCCGATGTGGGATCACGCCTCCGGGAAGATCTACTTCAACTCCGATCGCACCGGCACGTTGAATCTGTATTCCTACGATCCCGCCACCGGGCAGACCGACACGGTGACCACCTACACCGAGTATGATGTCCGCTGGCCGGCGATAGGGCCGGGTGCGATTGTCTACGAAAACGGCGGATACATCCACGTGCTCGAACTCCCCGACGGTGAACCGCGCAAAGTTGACATCCAGATCGGCGCCGACAACGTGTTTGCGCGTCCGCGCACGGTCGACTGCAGCGACAACATCCAGGATTACACCGTGTCGCCCAACGGCAAGCGTGCCATTTTCGGAGCCCGCGGCGACATCTTCACCGTCCCCAACAAACACGGCAACACGCGCAACCTGACCAACACCCCGGGGATCAACGAGAAGTACTCGTACATCTCGCCTGACGGCCAATGGATCGCGTTTGTCTCAGATCAAACGGGCGAAGACGAAATCTACCTGCTCAAGCCCGGCGGCAACGCCGAACCGCAGCGGCTGACCACCAATGGGTATTGCTACAAGTACCAGCCGAAATGGTCACCCGATTCGAAGAAACTCGTCTGGTCGAACAAGAATGTCGAAGTGCGCTACATCGACGTCGACAGCAAAGCCATGACGCTGGTCGATCGCGGCAATCGCGGCGACATTCGCAATTACGAATGGTCGCCCGACTCGCGCTATATCACCTACTCGAAAAACAACGACCAGTCGATATCACAAGTGTGGGTCTATTCTCTGGAGGAGAATCAGTCCCGCGCGGTAACACCAGGCGAATATGATGATTATGACCCCACGTTCGATCCCGACGGCAAGTACCTGTTTTACCTCTCGAATCGCGCGTACAACCCCATTCTCGGCAACTACGAGTTCAACTACATCCTCGACAAGATGACCGAGGTGATCGCCATTGTCCTCGACGATGACGGCGAATCGCCGCTCGCTCCTCAAAGTGACGAGATTGAATCCGCCGAAGAAGACGAGGGCAACGGAGAGGATGAGAAAGACAAGGACAAAGACAAGAAAGATGGCGAGATACCCAATGTCGTCATCGATTTCGACGGGATCACCAAACGGGAAGTGAAGCTCCCGATCGACGCCGGACAATACAGTGGCTTGTCGGCCGTCGACGGACGTCTCTTCTTCATGTCCTATCCGCTCGGCGGATTGAGCGGACGCATCGAAGACAAAGAACCCGAATTGCTCGTCTTCGATTTCGAGGAGAAGAAAACCAACACGTTCCTCGAAGGCATCCGTGGCTACGAACTCAACCCGAACGGCAAGAAGATGATCGTCAGTAAGGGCGGCAGTTACGAGATCATCAGTGCTTCGGGTGACAAGGGCAAGCTCGGTGAGAATCCATTAAACCTGAAGAACATCAAAACAAGAGTCGACTTTGATGCGGAGTGGCATCAGATGTATGAGGAGGCCTGGCGGCTCCAGCGCGATTACTTCTACGATTCCCTCATGCACGGTGTCGACTGGCCGGCGATGCACGACCGCTATGAACCGTTGGTCGATCATGTCGGCCACCGCTATGATCTGACCTACGTCATTGGGGAAATGATCGGCGAACTGGCCTGCTCGCACACCTACGTCGGTGGTGGCGACATGCCCAGCCGTGAAACCAACACCACCGGTTTGCTCGGCATCGACTGGGTCATCGATTCGGCCGCCAACAAGTTTCGCATCGGTCGCATCCTGATGGGACAAAACTGGATTGATTCACGCCGTTCACCGTTGACCGCCCCCGGCATCAACGCCAGCGACGGCAGCTATGTGATCGCCATCGACGGCGAGACACTCACGGCCGACGTGAATCCGTATACACTCCTCGCCAACAAGGCGGGCAAACAGGTGACGCTCACCTTGTCGGAGACCGCTGCCGGTGCCAACCCCTGGGATATCACCGTCGAAACAATCGACGACGAAACGGGACTCCGTTACATCGACTGGGTGCTGCGCAACAAGCGGTATGTCGATTCGATTTCGAACGGCCGTGTCGGCTACGTGCACATCCCCGACATGGGCGGCAACGGATTGAAGGAATTCAGCCGTGAATTCTTCCCGCAAATTCGCAAAGAGGCGATGGTCATTGACGTCCGTTACAACGGCGGCGGATTCGTGTCGCAGTTGATCATCGAACGGTTGCGCCGGGTGCTCGGCGGCATGGGCGTTGCCCGCAACTGGAACCAGCCGTCTACGTATCCCAGTGCCGTCTTCCACGGCCATCTCGCCTGTTTGATCAACGAACACTCCTGCTCCGACGGCGATATATTCCCCTACCACTTCCGTGAATACGGTCTGGGACCGTTGATCGGGAAACGGACGTGGGGTGGAGTCGTTGGCATTCGCGGCCATCGGTCGTTGCTCGACGGCGGCTATGTCTACACGCCGGAATTCGCCAAATACGATTTCGATCGAGAGTGGAGCGACATGGAAAACCACGGTGTCGCACCCGACATCGACGTGGCGAAACTGCCCGAGGAGGTCATGCGTGGGTACGACGCCCAAATGGAGCGGGCAGTCGAGTACCTGCTCGAACAGATCCGCACCGACCCAATGACCATCCCGCCGCCGCCGGCCGAACCGCCCGACGAACGGTAGGAGTGAACAATATTCGCTAGCGCGTGGCTTCAGGGCGTGTTGGAAAGATTCATATCACCGTCGCGTAGGTCCGGCTCTTAGCCGCACCGCTCCGGCTAAGAGCCGGACCTACGCGTTCTACCTACGGAATTTTCAACACTTCCACCAACCGGCTGCTACTGGTAAGAGATGCTCTGTACCACAACGCTCACTGACCACCCTTGGAGTAACCGATGCCGATCAGACGCAGATTTTGCTCGTGGATGGCCGCCTGTTTAATCACACTGCTGAATACAGCCGTCGTCACGTACGCCCAGGATTTTGCGACAGTCGCCGAGAAGACCGATTACCGCCTGACCGCAACGTACGACGAGACAGTCGACTATGCTGAACGTCTTGCCAATGCGTCTGAATGGGTCCATATCGACACCTTCGGCGTCACGCCGCAGGGACGCGCGATGATTGTGTTGATCGTTTCAAAAGACCGCGCATTCACGCCGGCCGAGGCCGTCGCCACCGGTAACGTGAAAGTCCTGCTGCAAAACGGCATTCACTCGGGGGAGATCTGCGGCAAAGAGGCGAGCTTTGCCCTCATCCGCGATATGGTCATCACGCGCGAGAAAGAACATCTGCTCGACCAGATGATCTTAATCGACATTCCGATTTTCAGCGTTGATGCACACGAGAACAATTCGTGGGATACGCGGGCCAACCAGTACGGCCCCGAAAACGCCGGCTTTCGCGCCACGGCGCAGGGCTACAACCTGAACCGTGATTTTCTCAAGGCCGATGCGGTCGAAATGCAAGCGTGGCTGCGCCTCTGGCAGAAGTGGCAGCCGCATTTCCTCATCGATGATCATGTTACCGACGGTGTCGACTGGCAGTACGAAATTCTCTACACTCTCCCCTGGCATCCCAGCGCCGCACCAAGCATTCAGAATTGGACCCTATCGACGTTCGATTCCGACCTCAAGCGACGCATCGGCGAAACCGAATTCAAGATGTTCCCCTATGCCTGGCCGGTCGGCGAAACATACGAGGCCGGTGTGTCGACGTACGTTCCCTCACCGCGCTACTCCACCGGCTACGCGGCGATCTGGAACCGTCCCGGTATGCTCGTGGAGATTCACTCACTCAAAGACTTCAAGACACGTGTCCTGTCAAACTATGCACTGCTTGAAGCTGTCTTCGCGAGCCTGAATGATCACTCCGAATCACTCATCGAGGCCGTCGAAATAGCCGAAGCGGCAACAGTGCAGGGTCTGATCGACCCGTATCCGATCGCGTTCAAACGTGATGGCGATTCGGTCATGGTCGATCTTCACGGCTATGAAATGGAAGTGATCGAAAGCGACGTCAGCGGCGGGACATACGTGACATACGACCGCGACAAACCGAAGACTTATCGCGTCCCTTATTACGGTACCTTCGAACCCGACCAAACAATCATCCCACCGCGTGCCTATCTGATTCCACAGGAGTGGATCGACCAGATTGCGCGGCTGGCCCTGCATGATGTCCAACTCGATGAACTGACCGCACCGTTCACCGCCACTGTCGAGCAGTACCGTCTTGACAGCGCCGAATGGAGCCTCGACCCGTACGAAGGACATTTCCGCACGCGGTTCCAGACAACCATGCACGAAACCACCATGACTTTCCCGACCGGCACTGTTGTTGTCGACATGCGTCAGCCAGCCGCCAAGGTGGCCATTCATGCCCTCGAACCCGATGCGCGGGACTCGTTTGTCCGCTGGGGACTGTGGCATGTGATCTTCGAACGGAAGGAGTACATTGAAGCGTACACCATCGATCCGATGGCCGAGAAGATGCTGGCCGACAACCGGGCTCTGCGCACTGAGTTTGAGGCGCTGCTCGATGTCGACACGGCTTTTGCCAATAATCCCTGGGCCCGACGGATGTTCTTCTATGAGCGCAGTCCGCATTTCGAACCGCAGAGGGGGCTGTATCCGGTGGTGCGTTTCATGGGGGATCTCCCGGAGACCGCGCCTCATCGGCCCCGGCAACCTCAATGACCGGCCTATTCCCATCGCGATTTTGACCGATCATTGACTAGGTAAGCGAAACCGGGGCATCGACATTCATGTCGAATGGCAGAACAAGCATCGGGATGAGGCTCACGAAGCAACCCGTTGGTACGTACATGCTGACTATGTGAATCTGAAAGGGAAACGTGCCATATTGCAGATTCATGGATGGCCCACCGAAGCGGCCACCGCAGGAGACGACTTGATGAAAGCCCTTCGCACAATAGAAGTTCAACCCGAACTGCCCGATCGGCTGTCCGGGCTGTTAGAATTGGCATACGATTTCTGGTGGTGTTGGCAGCCGGATGTGATCCAGTTGTTCCGCCGCATGGATCCCGAACTCTGGGACCGCACCAACCACAATCCCGTGCTTATGCTCGGCTCGATGCAGCAGGACCGCTTCATCCAGATGAACAATGATGAAGGTTTCATTGCGCAGCTCGACCGGCTGGTGGAACGTCTTCGGACTTATCACAAACAACAAACGTGGTTCTCGAAAACACACGGGTCAACCGACCAGCCCAAGATTGCCTACTTTTCCGCCGAGTACGGACTTGATGAATGTCTGGCGATCTATTCCGGCGGTCTGGGCATTCTCGCCGGTGACCACCTGAAATCCGCCAGCGAACTGGGCATTCCACTTATCGGTGTCGGATTGCTTTACCAGAAAGGCTATTTCAAGCAGTACCTCAATCCCGATGGTTGGCAACAGGAAACCTATCCAACCAATGACTTTTTCAATCTGCCGCTAAATCTGGTACATGGCACCGATGGGAAACCATTGCGTGTCTCGATGGACTTTCCCGGACGGCAAGTGTATGCCCAAGTGTGGCAGGTGCGCATCGGACGCATTCGTCTGATGTTGCTCGACACCAACATCGCTGAGAATGCACCACCCGACCGTGCCATTACCGATGAGCTGTACGGTGGCGACAAGGTGCATCGTCTGCAGCAGGAAATCGTGCTCGGCATCGGCGGTATGCGCATGCTGATGGCGCTGGGGTGGGACTGTCTCGCGACTCATCTCAACGAGGGACACAGTGCCTTTTGCACGCTCGAACGCGTGCGCGTGCTCGTCAATGAGCACAAACTGCCACTATGCCAGGCATTCGAACTGATTCGCAAGAGCACGGTTTTCACGACCCACACACCAGTACCAGCGGGCATCGATGAATTCCCCGAGCCGCTCATGCGCGAGTATTTCGCCAATTACGCACGCGCACTGGGGATGACGTGGCACGACTTCATGGCCCTGGGCCGTCTCACCGAATCCGACGGTACGCATTCATTCAACATGGCGCGGCTGGCGCTGAATCTATCGTACCGAACCAACGGTGTGTCGAAACTGCACGGCGAAGTGTCGCGCCGCATGTGGCACTACGGCTGGCCCGATCTGCCGCTTGAGGAGACGCCGATTGCCTCGGTGACAAACGGCATTCATTCACGCTCGTGGCTGTCGTATGAGATGTCCGAACTGTTCGACCGGTATCTCGGTCCGGCTTGGGTCAACAAACCCGCCGACCAAACCATCTGGGAACGCGTTAACGACATCCCCGACGAAGAACTCTGGCGCACGCATGAGCGCCGCCGTGAACGTCTCGTGGCATTTGCCCGTCGACGGTTGATGCAACAACTGAAAGCCCGTGGTGCAACCGAGCATGAAGTGCGTCAAGCGACCGAAGTTCTCGATCCGACGGCGTTGACGATCGGCTTTGCCCGGCGGTTTGCCACCTACAAACGCGCGACGCTGCTGTTTCGCAATCATGAACGCTTGGCCCGTTTATTGACCAACCCGGAGCAGCCAATTCAAATCATGATCGCCGGTAAAGCGCATCCGCAGGATCACGAAGGCAAGGAGCTGATCAAAGACATCATCCACTTCGCCAGCAACGATCCGGTGCGCCGTCATGTGGTGTTTCTCGAAAACTACGACATGAACATCGCACGGCAATTGGTGCAGGGTGTTGACCTGTGGCTGAACACACCGCGACGCCCGATGGAAGCGTGCGGCACCAGCGGCATGAAAGTGGTCTTCAACGGTGGTCTCAACCTGAGCATCCTCGACGGTTGGTGGGCCGAGATCTTCAATCGCGAAGTCGGCTGGGCGATCGGCTCGGGTGAAGATTACACCGATTGGGCATTGCAAGATCAGGTCGAAGCGAACATGTTGTACCATCTTCTCGAAGATGAAGTCGCACCGCTGTTTTATGATCGCGGCGCCGATGGTTTGCCGCGCGGCTGGATCGCCAAGATGCGCAGTTCGATGCGCATGATCTGTCCGGAAATGAACGCCAACCGCATGGTGCGCGAATACACCGAACGATTCTATCTTCCGGCAATTGCCGATGCCGAATCACTGACCAAGAACACCGACATGCTGACCAAGTACTGTGAGTGGCGCAGTGAGGTGATTAAGAATTGGAACAGTGTCGCCATTACCGGTGTCGAATCGCTGTCGGATGGACGCGTCCGTGTCGGCCAACCGATCCGTGTGAAAGCCACGGTCAATTTGGGATCACTGAAGCCTGAAGACGTCGCCGTACAACTGTACATCGGTCCCCTCGATCCGAATCGCGAATTTGTCGAAGCGCACACGATTCGCATGAGTCAGGTCGACACAACCGAAAACGGCTGGTGGCAATTCGTCGGCGAGACCACCAGTCCCCGTAGCGGCCGCTTCGGCTACTCCGTCCGCGTCCTCCCCTCCCACGAAATGATGACGCACCCGTTCGAGCTGCGTTTAGTCCGCTGGCCCGCCGCGCAGTTGGCGGAACACACGTAACGGAGAACTAGCTGACTGGTGTCGAAGCATGTTGAAGAAAATACGTTGTTACCGGCTGCGTACTTTCGAAGGGGCATATTGCAGCGATTGTCAGAAGTATTGTCCGTTTACCAGGCGATCTGTCTGACAACCCACTTCAGCGGCTCTCACGATCACCCGGCCCAAACCGCGTGCTAAGACACCTCTCGTTTCGGGCCACCATCATCCGTAACTGTCTCTAAATCAACAGCGTACCTTTCGTGCCGTCGAGCTTCGCCGGACTTCGGGGCTGCCCATTCTCCTCTTCCCCAAATCCCGGCAATGGAATTGCCAAATCCGCGTATAATACCGATTATTCGGGCCCTCACCCGGCCCGTCAACCAGTAGAGGCTTCAGATGTCCGACCAACCAACCAAACCCAATCTCTCCGCGTTGCGGATCAATCGTGATGAGACACCAGTGTCACCGCGACCGACACGCTCGCGCCGTGGCTGGATCTGGATTGTCATGGCCGCGGTGGTTGTTGGTTTGGCGATTGTGATCGGTCTTCAGACAACCGGTTCCGCAATTCCGGTCGAGACCGCAACCGTCCAGTACCTCAATCCGGCCAGTGCGCGCTCGCTTCTGACCGCGACCGGTTATGTCGTCGCACAACGCAAAGCCGAAGTGGCATCGAAAGGCACCGGACGGCTCGAAGTACTGAATGTCGAAGAGGGCGATTGGGTCGATAAGGGTGATATCATCGCCAAACTCGAAGCCGGCGACGTTACCGCCGCACGCGAAGCCGCACGTGCAGCAGTAGCCGTGGCCGAAGCCGAAGTGGCACGTGCCAAAGCGCTCGAGAAGGAAGCCAAGCTCGCCTACGACCGCGCCGCCGAGCTGCTGAATCAGAAACTGATTGCGCAAGCCGAGTTCGACAACGCCGAAGCGCGTTTCAATTCGGCCGCGGCCAGCGTGGCCGCCGCAGAAGCCGGCCTGATATCCGCCAAAGCCGATTGGCAGTACGCCGATGTACAGGTGGAGAATACAATCATTCGTGCACCATTCGACGGCACGGTGCTAACAAAGAATGCGGACGTCGGCGACGTGGTCGCACCATTTGCCTCGTCGGCGGCATCGAAAGGTGCGGTCGTTACTCTCGCCGACATGAGGTCACTCGAAGTTGAAGCCGATGTTTCCGAATCCAACATTGAACAGATTGTGCGCGGTCAGCGCTGCGTCATCACCCTCGATGCCTATCCCGCGGACCCGTATGATGGATACGTGAAGAAGATCGTCCCCACCGCCGACCGTACCAAGGCAACGGTGATGGTGAAGGTGGCGTTCGACAGCCTTGATCAACGTGTGCTTCCCGAAATGAGCGCGAAAGTCAGTTTTCTGCCGCACGAATCTGATTCTGAGATGATTGACAGCCGCACCGTGCTGAGTGTACCATCGTCGGCGATTACCGAGCGCGACGGTGAGCAGGTTGCGTTTGTGGTGCGTCAGGGACGCGCCTACCAAACACCAGTCGAAATCGGCGCGGCCTACGGCGGCGCCGTTGAAGTCCGCAGCGGACTGACGCGGGGCGACGTGGTCGTCACCAATCCCGCCGCCAGCCTCCGCGAACAGTCTGAAGTCGAACTGAAACGTTAAATGATCAGAGAACATCATGTCCAATCCGGTTGTCGAAGTGCACAACGTAAGCAAAACGTATCACCGCGACCGGGTCGAAATCCCGGTGCTCAAAGATCTGAGGTTGAGTATTCCCGAAGGGGAATTCGTTGCCTTGATGGGACCGTCGGGATCGGGCAAAACGACATTGCTCAATTTGATCGCCGGGATCGACCGTCCCGATAAAGGCATGGTCACCGTTGCAGGGACTGACCTCGCCAAACTGAACGAATCCGAGTTGGCCAAGTGGCGGTCGCGTCATGTCGGCTTCATTTTCCAGTTTTACAATCTGTTGCCCGTTTTGACGGCATTCGGCAACGTTGAATTGCCGCTGTTGCTCACCAATCTATCGAAGAAGGAACGCGAGGCACGGGTCAGAACTGCATTGGACCTGGTGGGTCTCGGTGATCGCATGGATCACTACCCGCGACAACTCTCCGGCGGTCAGGAACAACGTGTGGCGATTGCGCGTGCGGTCGTCACCGATCCGACCATCCTCGTCGCCGATGAACCGACCGGCGACTTGGACAAACAATCGGCCGAACAGATTCTCGATCTGCTCGATGGGCTCAACCAGCAATTGCAGAAGACAATCGTCATGGTCACGCACGATCCGCGTGCCGCTGAGCGCGCCCACGTGCAACGGCATCTCGACAAAGGCGAACTGACGTAAAACATGTACGTTGTCACACTCATATTCAAGAATGCGATGCGCCACCGCTTGCGCACGTTCTTGACGATACTGGGCATTGCCGTCGCGATCATGTCGTTCGGTCTGCTGCGTACCGTCGTGGCGGCGTGGCATGCCGGTGTGACGCAGGCCGCGCCCGACCGGTTGATTACCCGCAGTAAAATCTCAATCACCTTCACTCTGCCGATTGCCCAGAAAGAGAAGATCGAAAAAGTTCCCGGGGTCGAAGAGGTCACCTTCGGCACCTGGTTCGGCGGCTACTACAAAGATCCGAAGGACTTCTTTGCCCAGTTTGCCGTTCCCGGTTCACAGTATTTCACTCTATATCCGGAGTTCCTAATTGTTCCCGATGTGCTGGAGACGTTCGACCGCGAGCGTAACGCCGCGATCGTCGGTAAGGGACTGGCCGACCGGTTCGGCTGGGAGGTCGGCGATGCGGTCACGCTTACCGGCATGATTTACCCCGGCGAGTGGGACTTTGTCATCCGCGGCATCTACGAGGGTCGCGACGAGACCACCGATGATCAGCAGTTTCTGTTTAACTGGGACTATCTCGACCAACGGATGCTCGAATCGTCTCCGATGCGTGCCGGACAAATCGGCTGGTGGGTGATTAAAATCGATGATCCGGCGAGCGCCGCACGCATCTCATCCGCAGTTGATGCCCTCTTCGACAATTCCGCCGACGAAACCCTGACCGAAACCGAAGCGGCGTTTCAGCAGAGTTTCGTGGCGATGGCGGGGACGATTGTCTTTTCGCTGCAGGTGATTTCGATCATGGTTATTGGCATCATCCTGCTGGTCGCTGCCAACACGATGGCCATGACCGCGCGCGAACGGATTTCTGAGTACGCCGTCCTGAAAACACTCGGCTTTGGCGGCGTCCACATTATGGGTTTGGTCGCCGGTGAATCGGTTGTGATCGCCTGTCTCGGCGGCGCCATCGGACTGATACTGATGATCCCGCTGTTGAACGGCGTCGGTGCGGCACTGCAACAGTGGTTCCCGGCCTTTCCGATTGATCCGATGACATATCCGCAAGCGGCCCTCGCCACAATCGCGGTCGGTATTCTTGCGGCGGTATTTCCCGTCTGGCAGGCGATGCGCGTGTCGATTGTTGATGGCCTGCGGAGGGTTGGATAACGAGTCATGAAGTTACTCTTCGGCTATACGCTGCGCAATTTGCTGACGCGTCGTCTGACAACCACACTGACCGTCCTGGGTCTGGGGCTGGTTGTATTCGTTTTTGCCGCCGTGTTGATGATGGCCAATGGTCTCGAAAGAACGCTCGTTGACAGCGGGTCACCGGACAATGCCATTGTCGTGCGTGCGTCGGCGACATCCGAGACAGTCTCGATCATGTCCCGCGATCAGGCGAACATTATCAAGACTCAGCCGGAGGTGGCGGTCGACGCCGACGGTTCTCCGATTGCCGTCAACGAAATCGTCGTGCTGATCAACATCAACAAGCGTGATAACAACGAACCATCCAACGTCATCATTCGCGGCACGACGGCCGAGCCCTTTACACTGCGTTCCGACATTACACTCGTCGAAGGTCGTATGTTCACACCAGGCACCTCGGAAGTGATCGCCGGCAAATCGGTCGCCGAAAACTTCAAAGGCTGCGGCCTAAATGAACAGGTGACCTTTGCGATGCGCGACTGGAAGGTCGTTGGTGTCTTCGATGCCGGCGGGGCGGGTTTTGACTCCGAACTGTGGGCCGACGTCGATCAGGTGCAACAGGCGTTTCGCCGACCGATTTACAGTTCGGTGACCATACGCCTGACCGACCCGGCTAACCTCTCTGAACTGAAAAACCGGCTCGAAGCCGATCCGCGCATGACCGTCGATGTCAAAGGTGAACGTCAATACTACGCCGATCAATCCCGTGCCACCGCCACGTTCATCCGTGTCATCGGTTTGGTCATCAGCATCATCTTTTCAATTGGTGCAATTATCGGCGCGATGATCACGATGTACGCCGCGGTCGCCAACCGGACGGTCGAAATTGGCACGTTGCGCGCGCTCGGCTTTTCACGTGCCCGCATCTTGAGTGTCTTTTTGGTCGAATCGATCTGGTTGGCGTTGCTCGGCGGTCTGTTGGGGTTGGTCGCCGCTTCCTTCATGTCGTTTGTGCAAGTGTCGACCACGAACTGGGACACATTCTCCGAATTAGCCTTCCGCTTCGCGTTGTCGCCCGACATCATCATCGGCACGCTGACCTTTTCAATTCTCATGGGCATCTTTGGCGGCTTCCTACCGGCCGTCCGTGCATCCAACCTGAAAATCATCGAAGCCCTGCGGGAAGCATAATTGTTGCCGTGCCTGGATTCACGGCGTGTTGAGTACGGCATGTCATTGCATACTGCGTATTCTACACAGGGCGTATAGAGTGCACCCCCTGTGGCTCACCGTTACGGAGAGAGGGCGTTCTCAGCACGCCCCTACGGATGATGGTTGTAAGACCCCACGAACATCCGGGCCAACCCGCACGGTCAGTCCTGATAACCGAATTCAACTCCCAAAAACACTCCTTTCCCTGCGTACTCACCTAATCGCCCTCTGAGGTGGCCCATCGGCGTCCGGGGCGAGACGGAGTTGTCTGAGTGATGATCACGGAGACCTATAAACCAAGGAGACACTATGCCCACACGTTCAGCAAACGCCCAATGGAATGGCGGACTTCAGGATGGCAACGGCACCATGAAGATGGCCAGCGGCGCCTACGAAGGTCCGTATTCGTTTAAGTCACGCTTCGAAGAGGGCGACGGTACCAATCCCGAGGAATTGATCGCCGCCGCACACGCCGGCTGCTTTTCGATGGCCTTTTCGGCCGCCCTCGACAAGGAAGGGTTTAACCCAGAAAGCGTGAAGACCTCCGCCAAGGTCCATCTCACCAAACAAGACGCCGGCTTTGCCATCACCAAGATCGACCTCGTGACCGAAGGCAAGGTCCCGAACATCGACGAAGCCAAATTCAAAGAGATCGCCGAAGCGGCCAAGGGCGGTTGCCCGGTGTCGAAAGCGCTCGGTGGTGTCTCCGAAATCACCGTCGACGCCAAGCTCGTATAGGCAAGTATTGGGATTCTGTTCGATTGAGGGGAAAGGGAGCAGGCACTCCGACCGGGGTGCCCCACCCTAAGCGTTGATCGACGAAATCGATCAACCCTTAGGATGGGTTTAGAGCAATTGTCAGAAGTACTTTCCGTTCCCCTTCGGGTGCCGCAGGCCTTTAGGGGCGTGTTGAAGAACCTGCTGACTATCAACACCTCAGACTGGGGAGAGCGATCCGCCGCGGCGGATCGCTCTCCCGAAGGCTCTGATTCTCGGGGGTTTTGCAACACGCCCCTTGAGGCCCGTGGTTCCACGTTCACACGATCCCGATTCACGGGCCTAAAGGCCCGTGGCACCCAAACGTGAATATGCAAGTAGACCAAGCCTCACCTCTTCTCAATCGGACAGGACATCTGACAATCGCTATAGAGTCATCCACCAATGATATCATCCCGAACCAGCCAACCCCAACCACCCGACCCGGAGCACGTCCGGTATTCGACCCGACCATTCCCGCCGTACCGTTTCGTCCCCGGCCACTTCCCGCATCCCCGGCGTGAGCCACGAGGCCACTCCTACGATCAACCGGAACCCTCGCCGCCGCCAATCGATCCAATGCGCTGGGAGGAATCGGAGACCTATCTCTACGGCATCGACCTGTTCAACTTCGCTTACTGGTGGGAATGCCACGAGGAGTTGGAATCGCTCTGGCATGCTGTGGGACACAACTCCGAAGTGGGCGTGTTCTTACAGGGCATCGTTCAGGTGGCCGCCGCCAATCTGCGACGGTTCATGGATCCGGACAATCCACAAGCGGGGTCAAGCCTGCTGGATAAGGCAATGGACAAGCTGCGTGGCTTTGACGGGATCTACATGGGTGTCGATGTTCCGAAGTTTTGCAATTCGGCTCATGAATTTTTCAACGGAACAACAGACACGCCGCCGACAATCACTCTCAGCGACAAAGCGCGGAGGGAGTCGAACGACGTTGCGAACTGACGATCCGCACAACTGGGGCCTCTGCACATCATGCCGTCACGCCAACACAATCACAACGCCCAAAGACTCCGTCTTCGTGCAATGCGGCCTGTCGTTCAGTGATGATCGCTTTCGCAAGTACCCGGAAACGCCGGTGCTACGGTGCAGTGGTTATTCACAGCAAACATCAGAACCGGAATGATACTCTGTTCAGATGAATTAGAGCGATTGTCAGAAATACTGTCCGAATCAAGCCACCGTAGCATGGCCGTCCCGCTTGCCGTGAGCAAGGTCGAACGGGCCATGCCGCACGGGCGCTTCGGCTTACTCAGTGTAAACGAGACGCCCGTGCTACATCGTTGTTCAATCGGACAATACGGCGTTCATATGTGGCGTCACCCGCCCTCGGGTGACGTCTGGTCAGTAGGGGAGATAGCCGTCACGCGAGGGCGCATGACGGCACGCTGAAGAGCCGGACAGAACTCCGTAGGGCAGGAGCACCGGGCGCCATGCGTGCTCGGCATGGTCAATTCGGCTGCCCGCCCGGGGCTCCTGCCGGACACGCGACAACGCCATCGGCAGGAGCCCTGCGCTGCCAGCGCCCCACGCAGTCTCCGAAGTCATGGACGCGCAGTGCTCCTGCCCTACGACATATCACGCGTGACATAACACTAGATCGCCGGTACCGGCGCGCCGAAGGCCGCCCATTCTTCTTTGGCCGGCCCGAAGACTCCGGGGACGGTCAGTCCCGCCTGACGCATCAGCACGGTCAACTGTCCGCGGTGATGCACCTCGTGGACAATGATGATCATCAGCGTCAATCCGCGCGGCCAGGTCTCACCGTACAACTCATCGGTCTGCAGGAGGGTGTCATCCGACCATTTGTCGGTTACTTCCTTGAGGAACGTCGACGCGGTCTCCGCATACGTTTTGCGAATGGTTGCCGCGTTAGTGGGCGGCGGGGTTGTCTCATCCGGACCGGAGATCTTGAGACCGGTCAATCCCATCATCTCCGGTATGGTCTGGACAATGTGCCAGGCGATACGTCCGATGGTCCGATGACCATCGGCCACGGATTGACTCAAGGACTCGTTGGTCAGCGCATCAAAGATTTTCAGGGTGTCGTTTTGTGTCTGTTCCCAGGACCGCTGGAAATCATCGATAGTGCGAAACATGGCCGCTTCTCCTCATCAATGTGAGAGTTCCTCTCATTTGTTGAACACAATCGTCTCAGTACCGTTAACCCAATCTCCGACTTCTCTTCACCCAACTCTATATGAGATTGCGCAGAGTACAATCATCACTTCAGGCAACGATTGTCAAAAGTGATCATGTTGATGCCAGGAATGACCAGTCCTCGCCGCCAATCTCAATTCTCAACAGTCAACTGTAGAGTTTCGCGACATTCAACGTAGCAAAATACGACACCCACAAACCGTTGTCCTATACAGAATTACGACAATTGGGTTCAATGTGATGTATTTCACAACATGATTTGAATCGATCATCTGACCAGATCGCCCGCTTAACGCCAGATATGCAATCGTAACTCACGTAACAACAACGACTTATAGTCACGGGCAGAATCGGGCTGGCCTTGTGAATTTTGGCACGATGTTTGATATATGATTTGACTGGCCTAAAGCCTCTGCAAGAAGGCAGAGAGCGGCCCAAAGAGAGCGAAAGAAAGCAAACTTTCACGGAGTAAGGAGACAGTCATGGTCGCAATTCTGGTAGTCGCAACGATCGCCGTCTTCCTCACGGTTGACGCGCTGGTCCGACGGCGTGCGACGGCGAAACAGCCGGTTCGCGCATTTGCGCCAGCCTTTGTACGCGAGGCGCTGCAGAAAGTCTGGATGGGGCAAGAAGCGCTCCAGCCAGCCGACTTCACGCCGCGGGCGGACCGCTTTTATGATGAAGGACACACCTTCGTCGAGTTGTCGCCCGACGGGTCGGTGTCGGTGGGTATTGATCGCTTCCTGCGCGAAGCGATGGCCGATTTCAAGGTGGTCGGTCTGCTGAAGGAAGGGCAGGTCGTCCAGCGCGGTGATGCCATCGCCGAGCTGCGGTCCGATGGCCGGACGGCGAAAATCGTCTCTCCGGTCGATGGCATCGTGCAGAGTTACTTCACACCGATGCCCGATGAAGGGGTCGAACCACCGCTGTACGCGATCGTACCGCAAAACCTCCAGCCGCATCTGAATCGGATGACGCTGGGTGAACGCGCCAGTGAGTGGCTGCAGAAGGAAATCGAGAAGTTGCGCGAGTTCGCCGACACCGTGGTGCCCAAACCGGCACTGATAGGCGCGACCTCTGCCGATGGCGGTGTCCCGAACGATCCGTTGACGAACGCCTGCGATGAAAAGCAGTTCGCCAACTTCAAGAGCTCGTTCGGATTGATGTAAGGAACGTGTACTGGAGCGCAGAACCTTGAAGATGAGGTATTAGCCATGAGTCGGCAACGAGCACTACTGATTGACATCGCCCGCTGTGTCGGCTGCGGTGCGTGCACGGACGCCTGCCGTGAACAGAACGGACTCCCGCAAGTGGAGGACAAGGACCTGACCGCAAATTCCTACACGGTCCTCCAGGAACGCGGTGATTATTACGTCCGCAAGCTCTGCCGCCACTGTGTGGAGCCGACCTGTGTGTCGGTCTGCCCCGTGGGTGCGTTTACGAAAACGCCGGAAGGTCCGGTCACTTACGACGGCAGCAAGTGCATTGGCTGTCGCTACTGCATGATGGCCTGTCCATTCGACGTTCCCCGGTATGAGTGGGACAGCAGAGCGCCGCTCGTAAGCAAGTGCATTATGTGCCACGAGCGCGTCAAAGAGGGCGGCCAGACCGCCTGCGCCGAAGCCTGCCCGGCCGAGGCCACCACTTACGGCTATCGCGACGAGCTGATCGAAGAAGCGCATCGCCGCATCCGGGAGAATCCGGATGATTACTACGATCACGTCTACGGTGAACACGAAGTCGGCGGAACCAACGTCCTGTTCCTGTCACCGGTCAACTTTGCGGAACTCGGTTTTCGGACCGACCTCGGCGATGGTTCGCTGCCCGAGTTGACGTGGGATGCGTTGAAGAAGATCCCGAACCTGATCACCGCCAGCGGCGTCGCGCTCGCGGGCATTTGGTGGCTGGTCAACCGGCGCGCCAGCGTCGACCAACTCCGACATCAGTGTGGCCAGCGGCATCCGCACAAGCCACACGACACCGACACCGGGAAGGGAGGGGCAGAGTGATGGCTGACAAGCTGAGACAACTCACTTTCTGGAAGGCCGTGTTTGGCCTCATCGTGATTGTCGGGGTAGTGGCGACGATTCGCCGGTTCGCCCTCGGACTCGGGGCAACGACCAACCTGTCCGATTCCGTACCGTGGGGCATGTGGATCGGCTTCGACGTCATGAGCGGCGTCGCGTTGGCCGCCGGCGGATTCACGATCTCCGCGTTGGTCTATATCTTCAACCTGAAGGAATTCAAGCCGATCGTCCGTCCGGCGATCCTCACCGCGTTCTTGGGCTACATCATAGTCGCGGTCGGATTGCTCTACGATCTCGGACGGCCCTGGTTCATCTGGCACCCGATCATCTTCCGTAACCCGCACTCGGTAATGCTGGAAGTGGCGTGGTGTGTCATGCTTTACTTGACCGTTCTGGCGCTCGAGTTCTTCCCGGCGTTTCTCGAACGGTTCAAACTGACCAAAGCGGTGAAGGTGCTCAAGATTGCAACACCGATGTTGGTGATCGCAGGTGTGCTGCTGTCAACGCTCCACCAATCGTCGCTTGGCTCACTGTTTCTGATTGTGCCGCAGAAGCTGCATCCGCTGTGGTATTCGGCACGCTTGCCGTGGCTGTTCTTTGTCTCGGCGATTGCTATCGGCTTCGGTATGGTCATCGTCGAATCGTACTTGTCCAGCCGAGCCTTCGGCAAATCGCTCGAACGTCATATCGTGATCGACCTGAGTCGCGCGATGCTGGTCGTGCTGGCATTTCTCGCGGTGTTGCGGGTGCAGGACCTCATTGGGCGGGATGCGCTCCATTACATGTTCCAGTCAACCTTTGAGGCGGGCATGTTCTGGCTTGAAAATGCGCTGTTGATCATCATCCCGATCACCCTCGTCGCCATTCGCAGAATCCGTCACCATCCGATGGGTCCCTACTTTGCCGGGCTGTCGGCGGTGCTCGGCCTGGTGATGAACCGAATGAACGTAGCGATCACCGGCATGGCCGGCCAGACCGGCTGGTATTTCCCGTCGTGGGAAGAGGTCATGATCAGTGTCTTCTTAGTCAGTCTCGGTTTCGCAGCCTTTGGCTGGGCGGTGCGTAACCTGCCAGTCTTCGGCCCGGCACCCTGGCGTGAGCTTGTGTATGTCAATCCATTGGAACAGGAACCCGCGACGGCCAAGGGCAACACGCTGAACCCGTCACCAAACGGTACTCTGAATCCGAATCCGGCGAAGGCTTAGACGATGATGACGAAACGGACCAAGAACAGTGCGCCGGCAGTCGGCAGCCCCTGCATTTGGATGGAAGCCGGTGTGATCGACTACTGGCTTTGTGATCGCGGCTTCAATTGCGACACCTGTCCGCTCGATATGGCGCTACGCGGACGGTTCCCTGATCGGGCACAGCCGATTCGGCGCACGCCTTGGGTACCTGAGTCATTGCAATTTCATCTGTCCCATCTATGGGGTCACCCCCAGAGCGAGACCAAATGGCTCATGGGGCTCGACTTCCATGCATTGCATGCATTCTCCGATCCGCCGACCCTGTCGCTACCGCGACCAGGGCGGCGGATTGCCATCGGAGACACGTTGGTGTCCATGCTCGTCGGTGGCGATGCGCTCCGCTGGCCCGCTCCCACTGACCTCATTGTGCTCGAACGGAATGAGAATTGGACCAATAATGGCTCCGCACTGCGTGAGAACCCCTACGATGAGGGATGGGCGCTTCTCGTGAAGCTCCAGGGTCCGGTCGAGCCGTCCGACTGGGTTGATGCCGACACAATCCAGGCGTTTTGTGTGACCGAACGCACCGCCCTGAAAGAGCTTTGCCACGAGGTCTCGCAACATAACCCGCAACTGGGCGCGACATCCGCTGATGGGGGAACGCTCACCGTCCACCCCGACCGCATTCTCCCCCGATCCACCTACCTGGCCTTTCTCCGCGACCACTGGGGATTGCTGCCGCCCAACTCCGGTTTTTGACAAATTCCGGACATCATTCGACCTATATAATAATTGGGCATGAATATCACGTTGACCGCAAGGCCAACGCGCAGGAGTATTTCCAACTGAGGAGGCCTCTTGCCCAGCTTTGGCCAATCGTTATCCGTTAAGCTCTTCGCCATTCTGGTGATTGTGGTGGCGGCGGGCTTTGTCTTCTACGGGCAGATCACTGTCGAGAAACACACGACAGCGCTGATGGATCAGATTCGCGAATCGGCCGATCGTGTCGCCGATGTCCTGCACTCTGCCACACATCTCGGCATGCTGCGTAATCAGCGTGAGGATGTTCGTCAGATCATCCAGACCGTCGGTGAAGAGCCCGGCGTCGACGGAATCCGCATCTACAACAAGATGGGTGAGATCATTGTGTCCACCAAAGCGGAGGAGCAACACACGGTCGTCGACTTGAAAGCGGAAGAATGTGTCGCCTGCCATACCGGGCAGGGTGCACTCACTACACCGCGTGCCGATATGCGGCATCGGATTGTCCGTCAAGCCGACGGCCACCGCACGCTCGCTTTGATCAGCCCGATTCGCAACGAACCGGCGTGCTCCGACGCGCCCTGCCATGCCCATCCTGCCGACAAGGAACTCCTCGGTGTCTTCGATGTGCGCATGTCCCTGAAAGACGTCGATCAGGTGCTGGCCGAGTCGCGTGAGTCGCTCATCATGTGGTCGATCGTGTTCGCTGTGTTTGTCGCCGCCGGAAGCGGGGGACTGGTCTGGTACTTCGTCCACCGTCCGGTTCGCCGTCTCACGGAAGGGACCGAAGCGTTGGCCGCCGGCAATCTCAACCATCGGATCCCCGAAACCAGTCGTGATGAGCTCGGACGGCTCGCCCGTGACTTCAACCGCATGACCGCGCAATTGGGCGCCGCAAGGGAAGAATTGCGGGAATGGGGAGCAACACTCGAAACGCGTGTCGAAGAGAAGACAAATGAACTGCAGCGCATTTACGACGGCATGGCGCAAATGGAAAAGCTGGCGTCGCTGGGACGTCTCGCTGCGACGGTCGCTCACGAACTGAACAATCCCCTCTCCGGTATCAACACCTATGTCAGTTTGGGCATGCGGCGGCTGAAAAAACAGGATGGTGAGAACCCAGCCATCGAAGAGACCATCAAGGAGCTGTCATTCATTCATGATGAAATCGACCGGTGCGGCAAGATCGTACGGAACCTGCTGCTGTTTTCACGCAACGCCCCGCTCGACGCAGCGCCGGTTCCGGTTCCCGACATCATTGACCACTGCACCCAACTGGTGAACCATCACCTTGAACTCCACGAGATTTCACTCCGTGTCGATTTGGAAGAGGGCGCGATAGTGTACGGCGATGTGCAACAGTTGCGCCAAGCGGTCGTTGCAATTCTCATGAACGCCGTCGAAGCGATGCCCAACGGTGGGGAACTGACGATCACCGGACGCCGTCTCGAAAGCCGTCGGATGTGTGAAATCACCATCTCCGACACCGGACGAGGCATCCCCGAGAAGGATATCCCCCATATTTTCGAGCCGTTTTTCTCGTCAAAAGAGGATTCCTCGGGAGTCGGCTTGGGATTGTCCGTTGTGTACGGCATCATTCAGCGGCATCGTGGTGAGATCGACGTGCAGTCGAAACCCAATGAGGGAACATCGATGATTCTCCGCATCCCATGCTCATCGCCGGCTAGTGAGCCATCGTCGGGTGACGATACAAACCACTCTGAGACGGAGCAGTCATGAAACGCAATCCCCATTCCATTTTGGTTGTTGACGATGAAGCGATTGTCCGCGATTCGCTCGGCAAGTGGTTTACCGAGGAAGGATACGATGTGTCAGTGGCCGAGAATGGCAGTGCGGCGCTTGATATCCTGAGTAATAGGACCTTCGACGTCATCTTCCTCGACATCAAAATGCCGGGCATGTCGGGGCTTGAGTTGCAGCGCAAGATCCGGGAATTCAGCCCCGATGCCACCATTGTCATCATCACGGCATTCGCATCGGTCGATACGGCGGTGGAGGCGCTCAAGGACGGCGCTCACGATTACATCACCAAACCGATTGATCCCGATTATCTCTCACACCTCGTCAGCAAACTGGTGAAGCAACGGGACATGGAACAGGAAAACGTGGAGTTGAAGGAACGCGTTTCCGAACTCAGTCAATTCTCGAATCTGGTGGGTGATTCACCGGTGATGAGGAAGATTCACGAGTTGATTGCCACCGTTGCGCCCACCGACACGACGGTGATGATTCGCGGTGAATCCGGCACCGGCAAGGAGCTGATCGCCCGGGCAATTCACGCGGCATCACCGCGGAAGTACCATGCCATTGTCCCGATCAACTGCGGCGGCCTCACCGAATCGTTGCTGGAAAGCGAATTGTTTGGCCATGAGCGCGGTGCCTTCACCGGCGCACAATTCCGCCGCAAGGGACACCTCGAAATGGCCGATGGCGGGACAGCGTTCTTCGATGAAATCGGTAACGTCGGCGCCAAGATTCAGATGGACTTATTGCGCGTTATTGAGACCAAAGAATTCTTCCGCGTGGGTGGAAACACTCCGGTGAAATCGGATTTCCGCGTGATCTCCGCCACCAATCGCGACCTCGAAGCGGCGGTCAAAAGCGGCTACTTCCGCGAAGATCTGTATTATCGATTAAATGTGTTCACCATCGATGTCCCGCCGTTACGCGACCGCGGCGACGATGTCATCATCCTGGCGCAGCATTTCCTCGAGGATTACGCCGAATCAATGAACCGCCACTTCACAGGATTCAAAGACGACGCCCTTGCGGCGATGCGTGAATACAACTGGCCGGGAAATGTGCGCGAATTGGAAAACGCCATCGAGCGCGCCGTGGTCGTCGGCAAACCGCCGCAAGTCACCTTGGACGATCTCCCCATTGGTGGACAGACACCGAACGGCTCACCGACCGATGAAATGAGCCTCGAAGCATTGGAAAAACGGCACATTCAACGCGTGTTGCAAATGTCCGATGGCAACGTAACCAAGGCGGCTCAGACACTCGGGATTGACCGGGCCACGCTCTACAATAAGATCAAGAAGTACAACCTCGCCCGCTGAGTAATGGATGCCAGAATCCACGTCGTGGGGGTGGGACCGACCGACACAACGCTGTTGGAACGTCTGGCTGTCGACTTGACCGCTACTGTATCACAGATAACGGTGGTGTTACCCTGGAAGCTCGATCCCAAGTCCGCTCATGATCCGTTGCGAAACCAGTACAATTCATCTCAGATTCTCAGCAAGCTGTTTGAACGACCCATCCCCGAAAAGTCCCGTCTGCTCGGCGTCACCGATTCGGACTTGTTTGCGCCGGTGTTAACGTACGTCTTCGGGGAAGCACAATTGAATGGTCCCACTGCCGTGGTCTCGACACATCGGTTGCGACCTGAATTGTACGGCTTAGACCCCAATCCTGACTTGTTATCACGACGCCTACTGGTGGAAGCCGTGCATGAGCTTGGCCATACCGCCGGCTTGCGTCACTGCCCTCTCCCCCGCTGCGCCATGAACGGTTCCACTTACGTCGAAGAGATCGATCTCAAAGGCCCGGGTCTCTGCCCCGACTGCCAGGCCATCTTCGACCAATCGTTTGTGTAGCCAACTCCACGGATCGCCGAGCCCGAGCTCAGTGCGCAAAGCATGTGATTCATTTTACAGCATCAAGAACTCAATCCACCCTGCTACGCAGTGTGCCACCGTACCTCTTGTGCCGCACTTGATGAGGTATGGTCAGTGGCAATGACAGGACGGCCATGCGTAGGGGCGTACTGAGTACGCTTTGTCACCGTATCAGTTACGCGCAAGGGGCGTATTCAATACGCCCCGAAAGCATGGAGACTGCAATGACACACCTTTGTCAACACGGACCAAGGGGCGTGTTGAAAAAGGGGTGCGTTCATTCGCGCACAGATGATGTAACTGAATAGGACAATTGTAACCCCGCGTAGGCGCGGCTCTTAGAGCGATTGTCAGACGTATTGTCCGTTTGAAGCGAACACGGCGGTCATATGTGGCGTTACCCGCCCTCGGGTGACGCCTTGTCGGTACGGGTAATAGCCGTCACGCGTGGGCGCATGACGGCACGCTGGAATCGGACAGTTCTTCTGACAATTGCTAGAGCCGGGCCGGTGCGGCTAAGAGCCGCATCTACGCGACATAGATGTGAGTTTGTCAACACACCCCAAGCTCCGTGGCACCCGCACTCGGTGCGTCAACAGGAGTAACAGCGGAGCACTGAGCCCCGGCTGGGTGCGTAAAACGTGGCATTGTTGTTACTGCATGGTGGGTTCTATCCGAACTACTCCGCTCCCGGACCAACCGTCAACCCCCGCACATAAATCGGCACATTGTTGCGGATCACATCCTTCGGGTCATATTTCTTTCCCTGCAATTTGCCCCAGAGATGCAAACTGAGCGAGCAGTCCATCACCATGCCAACGAAGCACCGTGCCGTAATTTCGGGATGAATATCGCGAATACGCCTCTGGCGCTTGAGTGCCGCCAGTTTGCGTGCGAGGAACTTGACGTAGGGTGTGCGCAGATCATCGAACGCACGTTTGGCCAGCGGATGACCTTCCAGCGCCGACAACAACAGCAGTCGCGACAACTCTGTATTGGTGCCGTAAGTGTTGACAATGAATGTGGCAAGACCGAACAGCAACTCTTCGATCACATTCAGTTGGTCAAACCGGGCCAGCGCCTCGTCGATATTCAACCGACCTTTCAGTGATGACAGCACTGCTTCGTACAGCGCATCCTTGGACGCAAAGTGCCGATAGAGCGCCGGCTCGGTCACGCCGCACTCTTTCGCCAACATCGCCATCGTCACCCCGCCAAAACCATGGCGCGAAAACAGATGTGTGGCCTGATCGACGATTTGCGCACGACGCTCGACAGCCGAAACACGAGTGCGATTAGCGTTCTTCAAAGTCATTAGTTAATCCTCACTAACTAAGATAGAAAACAGCTTGATCGAGGCGCCGATGTCAATAGATGTGTGGGTCGCGTGTGCGATCCTCTCGTAACGTCTTGTTAGACGACCGACTACGGACAGGCGCCCTCACTGCATGAGCATCTTAAATGCGTGGTCCCAGCGGTTCTGCCGGAATCCCGGAATGCACCAGAGGATCGCCAATGGCTCAATCGCTCGGGCGGCCTCGGCTCCGCCCATGTCGGCGGTTCCCCAATCGAACGTGGTGATGATACCGGTCACGGTCTTTTTCGCCCAGTCATCGTTGCCGCAAATGAACATCGTCGGCTTGGTGACACCGAAATCGGGATTCACCATCAACGCACTCCCCACGCAGGAAAACGCCTTGACGAAATGCGCCTCGGGAACGCGTTTCTGCAACACCTCCATCAGCGATTCATTGATGTTCCCGAAGTATTGCAGCACACCGTTCTCTGGCGGCAGATCGGCAATCGGATTGGTCGTATCGATGACCGGCTTACCGTTCAGATTCTCCGCCCCACACAAATCAACCGCCGATTCCGCAGCCGTGCTCTTCACGGCAAGCACAACGATGGTACCGAACTTGGCGGGTCTCTTCCATCGTCCCGGTTACCGCTTTCCCGCTCGCTGATTTCAACCAATCGGCCAGCTTGTGCGGATCGCGCGATCCGCGCATAACGGCGTATCCGTGCTTCAAGAAGCCATTCGCTAGTGCTTCACCGACAGCGCCGGATCCGATCACTCCGATTGAGTCTGCCATTGTCACCAATCCACCGACTACGACCAAGTTAGCACATCAATGCCAAAAGTCTGCTCTCACTGCTACCCGGCTCTTATCGTTGATTTCAAATCCTGATCAAATTGCGCTTTGGTTGTCTGCCTTGAATCTCCATCGATTTTCTCGAATATCAGTTCCGCATTCCCAAAAAGATCCCTGTTCTCCGCCTCTAGTCGTCGAGCAGATGTCCTGCAGTATCCTTCATCGATTTCTACTCCAATACTGTTTCTATTACTCTTCATTGCAGCCAACATCGTCGTGCCGGAACCACAAAATGGATCAAGCACAACGTCGTCGACAAAGGAGAACATTCTAACGAGCCTATTGGCAAGCTCAAGCGGAAAGGGAGCAGGATGGGCTTTAAGCGATGCCCCAGACAATTGCCATATTTGTTGGAACCAGGAGTCGAACTTGTCTTTTTCAATCATGCTCATTTTGCGCTGCAAAGCAGTTGGCTGACGATATCCTCCGGGCTTTCTCTGCATCAGGATGAACTCAATATCGTTCTTCACAATCGCGTTTGGCTCATAAGGCTTACCTAGAAACTTAGAGCCATTTGTTACTTCGTATGACGCATTTGCGATCTTGTGCCAGATAATCGGATTAAGATTGTCAAATCCCATTCGTCGGCATAGGACACAGATATCCGCATGGAGAGGGAATACAAGATGCCTACCGAAGCGGCGTCTTGATACGCATACATCGCCTACTACACAAACCAATCGTCCTCCAGGCACGAGCAGTCTGTAGCAGTGTTTCCAGACTGTATTGAGCGCTTCGAGGAATTGTTCATAATCCTCGACATGCCCTAATTGATCTGGATTCTCATTGTATCGTTTGAGATTCCAGTAGGGTGGCGAAGTCACCACTAAGTGGACCGACTCATCCGGCAGAAAGGATAGGTCACGTGCATCTCCGAGTATCAATCGGTGAGTAGTTGTTCTCATCTCTCCGCTACAGCTCCTATATGCGCCGAGAGTGACTTACAAAACCGTGTAATTGATAAGTCCTCGGCAGGCGTAGTATAAACTCCGGTCAATCCAGTATCCGGTTTCGATGTGATAAACGACGTTGCAGAGTAGTGCCGCTCCAAAACGAGCTTCCGATAGAACAATTCGTACCGCTTCATGTACGATGAACCTTTAAACTCCTCAAACACTGGAAAATGTGGCTCGCGCACACGGACCGAATTGCGCGATGATGAACAATCCTCCAGCATGAACAGGTAACCAACAAAGGGCGGGGGGCTGTTTTGGAACGCACCCTCTCGGAATGCTGTCCAAATGTCCAATGCAGTTCCCATGGCTTCTTCTGTACGGTTGTTGAAGTTGTTTCCGAAGGAAGGACCAACCTGAGACTTTGCCTCGATCGCAGCAACGAGTGTACCATTTTTCACAATGAGGAAGTCCCACTCCTTGGTAGGACGAAAGAAACCAGGGAGCTCAAGTCGAGTCTTAGTGAGCACACATTCGGGTGGCAAATCCTGCTCCAAGACCAATTCTGTGAAGAGCATTCCGAAGCCATCCATTTGTGCACCACCCGTCACCGCACCACGAAGCCCAGCATCTGTACGTCCGTGCTGACGCTGCCTGTCTCGCTGAGAGGCCCTGGTGGACCAGTAGTGGGATACCGCGAGTTTGGTCATCTCCTTGATACGCTTGGCCTCCATATCGATATAATAACAGAATCGTTCTGGACATACCAGAAAGGCAATCATCTTTCACAGAATTCTGCAGAGAATTCGCCACTTCAAGAATCTCCCCTGAGAGCAACGTGGATCTTGATATCTATCAATGGATAGCCCCATCTTCTTCCCATGATCCAATCCAAACGCACGAAAATCCTCTGTACCCTCGGCCCCGCCACCGACAAGACGGCCATGCTTGAGCGCCTGATTCGTGCCGGTATGAACATGGCGCGCATTAACATGTCTCACGGGTCGCACGATGAGCATGCGCGGCAGATGCGTCGGCTCGCCGAGGCAGCACGGGTGCTGAACGTGCCGGTCGGCGTGCTGGTCGATCTGCAGGGACCGAAGCTACGGATCGGTGAACTCGGACCGGATGGTGTGAATTTGAAGAAGGGCCAAAGCGTACGCGTTGGCGGACGCAAATCATCGGCGCCCGAAATCTGGCTCCCACTCGATTTTCCCAGTCTTGCCCGTGAGCTCGAGCGTGGCGATACGATTTTACTTGCCGACGGGTCGATCGCACTCACAGTCACCGGCGTCGACAAAACCGCATTAATTACCAGAGTCACGCGCGGCGGTTATTTGACATCACGCAAGGGACTCAATGTCCCCGGTCGCGCGTTGTCTGTCCCCGCCTTCACCAGGAAAGACAAAGCCGACTTGGCGTTTGCACTGAAACATCATGCCGACTTCGTGGCGCTCTCATTTGTGCGTACAGCCAAAGATGTGAAAGCAGTCAAGAGCGCGCTCAAGCGCCACAAAGCCAGCAAACCGGTGGTTGCCAAAATCGAAAAACCGCAGGCGCTCGACGATATCGATAACATCATCGACGTGGCCGATGGCATCATGGTGGCACGCGGCGACCTGGGTGTGGAGCTATCAGTCGAACGCGTTCCCGCCGCACAGAAAATATTGATCCAGAAATGCGCAGCCGCCGACCGCTGGGTGATCGTCGCCACACAAATGCTCGAGACGATGATCGACAGTGCAACACCCACTCGCGCCGAAGCCTCCGACATCGCCAACGCCGTGTATGACGGCGCGGACTGTTTGATGCTGTCCGGTGAAACGGCGATCGGCAAGTATCCCGACCGTGCGGTCAGCATCATGACGGCCATTTGCCGCCAGTCCGAAGAAACCGCATGGCTTGACCTTCCGGTACAAGACTTGCATCCCGTACGCCAACCTGACCTGACAACACGCAAAACTCGCAGCGCGCAAACCGCCGAGCGGGCCATGGTCGACGCCGCGCTGGTACTCCTCCGCGAATCGGATGCCAGCGCGTTGTGGGTGTTTACCCAATCAGGACGCACCGCGCAGCTGGTTTCCAAATCACGTCCGGAAAAGCCGGTGCTCGCCTTCTCTCCTCACCAGGAGACCTTACGCCTGCTCTCCGGCCAATGGGGCATCCGTCCGCTTCGTGTAGCGATGGTCAAGACGACCGATGAAATGGTCACCGCGGGCGAACAGGTCGCGCGTGACCGCAAGTGTGCGCGCAAGGGCGACCGCGTCATCGTCCTCGCCGGCCAGGCCCCAACCATCGGCGCCACCGACATCATTAAGATTCACCACGTGCGAAAATAGGTATGCCGTCGGTTTGGTAGGCTGGGGTGGCTCTTAAACCCTCTCCCGCACACCAAAATGAATCGCATCTTTCGGGCAGGTGTTGAGGCACTCACCACAAGAGGTGCAGTCAGGCAGGTTCGAACGTTTCCCTTCAAATAGCGGCTGAATTGTGGGACACGGACTCTTGATCGCACAGACTCCGCAACTGTTGCACTTCTCGGCATTGACGCGCACCCGGGCCGGAGCAACACGTTCGAGCAGCCAGGTCAATGCGCCAATGGGACAGATTGCGTAACAGAACGGTCGGTACAACATCAGGCTGGCAACCACCAGCAGTCCCATCATCACGATCCAGATCCAGTCGATGTTCCAGTGCAGCAATTCAAAGAAGTTGATCGGTTCGTAGACGCTGTACGCCTGATACGCCGTCCACGTCTGATTGGACAAGTCGGCTTCCACCGACTCACCCAGCCACGACACATGCCGGCGTACGGCGAAAAATGTGAGAATGAACAATCCGATCAGGGCAAATCGAATTCCATTAAACACCGGGAAGTTGAACTGCTTCCACCGCCTGCGAAACGGAATCTTGTTGATCAAGTCCTGTACCGCGCCCAACGGACACACCCAGCCGCAGAAGAGTTTCCGTCCCAACAGACTCGGCACCATCATCACCAGGAAGAGCGCCAGAAACGCCGGAAAGACCTTGCCCATGGTGATATTGAACATGAAGAGATTGGTGGTGGCGCAGACCGGACTGGGATGCAAGAGAAACACAAAGTCCAGCCCGTAAAGAACAAACGCTCCTCCCAAAACACCAATCCGCACCCACCGGTTGACGCCGCGGATAAATAGGAGGACCAGGCCCACGAGCATGAACGCCAGCATCACAAGATGTTTGGCGTTCAGCAAAAACTCCCACACTGTTGGCGGTGCGTTTTCCATCTTCAAATCTCCTCATACGTCCGTATGCAGCATCCCCTACGGGAATCATCGCCGCCGGCTGATAAAAGGGTCAAGTCCATCCGACGAACAGATGACAAATGCTGTTCGCGACGGACCGCCGAGCCCTATCTCGGCGTGCTGTGCTTTGGGTATTATAGCAATTGTCATAAATCCTTTCCGTTTGGATCAGGGTGCCACGGGCCTTCAGGGGCGTGCGTCCGCGTCGGCACAATCCCCCGTCCATGGGCCTCAAGGGGCGTGTTGAAAAGCCTGCTGACTATCATCACCTCAGACTGGGGAGGGCGAGGCTCCCGCCGAGCCGCCGTGTGGAACATGCCGTTGCGGCTCGCCGGGAGGCTCGCCCTCCCGAAGGCTGTGATTCTCGGGCGTTTTGCAACACGCCCCTCAAGGCCCGTGGCACCCGGATGTCATCACGATACACACGGTGCCTCGCTTCTCCGCAATCGGAATATTATAATGACAACCGCGCTAATAAGGAGATGACTTGGTTGCCATTCCCGCGAAAGCGGGAATCCAAGTTTTGGGCGTCGCCGGAATACATAGAGCGATTGTCAGAATTATTTCCCGTTTGGATTTCTATACTCTGTCATCCCCGTCGGCCGTGGCGGACCGAGACAGTGTCGTAATTGCTTGTTTACGAAGACAATGGATTCCCGCTTTCGCGGGAATGACAGCGAATGTTACCTTGGCAATCGGAAATCTATTCTGACAACCGCTCTAACAGGCGGTGAATAATGATGAGGATCCCATAGCAGATTTGTAGGGTACCACCAAATTCATTACGTCACATCCCTACGCCCCCGGCTTGTGCACTCGCATGATCGCGTCGACGAAATAGCGCTTCGAATCATACAACATCGAATCGAGCACAAACCCGGTGTCGGTGGCCAGTTTCTCGATGTCGGGAGTGAGATACTTGTAGGAATATTCGGTGTGGATCGGTTCCCACGGTTCGAAATCAAATGAGCGTCCGATTTCTTCGATCAATACCGACTGCCTCATCAAACTAACCAGGTAACTTTCCATTGCGCCGGTAAACACATCGTAGGTGCCGAAATGACGGAAATTGTCGCGGTCAAACTGGCCGCCCAACTCACGGTTGATCCGATCGAGGATGTTCAAGTTGAATTCGCGCGTCACGCCCTGCTTATCGTTGTAGGCCGCCAGCAAGAGCTCGATGTCTTTCTTTAGATCGAAACCGGTTAACAGCAAATCATCCTCGTCCAATGTGCTCCACACATTGCGCATAAACACCCGTGCCTGCGATGGTGTGAAATTGCCCAGACTCGATCCCAAAAACATCACGTAGTTGCGACGTGTGTGACGATTGTTCAGCCATTTGAGCCCGTTGTAATACTCCGACACGAGACCGTACACGTCCAAATCCGGAAACTCGGAGGCGAGCCGCTCCACCAGCTCCTTGATGTACAACTCGGAGATGTCGATCGGGACATAGCGAAACTCGAAGTTGTTCTTGAGTAGATACTCCAGCAACACCACTGTCTTTTGCCCGTCGCCCGCACCCAGCTCGACCAGGTTAAACGGTTCCCCTTTGGCGGGCTCAAAGATGGCGTCGGTCTGGTTGTGGAAGATGTCGAATTCACAGCCGGTGACATAATACTCGGGCTGCTTGGTGATCTGCGTAAACAACTCGCTGCCGCGATCATCGTAGAGATACTTCGACGGCAGTGACTTGCGTGGCTCGCACAATCCGACAAGAACATCAACGGCAAACGCATGCCGTTCGCTGAATGAGTCGGCGTAATCAGCGGATTCGATCGTTTTGTAAGTGGCTGGCAAGAGTGACTGTCCTGGTCAGCGGTCGTCTGCGAGCCGGAACCCGGAGAACGGCCATCGTTTATCGCATTGAAAGAAGTTTCGGTAGGAGGTGCGAATGTGGTCACGCGGGGTCACACAGCACCCGCCCCGCAAAACCATCTGGTTGCTCATGAACTTGCCGTTGTATTCACCGAGCGCACCCGGATCCTGCGTGTATCCCGGATATCCCAGGTAGGCGCTGCCGGTCCATTCCCAAACGTCGCCGAACAATTGACGCACCACCCCCGACCGCGGCTGCTCCGTCAACGCGGCCGACGACGGCTGCAGTGTGCGATCGTCGAGGAAATTGCCCGCGCACGGATTGGCGTCCTGGACCATTACCGCGTGTTCCCATTCGCCTTCCGTCGGCAGCCGCTTGCCCGCCCAGCGGGCATAGGCGTCGGCTTCGTAGTAGCTCACGTGCACGACCGGCTGCAGCGGATCGAGTTTCTGCATTCCGTTCAAGGTCATCTCGTGCCACTCACCGTCGCGTTCTTCCCAGTAGAACGGTGCCGTCCACTCGCGTTCGTTCACCGTCGCCCATCCATCCGACAGCCACAGCCGCGCATCGTTATAACCACCGTCTGTGATAAACTCGAGGAACTCGCCATTAGTGATCAATCGATCCATCAACTGGTATGCCTGCAATAGAATTTGATGACGCGGACGTTCATTGTCGTAGCTGAATCCTTCGCCACCCGATCCGATCTCGACAATCCCGCCATCGAAATCAACGAATCGTGGCGGTGCATAGGGCGGTACCGAGCCGGCTGCCGGATCCTGCTGTGGTGTCGGTCCCGCCTGATACGTCGGCAGCATCGGATTCGAGGCGAAGATATGCTTGATGTCCATCATCAGCAGTTCCTGGTGCTGCTGCTCGTGGTTTATCCCGAGTGTGACCAACTCCGCGAGCGCATCCCACAGAGAGTTCTCCACGGTCTCCAGCAAATCGCCCATCCGTCGATCGATGGTTTGACGGTAGGCGTAGACGTCTTTCACCGTCGGACGCGACAGCGTGCCCCGTTTCACCCGATCGTTGCGGGGGCCGAACGATTCGTAATAGGAATTGAAAATGTAGTAGTATTGGTCGTGGTGCGGTGCATAGCCGGGGACGAATTCATGGAGAATGACGCGCTCGAAAAACCACGTCGTGTGCCCCAAATGCCAGTTTGGTGGGCTTACATCATCGCACGTTTGCATCACGTAATCTTCGGTTTCCAACGGCCGACATAAGTCCTCCGATAGCTGCCTGGTACGAACAAATGCTTTGATCAACTCGGTGCGGTCCATCGCGCATTGCCTTTCGATTCGTGTCGTGTGGCGCAAGTTGTGGTGAGCGTTCCCGATGTATGAACTCTTGCGTCCATCGTACAGTTCCCGCGCACGAACCGCTCAGTCACGCCCCATGTGGGTATACGTTGCATTCACCGCGGCACGATCTGTGCCCACGGTAACGGTCACTCAATCACCATGTCAAGTCTCACACACTGTCAGTCTATCATCTTACACAAACGGGGCGCTGCATTCAAGCAGCGCCCCACAATGAAACGTCTTCGTATGTCAGGCTTTACACGGTTTTAACGGTCGATCTCTCCCAATACAATATCCAATGACCCAACCACCGCCACGACATCGGCGATCAACATCGGCTCGGGCGACGATTGGACGATCGCATCCATTGCCGATATCGCCGTAAAGCAGGGCGAGCGCGCCTTGCACCGTGTCGGAATGTCCTTACCGTCGGCAATGATGTAATAGCCCAATTCGCCGCGCGGCGTCTCGGTGCGTGCGTAGATGTCACCGGCCGGGACACGCACCTTGCGGGGAATCTTCTCTTTCACGTCACCCTCGCTCGGCAGTTTGTCGAGTGCCTGATGGCAGATCTTCACCGATTCGGCCATTTCGAAGATGCGTACCATGTAGCGATCCCAGCACGATCCGATCGGCCCATGGTCGCCGGCCCCGACAATTACGTTCCAATCGAACCGGTCGTAAATCGAATACGGATCGTCGCGACGCAAATCCCAGTCGATACCCGATCCGCGCAGGTTCGGACCGGTCACACCGTAGGAAATCGCAACCTCCGGCGGCAGAATACCGACGTTGGCCGTACGCTCGATGAAAATATGATTGTACGACAGAATATCATTGAAGTCTTTCAGCTTCGGCTCGAAATATCGCAGGAACTGGCGCGCTTTGTCCGTCCAACCGTCGGGCAGATCGCGCGCCAAGCCGCCGACCCAGATGTAGTTGTACAGCATCCGCGCCCCACTCAACCACTCGAACAGATCGAGGATCATTTCCCGGTCGCGGAAGGACCACAGAAACGGCGTGAACGCCCCCATGTCAAGACCGTACGTCCCGAGTGCGACTAAGTGGCTGGCGATCCGCTGCAACTCGCAACAGATCACCCGGATGTACTCGACACGCTCCGGCACCTCAATCCCGAGCATCCGCTCAACCGCGACCGCCAGTCCCATGTTCTGGCTCATTGCCGCGATGTAATCCATGCGGTCGGTAAACGGCATAATCTCGGGGTAGGGCAGATTCTCGGCGTGTTTCTCGAAACAGCGGTGCAGATACCCGATATGCGGTTTGATTTCCTTAACCACCTCACCATCCATGGTCAATTCCAAGCGCAGCACGCCGTGCGTCGACGGGTGCTGGGGTCCCATATTGACCTTGTAAGTGTCGGTGATGTAGGCGCCGGAATATTTCTCGGGGGGACCGACGCTGATCAACAGATCATTATCTTCCATTTCGTAACGCGGCGGGGCCTGCGGGGCAAATAAGTCATCCATCGTCGTACTCACTCCGGGAATGATCAGTCTTTCATTATCCGGCGGTTGCTTTGGTCACCAGTGGCACCAGATGCTTGTCTTCATCCAACGCGAATCGTCCACGCCAGCGGAAGCGATTTCCGCCAACAACATACACATACACCCAACCCAGATCCTCAGTCTGGTCGATCTGCGGCAGTGGCCAGCCCTGGGATCCGGCGGTATACGCGCCCTCCGGAAGGTCTTCCCATTCGTACACAATCCGGCCGCCACCGACGGAGTCGGCCACAATGAGGCGGACACTCATCGGGCGATGCACGCGAATATGCAAGTATTCCTGGTAATCATCCGGCGGTGTTTCGAGACCTTCCGCCTCAGCCTGAGTCACGACCACAATCGCGGTGTCCGGGTTGAACGGTCGCAGCGTGGAATAATTCGGGGCCAAACGCGTGAAATCCTGATCGCCTTCGATCAGGTATCCGTACGGTCGCTGGAACAGTTCACTGGATGCGGGATCCGAAGCCATCCGTCCCGTGGATGTACCGTTGCCATCGGCCGCATCGCTGCCGCCGTTTTGCGAACATCCAGCCACGACAACCAGAAAAAAACCGAGAACCACCGTTCTAACGAAACCGTGTCGGATTCTGCTCACTGCACCCTCCATCGTCTTGAATCTCCCAAATCTCAACTGACGAATGCCACCTCACCAGGGCATCGATCATCCGACCATTACGGATGAATACCGATCTTCGTCGTCTTACCACCGACACTCTCACGAATGCGTTCCGCGTCCTCGTCCGTGTAGGTGTGGTAGTGGTGGATGAGATTGTCGCGGTTGTACACCGAATTCTCGTATTCCTTGGTCATGTACAAACACTCGGTCGGGCACGGATCGGTGCACAACGAGCAATAACAGCACTTCGCGAAATCGATGTCGAAGCGCAGCACGTGCAGCTTCTTCTTCGTGCCATCCGACGTTTCACCCAAATCTTCCTCTTTGCCCGCCTTGGCCGTTTCGATCGCAATACAATCGACCGGGCAGACACGGGCACACTGCAAGCAGCCAATGCAGTCTTCGATTTTATTGAAGAGCTGCCCTTTGGCGCCGATCGGCAAATCCCAGGTTTCATCGGGATAGTGAAGCGTCACCGGCTTGCGCAGCAGGTGCTCCATCGTGACCCGCAGCCCCACCAGCAGCGACCATGCCCCCATAAAACCGCGTCTAATTGCGTTCATACCAAATCACCTTCTTTGAGACTTTCACCATACGCCGTCTGCTGCAACGGCTTCAGGCCCGACAGATCAGGCTCGCGCCGCTCCGGCGGATTGACTTGGGCGTCTGGCCGGGTCAGCGTAATCCAGTGCCCACGGTCAGGATCGAGCCCTTCCGGATACGGCACTTTCAACCCGCGATAGAACTCCTGTACCTGGTAATCCTTGCGTAACGGGTACCCCTCCCAATCGTCGGGGCAGAGAATACGCCGCAGGTCGGGGTGCCCATCGTAGACAATCCCCATCATATCGTAGGCTTCGCGCTCGTGCCAGTCGGCGGTCCCGAAAATCGTGGCCACGGTCGGCACATGCGGATTCTCACGATCGGTCAGCTCGACCTTCAACGTGATGCGATGATTGTGCTGCATCGAGTGCAGATTGTACACCACGCCAAGCTTCTCGCCGTCGTCGGTGGCGGACAGGCACATCAGCGAGGTCATATCCAAGCCCGGCTCGTCGCGCAGCCACTCGCACACCTCGGCAATCGCATCGGTTTGCACCACGCACGACGGGTCCACCCCTTCGGACAGATCGCCCACGCGGTCGCCAAACCGTCCCTTCAGCTTTTCATGGATATCCTGGGTCGTCATCGCCAATCCTCGATATTGTAGAACACGACGCGTAAACACGCGATGTGTTATCAGGTCGACACCACCGGGGCCAGTTTCCGGCCCAGCATCTGTTCCCGACGCACCTTCTCCTGGAGCATCATCAGGCCTTCCAGGAGTGCCTCCGGGCGTGGCGGGCAGCCCGCCACGTAGACATCCACCGGCACCACTTGGTCGACGCCCTTGAGGACGTGATAGCCGTGTTTCCAGTACGGACCGCCACAGGTGGCGCAGGAGCCCATCGACACGACATATTTCGGCTCCGGCATCTGCTCATAGAGCTTCTTGATGCGCAGCGCCATCTTCATCGTGACCGTGCCGGCCACGATCATCATATCCGACTGGCGCGGGGAGGCGCGCATGACACCCATGCCAAACCGGTCCATATCGAACCGCGACGCCGCCGTCGCCATCATCTCGATCGCGCAACAGGCGAGGCCGAAGGTCATCGGCCACAGCGACGATTCGCGCGCCCACGAGAAGACACGGTCCATCGACGTGATAATCACGTTGTTCCCGTGCCGCCCCTCCAACAGCTGCTGATCGGCCTTATTACGAATCGCGACTTCGGTATTGGTTTTGCCCATATCGCTTCCCTCGGCTTTCCGAGGACCTCATGCTCGACCAAGCGTCAGAACCCGGCCGACTTTCCTCACTACACCGTGAACTGCGCCTGCAGTTTCTGTTTCGGCTCCTCTTGCGTTTCGCCTGCCGGCGGTAGCGAGAGGAGTGTCTCTTTATTTAACACCATGCCGTTCCGCGACAAGGCGCCAATCTCGATGATCCCGGTATCCATGCGAATCGCGTCCTCAGGACATGCTTCGACACAGTAGCCGCAGAACACGCAACGCCCAATGTCGATATCAAAGGAATGTGGACGTTTCTCGATGTCCGGATCCTCGACCTCTTCGGCAACAATCTTAATACAAAATGCCGGGCAAACTGTTTCACACATCATGCACGCCACGCAGCGGGGTGTCCCGTCGGGACGCTGGGTCAGCCGGTGGAGCGTCCGCAGGCGCGGCGCCAGCGGACGGCGCTGTTCCGGATATTGGAATGTTTCCGCCCCGCGCGGCCCTGTGCGAATGCCGAACGCCCACAGCAGATGGCGCCAGAGGTTGACGAAGAAATGCTTCGCCGTCAGGTACAAGCCGCGCACCACCTCGACCACGTAGATCCGCTCCAGAAAGGTAAGCTCCCGGCGGCGCTCCGACACATTGATGACATTCACTCGCCCCATAGTCGTACCACTCAATTCCCTATCCAAAGAACAACGGCGGCGGTGATGATCGTGTTGGCCAAAGACAAAGGCAGTAAGATCTTCCAACCCAGGTTCATCAGTTGGTCAAAACGGAACCGGGGCAACGTCCAACGAACGAGCATCAACAGCCAGCAGAAGAACGCGACTTTAACCACAAACGCCGTGACCCGCATACTCTCCACGATCCACGCGCTGAGATCAAGGGTCCCGCCCCAGGGGAATGCAAATCCCGCATCCACCAGATACGGCACCTGCCAGCCGCCGCAGAAGAAGGTTGTTAGCAGCGCTGATATCAAAACCGTCTCGATGAAATCGGCAAACATGAACATGCCGAACTTCATCGAGGAATACTCAACAAAGAATCCGATGATCTCCGATTCGCCCTCGGGAATGTCGAACGGGATGCGTTTGGTTTCAGCAATGCCGGCAACCAAAAACAGCAAGAATCCCACCGGCTGGACAACGATGCCCCACATCGGCAGGAACCCGAACAGCAACTGTCCCTGCGCATGGACGACCTCCTGCATGGAGATCGTGCCGTAAATCAACAGCGCGCCGACAATCGTCAGGCCGATCGTGATTTCGTATGAGATCATCTGCGCCGAGGCACGCAAACCGCCCAGCAGCGCAAAGTTGTTATTCGATGACCAGCCGGCCAGGACAACACCGTACACCGCCACCGACATCATCGCAAACACATAGAGAATGCCGACATTCAAATCGGCCACTTGCAGATTGATGATGTGGCCGGCGATGGTGATCGAATTACCGAAGGGGATAACGGCGAAGGCCAGAAGGGCCAACCCAATCGCCAGTACCGGAGCCAGTGCGTGAATGACCTTATGCGGCGTGTCCGGAACAAAATCTTCCTTGGTGAACATCTTCACCGCATCGCTGATAATGTGGAACAGACCGAACAACCGCAGCCCGAGGATGCTGGCCCGGTTGGCACCGATGCGATCCTGCATCACCGCCGACTGCTTGCGCTCAACCCACGTCAGAATTCCGGCCAACGTCATCACAAAGCCGATGATGTAGGCCGTTTTGCCGAAGGCCAGTCCGATTTCCAGTCCCAGATCCATCGCAATTACACCAGGCCGTCCGGCGTGTCCGGCGCCGCCTCTCCGACGGGTTGACGGTCTTTGGGATTCTGTCCCGTCTCTCCTAAATCCTCGTATGTCAAACCGCCGAAGTGCTCGACGGTCTGGCCCAATTCCTCAAAGCACACATCCGCGTCGCGTGGCGGCGCTTTCAGTTCCCAACGTTGTGCCAGGTCGGCCAGAATCTCGAGCAGCGGACGGCTCTGCGCCACCGGCGGAATCGCCATCCAATACCGCTGGATGCGGCCTTCGAAATTGCACACGGTCCCGTCGGTCTCCGTGTAGGTCGTCATCGGGGCGATGACCGATGCGCATTCAGTGATGGATGATTGATGCGTCTGAATCGCCACCACCAATTCGACCTTTTGCAGCTTGTCGCGCAAGACGTCGGCGCCGACTCGTTCAACCAATCCGCCGCCGATCACAATGACGGCTTTGTATTTCCCCGCAGCGGCATCATCGAGAACCTTGGTGACATCCTTTTCACCGCCAGGCGGCCCCAGTATCTTTTCGGCGCCGAAGGAATTCGGGAAGGTATCGGCTTTGCGCAGCAGATCATCCTCAACCCCGTTGGGATCGGGCGGACAGCGGAACGCGATCGATTCAACCCGCATACCGTCGCTGAACAGCTTTCGCACGGCCCACAATTCTTCGTTCGACAACGTCGGAGTGGCAATCACCGCCGTGGCGGCAATGCCGTGCTGTCCGACGGCGTGGGAGACTTGCTCATCGATCTGCGACAGCGTCATCGACCACTCGGCGCGCTCAGCCTGGCCGCCACTCATGCGCACGCTGGGATGCAGCACACGCTCCGGCACTTCGATCGTCTTGTACGAATACCGACCGGTGTCGCACATCCAGTGGCCGTTCACTTCGCCGTTGAACCGCGGTTTGTACCGCGCGATCAGCTTGCCATCGTTGTGATGCGTGCGCCGGCGATTGGTGTCGATGCGAATGTTACAGCCGCGCGCACACCCATGACAGATCGATTCGGTGCTGTCGAGATACCACACACGCACCTTGAAACGAAAATCGCGATCGGTCAGCGCCCCCACCGGACAAATGTCGGCCAGGCAGCCGGAATACGGGTTATCGACCGTGGCGCCCTTCACCGGCAGCAACTCCGAGTGCGCACCGCGTTCGAAAATGCCCAATTCATGGGTCTTGGTGATATCGTCACAAAAACGTGTGCACCGCGAACAGAGAATGCACCGCTCAGAATCGAGAATGATATGCGGACCGACCGGGATCGCTTTGTGCTTCTTGTGCTTGTTCTCCAGCATCGTGGAGTCGTAACGCCCGAAGTCCATGTAGAATTCCTGCAGCTTGCATTCGCCTGCCTGGTCGCACACCGGACAGTCGAGCGGATGATTGGCCAGCAGAAATTCCAATATCGCCTGGCGCGCGACCGTGACCTTCTCCGTCGTCGTCCGCACGACCATACCATCCTGCACAAACGTGTAACAGGCGATCAGCAGCTTCGGCGCTTTCTCGACTTCGACAAGGCACATCCGGCAGGATCCGACAATGCGCAATCCCGGGTGGTAGCAATAGCGGGGAATGAAAATCCCCAGCTTGGCCGCCGCTTCAATGATCGTTGTCCCCTGTGGGACGTCAATCTGCTGATCGTCGATCGTCACAACAGGCATATCTTACGAAACCTTCACTCCGACACCCGGCGAATACGTCGGGTCTCCAATGTGCGTGATGGGCAACGGCCGGTCGAACGGTGATTGCGCGCGCTTGATCCATTCTTCAAACTCCGCGCGAAACTTGGTCACGTAACTGATGACCGGCAGGGCCGCTGCATCACCCAACGGGCAGATGGTGTTGCCAATAATGTTACTCGAAATGCGAATCATGTTATCCAGATCATTGGCCCGGCCTTCACCATCGAGAATGCGCTTAACAATATGCTCCAGCCACGCGGTGCCTTCACGGCACGGGGTACACTGGCCGCATGATTCGTGTGCGTAAAAGCGTGAAATAACCAGCAGCGCTTCCGGAATCGAAATCGAATCGTCGAACACGACCACACCGGCCGACCCTGCCATCGATCCGATCTTCGCCAATGAATCGAAATCCATCGGCACATCAATGTCATCGGCGGTCAGAATCGGGGACGATGAGCCGCCCGGTATCACGGCTTTCAGTTGACGCCCCTCGGGAAGGCCACCGGCGTGCTCGTAGATCATCTCACGCAACGGCGTCCCCACAGGCAATTCGTACACGCCGGGCTTATTGACACATCCCGAAATCGAATACATCCGCATGCCGCCGTTGCGTTCGGTACCCAGATCGGCGAACGCCTTGCCGCCCATCTCGATCACGAACGGGACATACGACAGCGTCTCTACGTTATTCATGATGGTCGGGCACCGCAGGTACCCTTCAACAGCCGGAAACGGCGGTTTCAGGCGCGGCCAACCCTTCTTGCCTTCGAGCGATTCAATCAGCGCGGTTTCCTCGCCGCAGATGTAAGCCCCGGCGCCGCGATGCACGACAATATCGAGTGCGAAGTCACGCCCCATCACACGCTCGCCGATCAGACCGGCCGAGCGTGCGTCCTCGATCGCGCGTTCCATCCGCTCAATCGGCAGGTCGTATTCACCGCGGACGTAGATGAATGCCTTGTGCGCACCGATCGCGTAGCACGTGATGATAATCCCTTCGATCAACAGGTGCGGATCGTGAATCATCACATACTTGTCTTTGCACGTGCCCGGCTCACCTTCGTCGGCATTGATCACCAGATAAGTTGGCTTGTCCGAGTCCTTGGGCAGAAAACTCCATTTGCGTCCCGCCGGAAATCCCGCACCGCCCAACCCGCGCAGGTTCGACGCGATGACCTCCTGCACAATATCCTGCGGTTCCATGCCAAAGGCCTTCTCCGCACGCGTATACGCGCCCGCCTTCTTGGCGACCTCCAGGGTGTGCGAGTTCTCGACACCGACGTTTTTGGAAACGAGTTTCTGCATCAATCCGCGTTATCAATCAACTGATCGATCTTCTCTTTCGTCAGGTTGCCCTCGTAGCGATTGTCCATCCGCAAACAGGGCGCACACTCGCAAAACGCGAGGCATTCCACTTCTTCCAAACTGAATCGACCATCCTTGGTCACTTCACCGACATCGATGCCCAGTCGTTCCTTGATGTGATTCACCAGGTTCGTCTCGCCGTGAATCCAACAGGAGATATTGCGGCAAATCTGAATGTGGTGTTTCCCCATCGGCTTGCGGGGATACATCGTGTAAAACGTCACCACTTCATGAATCTGATTCACCGGCCGGCCCAAGATCTCACCGACAATCCCCTCCACCCGCGGCGAGATCCAGCCGAACTCCTTGACGGCCAGCCAGAGCACCGGAAGGGTCGCCGACATCTTGTCGGGATACCGGGCGATGATCGCTTCGGCTTCACGCCTTGCCTCGTCAGACCACGCCACCGGTTCGGGATGGTCGACCATTTCGTAATCGATGACTTGCGGTGCGCTCATATCACAATCTACCGGTCCAGCTCTCCTGCAATCATATTGATCGAACCAAAGGTCGGTACAATATCGGCCAGCATGTCACCGTTGATCATTTCGGTCAGCCCCTGCATGAGATAGAAGCAGGGCGGACGCACCCTCACCCGATATGCGTGGCCGGTGCCGTCGGAAACGATATAGAATCCCAGCTCACCGTTGGCGACCTCGTTGGCGATATACGCTTCACCCTCCGGTACCTTGATCCCCTCACCATCCATGATCAACATGAAGTGGTTCATGAGACCTTCGATGTTGCCGTAGGTGTCTTCCTTGGGTGGCAACACGACCTGTTTGAACGGCGCATTAACAAAGCGAATCTGATGCTTATTCGTTCCTTCAAGCGTTGGGTCAATCCGCACCTTGCGCACGAGCATATCGGACGTCAGTCCCATCTTGGCCGCGTCGACCATCTGAGCACCAGTGTACGGACGACTGTCTAATCCCACCTGTACCGGCCCACCGGGAATCTGTTTCATCGCCTGCTTGATGATGCTGATCGACTGGCGCATTTCTTCCATGCGCACCAGGTATCGGTCGTAATTGTCGCCGACCGCGCCGACTGGCACATCGAAATCAAAACGGTCGTAGACGAGGTACGGCTCATCCTTGCGCACATCGCGCGGGACACCGGCGGCCCGCATCAGCGGTCCGGAAAAACCGAGCGCCCATGCCGTGTCGGCGTCGAGCAACCCAACATCCTTCATGCGGTCGAAGAAGATGCGATTGCGTGTCAGCAGTTGGTCGTTCTCGTCAATGACCTTGGCGGTCTTGTCGAGCGCTTTGTCCAAACGCTCGAGCCAGCCCTCGGGCAGATCGGCCTTTACTCCACCGACCCGCACGTACGACACGGTCAAGCGCGCACCGGTCAACTCCTCAACGAGTTCATACAGGTACTCGCGTGCTTTCATATAATAGATGAACACCGTCATCGCGCCGAGTTCCATCGCGCTGGCGCCGATGCACGTCATGTGATCGGTCAAACGCGACACCTCGGAGATAATCACGCGAATGTAGTCGCACCGCTCGGTCGGGTGTACGTCGAGCAGTTTCTCGACACCCATCGCGTAGCAGACGTTGTTCATCAACGGCGAGACGTAGTTCAAACGGTCCGTATAGGGGAACACGTTGTTCCACGACACCACCTCCGACTCTTTTTCGAACGCCCGGTGCAAATACCCGATCTCAACGTCGGAATCGATGACCGTCTCGCCATCCAGTTCAGTAATGATGCGAATGACACCGTGCATCGCCGGATGCGACGGCCCGACGTTGAGCAGCATTGCCTTGCGGGTGGTGCCCGATTCGGTCTGCGTCGTTTCGGTGTCGATCGACGCGGGCATCGGTTCGGGCTGGGTGGGAGTCGTGGTCACAGGCGTTGTCGCTTCAGATCAAAATGAATAGATGTTGGGACGATCCTCGGGAATCTCGCGCATCGGCACCAAGGGCTGGCGCTTGTCAACCGGGTAGTCTTTGCGCAAGGGATGCCCGACGAATTCCTCGTACATCAAAATGCGTTTCAAGTTGGGATGTCCGGTAAACCGAATGCCGAACATGTCGAAGACTTCGCGCTCTGGCCAGTTGGCCCCGGCGATGATATCGACAATCGAATCGACTTCGGGCTGGCGGTCGTTCGCCGGACGTGTCTTCACACGAAACCGGCTGTTGTTCTTGCGTGAATACAGATGCACCACCACTTCAAATCGCGGCTTTTTCTTCAGCTTCAAACGGTCAACCGCAGTGAGATCGGTGAGAAAATCGAACGCCAATTCGGCATCGGTCTTCAGCAGCCGGATCGCGTCTTTGTAGCGGTCGGGCGTAATGACGGCGGTAACGTCGCCGCGATGGGCATGCGTTGCGATGATCGCCTCGCCGAACGCCTCACGGAGCCTGGCAATGACGGGGTTGTCATCGAGGGTGGTGGTTGGCTCGGTCATGTGGTGTTAATTCCTCCCACAACCGGCTTGCGCACGTCTTCACGCAACGTATGATGCGATTCGGTGATCCGCTGCTGCAGCTTCATCAGGCCGTCGAGCACTGTCTCCGGACGCGGCGGACATCCCGGAACGTACAGATCAACGGGAATGACGCGGTCAATCCCCTGCACCGTTGCGTAGTTGTCGTAAAATCCGCCCGTGCACGTGCACACGCCAAATGCAACGACCCACTTCGGCTCGCACATCTGATCGTACACACGCTTCAGCACCGGCGCCATTTTGTGCGAAATCGTTCCGACCACCAGCAGCATATCCGCCTGGCGCGGTGTAAAACGCGGCCACGCGGCGCCAAAGCGATCCAAATCATAATGCGCCGATGCCACCGACATGTATTCCATGCCGCAGCAGGCGGTCACAAACGGGTACGGAAACAACGACCACTTCCGTGCCCATGCAATCCCGTCAGACAATCGTGACGTGAGAAATCCCGGTCCCTGGCTGTCTACTCCCATTCGAGCGCTCCTTTCCTCCATACATACCACAGCGCCACGGCCAGGATCCCGATAAATACCATCATCGAGACGAATGCCAGAACACCGATCTCCTTAAACACGACTGCCCACGGAAACAGGAAAGCCAAATCGATATCGAAAATCACGAACAGGATGGCGATCAGATAGAATTTCACCCCAAACCGGTCGCCGGGAGTATCAAACGGCTGCACCCCGCATTCGAACGGCTCCATTTTGACTGGCGTTTTCTTTTTCGGCCCCAGCCATGCGCCCAAAAACCACATCACGGCGACAATCAGGCCGACGAACACCACGACAACGAGTAATGGCAAATAATCGCTAATCCTGCACTCCTCCTGAAAAGACGACGATCACCTCAACGGCGCACGGCTCGCACGCCGCAACGTGTCGCGTCCTTTGCGCGCCGTCCAGGCGCGTTTACGCCTGGAAGTACTCGGCGTTCTTCGCTGTATATTCGGCCCACTTCTCGGGGACTTCGCTCTCCTCAAAGATGGCCTCGACCGGACAGGCCGGAACACACGCTCCACAATCAATGCATTCAGCCGGATCAATGTACAGCAATTCCGCTTGTTCGAATTCCGGCTCGTCCTTGGTCGGATGGATACAATCGACCGGGCATGCGTCGACGCACGCGGTGTCTTTGGTTCCGATGCACGGTTCACAGATGACATACGTCATGGTACTAACCTCTCCTTATTACGTCTCAGTCGGCAGCGGCGCCCTGCGCACCGTCGCCTCCCTCGGTTAATGCCTCATCACAAGGCCGCTGTCGAACACCCGAACGGCGTCGACATCGAAAGGGTGACGCGGGGTAACAGACTTTGTTTGTGAAATTCCGATCAACTCTGTCCCCTATCAACCACTGTTTGTCAGTGCCGATTTTCAGGCTGTTCAAACCCGCCGATACCAGCCCCTCAGCGGTGTCGGCATGGCTGCTTCGGCACTGTATCTCATCGTCGTAAGCCCTTTCGTATCATTCGCTAAACCCGAATCGACACGACCGGATTTCCATAAGGGGCTACGGGGGTCAAGTCAAGCCAATTTGGCAATGCCGGAGTGTCTGAGACGCCTTTTGGACAAGACCCGTCCTCCCGGTAACATCCTTACGATCTTGGAGATACCAAGAGGCCGGGAAATTCCCCCGATTGGGCTGATTGACAGTTTCTGCCAATTGCGTACATTACACATTGATTGTTCGGGTACCCGCCAGCCGGACGGTGTGAATCATAACGATCTCAGAGTCCCTCGGCCTACACCGCCAGCTTATGTGTCTGCCCCGCCAAGGTGTCTGCCGGCGACCTCTGAACCCTCACCACCTGTAGCCAGGAGGTACTGATGACAACGCGAACCACCGGTCGCGTACTGGCGCTGACACTGATTCTGATCTGTTTCGCTTGGGCGCCGTTGGCCACACACACCACCGCCGCCCCGCTGACGATCTCGATCTCCGACACCGCTGGCTATCCCGGCCAGCGCATCGAACTTCCGGTCTATATTTCGACCGATGTCGACACGGTCGCCGGATTCCAAATTGCGTACGGGATGGACCGTCCGAACGTCGCGCGCTTTCCAACCGACTCAACTGTCGATACACTGATTGTCTGCCTTAACCCACCCGAGTGCACCGCCGCCGACACAACGATCGACACAATCGCCGCGGTACCATTAAAGATCGAGGGCGGCTTGTGTGAAAACTGGGACTACGTTCGGGCCTCAACCGTTGGCACGGAGACGAACCTTCGTCTCGTCGGAATCGCCGACTGGACCGCCCAGCGCAACGGTGTCATTCCGCCATTCACTCAGCACGAGCGTCTGTTTAGCGTTACCGTTGACATCCTCTGTCATCCCGATCCGTTCGGCGGCGACGAGGTCAACATCGTTGGCCAATTGGTGGGGACGAACTTCAGTGACCCCGATGGCAATACCATCGAATCGTTCACGTTGGGCGACGTCAACATCACCGTGCTCCCGCTGGTGACGGGTGACTTCGACTACTCCGGATCTCCCGATGCGGCCGATTTGCAGATCATGATTCAGTGCCTGTTCTTCAACACCTGCCCCGATTGCGATGCACTCAACTTCGATCTTGACTGCGACAACGAGCCAAATGCGGTCGACCTGAATCTTCTGATCCAGTACTTGTTCTTCAACGGGCCGGAACCGGTGTGCCCGTAAGACATCGGCAGTTGGCGTTGCGGGACACATGAGAGCAGAGAAACGGAGACCACGGGCCTCGAAGCGTGTTGAAAAACGCGTGTTATCAAGATGACATGTATTCGTAGGGGCGTATTGTTTACACTGAGCGAAGCCGAAGTGCATACGCCCCCCTACACGCAACCGTAACGGTGACAGGGCGTACGCAGTACGCCCCTACGAAAAATCGTGTTGTCGATACATTATTACTATGGTGGCTTCTACCGCTTCCTTAACACACCCCAAGGGGTGTGTTGAAAAAGACCTATGTTGATTCCAGACCACACGATGTAACCGAATGAAACAATCGCAACCTCGCGTAGGTATGGGTTTTCCAACACACCGGTCAGCCCGGTGCTACGTTGTCTCGCCGCGACACGGCTGAATCGGGATAGGGGCCTCAGAATGATTTCTGAGGACCCCTCCCACACCACCCGG
>CAYTTY010000027.1:0-51641 GCA_964440935.1 uncultured Ignavibacteria bacterium | reverse complement strand
TCAAGGCCCGTGGCACCCTGATCCAAACGGAAAGGATTTATGACAATTGCTATAAGAGGAACCTGCGTCATTCCGTTCCGGTCCCACGATCGGCGTAGAACGATCTACCCCCGCTGAAAGACCCGGAGTACGACAAAGCGAAGGGGCGCAGGGATGTGCGTCCGCTCCCCCGGCAGCTTGAATCAGACCGGACTCATGGCTATCACTCTACCTGTATTCGCTCATGGCTGAACTGTCTTTGCCCCGGCAACGATCATAACATTTTGACAGCCAGTACGTTACCGCACTAGCGGTGCCGAATGACCTTTCCAATGGACATCACGTCATTCAAGCTGTATTCTTGAAAAAACGGAGTTCACGATGACTGATCGAGGATCAAAGACTCTCAGAACGGCTCTTACAGTCGCGCTGATCCTCGCGATCTGCCCATCCTGCACCGACAACGAGTGGCCCAAGTCGGCCTGCATGGAACCGGATACTCAGGGACTGTCGGTCCAATTCCGTCGCGACTACCAGTACGCACGGTATTGCTTCTTTGATGTCGGGCGCGTCGGCGATGAGTGGCTTTTCCAAGTCGACGATTTTGTGGTCCAATTTGAGCTTTACGAACTAATCAGTAGTCCGGATGTGACGCGCGGCACAGGGGGCGTTGCGTTCGAAGATGTGCGCACGCCCGAGAGCTTTGATTACGTTGCGCCGATTCGTGGACGCTTTGAGCAGCTTGGCTCCATCGGATCGGAATGGGTGCTCATTACCGATGATCCAAGCCGTGAGTTCCCGTACCTCAAGTTCATTGATCCGGTACCCAGGATTGAAACGAAGACCCTGGCCTACCGGATGGATGTCAACCGCAATGGCAGCATTGTATCATTTGGGGGTGACGATGGCGACTCGCTCCAACTGCAACTCTTAAAGCTGAGCAATCCCGCGCCCGACGATCCCTTTTGGGACGCTGAGTGGAAGAATGTCTATGATCTGGGAGTCCGTTATATCGACTACAACGAATTCCAGTTGGACATTTACAAAGGCCAGCCCGGCGACGAACAAAGCCCTTTCAATCAGAATCATCAAGACGGCGTTCCTTACCTTCAGATTCTTGGACTTGACCGCACAATTCAAACGGGAGCACACGGCGCTGACGGCCGTATTGACAATAATCCGGCAATACTCGATCTCGAATCGGGCTTGGTGATCTTTCCCGACCGGCGTCCGTTTGATACAGATGTGGGATACTCACCAACGCCGGAGTTTCGAGACTCGACTCTCAACGAGCGCGTTCCGGCAATCTACGAAACCGATAATTACACTGAGCTGCAGAAACGCACCACCTACTACTTTCGCATGGCCTTTAGTCAACGGCCAGCGGAGATCTACGTCGGACATCCCTACCTCGTGCCGGACTCCGAGATCATCACGTACAACGGTCGTCGCCTGATCAAGAACACCGACTACGTGATCGATTACGAATTCGGAAATGTGACGCTGATCAATGAAGCGTTATTCGATCCGAGCGGCGATTTGCTGATTTGCTACGCCTACTGTGGGTCGAAGCTGTAGGCATGAGAATCATTCTGAGACAGAATCCGGTGGCTCGGTAACGAGGTCCAACGACGCGATGAGCACCTCCATCCGCTGTCCCGCATTGTCAATCCACAAGCGCCCGTATTGAATGTTGGTTGAGTCGGGATTCCCGCTCATGTCAACCGCATCATTCGATTCCCACAACGGAATGCGATAGGTTTTCCAGACAAGAGGAAGGCCGGTCTCGCTGGATTTCTCTGAACCGTCGACAACTTTATCGTCCGGGTTAGCAAGGTCGATTTCAAACGCATAGTAGGCGTTATCGAGATCGTTTTCGCCCTCTCCGCCGATGTCTTCCGTGTCCGGACGGCCCATCAGAAAATCGCTCCGGTTACCCTCGGTGCCGTTGATGCGCTCAACAACGTTACGGAAGTCGGGGCTGAAGAACCAATCATCGCCCACCGGATCATTGATTTGCGTTCCATCGGGAAGCGTCACGATACTGGTATCGGGGACACCGTCGCCATCAACGTCCTCTTGCCCATTGGGCACACCGTCCAAGCCAACATCTTCAGCGTTCTCGAGTGTGCCGTTGCGATTGACATCTTCGGTATTGGAGTAGCCATCCAGATTAACGTCCTCACTGATGCGGCCCAGATCGATGTGCAGGGTCCCCAACTGATCGTCGGTATTCGCAAATGTCCCATCGTCGTTGATGCTCAATACCCCCATCCGGAGTTCAAGATAATCTGCCTGGTCTTGATCCCAAACGCCCCGAGGCAGCCCATTCATGATCCCCGCCCAGACATCCCGGTGGTTCTGCAGAGTGGAATCGAAGAGTTTCGATTTCGCCGGATCAAAACGCAACACAAGCACATGTGTCCGATCCTCGCTGCCGCTTCCAACGTCATGAACAATGTCAGACCTCTTGAATTGATCGTACGGGTTATACCAAATCAGCGCGGGGTCAAACGACCCTCGCACCGGACGTGGTGCACCAAGATTGATATCGATTGGGGGTGATGCGATTGTCCACGACTCACGCAGGATACCGAGCGAATACCTCAATTGACCGGGATCTTCGTATTGTACGGGGCAGGGGCAGTCATCGCTGCATGACAGCAGGAGTGTAACAGTCAGAAACAATACAATCCGGAATGGTGATCGCATCAATGACCTCCACCCTTAACTTGTCACGCTGCCTTGATGCTTATAGTGACGAACGCTGATTGAGGTTCCGTAGGAGTGTCGCCATGTTGCGCACGACGTTACCTCGCAAGAACATCCGATGCCGTCACTACCAATGCCCATGTTACGGCACAATACGCTTCTCCTCAACCCGCCACCCACAATACATCGCATCCCATTGCAGGCCGGTGTTGGCCAGCTCGATTGTATCGTGCATCACGACCGGCACCCGCAAGTCCCGCAATCGTGTACACTCGACGAGCCAGAACTCGCCTTCCTCGTTGCCGGCATGCAACCCGCCTTCTGTAACCACATATCCCATCGCCAAAAGCAACGCACACAGCCTCGGACAGGAGTCTTCGACATAAACCCGAAACGTGTGCGTGAACCACTCCTTGTAATCCGGGTCCATGCCCGACTCCAGCATGTCTGTGAGAACTAACTGATTTTTTTCATTGAAAAAGTTCCATTCGGGTGAGCCAAACGTGATCTCAGAGACGGGCCGCTGCAACTCTTGACGAATCGTGTCGGCCCCCCCGGCGTTGTGGAGAATCAATCGATAAAGCTCGCTTCGCGGATACTGATAGTCGAGTGGGCGCATTGGCGTTGTGTTTAACTCGCGATTGATGTCGAGCAGAGCCTCCATGCCGCCGGCCATACATGCGTTCACCGTATGCTTGAAATCGGTCATGGAACCCAGTACCCGGCGACCCGACGTTTTCGCGAATTCGACATTATTCACATGCGGCTGCAACTGCTTGTCGAGAAAGTACGACATCCCGTTTGCCGTAAGATCCTCGTTGAGACGGGCCATCACGGCTTCGTGGAACGATTCGCCGTCCGTAATTCCTGCACCCCGAATAACAATGGAGTACAGAGTTACACCGTTGGTGATCAATATGTACTGATGACGATTGGCGACGATGAGGTTGGCTGTCCAGTCGGCCAGCGGTGCACTGTCCGCTGCAGCATCCGGAAGATCCTTGAGATGGAGCTTCTTGGCCAGCTTGTTGGTAATGCGGTAGATCATTGATTCAAACTACGTCTCGAGAATCCACAGTCGGTCGATCGGCGGATATTAGGGTATTGGATCTCATCTACACCCCCCGCCCCGCCGTTGAATGAATCAAATTCAGAAACTCCGCCCGCGTCTCCGGCGAATGGCGGAAGGAACCGAGCATGTGAGAGGTGACGGCGACCGAGTTCTGCTTCTCCACCCCACGCATCTGCATACACAGATGCACCGCTTCCATCACCACGCCGACGCCCAACGGTTCGAGGACTTCTTCGACCGTGTCGGCGATCTGCTTGGTCATCCGTTCCTGAACCTGCAGACGTCGCGAGAACAGCTCGACCAGCCGCGCCAATTTGGAGAGGCCGACAATCTTGTGATCGGGTATGTATGCGACATGGCACTTGCCAAAAAACGGCAGCATGTGGTGCTCGCACAGACTGTAGAAGTCGATATCGCGCACGACCACCATTTCTTTGTTCTCTTCGGTGAACAGTGCATCATTGATAATCGTCCGCGGATCTTCCTTGTAGCCGCGCGTGAGGAAATCATACGCCTTGGCCACACGCTCCGGTGTGCGCTGCAACCCCTCGCGATTGGGATCCTCGCCGATCTCTTCGAGCAACTGACGAATCGTTTCTTCTCTGACCATCACGAACTCCGTTCCACAAACGGTGAATCGTATGCCGGATCAGTCCGGCGGATAGCAAAATGAGTTCTTACGCGTTTCATACAAATGAACACGCAACGAGACATGGGACGGTAATTGTCCAACCAGCAGTTCCCACGCCTTGCGCACCAGGTTCTCGCCGCTGGTCACGTCATCCCCACCGACCGTCTCGTTGAGGTTCACACAGTCAAACTGCGGTTTGACATGCTCATCGATACGCCTGGCCAACCACTCTCGGCCGATTACAACATGGTCGGTCAATGCGTCCGCGCTGACAACAAACTCGAACCGATAATCGTGTCCATGACCACCGGGATGCGCGCACTTTCCATAGATGCGAAGGTTCTCATCATCCGTCAAATCGGGCGAGGCCAGCCGATGCGCCGCCGAATACGTCCGGGTGACACAGACGGCGTATGTTACTGAATCAGTCCGATCACTCATCGCTTAATCTCGGCGGCACTCGGCCCATAGATCATCGGATTCGTACACCCGCACGCGTGTCAACCGCCCCGTCGAAAAAGTGCCATCGAGTTGTTGAAAGATAAACCGCGCCAGCACTTCGGTGGTCGGGATCTCCTCGGCCAGCTCGGGGATATCCATGTTCAGATTGCGATGATCGAGCCGCGCAATGATCCGTTCCTGCACCATCTGGTCAAGCTCAGTCAGGTTGATCAGCATCCCGGTCTTCGCATCGACTTCGCCTTCGAGTGTCACGTCGAGCATATAGTTGTGACCGTGTCCGTGTTCGTTGGCGCACGCTCCGAACATCTCGCGGTTTTTCTCCGCGCTCCAATCATGGCGCCAATACCGGTGCCCGGCGCAGAAATAGGCGCGTCGTGTAACGGCAATCATCCGACCTGATACCCTCCATCCACCACCAACGTCGACCCGGTCACCCAGTGCGCATCGGGTGATGCCAAATACGCCACCGCCCCGGCGATGTCTTCGGGTTTGCCCACCCGTCCCATCGGGTGCTTCTCACCGAGCGAATCAAGAAACTCACGCACCTGTTGGTCGGTCATCCCCCGTTGACGGTGAATCGGTGTGTCAACAAACCCGGGAGCAATGCAGTTGACCCGCACGTCGGGCGCCCATTCGGCCGCCATTGTACCGGTCGCATAGATCACTGCTTGCTTCGAACTGGCATAGGCCAGACTCTTGGCGCTCGGCCCCAAGGCAGCGGTCGACGATATGTTGATCACGCATCCCGACGGTGTGCTGTTGCGTAACAAGGTCAGCAACTGCTTCGTCAGATCGGTTAAGCCAAACAGGTTCACCTCGTACATCTGTCGGAGATCCTCCCATGCAAGCTCTTCGACCGATGCGCGGAAGTAATGTGCGGCATTGTTGACAAGGATGTCCAGACCGTCCAACTCGTCAGCGACGCGCTGCGCAGTGCGCGCGTTATCATCGATGCTGCTGATATCGCCCTCAATCACTGTCGACGGCCCCCTGAGCAACGAGGCCGTTTCGTCCAGCTTCGATTTGGTCCGTCCATGCAACACGACATGCGCCCCATCGCGCGACAACCGTTCGGCAATACCGCGTCCGATGCCCGATCCGGCTCCGGTGATCAACGCAATGCGGTTGGCAAATGCTCCGTCAGCCATGTCAAAACTCCCATCTGTTCTCTACTCAAACATACTCAATCGGACTCATCGGGCACCGTAACAGCATCGCCTGCCCGGGGTTCCCTCATATCCCGTGCCGCGCGCCGACGATTCAGGACAATGCCGGCAAAATACCCAATCGCAATCCCCAGCACGTCTGACACCCAATCACCCACTTCAGCATACCGTCCCGGAATCCACTTCTGGTGATACTCATCCGCCGCGGCAAAGACCAGCAGTACCGCCCCCGGCAACCAGGTAAGCCACGCAGCGGTATCCGACTGTCGCTGTGGTCCCCAGCCCCGGGCCGCCAGGAATCCGAGCACCGCATACTGAATCAGATGCAGGATCTTGTCCAGATCCCCTTCACCGACGTTAGGCAGCGACGCACCCCCCCACGACGACACGGTGACGACCAGGATCGCGTAAATGACGGCAGCGATCCGCCAGTACCGTATCGATGTGTCTCGTGTCATGCGGTATCCAGGATAAATTTGAGACGACTCCGGACGCTGGGCCGGTGCAAGTCGGTCTGCCGCAACGAGGCTGCAAGTAATCGCCACCGCCACGCGAACTCAAGCCCATTCCCCGCAAACGGTTTAAGGCGAAAATCCCGTTTGAATCGGACGGCTCGCCACTACATTCATACACACGCGCCGGGATAATCTGCCAATGACTTCGCCACGAAATGAGCATCCAGCCAATCCGCAACGGGAACATTTCACCTGCTCCTTTGACAACCGTGTTTATCGAGCCTGTGTTGTGCCGGTCCTGACGCTTGCACTCTGGCTCACACTGGCGAGCACGCTTGTCGCATCCGAATCGACCTTCGAGCCAACCACTGAAGTCCATACGATTCACACCAGTGCTCCCAGTCTCGAACAGCTGGTGGAGCAGGGACGACTGGCGGAACGCCCCGGTCGACCGCGCGTCGCACTGGCGCTGTCGGGCGGCGGCGCTCGTGGGCTCGCTCAGATCGGCGTGCTGAGAGCATTCGAAGATGCCGGGATCGATATCGAGCTGATCTGTGGCGTCTCTATGGGCGCCATCGTTGGCGGTCTGTATGCCACCGGCATCAGTCCCGATTCCCTCGAATCGCTGGCATGTAGTATCGAATGGGGCGCGTTGCTGCGCGAGTCGCCACCACGCGCGCAATTGTTGTTGTCGCAGAAGAGCAAGGAAGCCAACTGGTTTCTCAGTATTCCCATACGCAACTTCAAACCGCAATGGCCCAGCGGCGCCACCAGCGGGCAGATTCTCTACAACTTCCTGTCAAATCTCACACAGGGCGCCACCTACCGTTGCGAAGCCGACTTCGATCAACTGCCGATTCGCTATCGTGCGGTTGCCACAGAACTGTCGTCGGGTCGGCGTGTCGCCTTCAAGGGCGGCGAAATCGCCTACGCCATGCGGGCGGCCATGGCCTTCCCCCTCGCGATTTCACCCCTGCGTGAGGACTCGGTCCTTTATGCCGACGGGGGATTGGTCGACCCATTGCCGGTTCACCTGGCCGACTCACTCACCGATGCACCCGTCGTTGCGGTGAACACCGCGTCCGGCCTGGCCAATGCCGGTGAGCTTAACGATCTCTATTCGGTGGCCAATCAGGCGACGACCGTGATGACCACCCCCCTCATCAACGCATCGCTGAAAGCCGCCGACTATGTGTGCAACCCCGATCCGGGAACGATTTCCAACCTCGACTTTGGCGCCATTGACACCCTGATCGCCAACGGATATGCAACGGGACAACGTGTCGCGGCCCGGATTGTCACCGACTTCCACAATGATCATGAACCCAAACGCGATTCCATTCAATCAACCCTGACGGGCATCCTGCAGTTGGATCGCAACATGCACCTGTCGGGCTGTCCGGAGTCCGTTCTCCGGTATGTGCGAAATGACGATCTCATCGATGGGAAGATATTGCGTGAGTTGCTGACCGATGCGGTCGCAGACGGATGGTGGACGGCGGCGACTGCCCAGTATGAACCGGACACCGGCGGCACAGCCGCCCGGTGGGTCCTCACGGCAGAGCGTCCTCCCGTCATCACCGCGATCCGGTTCGCCTCACCGACCATCTTCAATGCCATCGAACTCCGGCGTGTATTGAATCTCAAAATTGGCGCACGACATGATCGCTGGGAGATCGCCGCCGCAGCTCAGCGCCTGATTCAGTTTTACGCGCAACGTAATTACACGCTGACCGACATACAGCACATTGCCATCGATGATCACGGTGAATTGCTGATTCAGATCGACGAGGCGCGGCTGGTCAATGTCACGTTGACGGGAAATCGCAGTGTGAAAGACTGGGTGGCGCTCCGGAATTTCCCGATGACCAAGGGAAGTCCCTACAATGCCCGACGTGTGGAACGCGGTCTCAACGACTTGCAGGCATCGGGATTGTTCGATCAGATCACGACTGAAGTCATTCACACCGAAGACGGCCCCATCCTGGAGCTGCACGTCGATGAGAAGGATACCGATGCCTTGCGCCTCGGACTCCGGCATGATCTCGAGTATCAGACGGACGTGTTCATTGAATATGCGAGCATTAACGCGCTGGGCCTTGGCAATGAACTGGTGGCGCATGCCCAGCACGCCCCGCGCCGCGACTGGTTCTTCCTGCGGGCGCAGGCCGACCGGGTGCTCCGCACCTACCTCACCGGCGCTCTGACCGTACAGCGCCGTCGCCACGAACAACGCATCTATACTGATCATGTGCAGACAGGAACGTTCGAAACCGATCGTACCGGCGTCGAACTCTATGTCGGTCAAAATATTTCCCGACAGGCACAAGCGGCGGTTCGCATCAATGTGGATGATCTCGACTTGCAACAGAGCACCGACTCCTCGGAAGTCAACCTCGACGTTGCCAGCATCGCGGCGATTGCACGTCTCGATGATCTCGACAATCGCGATTTCCCCACACGCGGACGGCGCTTGACCGCCGAAATCCGTTGGGCCGATGACTTCCTCGGCGGTGACGTCGTGTATCGACTCTTCGATGGTGAGGGGCTGTGGGTCCAGAGTCTCAGCGAGCCATTGGCCATGATGCTGAGTGCGCGGTTTGCCACGGCCGAACGTCGCCTGCCGATTTTCGAACGCTTCGCCCTCGGCGGTCTGGGATCGTTCATGGGGCTCAACGACAACGAGATTCGCGGTGACAAAGTGGTCCATTCGTCGCTCACCGGACGGTACCGTGTGTACACCCGCAGCTACCTGGTGAGCCGTATCGACGTCGGCACCGTGTGGGATCATCAGGCGCAACTCGACTTCTTCAGAGATCTGCGTGTCGGAATCGGCGCCGGGGTGGCCTTTGACACACCACTCGGCCCGCTAAAGATCATGGCCGGAACGTCGGAAGATGATTACTCCGAATTCTATTTCAGTTGGGGATACGATTTCTGATGAGGGACAATCCTTTCGATCCCGAACGCCACACCTGCCCGGTCTGCGACGGCGCCAGCCTCTGGCTCTACAAGGTCGATTATCGAAAAGTGCGGATCGGTCGCTGCGACTCATGCGGCGCGCAGTTTATGAATCCACCGTATTCAGATGAGCATCTCGCCCATTACTACGAGGAATACAACGAGGCCGAACAGATCGGCCTCTGGCAGGAAGCGCTCACCTACTGTCATGACTTTTACCTGTCGCTGATTGAACGTTTCGGCCGTGTGGGCCATCTCCTCGATATCGGCTGTGGCAATGGCCATCTGATTCGCGCCGCCCTCGCGCGCGGCTGGACCGCCGAGGGGTTTGACGTCAGCGACGCGTCAACGAAACGTGTCACCAAGGAGTTGGGGATCACCGTCCACGTGGGTGACTTCCTGAACGTCGACTGGCCGGAGAAGTCCTTCGATCTGGTCACAATGCATCATGTGCTCGAACATGTCAAAGAGCCCGCCGCTTACATTTGCCGGATTCACCTCCTGCTGCGTGACGACGGACTTGTGTTCATTGCCTCACCCAACATTCGCGGGCTATCACACCGTCTCAAAGACACGCTCGAACGGCTCGGCATTCGCAGGAAAAACGTCGGGAAGTATTACGACACACATCACCACGTCATCTACTTCGATCCGAAGACGTTGAAAGAGCTTCTGACACGCAATGGCTTCGAGGTGGTTTACCAACGCAACTGTCACAAAGCCCGCCCCAATCAATCATCATTGAAACGAGCCTACATGCGCCGTATCGGCGACCACCTCATCCCCCGGGGGACCTTCCTGATGATCGCCCGCAAACGGGGGTGATGACGTCTGGATCATGACTTAGAGCGATTGTCAGAAGTCCTTTCCGTTTGGATCAGGGTGTCACGGGCCTATTGTGGTGAGTCCGCCGAGGCGGATCGAACCATCAGGCCCGTGCGTCCGCGTCTGCACAATCGCTATAAGAGCCGCACCTACGCGACGTAGATGTGGGTTTGTCAACACGACCCAAGGTCCGAGCCACCCAGCCACCCAATCACTGAACGTTTTTCGTTACGGTCACCCCGCGAGGACTCACGCCGAGCCAGGCTCGGCGATCCGACTTGCTCACCCCTCAACCTGCGCCGGAACCGATTCCGGCTGCGGGATTTCAGTCGCGCTCTTGCGCACCGCCAGGATATTTACAATCCAAATCCCGACAAACACCAACACCGCCCCAATGATGCTGCTGAGACGCAGCGTTTCATCGAGTATCAGCCATCCCAACAATGTCGCAACGACGGGCGTGGCAAACGCAATCAATGACAGTCGAGTGGCCTCAACCGTTTTCAACAGGTGGTAATAAGTGACAAATGTGTAGGCCGATCCAAAGATCCCCAGAAAGAGGAACGTGCCAATGGTCGTGGCATTCCACGTGATATCGGCGAATTGCTCGTTGATCATCGCAAACGGAACCAGCACCGCCACTCCGACCAGCATTTGCAGAAAGTTGGTCGACACCGGACTTTCACCCACGAGATGCCGTTTGACGATGATCGACGCCACCGCCGAAAAGATCGGTGACAACAACATGAGTCCCATTGCCCACCAGATGTCAGGATCGGGTACCGACAGTCCCCCGCCAAAGATCACCACCACGCCGGAGAATCCGACAATCAGACCGACGATCTTCAGCCAATTCAACCGCTCACCAGGCAAATGAAAGTGCGCCCCGAGGGCGACGAAAAACGGAAAGGTCGAAAAGATAATGGCCGCCAGCCCGGCGGCGATGTACTGCTCGGCGTAATACACAACCGCATACGACCCGAAGTACATGAACAGACCGGAAAGCAACGTCCACGCTATAATTCGGCGCTCGCGCGCCAGCGGACGGCGGCCGATAAATACAATCCCCGCCAGTACCACCGCGGCGATGACAAAGCGAAACGCCGCCGAGTAATACGGCGGCGCACCCTCCAAACCCATCTTAATGGCCACCCACGTCGCGCCCCAGACAAAGCACAACGAGATGACCAAAAACGTGTTCACTGTGGCATCCTGATCAATAGGTGATTCGGGTGTTCAGCGCGGTGAGTGATCGCCAATGACGACTCCCCCTCGGCATCAACGGACAGGGCGAACCTACCTACACGTGGAGTAGATTACGATTGCAGGCAGACCAGTGTGATGTCATCGGCCACCGGCGCGTCTTTCTGAAACGCGAGCACGTCGGCCAGCACCTTGTCGATCAGCCCCTGTGCCGTGCCGGTGTACCCCTTGATCGATTCAATCAGACGTTCTTCTTCAAATTGCTCGTCTTCGGGATTGGCTGCCTCGGTCACCCCGTCGGTAAAAATCACCAGCCGCTCGCCGGGATTCAGCGTAATTGTGGCCTCTTCGTAGGCAGAGAAATCAAACGCACCAGTGACCAAACCGCCAACGGTCAATTCCTCGATCGTCCCATCGGCACGGAACAAATACGGCGGATTGTGTCCGGCATTACAATACGTCAACTGGCGTGTGTTGGCATCATAGACCGCGTACACGAGCGTGACGAACGTTTTGCTGCCGGTGGAACTCGACAGCAGACGATTGACCTCGGTGATACACGGTGCGACGGTGTGAGATGAATTGGCAAACCCACGCAACAACGCCTGCAAATTCGCCATCGTCAGTGCCGCCGGCATTCCCTTACCGGAGACGTCGCCCACCGCGATCCCCCAGCGGTTGTTGCCCAATTCGATAAAATCGAAGTAGTCGCCGCCAACGTCGCGCGCCGGATGCGATACCCCGGCCGCCTGCAGCCCGGGAATCTCCGGCGGCGCGCTCGGCAACAGTTGCTGCTGGATCGCACTGGCGTGACGCAGGTCTTCTTGCAAGTGTTTCAGCTTCTGTTCCTCGACATACAACCGCGCGTTCTCGATCACCTGCGCGCATTGCGCACCGATGATCGCCACCAGGCGCGAATCCTCGTTGGTGAATTCACCCTGCGTCTTGTTGAACAGATTGAGAATGCCAATCAGACGGCCCTTTAACTCCAATGGCACCGACAACACCGACTTGATGCTGAGATTCTGTGTGTCGGCCCCGGCGAACCGCTCGTCACTCGCAAGATCATTGACCAGCAACGGACGGCGGTTTTTGTGCATCCACCCCGTCAGTTGGATGCCCAGCCGCATCGGCAATCCGCTCTGGTCCCGGTCGTACACGCGCACTAACGTCTTGGCCATATCCTCCTTGGCCTCGCCGAAGAGGTGAATGCTCCCCTGCTCAACTCCGACACGCTTGACGCATTTGCCGACAATGAGCTGGTTGATTTCCTCCGGCTCCATTGTCGAGTTCACCGCCAGTGCGATCTCGTTGAGAATCGACAGCTCCTCGACCGCACGGTGGAGACGCTTGTTTTCGCTTCGGAGACGTTGCAGCTCGGGGCTGACGCCCGGCTCGTCTTCGCCTTTAGACTTAAAAATCGCCATCAATGACCAATTCGGATCTGTACTCGCAGTTTTCCCCAATCGGGTATGACAATGAAAATCAACAAGTTGCGCATGTCAATCGGAAAGCTGGGACGGGAGGGCACAGGGGGAGAGGGATCAAACAGGACCCAAATACAATAACGTACTATTACGTATTGTGACGTACTTTCAAAGACAGGAGACTAACATGCCCGTCGTTAACTTCCAAAATACCGTCTTCCTAACCTCCGCCGAAGTCGCCGAAAAGCTCAAGCTCAATCAGCAGGTGGTCGTGCGCAAACTCCAAACCGGGGAGATCCCGGGTTACAAAATCGGGAAAGACTGGCGCGTCGCCGAGGATCAACTCGTCGCCTGGCTGGAGGCGCGCTCGAATCAGAATCGCCCGACCTACCGTCAGAAGGTGGAACACGCGTTCTTTGTCAACGGGGAGCTGACCGAAATCCCGGCCCAACGCAAAAAGCGTGTCGTGATTCTCGAACGGTTGCTGAAGGAGTTCGAACCGGGACAGGTCTATCCCGAGACCGAAGTGAACAAGATTCTCGGACGCTTTCATTCCGACGTCTGCACGTTGCGCCGCGAGCTCATCATGGAAAAGATGATGGGGCGCACCAACGGCAAATACACGCGGTTAACCTCGTATCAATTCCAACCCGACGAGAGCGCCACATCCAAAAAACAAACCGACCGGCGTTGAGACCGGTCGGTCATGTGAGCTGGGGGTCCGGCGCTGTTCTATCAGTGCCGGACCGATGTCGCATTGACATTATTCAGCCGTGCGCTTACGCGCCACGCGGCGTGCACCCGCGGAACGACGCGCGGTCGCGCGCTTTGCGGTGGATTTACGACGCGTGGTTTTGCCCGCCGTTGTCTTCCGAGCGGTGGTCTTCCGACCGGTCGCCTTCCGAGCCGTGGTCTTACGGCCGGTGGTCTTCCGAGCGGTCCGCTTACGCCCCGTCGCCTTGCGAGCCGTCGTCTTGCGGCCGGTTGCCTTCCGAGCCGTGGTCTTACGGCCGGTTGCCTTCCGGGCGGTGCGCTTGCGTCCCGTCGCCTTACGAGCGGTCGTCTTCCGAGCCGTGGTCTTACGGCCCGTCGCCTTGCGAGCCGTCGTCTTGCGGCCGGTCGCCTTGCGGGCCGTCGTCTTCCGTCCCGTCGCCTTGCGAGCCGTGGTCTTACGGCCCGTCGTCTTACGAGCCGTCGTCTTGCGGCTAGTCGCTTTACGGGCTGTGGTCTTGCGACCCGTGGCCTTGCGAGCCGTGCTCTTACGGGCCGTGGTCTTCCGCGCGGTGCTCCGACGCGCCGGCTTGCGCGCTGTCGTCTTACGAGTGGTCGCCCGTTTGGTGGTGCGTTTTTTGGTTCCCGCCTTACGAGCGGTGGTCTTGCGTGCAGTCGACTTCTTCGCGGTCGACTTGCGTGTGGTTCGTTTCACCGGCATGAGTGTTCACCTCCTGAAACGTGGTGTTGGGTGTTGGTACCATTGACTATTCACTGACAACTCTCTTGGCCTTGTTTATGACTTACTAAAACAGATCGGTTAACCGACGACAGTCTTGATGCGCAACGCGTCATTCTCGACCGTGACACCGTGCACGCGGCGCCACTGATGCCGCCGCAAGAGTCCACCCAGATCGATGTCATCGTTGTTCGGCTCGCCCGCCGACACGCACACACCGTCGTGATCTTCCACCACCAGCATGTCGACATTGTCGAGCGCGTGCTCGCGCGTCACGGGCCCCACCCGCAGCCCGCGCAACTCCAGTTCGTAGGCCAATGCGCGCGCCGCACTCCCCGCGTCGACGGGTGAGCCCAGATGTTCCGCTGCTTCAATCGCCGAACGGTAAATCTGGTCGGTCAGCGGTGTCGCCTGCCTCATTTGCCCTGCTCCTCGTGGCTCAAGCCACCTTGTGAACCATTTCCCAAGCGGCTTGTTCCTGTCGATCTTGTTGTCTGGCCGCATTTTATCTATCGGCAGACACCCCACGCATATGAAGGGTGGTCACTTTGCGCAAGGAAATTCTCTTGTACTTTTTTCAAGATCGGCCAATGTGTAACAATCTTGTTGCAGAGGACAGCAAACTATCGGTAACTCCCCATATGGCAAAGGAGAAATGCCGTATGGATCATCAACGTAACGCACGAAACATAGATGTTACATTAATTGTCAGTTACGTGAACTGCTTCGCTGTGCGTGTCCGACGTCACGTCCGCGGCGGTTGCACGCAACCGTTGCCACTGGATGCGATGCAATTGACAATGACGCGCTGCACGTGACGGTGATGTGCCCACCGCGGCCGTCACACCGTCCACAAACGCACTGTGCAACGCGGCAATGATGTCACGCTTCGCCCGTTTCAACGCCGCGTAATCACCGGCGTTGCCGGCAGTGAGCGCCATGCGCACCGCCGATGCGGCACGGTCGACCCACTCCACCGACTCCACGCGCGGCGGCGCCGGTGTATCGGTTTCCAGGTCGGGGAAGTCATACGGTGAAATCAACGGACCGTCGGCAATCAACACCGCACGTTCGATCACCTGCGACAATTGGCTGACGTTGCCGCGAAACCGCGCCGCGTTGAGCACACTGCCTGCGGCCACGTCGATCCCCTCAATCTGTTTTCCATGACGGCGCGCCGCCTCCTGCGCGAAGCGTCGCGCCAACTCGACGATATCGTTGCCGCGTTCGCGCAACGGCGGCAGCCAGACACGCGCCACGGCGATCAGATAGTACAACTCCCGCCGCAACCGTCCATCGGAATACAACCGATCCAAATCCACGACGGTGGCAAACATCAGCCGCACGTCGGCCCGGCGCCGTGTCCGGTCACCGTCGCGCTCAAAGACACCTTCCTGAAGAAACTGCAGCAGACGCACTTGATGCACCGGGCTCAGTGCGGCAATCGAATCGATGAACAACGTCCCGCCGTCGGCCATTTCCAGATCGCCCGGACGGTCCTGCACCGAGCCATCGGATGTCTTGGTCGTGCTGCCAAACAACGTGCGCGACACCACATCGTCGGGCAGTTCGGAGATCCGCGCGACCACAAATGGCCCACCCTGTCGCGCCGACCGCTCATGAATGGCACGGGACAGTGTCTCACGGCCGGTACCGGGTTCGCCTTCGACCACGACCGGCGAATCACTTGCGGCGTAGTTGGCGGCCAGCGCCAACGCGCGCTTGAAAGACGGTGATTCACCCCACAACTGCTCAAATCCCTCCGGCTTGGGACCGGCGCCGGGCACCGGACGAGCACTCACTCCCACCCGTACCGCCAACGCCCGACCCAATCGCTGCGCAATCGCCCCCAAGGCATCCGCTTCATCATCCACAAACGATGTTTCGGTGACGGTACGCCCGCTGACGATCGCACCGTAATGTTCACTGTCGTGGCCAACCGCCACGGCCAGCCAGTGTGCAGACCGTGTCCGTTCACGCGGACCGGTACCGACCGGACGACCCTCAAGCACGATGCGACGGTCACCGCGAACACCGTTGACCAGCCACCCCGCCAGTTCACGGTCGGCGGCCACCGGCCACGGACGTCCCTTGCGCCGTTCCGTTGCATGACGATACGAGCGTCCGTCAACGTCGTGCAGCACGATGAATGCACCATCACACGACAACGACCGATTGACGCAGTGCAGCGTCTCATCCAAAATCTCCTCGATATCCGCGCCGGAGGTAATGCGTTCATCGAGATCAGCGAGCGCCAGCAGACGGTCGCGCTCGCGGCGCAAGCGTTCGGCGGTCTCCAGCAACTGATCCCATTGGTCACCAAACCGTACCGCGCGGCTGTCGAGACGCCGCTTCAAGCGCTCAAACTGATCATGGGCGCGTTCGGCGGCTGCCCGCACCGATGGCGTGCGGCTGCGCAACGACAGTGCCCGGTCCAATTCGCCGCCAAATCGCGATACGTCCCGCGCCTGGGCCGTCCGTTCGGCGTGCCAGTCAAAATCCAAATCTGTGAATGATGTCTCCATAATGATGCAGTGTTGCGCCCGCCGGTGATTCTGTCAAGAGATGTGAACGGGAATCGTCGCTGTGACGCATCGACACGTTGACTTCCACCGGTCGCCGCACTACCATCCTTCACTCAGACGGCGGACACCCCAACCAGGCCGCTCCGACGAAGTCCGGAGTCCACGGACCGGCGATGAATCTCCCCAACAAACTCACCCTGACACGGATTGCCCTCTCCCCGGTCTTTATGGCGTTGATCCTGATTGAGGACACCCGTGCCAAGCTGGCCTCGCTGGTGGTGTTCGTCATCGCGGCCCTGACTGATTTGGGCGACGGTTACTTCGCGCGAAAGACCGGGCGGGTCACCGGATTCGGCAAATTCATGGATCCGCTCGCCGACAAGATCCTCACCTCAACCGCCATGATCGCGCTGGTCGCGTTGGGGTATGTGCGCGGCTGGATGGTGATTGTGATTGTGGCGCGCGAGTTTCTCATCACCGGTATCCGGTCAATGGCGGCTTACCGTGGCATGCTGATAGTCCCCAGCTTCTGGGCGCGCATCAAAACCGCCCTGCAAATGTTGACCATCAGCGTAATTCTCCTGTTTGTTTATTTGAAGACGGCGCTCATTCCGCTCGGCTACAATTGGCCGATGTTTGAAAGCAATACGACGATTATCGTCTTCGATGTCCTGATGGGCCTCACCATGATCATCACCGTCGCCACCGGCATCGACTATATGGTTCGAAACGCAGCGCTGATCCGAAACGTAATGCGATAACCCGCAGACGACCATGCCATCAATGTCAAGAACATCCATGACTACGAATTGTGGACCCGAACCAACTTCTTGTCATTCCGAGCGGAGCGAGGAATCTGCTTCCTCGCGCGGCCCCAGAAAGCAGATGCCTTCTCCCTTAAGTGAATTCGGCAAGACGGCAATTGGGTGTGTACTGAACTGCGCGACCTCAGGCCTTAGCCCCCTCTCCCCGCGCTTGTCAGCGGGGAGAGGGCTGGGGCGAGGGGTGTCTCCACGATAGAACGCGAACGAAACCACTAGGACCGGATAGGAATTCTGAGGCGCATGGCCGCAACCAAAACCCCACCCACCCAACATTGGAAAACCCGGCCGGTGATCGCGTTTTTGGCCACCGGTTTGGGATTCGGCTTCATCCGCCCCTACTCCGGCAGTTGGGGATCGATTCCGGCGGTATTTCTGGCGTGGGGCATTCTGCGACTGGAGAACGACTGGCTGTATGTGATCACCACAATCGCCATGGCGGTCGCGTCGATCTGGGTGGCCGATCACGCCGAAGCGATCTTCGGCGCCGACTCCGGGCGAATCGTCATCGATGAATTCGCCGGTGTGTTCATCTGCTTTCTCGGATTGCCAACCCATTGGCACGTCATCATTCCGGTGTTCATCCTCTTCCGCATCCTCGATGTCGCCAAGCCGTGGCCCTGCCGGCAATTCGAGCAACTGCCCGGCGGCTGGGGCGTCACGGCCGATGACCTGGCGGCGGGGATTTATACTAATATCGCGGTGCGCATTGTCATCACCATCTGGCCGGCATGGTTTGGCGTGACCCGTACGTATCCATTTTAAGGGTGTCAGATGCACGTCGAATTGATCACCATCGGCAACGAACTGCTCGGCGGACGCACGTTGAACACCAACGCCCAGTTTGTCGGCGATCAACTGGCGCGTGTCGGCCTCGAACTCAAACGCCAGATCACCATCCCCGATGAACACGATGTCATCATCGACACGATCCGCGATTGCCTGTCGCGTGCCGACTGGGTGATTGTCTCCGGCGGCCTTGGGCCGACGAACGATGATGTCACCAAGAAAGCACTCGCCCGTGCCTTCGACCGTCAACTCGTTTATCAGGATGACATTCTCGAACAACTGAAGCGGCGTTTCAAATGTGCCGGACGCGCCGTCAACGAACATCTCGAAAGGCAGGCGCTCCTGCCGGCCGATGCCGAGTTCATCCCGAATGATGTCGGCACGGCGGTCGGGATTCTCATCGAGGATGAGGGCAAGCACATTGTCGCAGTGCCGGGCGTTCCGCGCGAAATGGAACCGATGATCCGTGAACACATCGTGCCCAAAATCGAGTCAACCCTGCGTGAACGTCACGAGAGCCACACCTGGTCGACCACCGGGCTGCCCGAATCGGAACTCTACACGCGCCTCGAACCGCTCATCAATGAAATGCCCGACGTCAGCGCCGCGTTTTACCCATCGCCCCTCGGCGTCAAGATTCGCATCACCGCCACCGGACCCGATGCGTTGAATGCGTTACAGCGATTCGCCGACAAGGCACACGATCTGATCGGCGCAGCAGCTTATGCCGAAGACGATATCGGCCTGGAAACAGTTGTCGGCCGCCTGCTCACTGAACAGAAGAAGACTGTCGCACTCGCCGAATCGTGCACCGGGGGACTCACCGCGAAACGATTGACCGATGTCTCCGGATCATCGGCGTATGTCTTCGGCGGGTTTGTCGCCTACGATAATGACGCTAAGATCAATTTAGTCGGTGTCGATCAGTCACTCATCGAGAAGCATGGTGCGGTGTCACCGGAGGTGGCACGCGCTCTCGCCGACGGTGCATGCAAACGGTGCGGAACCGATTTCGGCATCGGCATCACCGGCGTCGCCGGCCCGAGTGGTGGCACCGAGGAGAAACCCGTCGGACTGGTGTGGTTTGGGCTGGCTCAAAAGGAACGCGACACAGAGACGCAGAAACGTCAATTTCTCGGCGATCGCGAGATCATCCGCGAACGCGCCGCCCAGCATGCGCTCAACATGCTCCGACTCCGTTTACAGAATGCCGATTGAGTTGTAACATACAGTATGCGCTCATTCATCGCTGTCAACCTGCCGGTCGACCTCAAAGACAACATCGGTGACATCACCGACCGCCTCCGCAATGCCGGTCCGAAGGCTCGCTGGGTCCCGGCCCGGAATGTTCATCTGACATTGAAATTCCTCGATGAAATCACCGACGATCAAATCGGCCCGATCATCGGCGCGATCACACTGGCCAAAGAGAATGTAAAACCGTTTGACGTGCGCCTCGGCGGCTTCGGCTTCTTCCCGAATGACAGACGGGCACGTGTTTTCTGGATCGGTATTCAGGACGGCTTCGAGATTCTCAAGGGACTGGCCGGGGAAATCGACAAGCAATTGATCCCGCTCGGCTTCAAACGCGAGAAACGGCCGTTTTCAGCGCATGTGACTTTGGCACGATTCCGTGAACCCGGCCCCGCCGGCGATCTGGTCAAGGCCGCCGCTCGGATTCAGTTTGAGCCCGAGCCGATCCGTGTCGGCCAGATCGACCTCATGAAATCGGTCCTATCCCCAAGCGGAGCAACGTATTCAGTGATTGATTCGGTGGCCCTATCGTAACACGGCCGTCTCGGCCGTGGTACGGAAATTGTAGTCCGGCCGCCTCGGCTGGACGTGCGGGCGGGGCGCCCGCGCTACAACGGTGTGAGCTCAGGAACCAATCTCCCCCTCGTCATGTTTTGGTCAAAGATTAAACAAACACCCATTGGAGGTCCGCTGATATGAAACGACTGATTCTTCTCTTCATCTTTCTCCTAGCCATTGCGGCGACGAAGACCGCGTACGCCGCGGATAGCGTTCTAATTGTCGTCACCAGCCATGCACAAATGGGTGACACCGACAAGCGCACTGGTTTCTGGCTCTCCGAAATGACACATCCGTATTACGTGATTAAAGACGCCGGCTACGACGTAGTGCTCGCCAGCATTGATGGCGGTGTTGCGCCGATTGATCCCCGGAGTATGGACACCACCGACGAGGTCAATCAGCGATTTCTTCGTGATGCCGACCTCATGGCCGCTGTCTTAAATAGCCGCAAGCTCGCCAACCTCGATCCCATTGATTTCGCGGCCGTGCTGTTCAGTGGTGGGCACGGTACGATGTGGGATTTTCCCGGAGATTCGGCTGTCAACCGATTGGCATCGACGGTTTACGAAGATGGCGGTGTCGTCGGCGCTGTCTGCCATGGCCCGGCCGCCCTGGCCGAAGTGAAGCTCTCCGACGGTTCGTATCTGATCGACGGGAAACGATTTGCCGCTTTCACCAACGAAGAGGAAGCTAAGGTTGGATTGGATACGCTCGTTCCGTTTATGCTTCAGGACCGGCTGACGGAGCGTGGTGGCATCCATGTGCCCGCAGAAGCCTGGCAACCCAATGCCGTCATCGATCAGCGGGTGGTGACCGGCCAGAATCCCCAGTCGGCGCACAAAGTCGGCGAGCTGATTGTCGAAGCCCTCAACTCGATAAAAGCGACCAAGTAAGTTGATCTTATTGTAGTGCGGGCGCCTCGCCCGCATTGTGGCCCGGGCATCCTGCCCGGCCTGAGCGGAGTCGAAGGGCCCGAACAGTCCGGCCGAGGCGGCCGGACTACAGAAAATCCACCCATAGTGAACATATGTTCACTTTTCTCTTGCATATCACTTTTCGCACATTTACCCTGCTACCTTAAGGCCATTGGGCCGGGCATGACCGTAAGATGATCCATTTTCCGGGACGGGCTGCCGGTGCAGCGCCGTCAAAGCGAGGTTAATAGTATGGCAAAATCCTCTTCCCAGCAGGCGCCGCAGGGTGGCGGCGACAACGGCAAGAAGCGCGCACTCGAAACCGCCGTGATGCAGATCGAACGTCAATTCGGTAAGGGGTCGATCATGCGCTTGGGCGGCGAAGCCCGTGACACATCGATCGCATCGATTTCGACCGGATCGATTTCACTCGATTACGCGTTGGGCATCGGTGGTGTGCCGCGCGGACGCGTCGTTGAAATCTACGGTCCCGAATCATCGGGCAAGACCACTCTGGCACTCTCAATCATCGCACAAGCGCAGAAGACCGGCGGTACGGTCGCCTTTGTCGACGCCGAACACGCGCTCGACGTCAACTACGCCGAAAAGCTCGGTGTCGATCTGGAGAACCTGCTGATTTCCCAGCCCGATACCGGCGAACAGGCGCTGGAAATCACCGAAACCCTCGTGCGCTCCAGCGCGATCGACGTTGTCGTGGTCGACTCCGTCGCCGCGTTGGTTCCCCGTGCCGAAATCGAAGGCGATATGGGCGATCCGCAAATGGGGTTGCAGGCGCGGCTGATGTCGCAGGCGTTGCGCAAACTTACCGGCACCATCTCGAAATCGAAAACCTGCTGCATCTTCATCAATCAGATTCGCATGAAAATCGGCGTGATGTTCGGCAATCCCGAAACCACCACCGGCGGCAACGCGCTCAAATTCTATTCGACTGTCCGGATGGACATCCGCAAAATCGCCACAATTAAAGACGCCGACCAGGTGAAAGGTGCGCGTACGCGTGTGCGGGTGGTCAAAAACAAAGTCGCGCCGCCGTTCCGCGAAGCCGAATTCGACATCATTTATGGCGAGGGCATCTCCCGCGCCGGCGATATGCTCGATTTGGCCACCAAAGAAGGCATCATCGACAAGAGCGGCGCCTGGTACTCCTACGGCGACCTCCGCATCGGCCAGGGCCGGGACAACGCGCGCCAGTTCCTCACCGAAAACCCCGACCTCTACACCGAAATCGACACCAAGCTCCGCACCCAAATCGGCCTCATCCGCAAACCCGAGGAAGCCAAAGCCGAAGTGGCGGCCGAGGCGGAGATGGAGGAGGCGAAGGCGAAGTAGGGGGGTTGTGTAGGACCGCAACATGGCCACTTTCCAGGGGATGCAATAGATGAGCTTAGATGAGGAAATCAAACAAGCACGGACTAAGATAGTCTCCGATGGATACGAAATGTCTGTAGGAGAGATCCTTAACCTGTATGATTCACACGAGATCCTCATCAGACCGGATTTTCAGCGATTGTTTCGATGGGACATATCGCGAAAGACCCGATTTATCGAATCACTGCTTCTCGGAATTCCAATTCCTCCAATATTCGTTTACCAGGACAGGGACGCTATCTGGGAGCTCATCGATGGGCTCCAACGACTGTCCACGATATTCGAATTTGTCGGGAGTCTTCGGCTAGAGGAAGAACACATAGCACCACCATCTGTGCTCGAAGGGACACGATTCCTCCCTAGTCTAACCAATATGCGATGGCAACCAAGTGAACCCGACGGTAATGATGGAATTGGCAGAGCCCATCAGCTCCAGATCAAGAGAGCTCGCATAAGAGTTGAAATACTCAAACATGAGAGTGACGCGAAAGCAAAATATGAGTTGTTTCAACGGCTCAATACTGGTGGAGTTGGACTCTCTGAGCAAGAGGTAAGGAATTGCGTAGCCGTTATGTTGAATAAGGCATTTCATGAATGGCTACTTAAGTGTGCCTCGGAGAAAAGCTTTCAAGTAACGATAGATCAAACTGAGGCAGCACTCGAGCGGCAAGCAGCAACTGAACTCGCACTCCGGTTCTTCGTGTTTCGGAACGTCCCTTACGAGACAGGCCTGGATGTGCATGAGTATCTCGATGAAGCCATGCTACAAATCGCGGTCGAAAAACCGATTGACAGAGACCGAGAGTATGAGGTTTTCAAAGGTACTTTCCGATTCTTGAGTGAGGCGCTTGGTGCTCGCTCCTTCAAGCGATGGGATGGATCTGAATTCAAGGGCAAGTTCCTAATGTCAGTATATGAAGTGGTTGCCATTGGTGTTTCAAAGAATCTTGACAAGATTCAGGCCATGGACGAGGTCCCACGGAAAGGGTTCCTTATTGAGAAGTGTAAGGCGTTGTGGAGTGACCCAGTATTCAACAAAAACTCAGGTGCAGGCGTTCGCGGTACTACAAGGCTCGCGACTCTGCTGCCGATGGCTGAATCCTTCTTTGCTGAATGAGCAAAATCCACACACTTAACGATTTCCAGACCGAACTCGATGACGAGTTTGCCTGGCGATTGAAGGAGATCGCCGACCTCAAAATCTCAGTAAGAACTTCCCAGAATGTAGCCAAGAAAACGCTAATACGGGCCGGTCTGCCGCTCCTGTACGCACATTGGGAAGGTTTCGTCAAGAGAGGCTCTGAGACCTACCTTGATTTCATTTCTGGACAGCGACGAACATTCGGCGAATTGCAGTACTGCTTCGTGGCTCGCGGGGCAAAAAGGATATTGAACGGGCTTGTGTCATCCGATAAGAGCAATCTACACATTTCGGCAGTGGATTTCATTCTCTCGAGTCAAAAGGAAAGAGCGAATTTCGGGTCAAATGCAACAGTTGGTACCCGATCGAATCTGAATTCTGAGGTGTTTGAGGATATCGCTCTATCCATTGGTCTTGACCCGAAACCTTACGAATCCAAGTACAATCTTATCGACGAAAGCTTGTTGCGACGACGAAACGGAATTGCCCACGGTGAGTATCTCGATCTTGGTCCTGAGGAATATAGAACTCTAGCGGACGAAGTACTTGAACTTATGAGAATGTTTAAAACAGATGTTGAGAACGCAGCAGCCCTCGGACAGTTTGTCAGACAACAGTCAGGCTCCGATCCCATATCGATCCGCTCTCCAAATTAGAACCCCGGCTTCCCCCCATGCCCACCATCACCACCCTCAAACCCCAAAAAGGCCGGCCGGGACGAATCCGTGTCGAGATCGACTTCAAATACGCCTTCGAACTCTCCCGCAAGGTCATTCGCGACAAATGTGTCTACGAGGGTGAGGAACTCGACACCGCCCGCCGTCGCGAACTCGAATCGGTCGCCGCACGTGAAGCGGCGATTGGCCTATTGGCCCGGCGCGAACGCTCCCGCGCCGAATTGGCCGGCGCGCTCAAGCGCAAGGGTTTCGACGGGACCGTGATCAGAACCGTCCTCGATGCATTAGAGAAGGAAAGACTCCAAAGCGACGACCGTTTCGCCACCTCCTGGGTTTCCACCCGGCGTCGTGTCGCCCCCCGTGGACGCACCGCCCTGGCCTACGAACTCAAACAACGCGGTGTCACCGATACGACGATCAAAAAGGCGTTGGACGGGTTCACCGGATCTGACGAGCGCACTGCCCTGCGTGAGCTGATCGAAACCCGTCTGCGACGTCTCTCCCAGGCCAAGGACGACCACCCCAAGGAAAAGCAACGCCTGCTCGCCTTCCTCGCCCGCCGGGGCTTCGCCTACGATGACATCCGGCAGGTGCTCAGCGAGCATTTCCCCGATTGGGCGTAACGGAATACCCCTCACCCCAGCCCTCTCCCCAGAGCAAAAAGCGCTCTGGGGAGAGGGAGCAAAAGACTCGGAGCATTTATCGAGGAATCGAATGACTGCGGATCGGCCCGTTTCCTCTCCCCCAAACGTCTCTTTTTGGCTTGAGCTGAGCATGTCGAAGGCGGTTAGGGCTGGGGTGAGGGGGAACGGCGTAGGCCCGCCAGGTGCCATATTGAGGAAGGGAGCATTTCTCCCTCTTCCCCACGGCGGCTTTTTGCCGTGGGGGAGAGGGTCGGGGTGAGGGGACACCCCCTTGCCTTTTCCACCCCAAACGTCCTTATTGGCGACGGTTGCACCGTATATAGCGAGCTATGATGACTGCCAACGACCTACGATCCGCCTTTTTGGACTTCTTTGCCGCGCGTGGCCACACCGTGGTCCCGTCGGCGTCGATTCTGGTTAAAGACGACCCCTCCCTGCTGTTTATCAACGCGGGGATGAACCAGTTCAAATCGGTCTTCCTGGGACAGGAGACGCGTGACTACAACCGCGCCGCCTCGTCGCAGAAGTGTCTGCGCGTGTCGGGGAAGCACAACGATCTCGAAAACGTCGGCGTGACCCCACGCCACCACACCTTCTTCGAGATGCTCGGCAACTTCTCCTTCGGCGACTATTTCAAAGAAGACGCCATTAAGTTCGCCTGGGACTTTTTGACTGTCACGCTCAAGCTCGATCCATCGCGCCTCTGGGCGACCGTCTATACCGATGACGATGAGGCCGAGGACCTCTGGAAACGCATTGCCCCCGAACTCAAAGACCGGGTGCGCCGTTTCGGCGAGTCGGAAAACTACTGGTCGATGGGCGACGTGGGACCGTGCGGACCGTGCTCGGAGATTCACTACGATTTCGGGCCCGAGTTCAGTTGCGGCAAACCCGACTGCACGGTCAATTGCGACTGCGACCGTTATCTCGAAATCTGGAATTTGGTCTTTATGCAGTTCAACCGTGCGGCCGACGGGACACTCACGCCATTGCCCAAACCATCGGTCGATACCGGCATGGGCCTCGAACGGCTCGCCACGGTGGTGCAGGGCAAACATTCGAATTACGACAGCGATCTGTTCCGCGTGATCATCGATGCGCTCGCATCCGACAGCGGTGTTCCCTACGATAAAGGCCCCGACGGTATGCCACACCGCGTCTGCGCCGATCATTTGCGCGCACTCGTGTTCACCGTCGCCGATGGCGGCATGCCCGGCAACGAGGGTGCGGGGTATGTGCTCCGGCGTATTCTGAGGCGTGCTGCACGATTGGGCAAACGGCTCGGCTACGATGGCCCGTTTCTCTACCGCTTTGTTGATAATGTTGTCGACCTGATGGGCGCCGCCTATCCCGAATTGAAGCAACGCCGCGACCATGTCGTGCATGTCATCGAAAACGAAGAAGCGCGTTTCGCCGAAACGCTCGATGCCGGCCTGGCGCGCTTTGAAGAGGTGAAGCAGTCTGCAAGGAACAAGGTGATCCCCGGTGAGGAAGCGTTCAAGCTGTACGATACCTTCGGCTTCCCACTCGATTTGACCGAGGTGCTCGCGCGCGAAGAGGGCATGACGGTCGATGTCGACGGTTTCCAGAATGCGCTTAACGAACAACGCAAACGATCACGCGCCGAAGCGAAGTTCCGTGATCAGACAACATCAGTCGCCGCCGGTTTGACATACGAATCGCAATTCGACTACAGCACCTTTGAGCTGGATGCCGAACTGCTGTGGGTGTCGACTGACAAGAAGGCACTGGTTCTGGACCGGACACCTTTCTACACCGAAGCCGGCGGGCAAATTGATGACAAAGGACAGATCACGTGCGGTGACGAGTTTGACTTCAACGTCGAGTCGATGGAAAAAGTCGACAAAGCCATTGTTCATCACGGCAATGTGGTGAGCGGTGATCCGTCGACATGCATCGGCAAAACAGTGCATGCGTCGGTCGACATTCCACGCCGTCGCATGATCCAGCGCAATCACACGGCCACGCACCTCTTGCACAAAGCGCTGCGCACGGTCCTTGGCGATCATGCACAACAGGCCGGATCACTGGTCGCGCCCGACCGCTTGCGGTTCGACTTCAGCCACACCGGACCGATGACGCCAGAACAAATCGACGAAGTCGAGCGCATCGTCAATCGTGAGATTCTTGCGAACACACCGGTGGCGCCGTATGAAACCGATTTCGACACGGCGATCAACCAGGGTGTCACCGCACTCTTTGGTGAGAAGTACAGTGATCGTGTGCGCGTTATCCGCATCGGCGATTACTCGTCCGAGTTGTGCGGCGGTACACACGTGCAATCGACTGGCGAAATCGGTCAACTGCGCATCACCAGTGAAACCGGTGTCGCTGCCGGAGTGCGACGGATCGAAGCGGTCACTGGTGAAAAAGCGTATGAGAAAGCACGGCACAGTGATGCGACGTTACGTTTGGCTGCAGAGCAATTGAAAACGTCGGCCGAACGAGTCCCCGAACGGGTTTTGAAGCTAATACAGGAACGGGATAATCTGGTGCGCGAGCTTAACGCCATCACTCAACGACAAGCGAGAGAGGGCGGAGAATCATTCCAAAACGCAGTGCCGATCGACGACGAATCAGATTTACGGATTTTCTATCGAGATTTCTCTACCATCGCCGAGGCAAAGGCTTGGGCAGATCGACTCAAGCAGACAAGTGATTATCCAATGTCTGGAGTGTTTACTTCCTCGTCTGACGATCAATTCGTAGCCTCTTCAAATCCGCTCGCCTTGGAACTTGGGTTAGATACAGGCAGGTATTATAAAGAACACGGTGAGGACTTGGGACTTAGAGGAGGCGGTAGGAAGGATTTTGCACAGGGCAAAGTTGTTCACGATTTGGATCGTGAAGAGTTCATTGACAACTGGCGAAAGATCTGGGAAAGCATTTTCACGGGAAAACCAAAGTCACCACCAGACTCATGAGTCAATCTGTTCGAGCGTACCTTGAAGGATCAGACAGGTCTGACCCCGGATTCCTCTGGCTGGTCGATCCGGAGAAGGTCGATCCAAACCGTCCCGACCCACGCTGGCAACAGGCCGACGAGCTGGGTGTCACGGCGTTTCTGGTCGGCACGTCGCAGGACGGTAACGGTGATCTCGAACCGGCGATCGCAGCGTTGCGCCAACATACGCAACTGCCGTTGATTCTCTTTCCCGGTTCGGCTGCGCAAGTGTCGCCGCATGTCGACGCAGTGCTGTTTCTCACATTACTGTCGGGACGCAATCCCGAATATCTCGTCGGCGAACAAGTCAAAGGCACGCCGAAGATTCGCGAATATAACATCGAACCGATCCCAACGGGCTACATCTTGGTCGATACCGGCAGTGCCGCGCAGACGTCGGTCGCCATTCGCAGCCGGACACAACCGATCACCGAAGCCGACACAACATCGATCTGCCATCACGCCCTCTGCGGCGAATACATGGGGCATTCACTGATTTACATCGAAGCGGGCTCGGGCGCCAAACGCCCCATTGCACCGAACGTGATCCGTGATGTAAGATCAACACTTTCGGTCCCATTGATTGTCGGCGGCGGTATTACAACCCCCGTACAATGCACTGACGCCGTGAATGCAGGAGCAGATGTCGTCGTTATCGGTACCGCGCTGGAACGTGAACGATCGTTAGGGTTCTTACAGGAGATGATTGTCGCCACAAAGTCCAACCGAAAGACGGTGAGCGCATGAGTGACCGTGATGCCGCCCAACACGCCGCGCTGGCCGCGACCCGCGACGCTGCCAGTGCTGCCGAGACATTGGTCACCGATTCATTCGACAATGTCTGGCGTGGTTTCGAGACGATTCGCGATATCTTCCAAAACGGACACCGCTTGTTTGTCTGCGGCAATGGTGGCTCGGCGGCCGATGCGCAGCATTTCGCCACGGAACTGGTCGTGCGATTGGATGCGTCCTCCAAACGTCGTCCGCTTCCCGCCGTCGCCCTGACCACCGATACGTCGATTCTCACCGCGGCCTCCAATGATTTCGGTTTCGACCACGTGTTTGCGCGCCAGGTCGAAGCGCTCGCAACCGATGGCGACGGATTGCTGCTGATCTCCACCTCCGGCAATTCAGCCAATCTCCTACTGGCCGCTCGCAATGCTGCCGAGAGCGGCATCACCACACTCTCCCTACTGGGACACGGTGGTGGCCAGTTAGGCCCGATTGTCGACTGCCCGGTGATTGTCCCGTCGGAGAACACGCAACGCATCCAGGAAGTCCACTCGCTGATCCTGCATCTCTGGTGCGAGTGGCTGGAACCGGCATTTGCGGAGTGATTATTATAGAGCGATTCTCAGAAGTATTGTCCGTTTGCCAAAGCGATCCATTCGGGCGTAACAGCTCGCCGCTGTTATCCTTGCCGAAAATCGCCGCGATTGATCTGACTCGCCGCATCCCGATCCAAAAACCACTCAATCGCCCCCTCGCACGGTTCCAGCCGGGCGGCTGGGTGACGGTTCTCCCAGGCGGGATAGAGCGTGGCGGCGACCATGTCGGCCTTCTTCTCGCCGGTTACGAGGAACAGAATATGCCGGGCGGCATTGAGAACTCGCGGCGTCAGTGAAATGCGTTCCTGCGCCTGCTCGGCAACATACCCGCCCCACACCAAACGGTGATCGCGAATGTCGAGCGGCACACTGGGAAACCACGATGCGGTGTGACCATCCGAGCCTAGTCCCAATAGAATCAGATCAAACTGCGGCACAATACCGACACCAATGTCGAAGACCGTACGGATCGTCGCTTCATACTGTTCGGCAGAGTCTTCCGGAGTGAGATCATCCGACGTCGGCATTGGATGAATCTGCTCGGCGACCACGTTGATTGATTCGAGCAACGTTTCACGCGCCATGCGGTAATTCGATTCGGGATCGTCGTGCGGCACCCAACGTTCATCCCCCCAGAACCAGTCGATCCGGTCCCAGGCGATTGCGTGTGCGTAGGTGTCGGAACCCAGGCGGCGATAAAGCAACTCCGGTGTCGATCCACCGGCCAGTGCAATGCGGCACCGGCCGCGCTCGTTCACGGCATCGTTAATGATCGCGGCCACCCGTTCCGCTGACGCGTCGGCCATGTCATCGGACGACTCGCCCACGTGCACGCTCGACTGTGCCGGCCCGGTGGCGTCGATCTGATGCAACCGTCGCGCCGCATCGGCCGCCGTGAAAAACACCCGATCCGGCGACTCCTGATGCAACGCGTCGATAATCGCTTCGGCCCACTTGGGATCGGCCCACTCCACACAGGGGCGCTGGCTTTCGTCTTCACAACGCAAGTCGATATGTTCGGGCGACTGATCCGCGCCGGTCACGACCACCGCGTTGTTGCCCTCGGAGAGTTCCAATCGAATTCGACGGTTGTTATCGAGCAGTTGCGCAGTACGGCGATCATCGGCAACGCCGACCGGCCGCCACTGCAAGCGCGACATGATCCACCCGGCCAACAGCGACCGTTCCGCCACCGACGGCGCGATGACTTCGACGGTCTCACACTGTTCGAATCGCTTGCGAATGTCGGAATTGTCGAATGCGCGCGCAAGGCGTCGCCGCGACGGCTCGAGTGTCACCCAAATGCGGTCAATCCACTTGGTGAGTGAATCCCGGTTCCCGGTGTGGTCCCAGAACAACAGCGCCCCGGCCGCTTTCAGTGTCTCATCGGATGTGACGATCAGATCGGCCCAACGGAGAAAGCGATCCAGAATCCAACGGTCCTGCACCGGTGTCGCGACGACCACAACGGTCGCGATGCGCGCGATCAGCAACGCCCGCACCGCACTCGCCATCGACCGCCCCATGCCCTCCGGACAGCGAATGTCGATCTTCTCCCAGCACACGACGCCTTCGCCCGATGGATTATTCCGGCACGATGCCGACATCCGCGCCGTCAAACGCTCGGTCTCGGTATCGCGCAACACCAGCACCACCCGGCTCGGATACGCCGCTGCATACGCCGAGGCGAACAACTCAAGTGTCTCTTGCTGCTCACAGTCTCCGAGGATCACCAGGTTGGATAGCGCGAGACGGTAAACGGCCGACTCTTGTTCACCCGCATCGCGGGCTTTCGACCACAAGCTGGATAATTGATGTTCGAGCTGATCGATGGCCCTCGCATCGTCGCCCAAGACATGCGTCCCACCCGAGTCGAAATAGTTAAAGACGTCGTCTGATTGTGCTGTCGTCTTGGCATCGGCCATAGCTACAAACTCCGCCACTCCCGGCCGTCGCGCCGCAGCATTTGCGCGGCCTCCGCCGGTCCTTCGGTCCCGGCGGCGTACCGTGCCAATGGCACGCGCACATCGGAATCCCAGCAACCAAGCAGTTGGTCCACCCACCGCCACGACAGATCAACTTCATCGGTGCGCGCAAACAACGTCGCATCACCGCTGAACGCATCGAGGATCAACCGTTCATACGCTTCCGGCGACGAAACACCAAACGACGTCGCGTAGTGAAAGTCCATCCGCACCGAATCGAGATGCATTTTCATTCCCGGGGCTTTGGCGGAAAAGGCGAGATAGATGCCCTCATCGGGTTGAATCTTGATCCCGAGAACGTTCGGCCCCGTGTGTGACACTCCGGCATGGCCAAACAGCGCCAGCGGCGGCGCTTTGAACGTAATCGCCACTTCGGTCAATCGCCGGGTCATGCGTTTGCCCACACGGATGTAGAACGGTGTTCCCGCCCAGCGCCAATTGTCGATATGCGCGCGCAGCGCTACATACGTCGGTGTCGTAGAGCCATCGTCGACACCATCCAATTCGCAATACCCCGGAACTTCCGCACCGCCGATCCAACCGGCATCATACTGCCCGCGCACGGTCCAGCGGCGCACATCGTCGGTTTCGTACGGACGCAGCGACCGCAGCACTTTGACCTTTTCGTCGCGCACACCGTCGGCCGATAACGTTGATGGCGGCTCCATCGCCAGCAGTGTTAAGAGCTGCAAAATGTGGCTCTGCACCATGTCGCGCACGACACCCGATTGGTCGTAGTACGACGTCCGTCCTTCCACACCGACCGACTCCGCTACCGTGATCTGCACATTATCGACATACCGGCTGTTCCACAGTGGCTCGAAGAACCCATTCCCCAGCCGGAAAACCATGATGTTCTGGACTGTTTCCTTACCAAGGTAATGATCGATGCGGTAAATCTGGCTTTCATCCAGGACACCGTGAACGGTCTCATCCAGTTTGCGCGCACTCTCCAGATCATGACCAAACGGCTTCTCGAACACGACACGCGTCCAGCGGGACTCATCGCTGACCGGCGAGATCATCTCTGCCTCGGACAGCAGCGTGGCAATCTGTGGAAACACACTCGGTGGTGTCGCTAAGTAGAACAGATGGTTGCTGTGAGTTCCGGCTTCCTCATCGATCTGGTCTAATCGGTCACGCAGCTTGGCAAACGACGCTTTATCATCGTAGTCGCCCTGTTGGTAATGCAGGTTCTGCGCCAGCCGTTTCCAGACTTTGTCATCAATCGGCTGTCGTCGTGAGTGCTCGTCAAGGGCCTCGCGCATCTCATTGGCAAACTGCTCATCGGTTTTATCGCGCCGTCCGGCGCCGACCACGGCAAAGTGGTCGGGCAACAGTCCATCGACAGCGAGGTTGTAAACCGCACCGATCAGCTTGCGCTTGGTCAGATCGCCCGTCGCACCGAAGATGACCAGCGTGCATGGAGGAACATCGCGCTGACTGTCCAGGCCCGCCATCAGCGGATTGGCGACCGGTCGTTCATCAGTTCTGTCTGTCATATCACGACGACTCCGACTTGCTTGATTTCACTGCGTGTCCGCCAAATTGGTTGCGCAACGCCGCCAGCACCTTGGCCGCGAACGATTCATCCTGCCGGGAGACAAACCGTGCAAACAACGACATCGTCAGCACCGGCGCGGGGACATCGCGGTCAATCGCCTCGAACACCGTCCAGCGCCCCTCGCCCGAATCCTCAACATATCCGCGGATTTTCGACAGATCGGGATCCTCGCGAAACGCCTCGCCCGCCAACTCCAACAACCACGACCGCACAACACTGCCCTGATTCCACAGGTCGGCCAATGCGGCCAGATCATAGTTGTATCCGGAAGCCTTGAGGATTTCGAAGCCCTCGGCGTACGCTTCCATCATCCCGTATTCGATCCCGTTGTGAATCATCTTCGAGAAATGCCCGGCCCCAGCCGTACCGACCAGTTGATACCCGTTTGGCGGCGCCAGCGACTTCATTGCCGGCGCTACGATTTCGAACGCATCGCGCTCACCGCCGGCCATCTGGCAGTAGCCAACCTCGAGTCCCCACACACCACCCGAGACGCCGACGTCGAGGAACTTGATTTGACGCTCCGCGCAGTACTTGTGGTGCTCCACCGAATCGGTCCAGCGTGAATTGCCACCATCGATCAACAGATCACCGGGACTCAGCAATTCGGCATACTCCCGTACAGCGTTATTGGTAATCTCTCCCGCCGGAATCATCAGCCAAACCACCCGCGGGGGATCGAGCCTGGAGACAAGTTCCTTATTTGACGATGCACCGATGGCACCCTCCGATTCGGCATCCTTGATCTTGTCTGCCGAGTGATCGGTGACAACGACTTCATGTCCATCACGCAGCAGGCGGAGCGTCATATTCGCCCCCATCTTGCCCAGTCCAACCATCGCTAATTTCACGGTAACTCCTTAGTTTTGATCGCAGTGCCGTTACGCAAACTCCCCGTGACCGTCTGCATACTCAAGTTTCTTAGGGCATCCCAACCCTCACGCTGTGTTGAAAAACCCTGAGACATCTTTAGATCGTGCGGCCCAATGACCACGATTCGTAAGGGCATACTGGGTACGCCCTATCCAATATAACACGCCCTTTTCAACGGACCCTGAAGGCCGGTGCTGTTGCGACGGTGCAGGGACCGCGCATGGCCCTGAAGGGCCGTGACACCGAAAATTGGCTGAACCCAAAATCCGTTTGGAAACCGAATTTTTGTCGCACAGTGACGAGCATCCATCTGCTCTAACCGGCCCTCTCAATTCGCTCAACCAGCGCGCGCAAACCCGATTGCAGCCTCGACAGATGAACATGCAAAAGCGGCCTGTTTCGCGACGCCAACGATTCGGCATCACCTAAAGCCTGCGCCATCTTCAACGATTGGAATGAATACGAGGCGTTTGGCACATCGGCATCCTCAGTGGAGTCCGACGAAATCACCAGAAATGCACCCACCTGCGGTCCGCCCTTGTACAACTGTCCGATGGAGTGAAGGTACCGCGGCCCATATCCGCGCAAGGTCGCCCGTTTGGTTGTCACCAGAAGGTGACGGCGCAGCCGCGCCAGCAACTCTTCGGTCTCATCGCTTTCATCGACATACGCTAAAATGGCGACATACTGAGACGCCGCCGCCTCCGACCACCAGCCCGAGATGACATCATCGACCGCTGACCCATCACCACGAAAGACTTTGAGATCTCCCTCGCTGGCGATCGGTTCGGGCAATGTCAACCGACCATCGGATCCGATGGTCTCCAGCACCTTGTTCGTATTGTCCTTTGATTCCTGGACATTGGGCTCATCAAACGGGTTGATGTTCAGTCCCCATCCGGCAATCGCCGTGGCAATCTCCCAGCGGAGGAATTCCCCACCAAGAGACGTGACATCGGGGAGCGTGATTTCAACAGCCGGACATTGGCCACTCAAACATTGCTCCAGCAGACCGCCGGTCGGATCAGTATCATCGGCAAAGCGCAGTACGATAAACGACCGGTCATCTCCGTACTGGTCGAATGTCATGAGTGGCTCCGCTTCAATCGGCACAATACCCACGCCCGATTTACCGGTCGATTCGGCGATTAATTGCTCGATCCAGGGGACCAATGGCGCCATCCGTTCCGATGCGAGAAACGTCAGCTTGTCTTTCCCATCGCGAGCAGCGGCACCGAGAAACAGACCCAGATCCATTGTGTCGTTCTGCTTCAATCCGCTCAAACCCGCTGATTCAACACCGATGGCGTGGCGCAGAAAGTCGGTCAGCGGGACCCCAATCAGCGCCCCGGCAACCAACCCGAAATACGACAACGCCGAGTACCGTCCACCGATATCCGCGGGATTGATAAACACCTGACGGAATCCCCGCTCTGCGCCGATTGTCTGCAAATCCGATCCCTCGTCGGTGACGGCCACGAAGTGCTGCCCGGCCTTATCTCCGGCCACTTCCTTCATGCGCGACCAGAAGTACTCGGTATGCGAGAGTGTCTCCACCGTACGGCCCGACTTCGACGCGGACAGAAAGAGCGTATGCGCAAGGTCCACCGACCGTTCGGCCCGCAGCACCGTATCGGGGTCGGTCGCATCCAGAACAATGAACTCCCCGGAGTCGGCCGGTCGGTCAAACATCCGCGCGAGGACCGTCGGGCAGAGAGACGAGCCTCCCATGCCCAGCAAAACAACATTGGTCAATCCATCCGCACGAGCGGATTTCGCGAATTCCTCAAGCTCATCAACTTTGGGCAACATCGACGAAGCGATGCGCAGCCACCCGAGCCGGTTGGCAATCGACTCGCGCACAGCAGCATCATCGGACCACAGCGATGGATCAGCCTTGGCCAGGCGCTCGATGAGGCGCTCAATCGAGGAGCGCTCCCAGAGTTCGTCCCACATGTCGTCGATGGAGCCCTGGTATACGGTTTGCAGTACTGGTTCAATCTCTGTCATGATCTCCCTATCTCCGACGTTGGCGGATCGTTACATTCATCCCTACGATTAACTATGTGCTACGCCTTCAAGGCGCGAATTGTGGCCGCGTAGTCCGGATTCCCGAAAATCGCCGATCCGGCCACCAGCACATCGGCCCCCGCGGCCACCGCCTCACCGCAGGTCTCCGGATTAATCCCACCGTCCACCTCCAACAGACAGTTGGCCTCTTCGTCATCGATCTGCTTTCGGATGCGGCGAAGGCGCTCGGTACTCTCGGGGATATACTCCTGTCCCCCGAACCCCGGAAAAACCGACATCACCAGGATCATATCGACGTCTTTGACATAGGGGAGAACGCGCTCGACCGGCATATCGGGATTCAGCGTGAGGGCCACGCGCACGTTCATCTCGCGCAGTCGATGGATGAGAGGATACGGATCGGGCTCCACCTCGAGATGGAAGGTGATCGAGTCGGAGCCGTTCTTGACGAAGTCCTCGGCGTACCGTCCCGGCTCACTCAACATCAGGTGCGTATCGAGGAAGGCCTCGGTGATGCGGTTGATGTGGCCAACGATTCCCGGCCCATAGGAGATGTTCGGCACGAAGTGTCCGTCCATGATATCGAGGTGCAGCCAGTCGGCTCCGGCGTCGAGAACACGGTGGATATCCTCGTCAAGACGGGTGAAATCGGCTGACAGTACAGAGGCGGCAACAAGGGTCATGGTGTCCTTCCTTGACTGGTTCCAAGAGGGTGTCCGGCTCCCGACAGCCTCACAATGTGCGTCCAAAGTCGGGGCTCTTTCCAGCGGAAATCGGACTCAACGGACGGCCACTGAGGGGGAAAACAGGCATTCCATCGGGGAAGTTCCGTCCACACCCCTCAAATCACCTATGAAAAAAAGTGCGTCTCAGAGGGAGAAAGTCGAATGTTTTTACTTGCGAAGCATTGCGCAGCAATCCATGCTTCCCTCGTAGACGGGGCAATTCTCCCTGTATGCGCGGGGTGAGCTAACGGGTGACAACGTCTTAGACGGACAACAGCTCTACGAGGGGGGCAGCGCCGAACGGATGAGGCACTGCCGGCACTGTATCGATGACCATGCGATCACTCATCATAACGCAATCAAACGCGACGAGACGAAGTGATGATCTTTGCAGACGGAGACGCAACCCGGTGACGTACAAATCGAACACAAACGCAGTGACTCACCATCATTCTTCACTCAGGAGGCTCGAATGCCAGTAAAAAAGAAGACGACGCGGAAAACCGCGACAACAAAGAAGAAACCCGCGCGCAAAACCACCGCGACGAAGAAGACCACAGCGAAGCGCGGGACCACGCGTAAGACCACTGCGCGCAAGACGACCGGTCGCAAGACCACCGCGCGCAAAGCCACCACCCGCAAAACAACCGCGCGGAAAGGCACAACGCGCAAGACCACCGCGCGCAAAGCCACCGGACGGAAGACCACAACACGCTCTGCCGCCGGCCGCAAGACCACCACACGCAAGGCTGCACCGAAACGCACGGCCAAAGCCAAGACCAAACGCAAACCGAATCCCGCGTTCATGAAACCCATGATGCCGTCGGGCGCCCTCTCCGAAGTCATCGGTGCAAAGGCGATGCCGCGGACCGAGGTCACAAAAAAGCTCTGGGCGTACATCAAGAAGAACGGTCTTCAGGACGACAAGAAGCGCACCATGATCAACGCCGATGACAAGCTGAAAGCCATCTTTGGCGGCAAGAAGCAAGTCTCCATGTTTGAAATGACCAAGCTCGTCTCGAAGCACCTGAAAGAGGCGTAACCGGTCGTCACCGAAGGCGATAGAGCCGTCTCCTGTCACGGACGGGGGACGGTTTCTTTTTTTGTGCACTCCCGCCCGCGTCAGGAAACTCCCTCCAAACCTCCTGGGAAGCGGTTTGTTGTCGCGCCGCTTCTGTCGTATACTTCACATTCTGTGTGCGATAATCCCGTTGGCGGAGTAAACGAATGAGTGATTTTTTCCAAAATGGTCAGATTGCCACCTTCCATCGGCTCGGACAACTCGACTTGGAACGGCTGGAACAGGAATTGTGGAAGATGACGCGCGTGCGCGGCGTCTCATTGGTTCTACCCTCACTCTACGCGGAACTCTCGCGGCCGGCGCTTCGCCACATTGTTGAGGAATTGCGCAGTGTCCGCTACATCCGGGAGATCGTTGTGGCCCTGGGCCCTTGCACGCGCGAGGAGTTCAAACACGCCCAGGAGTACTTCTCGATCCTGCCGCAGAAAACCACGCTGCTGTGGATCTCCGGTGACCGGATGCAGAGGCTGATTTCTCAGTTGCACAACGAGGGACGGCTCGATCCCGGGCCCTACGGCAAGGGGCAGGGCGCTTGGCTGGCCTATGGTTATGTCATTGCCGAGGGACGCAGCGAGGTGATTGCGCTGCACGACTGCGATATCGTCACCTACTCGCGCGAACTGCTCGGCCGTCTGATCTATCCCGTGGCCTCCAGCCAGCTCGATTTCGAGTTCTGCAAAGGATACTACGGACGCGTGACCGATCGCATGCACGGGCGCGTGACCCGTCTGTTTCTGACACCGTTGTTGCGCGCACTGATCCGCATGCTCGGTCCTCTGCCGATTCTGAACTATTACGATAGCTTCCGCTACCCCCTCGCCGGTGAATTCTCGATGATGACCAACCTCTCGCGACTCAACCGCATCCCGGCCGACTGGGGTCTCGAAGTCGGCGTGCTCGCCGAGATCTATCGCAACTGCTCGGTCAAACGCATCTGCCAGGTCGAATTGGCCGAGAACTACGAGCACAAACACCAGGAGCTGTCGGCGGAGGACAAAACCAAGGGTCTCCACCGCATGGCCATCGATATCGCCAAATCACTGTTCGTTACGCTCGAAAGCGAGAGCGTGACCTTCTCGCGGGGATTCTTCAACTCCCTGCGTGCCAGTTACAAACGGATTGCCCAGGATATGATCGTGCGTTACGAGGGCGACGCCCTGATCAACGGTCTCCATTACGATCGTCACGGAGAGGGCACTGCCGTTGACCTATTCACCGATGTTCTTCGGGAAGCCGGCGAGACGGTCCACGATGACCCCATCGGTCCGCCCTTCATTCCCAACTGGAACCGCGTCTTCGCCGCCTTTCCCGATTTCGACGTCCGACTCCTGGAAGCCGTACGCCAGGACAATGCAGGAGATGATTGATGAAGTATGACACCTCATTACGGCAGTGGATTTCCCGCCGCGTGGAGATGATCGAACGCGCCGATATTGTCGTCGGGATCCCCTGCTACAACAACCAGGACACCATTGGGCACGTGATCAAGATGGTCTCGCACGGTCTGTACGATCACTTCAAGGACTACCGCGCCGTCATCGTGATTTCCGACGGCGGGTCAACCGATGACACCCGCGAGATCGCCCGTGACACCAATGTCCGTCCGTGGCAGGAGAAACTCGTTTCGATCTATCGCGGCGTAGCCGGTAAAGGCTCGGCGCTGCGGTCGATCTTTGAGATCGCTGAACATCTCGACGCCCAGGCAACAATGGTGGTCGATTCGGACCTGCGGTCGATTACCGGCGAATGGGTTAAACACCTGCTCGATCCGGTCCTCAATAACAACTACGATTTCGTTTCGCCCGTCTACACGCGCTACAAATACGACGGCACCATCACCAATAACGTCGTGTACAACATCACGCGTGCCCTCTACGGCAAACGCATCCGCCAGCCGATCGGCGGCGACTTCGCCTTCTCAGTCAAAGCGGCCCGCCATTACATGGAGCAGGATGTCTGGGATACCGACATTGCCCGGTTCGGTATCGACATTTGGATGACCACCAGCGCCGTCGTGCAGAACATGAGCGTCTGCCAGGCGCATTTGGGAACGAAGATCCACGACGCCAAGGATCCGGCCGCGCATCTCGCCCCGATGTTCCGTCAGGTCGTCCATACGCTCTTCTCACTGATGGAAAACAACGAGGCGTTCTGGCGAAACGTGAAAGGCTCGAAACCCACCGAGATTTTCGGTGGCAATGGGGGCTCGGAACCCGAACCGGTCAACGTCAACCTCGCTGCCCTCTGCCGCGGATTCCGTCACGGATACGATCAGTTCGGCATCTTCTGGGAGCAGATTTTCTCACCCGATTCGGTCAAAGCGATCAAGGCCGCCTATCAGACATCGGATGAGGAGTTCACTATCGATATCAACTCGTGGGTCTCTATTCTGTACGAATTGGCGGCTACCTTCCACAAGTGGGAAGCGCACCGCTACAAACTGCTCGAATTGGCCACACCGCTGTACAATGGCCGTGTCGCCTCCTTTATCAACTCCACGATCGACATGGACTCCAAGCAGGCCGAAGCGGTCGTCGAGGAGCAGGCGAAAGCATTCGAAGAACGCCGGGGTTATCTCGACGAACTGTGGACCGCAGCCGGTGGCATATCCGAAGATCTGAATCGCAAACTCGGACAATCCTGACGTATCTCATATTCCTATGGAGAACACCGCCATGACCGCCGACGGACACCGCCGTCCCGACATGCACACCTACTTTATGCAAATCGCCCTCACGGTGCGCGAGCGAGCGAATTGCCTGGGCAACAAGGTCGGGGCGGTGCTGGTGGTCGATAATCGGATTGTTTCCACCGGCTACAACGGCACACCCTCGAAAATGCGTAATTGCGATGAGGGCGGCTGCGAACGCTGCGCCAACCGCGACAAGTACCCCTCGGGTTCATCATACGACCTCTGCATTTGTGTGCACGCGGAACAAAACGCACTGCTGTCCGCCGCGCGCTTTGGCGTCGCCGTGGCCGGGGCCACGCTGTATTGCACAATGCGTCCGTGCTTCGGCTGTACAAAAGAACTGTTGCAAGCCGGCATCGACACCGTCTACTACCTGCACAACTGGCAGCACCCCGATCCGATCCATGCCGCGCAGTATGAAACAATCCAGGCCCGCTTCCCCGGCGGCATCAAACCGTTGGTGATCGATGACCCCAAGGCCGACTGGGCCAACTCCCGCAAGCTCGATCCACCGGTCGCAAGTGACAACTCGTGACAAGCGCATTCCAACACGGATTGTTGCTTTCGGCACCGGACGCAGGTAAATACCTCACAGCACTGCTGTGAGATCCTGAGTGAGGCGGAACCGCGTTTCCGCCACTCCATGGCGTCAATCTGTTCACCAATTGCGGGGCCGCTAAAGTGGGTTCACACAGGTATACCCTCAACGGGTACGGGTGCCACTGACGTTCGTCAGTGGAGCCACGAGCGTGCTCGTCGTATCAGCCTTGCGCCTGAAAAAGGCGCGTTCCTCACCGCCGCCGATACCGCCACGGTGACCGTGCCACATAGACCACAATTGTAATCAACGCCGCAAACGCCGTCGCAATCGAAAGTGTCGTCGGGCTGATGTCAACGTAGAGGATGTCCGACATCATGCGGATGATAAACGACTCCGCTGCGCCGGAGCCACCATCGGCCAACTCCCACTCCAACAGCGTCAACGGACACAGACCGCGCTCTGCCCACAGCGGGACACTCGCCGTACCAAGGAGCCCGATCACGTGCAGAGTGCGAAAGACATGCCAGCCCCACACCCGCCGCCAGACAAATCCCGCCACCGCGACGAGGACGCCCGATATCATCCACAGTAACCAGAGAAAATGAACAACCAGTACAACGTCGGTGGTCACTCGGTGAATCCTCCACTCGTTCAAGGACTTCTACGCAGGCGGATTGCCCCGTGATAAGAGCACCTGCCGATTATCGCCTAAATCGGACCGGAAGACGAAACCGCCTCCTCACGGAAACGTAGAAGAAACTGGAGGGTGCAAGGGGATACCAGCCACCACTGAGGTGACACCAGGAGGGCAAACATTGATGTTCCCTGACAAACACGTTCGCTCCGTCCGACGGCTTCGTCGCCGCAATGCCAAACGTCGTCAGCGCCGTCTGCAAATGATCCAATCGGAAGTCGAATCACGCGCCCACTCCCGCTGGGGCATTCGCGCCAGCAATTTCCCCAGTCGTCTGATTGATAACAGCATGCGGGAGGATGGCACCCGGCGGCCCACACGCCAGGAATTGCAGGTCGCCGAACAGTTTCACCACGCGACCCGGGAATTGGGAGTCGCGTAATCCGAAATTGCCACTTCAATCTCCCATAATCGCCGCACCACGAACACGCCCCAGACTTGTTCTGGGGCGTTCCTCTATTCGGATCAGGTGCGAGCGGTATTCGTATCGGAAGATAAGGGCTGGGGCAGTTGCGTATGCTTCACCCACATGGCAAAGTAGACAGCCGTCATCATGCCTGACAGTGAATAGAACAGGTTCTCCTTAAAGAAGAAGGAGATGGCCATCGACGCAATCGGTATCCACAAATGCAAGGTGAGCGCCAACTCCCGTTCGGTTCGCACCCGGGCAATGCGTGCGGCGCCCGTTTGTACCATTCGCCACAACAGCCACAGGATCGGCAGGGTCCCCACCAGACCGGTACAGGCCAAATAGTCCACAACGTCGTTATGAGATCCCAGGCCGAATGTACGTGTTCCCAACGGCTGCAAATGCCACTCTGGCAGCCACTCAAACATCGTACTAGTTTGTGCCAACCCGATGCCGAAGATCGGTGAGTCGAGAAACAGTCCAAGGGCAACTTGCCACAAGAAGAGCCGCAACGCAACTGTACCGGCACGACCCTCGAGCGCATTGGTAATGCGCGTTGCAGGCGCTTCAAATATGGGAAGGAGACCTGACAAAACAATCACGATCAACAGAGCCAGGCTGATGAGAAGTGTCACCACCCGCCGTTGGAGGGGCCAATGGCCGGAACGCCATGCCCATAGCAGCGTCACCGCAACCAAGATTACAACCCCAACCATTGCCTGCATCATCGCCGCGCGGGTCTGCGTCGCCATCAGTCCAGCAAAATTAATAAGCAGCAAGATCCCCCAGCCAAAACGGTGCATGAACGTTCGGCCCAAAACAAAGCCGACACCGGTATGCATGACAGCGAGGGCGCTATACAACGAAAAGAACTGGCCGGGCGTACCAAATACACGCAATGATCCACCAGATCCAACGAACACGGCCACGTTGTAGATTGAAACAGTTGTGGTGATAAGAAGAAGCCATCGCACGATGAGTATTCGGTCTTTTGGTTCCATACATGTCAACAATGCCAGAATCAGCAGGAACAATTGCAGGTGACGAAACCAATTGACGATGCCTCCTTGTAGATCGTAGGCGCCAATCAACGTGAGTGCAAATGCTCCCAGTATCACAGCAAAAATCGACGTAACCCAAGCACGGTCTAAAGGCCTGCGCCCCTCAGCCAGACGCCCGAAAAACACGCCGAAAATGATCAGGAACGTGAAGACATCACCGGGATACTTCCCGTACAACCCGGGCAAGTCGATACGAAAATACATCGACAAGATGAGGATGTAAATTCCTGCGCGGGGCCACATGAACGTGAGGGCAACAGCCATCGCCACAAGTGGCAGTAGACTGAATACCGCTCCGTATGCGGCCGCCAATGCCGCACAACCAACAGCCACGACTATAGCGCCCGCCCAAAGCCACTTGTACCGTTCGAGGGGCGAGTCGAATGATTGCCTAATCGCCTGGACGGTCATAGCAGTTGAAGTATCGGCTCAGGGCGGACTAGCAGCAAGCCGGAATTATAATGGGGATACAGCAACCAACCTACTGCCGCAAAATCTGCAACTGCGCAAATCGTACCATCAGCGTCTTCATGAACCCGCCACGGAAGGCGATTTCGCAGGTCGTATTCTCACCCATGCCCCGCACGGTCATCACTTCGCCTTCACCGAACTTCGGATGCAGCACAATACTGCCGGCCTGGATGTTCAGCGCGACCGCAGCCCCGTCGGCCGACGGTGTCGACCCGATACGCGAGACGCCGCGCGCAGTCCGGGTGCGTGCCAGACTGTGATGTCCCCACGACTTGGCGGGGGCATCATACCCGAGGCCGTCACCGTCGAGTTCGCTCGGTGAAATGTAATTTTCGACGTCGACATAATCGGCCGGGATCTCTTCGATAAACCGCGACCGCATCGACGCCATCGGCCCGAACCGGTGCCGCGTACGCGCATAAGTCAAAAACAGACGTTCTTTGGCCCGTGTTGCCCCCACATAAAACAGCCGGCGCTCTTCTTCGAGCGCTTCGGGTTTTTCCATCGATCGCGACAACGGAAACAGGCCCTCTTCCAGTCCGCAGATGAAGACCACGGGAAACTCGAGGCCCTTGGCGGCGTGGAGGGTCATCAGTGTGATGGCCTCAAGACGCGCTTCATAGTTGTCGATGTCGGTCACCAGTGCGGCCTGCTCTAAGAATCCGGACAACGACGGTGTTTCGGCAGTCATCTCATATTCGGCCATCGCGGCCGCCAACTCGTCGAGGTTCTCCGTGCGTGTCTCGATCATCGCCGGATCATCGCCCTCCCACGCACGCTCCAGATCGACCGTGTCGACCAGCCACCGGCACCAGTCGGCCAGTGTCATGGTCGTACGGGCGTTGCGCAGATCGCCGATCAGTTGGGCAAACCGCACCGCCGCACCCGCCGCCCGTTTTCCAGCGGCTGCGGTCACTGCCGCACGATCACCCATGAATTCTTCAAACGTGCGTCCGTCCTGACGGCGCGCATCTTCGATCTTTTTCTGCGATGTGTCCCCGATCCCGCGTGTCGGACGATTCACGATACGCCGCCACGCCGCCACATCGCGCCCGTTGATCGTCAGTTGCATGTACGCCAGCGCGTCTTTGATCTCCGCCCGCTGATAGAACTTCGTCCCGCCAACAAGAACATACGGCGTCGAATGCCGGCGGCAGGCATCCTCAAACGGACGCGACTGCGCATTGGTGCGAAACAAAATGACCACATCGGTCACCGCGAAACCATCGCGTTCACACAGAACACTGACCTGCTCCAACACCTTTTCGGCTTCCGCCCAGTCGTCGGGGACCAGCATCACGCTGATCTTGTCACCCGGCTGTTTGGCGGTCCACAGCTTCTTCGGATGCCGGTTGAGATTCGATGATACCACCGAATGCGCCGCTTCAAGAATGTTGGGACGCGAGCGGTAGTTTTGTTCGAGACGAATGATCTTCGTTTCGGGATACGTCTTTTCGAATTCGAGGATATTGCGGATATCGGCGCCGCGCCACGCGTAAATCGACTGATCGTCATCACCGACCACGCACAAATTCCGTTCCGGTTCGGCCAGAATTTTGATCAACCGCACCTGCGCCAGATTGGTGTCCTGGTATTCGTCGACCAGCACGTGGGAAAACCGCCGTTGCCATCGCGAGCGCACATACTCATTCTCTTCAAGGGCACGAACAGCGTGCAGCAGCAAATCGTCAAAGTCCACCGCGCCGGCGTCTCTCAGACGCTCTTCGTACGCCGCATACACCTCGGCAATGCGTCGCAGATAATCATCATGCGCGAGATTGGCGAACGCCGACGGTGTCATTAACCGGTCTTTGGCGTCGGAGATCTTCGATTTGACAATACCGACCGTGAACGTCCGTGACGGCAAGTTGAAATCGTTGATCAGCCGCCTGATCACGCCCTTTGAATCATCATCATCGTAGATCGAAAAATGTTGGGGTAGCCCGGCGGCGGCATACTCGAATCGCAGAAACCGCGCGGCAAACGAATGAAACGTTGATACCCACAGATCGCTCGCCTGCGGCCCGACCAACTGCCGCACCCGGTGTTTCATCTCACCGGCCGCTTTGTTGGTGAACGTCACCGCCAATATCTGTCGCGGATCTACGCCCTGTGTCAGCAGATGCGCAATTCGATACGTGATGACCCGTGTCTTCCCCGATCCCGCGCCTGCCAGAATCAACAGCGGCCCCTGCTCGTGGAGCACGGCCATCCGTTGCGGCTCGTTCATTTCCGCCAGAAATGTATCGGTACTAATCGACTGTGACATTGCACATCAAAAGCGAGTAATCGTAAACGGATGGGAAAACGCCCCGCCTCTCGCCGGACGGCCAACATAGAACGTCTGCTTCGAGAAATCAACCAGCATGTAGGTCGGGTGCGCGATGCGCAGGACATCACGGACATTTATCCGCATGCTCGATCCTCAACGAGTTACCCGAGCATCTCCACGCGCACACCCGCCGACCCGCGCACGTGTACAAGACCACCCGGCGTATGCGCGGTCGGAGATGATGGAATGAACAAAACGGAAATAGCTTCGTGGATGATCGATTATCGAACCCAACGGACAGCGCATCCGCCCTACAAGTTCCGATCGCGCAAAGCCTGCTTCAAGCGGGCTTACTGCATTCTAGAGCGGTTGTCAGAATAGATTTCCGATTGCCAAGGTAACATTCGCTGTCATTCCCGCGAAAGCGGGAATCCATTGTCTTCGTAAACAAGCAATTACGACACTGTCTCGGTCCGCCACGGCCGACGGGGATGACAGAGTATAGAAATACAAACGGAAAATACTTCTGACAATCACTCTAACACCCGGCTTCAGCCGGGTGCCACGGGACCACACCACAACTCTTTCCAACCGTTTTAACCCGGATATTTCACAAGCCCCACGGACAATCTCCGGTAACATGTTAACCCACTATAACTTGCGTATCGGAAAAGCTCGCCTTGGGCGGTTACACTTTGTCCCCCGAATTCTCGGATGCGACGCGAGGACACACTACAACTCCGATCAATCAACCGTTTGGACCACAGTAAATTGTGGGGAATCTCGTGCGCCGCATCTAACGAAATGGTCAACTCTGGTGCAGGATCCGGGTTAACGGCTTTTGCGCCCCTCAGTGATAAACCCACCCTGACCATTCACCGACGGAGCCGGTGAATGGTCAGGGTGGGGCACCCCTCTTATCCGTTGAATTCCACGATCTATAGAAGCGCCGCCTATGCGCCCGCCCATGGCAACAACCCTCAACAGATGTGTTGCTTGGAGGAACGCCTAAGCAATCCGCTCAAACCCCTGAAGCTGCGCATACACCAACGATCGAAAATAATCGGAGAACCGCCGCGCCTCCAACGCATCGGAGAACTCGTTGTTGACACTGGCGCGGGCAGCCGCAATGAAGTCCCGCTCAAGGTCATTGGCGACTAACAACAGATGGATGCGCATCGCCAGGGCATCGGCCTCACGCGGCGGCACCAGGTACCCGGTCTGCCCGTGTGAGATGATCTCGGCATTGTCTCCCGATGATGTCGCCACCACCGGCAAACCGGTCGCCATGAAACGAAGTAACGCGTCGGCTGCACCCTCATACAGCGATGCCGTAATCCCCACATTCGCCGCCAGTGTCCAGCGCTCGAACAACTGCGGATCATCGGCAATCACAATCTGCCGTTCCAATGCCCGCCGCTCGGCGTCGGCACGCACGGCCGCAATCGCATCCGATGGACCCCGTCCCATCATCACAAACCGGAGATTGGAATGATGTTCCGCCAAGAACTCCAGTGCCTCGAAGATCATCGTCCGATCAGTCCAGGGCGCAAATGCACCGTGCACCAGAATCACCGGTTCATGAATTGAAAATCCAAAGGAGTGTCGTGCCTCAACAAAGCTCTCTTCGGTTCGCACTGGCCCGTCATCGAGCAGTGCCGCCTCCGGAATGATGTCAATCCAATCGCGAAAGACCTTCTCCTGGCGCATCAATCGATTGGCCACCGCGGCCGACGAGGCCACAAACCGGTGCACATGTTCATTCGACCGGCGCAAACGAAGCAAGTCATCGGGATTCAGATCCTGACCCATATCCCGCGCCACACCGATACACAAACCGTCGTGTACCGATCGCACAATCGGCAACCCGGCGATTCGCGCAACACGATCGTATGCACAGACAACGTCACACCGATGTTCCCGCAGATACTTCTGCAACCGCAAACGCGCACGCATGATGGCCCACGGCTTGCCCGCCTGGTACCCAAACCGTTCCACCCGGCAGGTAAACCCCTGCAATCGCCGATCCTCGGCGTGATCATTTAAGACCAGCACATGCGGGAAGAACTCGTGACCGTCGAGCGTATGTGTCAGACGGCGCACATGATTGACCGTCCCACGTGTGGGATCATCAATGGAATCAACGAGATAGGCGACCCGGATGCGTTGGCTCATAGCGTTGCGGGGAACGTTCACACCGCCACCGGCAAGCACAGTCCCCTGTCAGTGTATCGACCCCGCACCCCCAATGCTGAAAACCCAACTGGCAGTTTCTCTTATCGAAGTCGTGGCCCTGATGGGGCTTTATCCATCAGGGCCCGCGTAACTCACCTTTGCATACACAAAACAAAACCGTAGGGCGGGTGCGCTGGCATTCTCCGTTCATCACCATCTGCCCAAGCACCCAATCGGCAACAATCACCCAAGCCTAACCGTCCGCGCATCCGCCCTACATGTTGGTCGCGCGTATGCCGGCTCAAAAATTGTGGCCCTGATGGCGGCTTTTGGCCATCAGGGCCCGCGTAACTCACATCATAGTGTCATGTCACGCACCAAGAGCCGCACAGAACTCCGTAGGGCAGGAGCACCGGGCGCCACACGTGCTCGGCATGGTCAATTCGGCTGCCCGCCCGGGGCTCCTGCCGGACACGCGACAACGCCATCGGCAGGAGCCCTGCGCTGCCAGCGCTCCCGCCGTCTCCAACGTCACGGACGCGCAGTGCTCCTGCCCTACGACGTATCACGCGTGAGATAGTACTAGAGCGGTTGTCAGCATAACTGTCCGATTCCAGAGTGCCGTTGCGTGACGGCTATCTCCACTACCGACAAGGCGTCACCCGAGGGCGGGTGACGCCACACATGACCACCGTGTTGGCTTCAAACGGACAATTCTTCTGACAATCGCCCTAATGACACCCACTGCCTACAAAGGAACACCTACCGCGCATCCGGATCCAACGGCAACGGAAACACCCGATAAATCCCCGCCGAATCGGTCTCGTACACCGTCTCAAAGTATCGCGGCGCCGCCCGCAATCGAGGACGTAACCGACTCAATCGTCGAAACTCATGCGGGCCGGCGTAGATGTATTCGATCCCCAGACGCTTCGCCCGGAAGTATGTCGAATCAGGACGCTCTGCCGTAAACACGCTCTCTGCATCCGCCCGCCGCGAGACCGGCAGTTCGTTAATCCACCCCTCCAACGGTCCGGCGGCCATCGGACGCAATGCCAGATGACTCCCCCACGCAAATGGCGCCACCGATTGTGGCACAACCGTCGAATCGCCGTACTCCGGCCACGATTGGACGGTCGCATCGGCGTCCAGATTCTCCCGTGCCCACATCGCCGCCTGATGATCTTCCGAATGCACCCGAATCGCCTGCCCGGATCCGGGCGGTCCGATGGCGTAGAAATCATATACCGCCGTCGGCACTCCCAATAGCACAATCATCCCGGCAATCATCGTAATTTTATCCGTCCAGACAAATTCGCCCGACAACCCGCGCGCCAGGGCAAACAGAAGCAACACGAACAGCACACTGATGCCGGTGCGCACGCCGTACGATGGATCACCAACAAGCTCAACATGGAGCATGATAAACAATGTCGCGACCCCAATCGCCCAGTACATCGGTTTGCCCACTTGGTGACTGATCCACACACGGCGCGAATATCCCCAGACAGGAAGAAGCAGCAGCGAACCAAACAGAATGATCAACCGCGCCGGCAACGACAGGTAGTCATCGATGCTGCCACTAAACTGCAATTCACTGAACGGATACGGCGACTGCACCCCAAACCACCAGAGCGGCGTCGTTGTAAACAGCACCGCCACGATGACCACGAATGCCCCGAGACCGATACGCTCTCGTTCATTCGGGAACTGAATCGACAGCACGATCAACCACGCCACCGCCGCCACCAGGCTCAGCCACCCCAATTGCGGATCAATCGACGCGCTGATACCGGCGCCAATTCCGACCCCAAGGTACCCAATCAACGCCGGTGGTTGACGGCGCGCACGCAGCCAAAGTGCGCCCACCATCCACAAAGCCAGCGTGACCAACGTCTGGGCGTCTGTCAACGACCAGAAGTAGTAAAGCGGAGTCAAAGACGTCCGCCACCACGCCGATTGGTAGCTGATGGCATCCGACTGTATCGCCAGCACCAGCCAGTATGAACTATAGGCAAACAGCAGCACGACGACAGCGGCTATGAGACGACGCAAATCGAATATGAACGCGCGAAACACGGTCATCACCACGCCGATGAACCCCAGCGCGCTGATCAGATGGGTCAGCATCGTCCATGCGCTCAACGATCCGACCGGATCCATCCAGTACCGGCCGATCACCGGCAGAAAAAGCACACACGATCCCACGGGTGCCGTAACGCCCGACAAACCCAACGATTCGGGAGGAATGCTCAGACTCAGCGCCGCCGCATGAGTTAGTGTCTGGAGGAAATCGACCGCGTATGAGGCCGGCAGCAAGACATACCCCCCCTCTCCGGTGACTCCGAAGCTGAAGTATGCTTTGCGAACAATCCCAAGGACCCATAGGATCGCCAGTTGCGAGACGACTCGTTCACCGAAGGTCCACGCACGAATGGAAATCGGCGCAAACCCGTCGCGACGGGCGAATAACAGCCAAACCACAATGGCCAGCGCGTCGAGACCAATGACCCAGTGCCCACTCGCATGGCCGGTCACCGCCCCTTCGGTGAGGGCTACCCACGAACTGATCGCCACGCCAATTGCTCCACCCCACAGCCACAATTCGGCATCGCGTGTCGACCTGTCGCTCCCCCACATGAGCGACACCAGCGCCCACCCGGGGATACAGAATGCCGCGACAGTCAACAGAAAGGCCACCGCCGGCAGCGGATCGAGCATTTTAAGCACAAACCGCCCGGTCAGCCCCACAATCGCAATCCACCCCACCCACAGCCACACCTGCCGAAACCACCGCAACGGCCTGGGCAGTGGCCCGGCCGGCGGCGATGCTTGAGCCCTTGCCGAGTCCGGTGATGCTGCGGCGCGGTCGTCCGGTTCTTGCCAGCCTGACGAGTCCGGTGATTGAGGGTCGTCTGGGTTGTTTGACGTGGTCATAGGGTCACTATCGACACAGTTAAGATTGCGGCAAATCTATGGGGAGTCGCTACATTCGGCAACCCAAGACCCGTTCCTGCCGCGTCATTCCACGTCAGTCGAACCCGCTTGCTTGACCGTATATCAACCGATATGTTCCAGTAGCGACGCGGAGAGATGTCCGAGTGGCTGAAGGAGCGCGCCTGGAAAGCGCGTAGGCGTTAACGCGTCTCCCGGGTTCGAATCCCGGTCTCTCCGCCATTTTGTTTCTAACTTTGTATGTCATTTCCTTTCTTCATGTTATTGACAACATACTCTCCACCACCCCATATTTCTAACGGCTTTCTAACCGTGGAGGGAATGTGGCGAGCATACAATCAAAGACCTCTAAGCGAGGGAAGAAGACCTTCTACGTCGTAGTCTCCTACGCGGGAAAGCGCAAGTGGTTAAAAGCTGGCACTCAAACAGACGCCCGAAAGCTGAAGTCTCAGGTCGAATCCCTGGAGAATTCACGTAGGCTTGAGAAACTCGGACTCACGCAAAAGAGTGTCCGCATCGATGATTTCTTCGCCGATTTTCTGGACCATGTCCGGCTTCACTCTGCTCCGAATACTGTTAAGCGGTATCGGGCAGCTTTGAATGCTTTTCTGGCATTTCTCAGACTCTTCCAGCCGAGAGTGACGCTCCTGGCCCAACTTACTCCTGCCATTATTGAAGATTTTCAGAGGAAGCGGTTAGAGTCTCTGGCGGAATCCCATTCTTAGTTGAAACCGCCGTCGGCGGTTAAAAAGTTGAACGGC
>CAYTTY010000026.1:0-53722 GCA_964440935.1 uncultured Ignavibacteria bacterium | reverse complement strand
CTCGCCCTCCCCAGTCTGAGGTGATGATAGACAGCAGGTTTTGCAACACACCCCTCAAGGCCCGTGGCACCCTGATCCAAACGGAAAGGATTTATGACAATCGCTATAACGGGTTTACGACCTTGGGTGGGAGGACCCCAGCCGATGGGTCCATCATCTGGTTGCATTTCGGTGGCACGGATATCTCTGTCCGCCCATTCGGCAACGCCGAATCGTCCTCTACATCCCTCGTGATCTCAACATTGTATCGGTCTCAGGCGCACCTTCGTTCTCGCCCGTCAGGTATTCCGTGCGCAGGTACTCATGCATCGGGTAGTTGGGATCGAGCGTGTCGGCGGCGCGCAGGAACTCGAAACGCGACGGGCTGTCGTACGCCAGGATCGAGTGGCACAGTGTGCAATCGGTGGAGATGAAGCTGCCGTCATCGGCGCGCATGTCGGGATTGTGACACCGGAAACAGCCGCCACCGTCCTTGTGGTTGAGATGATTGGGATACGCATTCCAGGTCACGTTCATGCCGTGATGGATATTGCGGCGATAGATATTCCGCAGCACGGTGATTGCACTGTCGATGGCCGCGGTGTGTGACCGCGCCACATCGGGCATGTTTCGCTGATAGAATCCATAGAGGTGGTTTTCAATGCCCACCATCGCGGCGTTGCTGTCGGCGTAGTTGCTTGTGATCGCGGCAAATCCTTCACGCCGGATAAACGGAAGGGAACGGCTCAATTCACCGCGGGCGAGACGTTCGTCAATAGCCACCGCGGGATCCTCATAGATGTGTGTCGCGCGGTTGTGGCAATCGACACAGTCCATTACGCGCGGTTCCTGTTCGGACTCGTGCTCCGAGGCACGCGTGTTATTGAAGCGTTTGAATGAATTGTCCTCCTGTTTCACATCGACCCAGAGCATGGTCTTGCGTTCCCGGTCGACCGAAACGTAACGGACCTCGTTTTCTGCGGCAATGTGCCAGTGAATGCCCGCTTCGGTGGCGCGCGACCCGGCATCGACCTTGAGAGCGAGCGTGGTGTACTCTGGGGTCGAGGCGCTGTCATTTTGGTGTTCGACGATCTTGTCGATCCGTCGTCCGTAGAACTTGGCCGGCCAGTGGCACTTTTCGCAGGTTTCCTGCGCCGGGCGCAGCTGATGCACCGGAGTCGGGATCGGCTTCTCGTACAGATTGAACGTCACCGAAATCATCTGCCACATGCCGTTGAGCTTGGAGTCGATCAGCGCGTCGACACCCTCACCGACGTGACATTCGACACACGCCACACGTGCGTGCGGTGAATTCTGATAGGTGATCCATTCCGGATGCATCACCGAATGGCAGGCGGTACCGCAGAAGTTGGGCTCGTCCATGAAGTGCAGCATGCGCGAGCTGGCCGCCATCAGAAAGACGACATTCACCAGTGTCAACGCCAGCAGCACTCGCGCCAGTCGCGCGCCAAACAGTTTTCCTTTGCGTTCCGATTCGTCGAAGTGTCGTTGGATCAATTCGCTGGTGCTCAGACCGGTGGCACGGCGGCGCATGTACCACGCAATCGGAATCAAGACCAGCCCGATGACAAACAGCGTCGGCAATGCCAGGTAACTGATCAGTCCGATGTATGACTGATAAATCAGTCCCGTGATATGCGCCAGTTCAAAGAGGACAAAGGTGACAAATGCCGACGTCGTGAGTACGACGCCCAGCTTGCCGACCCAGTTGACCGACACACCGCGAAGGAACGCACGATACCGCTGCAGCATTAACGGTCCTTCACTTCTTCGTAAACGTCCTGATACACATCCTGCATCTCACCCGAACGGATCATCTCTTTCAACGCTTCGGTGTCCTTATTGACCCAGGAGTGCATCGGATCTTTGGTGAGCAGCTCTTCGATGTACGCATTGACGTCGGGATCATCGAACTCCTGCGCTTCGGGGAGAAACTTGAAGTAGAAGTGTTTGGCGACTTCGTACATGCCGTGCCACCAGGTGTAATCGGGTCCCATCATGGCGGCGCCGTGGCGCGCACGACGGCCCTCGTGATGCCACAATTCCCAGTACGTCCATTCGATCTGGTTAGAGAAACTCGCCGGCCGCTCCAGCAGACCTTTCTCACGAATCATGCTCATGATCTCACCCGATGGTTTTGCGAATTTTTCGTTCCAAAGATTGACGACCGCATCGAATTGGTAGTAGTGGCCGTCAGCGAACGACTGACCGTGGCAGCTCACACACACCTTCTGCATGCGGTCGCGTTTTTCTTCCCAGTTGTCCTTTTTAACCGAAACCTCCGGGCGCAGCGTCCAACTGATCCGCTGTCCGACGTCGTGCGACAGCTCAAGTCCGGGTGCGGCCGACATGTGGCAGGTGGCGCAGGTCGGCGCGGCGTTGTAATCGATACCGGCGACCCACGTATCGGAGTCGAGGTTCATTTTGTCGATGTTGGTGTAGTACGCGTTGCCGTGCTTCGATTCCTCGTACACTTCCTTTTGCGGGTGATCGGGGCCGAGGTGGCACTTCGAGCAGGCTTCCGGCTGGCGGGCCTGTGCATTCGAAAACAGATGGCGTGTATGGCAGGCGTTGCAGGAGCCGAGCGAACCATCGGGATTGATCCGTCCGATCCCCGAATTCGGCCAACTCTTACGCGAGAGTTTGTTGGGCGAGTCAGGATCGATTTGCACTTTGGCGCCGTGACAGCTTTCGCATCCGAGCATGGCGACCGGCTCACCGGCCGACACGTGTGCGAGATACGCATCTTTCGAATCGAGAATCTTTCCGGCGGTGGCATGATACGATTGCTGCACTTCATCGGCTTCCTTGGGGTGGCAGGTGCGGCAATCCTTCGGCGTTACTAGCGTCGCGATCGTCGCCTGGTAGTGCTCAAACGCGTCGGGTTCGCCCTTTTCGGCGCCGTGGCAGTCGATACACGTGACCTTGTGCACCGCGTGCTGGCTTTCAAACCACTGTTGATACAGTCCGGGTGATTTTTCTTTGTGGCAGGTCATGCATTTGCCGGCGACTTCCGAGGGCGTTTGGGCAAACGCGGCGCCACATGCACCGAACAGAAGCAGTGCAACGAGTGTGCAGAATCGTGAGGTTGACATGCGCGACAGCTCCTTATGTGGTGATCGTTATTGGTCGGTTCCAAAGGCCACGGTGACCATCAGATAGCCCCACAGACCGGGTTCACTATCAGTCCCCGCGAAATCGTCGCTGGGGAAGAACACCGATGCACCGCCGGCGATGTTCGCTCCGGCGACACGTGTTGTCGATGCGTGCAAATCGAATTCGGCACCAATCGCATTCGATTCTTCACCTGCTTCCGTGAGGTACTCAGCGGCCGAGCGGAAGCAGTGCGCATCGATCCCGAGTCGCCAGCCGGGAGCGGGAGAGATCGAGCCACGGGCAATCACATCGAGCAAGCCTTCGGGCCGGGACGCTACGAAGTAGTCCATATGCCCGCGGAATTTGTGACCGGTGTAATAGAGGTTGTCGTAGGCATGGACATCGTCATCAGGTTCATCATCGCCCGATGCGTAGTCCAATCCGGCCGATACGCGCGGTTGCTGCGGCGAGTCGAAGTGGACAATAAGCTCCCCAGTGAGCAGGAAGGCACTGATGTCCTGATCAATGCTTGCTGCGATCTCCTTCGATCCAACCTGAACAACACCATTGCTGATGACTTGCAGATTTCCAAACCGGCGATTCAGATAGCCGGCGATGTTGATGCGCTCGAGTTCATCGAGCGCATCATGCTCATAGACAAGCAGCAATTCAGCGCCGAGTCGGGTCACGGCGACATTCGCTCCGATAATGTCGAAGTCCAAATTGCCGCGGTGATCATTGTATTCACGTCGTTTTAGCCAGAACATATCGGTACGGAATGCCGTCCGCTCGAGAAAGGCGATCACACCTTCCCATGATCGGCCGACATTATGCCACCCAACCGCACCGAAGACACGTTGATTGCCGAGGTTCAATTCGAAGCGCCCCGCCTTCAGACCCGGGCCCTGTGACCACAGTTCATCGATTTGAAAGAACGCCTGATGCACGTCAACGTTGGCGCCGTTGTTGAGCGTTCCCGATTGCTCGTCAAGCGTTGCATCAGATCGTCCTCCCAGCAGGCGGCTGTCCTGAAATTGCACGAAGACCGACGCATTCTCCTTGACCTCCCCTAATACGCCGACACGCGTACGCAGCAGATTGAACGTCTTGGCATGCGCACCGTCGTCGAAGGACTTCTTATCGGCTTCGTAGCGCCCACGAATCTCACCCGTGATCGCAATCGGACTCTCCGCGTACGTCGGGACCGTCGGGACGCTCCCAGCAAGCATTACCATTACCCAGAAGATGAACCGCTTCATTGACCCTCCCTCGTCGCCATGCAAGACGGCTGGACTATAATAACCAACGCGTCCGCTGTCACATATCTTTCTCCGTTTTACGGGGGGGATTGGATAAGTGTCGCGCTGCATTTGATTGTCAGAACATCATGGGGACCGGCTGTGACGCCCGCAAACGTGGAAATTCGACAAAATTGCTAGGGTTTATTAAACGAAGATAATCGTCTGAAACGGTTCACTTTACCCTTGCGCGATTAGTGCGCTGTGCCAAAATTTACGGCCAGTGAGTTCTGAGGGCTGCTGTAGAGCCATTACAACCGGGTCGACGCAAGGGGGGAGACCATGGTATCCGGGCTGATTTTGGCGGCCGGCCAAAACAAACGTAAGGGCAGGGAAAAACCGATTCTGCAACACGAGATGGCGGCGCTCATAGACGTCGTCGTTGGCAATCTGCGTAGCTCGAAATTGGATGAGTTGCTTCTGATTCTCGGCCACGACGCGCGCCGGATGGTGCAGAAACTCTCCATCGGCGGTCTCAAGGTCGTGATCAATCCCACGCCGAGCGTGGGGATATCGGCATCGTTGCAGCGCGGTCTGGCGCATCTCGATGACCGCTGTAAGGCGGTCATGGTGGCGATGGGCGATATGCCGCTGGTGACCAGTGCGACGGTCGATCAGATCATTGACTCATTCACCAAAAGCAAGAAGGGGATCGCCGTTCCGGTGCACAACGGCGACCGCGGCTACCCGGTGATGTTCGACAAGCAGAAGTACTTCGACAGTCTGCTGGCATTGCGCGGCAACGTTGGCATCGGCGTCGTCCTGGAACAGAATCCCAAAGACATCCTGGAAGTCAAAATCAAGTCCGACGAAGTGATCGTCGACGTCGACACCCACCAGGACCTCGAAGTGGTCAAGACGCGCATCGATTTGCCGGTGGGGGCGTATACGTTCGCGTGACCGGACCTTAGCACCGCACAAATCCGACACAATCGGTTTCAATTTCGGGCCGTATGTAGAGCATGACCCGCTCCGTTCGTCGATCATGTGTTCTCATAGCGGCCGTGGCGCTGTTTGCGCTGTGCCTCGGGCAGTTCTATGCTGTCGCCCACATCCACCATGCCCATGAGAACGACGGATGGCCGATTCGATTCAGTGTTCATCCGCTGGATGTCGATCCTGTGCACATTCCCCATCATCATGATCATCACCATCATGATCACGATCGTCACCATCACAACGATGATCATCAGGAATTCGACCAATGGTCGTGTAAGTGGTTTATCACTCGCAGTCAGCAGACGGTGCCGATTCTTGCCATTGCCGATAATCCGAACACCACGTCTTCGCTCTCTGCGATATATCCGACTGTCTCAAGGATCGCTCTATTTGATGATCGGTTGATCCCAAGCCATCAGTGGCGAAGTTTCCAGTGTGATCCCCGCAGTCCCCCGCAGTCCGTCTAAGCAGTAACACAACGTTCACGATTACCCGGAACCACTAACGAAGGACACCCCTATGCAGCGTCGTGCATGGTGGGCCGGCCTGGGCTTATGCATGGTTATCATTCCATGGCTACAGGTACAGGCGGACACACTGACCATTTCATTTTCGGAACTTGACAGCTACGCGCGCGAGAAATCTACGCGAGCACAGATTCTCCGACACCAACATGACCTTGTGGACGCCGAGCGCGACGACGCGCTGGCGTGGTCGAATCCGACACTCGCATTTGACCGCGAAGACGTCGGTGTGGCGGAGAGTCAATTCACCATTGAGAAAAGCTTCGAGCCGCCCTGGTCGTATTTGAAATCACGATCAAGTTGGAAGTCGCGAGTGGCAGGCGCACAAAGCGAATGGGAATACGAAACGCGCCTGCTGCTGGCCGAGCTGCGATCCGAATACGTCGCGCTGTGGTTGCTCAATGACCACTTAGCGAAGATCGATCAACTCGAAGCAATCGTCCCGGACGTGTCACGCATCATCACCGCGCGGCGGGAAGAAGGCCACGTGTCGGCGGTCGACGAACAGCTTGTGCGCATGACGCTGGTAAGTGTCCACCGTGCACGTCAGTCGGTGATTAATGACCATGCAGCAGCCAACGCCGAGTGGCGCAGTCTGCTCGGCATCGATGCCGGCGCGCCCATGCGGCTGGCCACGCCGGTCGTCATGACCACGCCAAATGTCGAGCAATGGAGAGACGCAGGCGAGACACTGGACCAACACCCGGGATTGAACGCACGACAACTGCGCATCGACTATCTGCAATCCCAGGCCGACGCGGCCAGGGGACGATTCATCCCCTATCTGACCGCCTACGGTGGGTACAAGGAATACGATTCCGATGAGACCGGGTATGTCATTGGCCTCTCGCTGGGGATCCCGCTGTTCAATCGCAACGGCGCGGCAGCGCGGCGGTATGACATCCAAAGCGAGATTGCCAGCCGAGAGGCGAATGCATTTCGTATCCGTATGCTCTCGCGCGTCCGTGCGCTCGTGGATGCTATTCAGGAGACTCAGGCGTCACTCACTGCAGTTGGCAGTGTTTCCGCCAATGGCATCCTCGCCAATGGCCTGCTGCAGTCGTACGTGGACGGCTGGATCAGCCTGCATGAACTGCTCAACGCGATTCAAATCACGGCCACCGGACTCGGTGATTATTACGCACAAATGACCCAGTACTACGAATACATCTTCGAACTCGAATCGATTGCCGGTACAACACTGGTCGAGTTCGCTCCGGAGGAGAGATAAACATGAGACTCGCAGGAATCCTGTTCCTGATACTGATCAGTGCGGTGGCTCCCGTGCACGCGTCTGGAGAACATGCCGCGTCCGAGGACGACGCGCACGCCCACGCCGACGAAGGTCCTCCCACGGTCGCGGTCACCCAATGGACTGACCGGATGGAGCTGTTTATGGAATATCCGATGATGGTCGTCGGAGAGCCGAGTGACTTTATCATCCATCTGACCATTCTCGACGGATTTCAACCGATCCGTGAGGGAGAGGTGACTCTGTTGTTTAGCGGCATCAACGGTACGCAGAAATCTGTTACGGCCGACCAGTTATTGCGAGAGGGGATTTTTAAGCCGTCGGTGACATTTGATTCTCCCGGCCCGCGCGAGTTTACACTTGTGTACAACGGGCCAACCGTCACCGACACATTCGCGGTCGATGATTTCAAGGTCTACGCCGAGGAGAAGTATCTCCCGCACGTGCATAAAGACGCCGGTGACCTGATCACGTTTCTCAAAGAGCAGCAGTGGAAGGTCCCGTTTGCGACCGCGACGGCCGAGCGGCGGGAGATCAAGCGATCCGTCTGGGCGATTGGTGAGATACTGCCAAGCCCCAATGCCTATGTGGAGGTGATTTCACCGGTTGACGGTGTCGTGCAGTTCAATGGCGGCCGGACGCCCGCGTTGCCGGGTACATCGGTGTCTCGCGGCGACATCCTGGCCGTGATCACACCTCCACTTCTGGGCGACGGTTGGGCGTCGGCCCGGCTCGCCTTTGAGCAGGCTCAGCGTGATTACGAGAGAGCACAGCGGCTGAAGGAGCGCGAGGCGCTATCGGAACGCGATTTCGAGGCGATTGAAAACGAGTATCGCTCACGAAAAGCGGGGTTTGAGTCGCTTCGTGGAGGTGGGGACACCGACGCACTCGAATTGCACGCGCCGATTCATGGCCGCGTCATTGAGTGGAATTTGAGACCGGGACAGCGCGTCTCAGCAGGCGACAAGCTAATGGCGATTGCCGATCCGCAGACCGTTTGGCTGCGCGCTAACGTATACGAGCGCGACTATCGCACACTCGGTACGCCGGTCGGCGTGCTTGTCAAAACGGGGCGGGACGGTGTTGTGATCAACGGTCCACGCATGCGACTGCTCAGCAGTGGCGGCGCACTGGATCCGGAATCACGGACGGTGCCGGTTTTGATCGAAGTGGCCAACGAGGAGGGCGCACTGAAGATCAACGAGATCGCGCCTGTTGAACTGTACACATCGGAACAATCCTCCGCCACGGCCGTGCCTGTCGGTGCGATCTACGACGACAACGGCATCGACGTGGTGTTCATCCAGCACGAAGGGGAGTCATTCGAAAAACGCATTGTGACAAAAGGACTCCGATTCAAGAACTGGGTATCCATCCTCACCGGGCTTGAGGTGGGCGAGCGCGTGGTCACGGAAGGTGGCTACTTTGTCAAGCTGGCGTCGACCTCGACGGAAATCGGCCACGGCCACGCCCATTAGCCGGTCGGCTGAAGGAGAGTACCAATGTTAGATAAGTTGATGCAGGCCAGTTTGCGCAATCGACTCATTGTGCTGATTGCGACGGCGGGCCTATGTGTCTTAGGAGTCATCGTCACCTTGGAGCTGCCGGTCGATGTCTTTCCCGACCTCACGGCGCCGACCGTCAGCATTCTGACCGAGGCGCACGGTATGGCGCCCGAGGAAGTTGAAAAACTCGTCACCTTCCCAATTGAGACGGTTGTCAACGGTGCGTCGGGTGTGCGTCGTGTGCGCTCGAATTCCATTCAAGGCTTATCGACCGTGTGGGTGGAGTGTGACTGGGGCACCGACATTTACATCGCGCGCCAGATCGTCAACGAAAAGCTCCAGGCCGTTCGCAATGGATTACCCGAAGGAGTCGATCAACCGGTGCTGGCGCCAATCACGTCGATCATGGGTGAAATCATGCTGGTCGGTCTCACAGCCGACACGACCTCGCCCATGGTATTACGCACCCTGGCAGACTTCACCATTGCGCGCCGCATTCAATCGGTGCCGGGTGTGGCTCAGGTACTGGTCTACGGCGGCGAAACGCAACAGTATCAAGTTCAAATCGATCCCTACAGGATTGCCGCCGAGGGCCTCACGGTTGACCATGTGTTGAAGGCCGTTGCCGAGGGCAACGTCAACGCGACCGGCGGTATCATGCTGCAAGCGGGCCAGGAGCACTTGATTCGGGGATTGGGACGGGTTACGGGAATCTCTGACATCGAGCGCATCCCCATCCGTATGCGAGACGGTGTACCGCTGCTCGTACGTGACGTGGCCGATGTTCGCATTGGGCCGGCGTTCCGGCTCGGAACGGCGTCTATTAACAATGAAGACGGCGTCCTGCTAATCATCAGCAAACAACCCGAGGCCAACACGCTGAAGCTCACCGAACGCATCGAGACGACCTTGGTGAATATGCGCGAATCGTTGCCCGAGGACGTTGTCCTGCACACCGAGATCTTCCGCCAAGCTGATTTCATCGACCGTGCGATTGACAACGTGATCCACGCCCTGCGCGACGGAGCGATCTTTGTCACGATCGTGCTGTTCCTGTTCCTGGTGAATCTGCGAACGACACTGATCTCGGTTCTGGCGATACCGTTGTCGCTGGTGATTGCATTCTTGTCGTTGCGTCTACTCGGTATGAGCATCAATACAATGACGCTGGGAGGAATGGCGATTGCCATTGGTGTCCTGGTGGATGATGCGATTATCTACGTCGAGAATGTCTACCGTCGCGTCCGGGAGAACTTCGCGAAACCCGAGGCGGAGCAACGGCCGTTCGTCAGCGTCGTGGGCGATGCGTCTTCGGAGATCCGGACGCCCATTGCCATGGCGACATTCATCGTCATTGTCGTGTTCATCCCGCTGTTTTTTCTCAGCGGAATCGAGGGACGCATGCTCAAGCCGCTCGGGATTGCGTATGCGATCTCGATTCTGGCGTCGTTGCTGGTCGCGGTGACGATTACACCCGCGCTGAGTTCTTACTTGCTGCGCCGGATCCCGTCGAAACACCATGAGGACAGTTGGCTGGTGCGCAAGCTGAAGACGATCTACCGGCCCAGCCTGGTGTACTTTCTAAAACACAAGGCCGTCATTATCACGGCTTCGGTGGTGCTGATTGCGGCGGCGATCACCGTGTTGCCGTTTTTTGGGCGATCTTTCCTTCCGGAATTCAATGAGGGGACGTTCAACATTTCCCTCGCCACCGTGCCCGGGACATCGCTCGAAGAATCTCACGCACTCGGCGAGATGGTCGAAGGCATCCTGCTTTCACATGATGCGGTGGTGTCGACGGCGAGGCGTACCGGACGTACCGAGTTGGACGAGCATTCGCTCGGGTCTCATGCTCACGAATTGGAGGTGCGGCTCGATCTGTCCAGGATCTCAAAGGCCGAATTGCTGGACGAACTGCGTGAGGCAACTTCCATTGTTCCGGGCGCCAACATCACGTTTGGACAGCCGATCTCGCATCGCATCGATCATATGTTGTCAGGAACACGGGCCGCCATCGCCGTCAAATTGTTCGGCGACGATCTGTACGAATTGCGCAGGTATGCCCAGATCATTCGCGCGGAGATGGAATCCGTCGAGGGGGTTGTGGATCTGTTTGTTGATCAGCAGACGGATGTGCCTCAGGTGCGCATCGAGGCTGATCGCGAGCGCATGGCTGTCCATGGTCTTCGTTCCGCACACATCGATGAATTGGTCGATGTGGCGTTTCTCGGTGTCGTCACCTCTCAGGTCTATGAAGGTGAGCACCGTCATGATCTGGTGGTCCGCTACGCCGAAGACCACCGTGGCGATATCGAGGCCATCAAACGCAGTTTGATTGATACGCCGCGGGGATACCCGGTTCCGCTCGAGGTGGTGGCGGGCATCCGCAGCGATCGCGGCCCGAATTACATCAGTCGCGAAAATGTGCAGCGGAAGATCGTTGTCCAGGCCAATGTCGCCGAGCGTGACTTGCACAGTGTGGTCGGTGAAATCCGCCAACGGATCTCCGGGAACGTGGACTTGCCGAAGGGATACTTCGTCGAGTACGGTGGCCAGTTCGAAAGCGAACGGGAGGCCACCCGGACGGTCACGTTTCTGAGTATCATCTCGATCATTGCGATTCTCGTGGTGCTGTTCCTGGAATTCGGCAACTTCCGCCAAGCGATCCTGGTCATGGTGAATCTGCCACTGGCGCTCATCGGCGGGGTGATCAGCATCTTCTTCACCGAGGGGATTATCTCCATCGCCTCACTGGTAGGATTCATCACACTGTTTGGAATCGCCGTCCGCAACGGCATTCTCATGGTGTCACATTACAATTACCTGATCGACCATGAGGGAAAGTCGCTCTACGAAGCCGTCGTTCAGGGATCAATGGAACGTCTGAGCCCGATTCTGATGACAGCGATGACGACCGGGTTGGCGCTGCTGCCGCTCGCGCTGGCCGCCGACAAGCCGGGCAGTGAACTGCAATCGCCGATGGCGATTGTGATCCTGGGTGGCTTGATCACTGCAACGTTTTTAAACCTGGTTGTTGTGCCGGCGTTGTTTCTCAAGTGGGGACGGACGGAGTGAGAATCAAGGCGATACGCTGAGTCTTACTTACAACTTCCACACCCGCCCGACACCCTGCGGCACATCTTTGGTGGCGTTGCGGCAATCCATGACCATTTGCGCATTGGCGCAAATCCAGTTGTAGTCGTAGGCGGTGTGGTTGGTGAGGATAACGGCACAGTCGGCGGCGCGGAGGTTCTTTTCGGTCAGAGGAACGGATTCCAGGTCGCACTCGTCCATCATGACCGTCGGGACATGCGGGTCGTTGTAGGTGACTGTGGCGCCGCGGACTTGCAGGAGACGGATAACGTCGAGCGATGGGGATTCGCGCACGTCGGAAATGTCGCGCTTGTACGCCACGCCTAATACGAGCACGTTCGCTTTGCGCACCGACTTACTGTCATCATTGAGCATTCGGGCAATGCGATCGACAACATACTCAGGCATGCGCGAGTTGATATCACCGGCTAATTCGATGAAGCGGGCGTAGTAGTTCAATGATTTGAGTTTCCACGACAGATAATGCGGATCAATCGGAATGCAATGGCCGCCCAGCCCGGGACCGGGATAGAACGGCATGAATCCAAATGGCTTCGTTGCGGCGGCTTCAATGATTTCCCAGACATCCAGATTCAAGCGATCACACATCAATGCGACTTCGTTGACCAGCCCAATGTTGACGGAACGGAACGTGTTTTCCAGCAACTTGACCATTTCGGCGGCCTGAGTCGAGGAGACCGTTACGACGTTGTCCAGGAACAAACGGTAGAACTCCGATGCAACCCGAGCACAGATCGGCGTCGTGCCGCCGACAATGCGGGGCGTGTTCTTGGTCCCATATGTTTTGTTGCCCGGGTCGACACGTTCGGGGGAGAAGGCGAGATAGAAGTCCTCACCGACGGTCATGCCCGACGCTTCGAGCTTCGGCCGAATTAGCTCTTCGGTTGTTCCGGGGTAGGTCGTTGATTCCAGAACAACGAGCATTCCCGAATGCAGCGCCTCAGCGACTGGTTCGACCGCACTGAGAATGAACGAGACATCGGGATCTTTGGTCTTCGACAGTGGCGTCGGTACACATATGGCAATACAGTCGGCATCATTAAGACAAGAGGAGTCCAACGTGGCAGTCAAGGAGCCCTTGTCGACGAGCGCTTTGAGGTCAGCACTGGCAACATCATCGATATCCGAAATGCCCTTGTTGACCGACTCAACTTTCTTGGCCGACACCTCGAGACCTGTCACATTCAGGCCGGCTCGCGCTACTTCAACGGCCAATGGTAAACCCACATATCCCAAGCCAACCACGACGACCTTCGCCGTGCGGTTCTTCAGTTTGGATTCAAGTGTGGTTTGTTCAGCGGTCATCGACGGTTCAGTTGTTGAGTGGCTCATCGTTTCCTCCGGCAGCCTGTCCGCCGGCTACAATATATGGTGTCGGTGGTACTCCAGGGTGTCACGAAGCGTTTGTGTCCATGGAATCTCGGGTTTGAAGCCGACATCGCGCCGGGCACGTGAGATATCGGGACGCAGAATCGGCACCTCGACCGGCCGCATCTTTTTGGGATCGGTCGCGACGGTGATCGTTACCTCCGCCATCCGTAACAATGAGTCCAGGACTGATTTAACGGTCCGTGCCTTTCCCGATCCGAGGTGATACACCACCCCCATCTTCCCCTTTTCGGCAATCTGACGGTACCCCCGAACAATATCACGTACATCGGAGAAGTCCCGCTTGGCTGACAGGTTACCGACTTTGATCACGCGCTTGCCCGTTTTTCGCTCTAACTGGGCAATCGCATGGCAGAAATCGGGCACCACAAAGCCGGTCCGCTGCCGGGGACCGGTGTGGTTCGATGCGCGCACGTGCACAATCGGCAGTCCGAAAGATTCGCGATAGGTCATTGCCAGCATTTCCACCGCGGCCTTCGACGCGCCGTAGGGATTGACCGGCCGCAATGGTGTCGACTCGGTCAATGGAATCTGATTTGGTTTGACACGTCCGTACACTTCACTCGACGCAATAATGAGTATCTTCTCGATGCGCTTCCGCACCGTGGCATTGCTGCGAATCGCTTCTAAGAGATTGAGCGTGGTGTTGACGTTGTTACGGATCGTTGCGGCGGGATCATCGAACGATTCGCCAACTGACGTTGACGCGGCGAGGTGAATGATCCACTGTGGCTTCGACCGCTCGAGCGCACGTCGCACGTGCTGTGGCTTGAGCAGGTCGGAAGAGATGAGATCCAAGTCGCGTCGGATCGCTTTGACATTCGCTGCGTTGGTCTTGGGCTGCACCGTACCGGCCACGTGGTCACCGGACGACACACACAGCTCCGCCAGATGCGATCCGGCGAAGCCGTTGATTCCGGTAATCAGGACACGGGGTGCAGGCATCGGCGTAGAGACGTCTTACCAATACTTGTTAAATTCCGTGAGGACCTCATCGGTGACATCCAGCGCGTCGCTGGCGAACAACGGATTCGTCTGTTCCATGTCGAGAATCAAATCCAAATCCATCGATTCGGCGACTTTTTCAGCGGCCACGGTCAGCTTATCGTAAAGCGGGGCCAGCAATTCTTCGGACTTGGTTTCGATGATGCCGCCCTGTCCAAACGTTTCCTGCATGAACTGTTGGAATTCCTGCGATTTGGTCTGGAGTTCACTCCGGAGCCGTTCGGCCGAGCCCTGCAATCCGCGCTGTTCGGCGTCCTGCAAGTCAGCCGACAACTCGTCCAACTCATCGGCCTGGCGATCGCGGCGTCTCTCAAAATCCTCCACCATGTCGTCGATGTCGGAGAGCGCATCCTTGAACTTGGGCGATTCGTCGCGGATCTGTTGAATATCCACGGTTCCGATCTTCACCTGTGCCTGGGTTACACCGGCACCGGCCATGAGCGCCGCGGTCATTACCGCCACGGTCAAGACATACCATTTGGTTTTCATCTTCCGACTCCTTCAGCATGGCCCCGAGCGGAGTTCTGCATTTGCTGTGCGCGCCGAACCCGTTCGAGATCGGCATCAACCATCATGCTGATCATATCTTCGAAGCTGGTCTCAGGTTCCCATCCGAGTTCGGTCTTCGCGCGCGAGGCGTTACCCAACAAAGTATCGACTTCGGCCGGCCGGACGAGTTTCGGGTCGATTTCGACATGGTCCTTCCAATCCAGGTCGGCCCGGCTAAACGCAATGCGCGCAAGGTCTTCGACCGAATGCATGCGCCCGGTGGCAATGACATAATTCGACGGTTCCTTCGCCTGGAGCATCATCCACATCGCTTTGACGTAGTCACCCGCATATCCCCAGTCGCGCTGGGCGGCCATATTCCCCAAGTGCAATTTATCCAGCAGCCCCTCTTTGATCCGGGCGACACCGTCGGTGATCTTACGCGAGACGAACTCTTTGCCGCGCCGGGGCGACTCGTGGTTGAAGAGGATGCCCGAGCAGGCGAAGATGCCATACGACTCACGATAGTTTACCGTGATCCAGTGGCCGTAGACCTTGGCTACGCCATAGGGTGACCGGGGATAGAATGGCGTATTTTCGTCCTGCGGTGTCTGCCGGACCTTGCCGAACATCTCTGATGACGACGCCTGGTAGAACTTGATCGACTTGTTGATCTGCCGGATCGCTTCGAGGATTTTGGTGACACCGAGAGCGTCGAATTCACCCGTTAAGACAGGCTGGGCCCATGATGTCGGAACGAAGGACTGGGCGGCGAGGTTGTAAACCTCGTCTGGTTGGGCCTCTTCGAGGGCGGAGATAATCGACAGCTGATCGAGTAAGTCCGCCTGTACCAATGAGATACTGCCCTTGAGGTGCTCGATCCGTTCGAAATTCTCCGTCGAGGATCGCCGGACGACGCCGTAGACGTTATACCCCTTCTCAAGGAGGAATTCCGCCAGATAGGAGCCGTCCTGACCTGTTACCCCTGTGATCAACGCATTTGGCATAGTGTCATCATCCTTACTGACCGGTTTGAGCGGTCCATACTACATATATTGGTCGCTGGAAAGAAGGCCATTCTGATCGCTCGTATGCGCCGTATTGACTGGAAGTTGCCGTCACTCTCCGATTGGAACTCCGATTGGGGTGCGGTTTAGAATGTTTTGACCGAGAAAAGGTAGTGTCATGACTCTTATACAATCTCGTCTCCTGCAATATCTGATTCTCACTCTTTTGGTGATCGCCGCCGGAGGTCACGTCCGGGCCCAGGATACCACTCGGCGACAGCCGACGACCGACACAATTCGTATCGCGCCGGGCAGCGACGACGGACGGATCGACGTTCAAAACTTGCAGCAGCTCCTGCGCAATCAGGTTCGCATCCATCGTGGTGGTGGAATGCCGCAAGTGGTCGAGGCCGAGCAATTCATGTCTCAGGGCAACTACGAGCGGGCTATCCACATCCTCGAGCCGCTTTATGAGGAAGACCCCGACAATCCGACAATCATCTCATCCCTGAAACGGGCTTACAAGGGCGTCAAGAACTACGATGCGCTGGACTCGCTGATCGTCAAGCAACTGAAGACGAGCCCGGATGATGCCGTTCTGCTCTCCGAACTCGCGGACCTGCATTTCCTTGCGGGGCGGGAGGACAAAGGTGAAGAGGTTATCGAGAGAATTCTGGAGAAAGCGCCGAGCGATCCGGATCGCTACAATCTCGCCGCCCGCAGTTATCTGAACAACGGAAAGTACCAGGAGGGGATCGACACTTACTATCGTGGCCGTCGCGAACTGGGTGATTCGCTCATCTTCGCCCAGGAACTCGGCCGGCTGTTTGAAGCCCGACGTGAGTATGCCGCTGCCGTGGTCGAGCATTTCCGCTACCTGGCTGCCAGCCCTCAGTCCCGCAGTGTCGCCGAGCGCCGTATCACCAACCTGATCAAGGTTCCCGAAGCCGTCAATCAAATCACGCAGGCGTTTGTCGGCATTGTCAGTGATTACCCCGACAACGAATACGCACATTCTCTCTATGCTGATTTGCTCTTCGAGTCGGGCGCCATTGATTCCGCCTTTGCCGAATACCGACGCGCCGATGCGCTGTCCGAGCAGGATGGCCAGCATCAGTTGAAAGGGCTGAAGCGGTGTTTGGAAACAGAGCATTACACCAACGCACGCTCAGAGGCCGAAGATTTCCTCGCACGCTATCCGCAACATCAGCGCAGCGTTGACGTGGGCTTTGTGCTGGCGCGCGCCGAATTGGGTCTGGATCGACCCGACGTGGCTGTCGCCCTGCTGAACAACCTGGCCAACGACATCCCTCAGGATGACGAACGAGCACGCATCCAATTTGAAATCGGCGAGATCTATCGTGAGCATGTGCGCGACATGGATTCGGCCAAGGCGTATTACCGGCTCGTGGCCAGCGGCAACGCCCGCGACCATGAGCGGACACTGGCACTGATGCGATTGGGTGACCTGGCCGTCTATTTCGGCGAGCTGGATCGGGCTGATTCGATTTATCAGATCGCTCACACGGTCCGTCCAAGTCCCAATGAGCGGGAGGAGATCGATTTTCGGCGCGCTGAAATCGAGCTGTTCCGGCACGAGTATGACGCCTGTCGCGAGGAGCTGAATGCATTGATCAAGGCCCATCCGCGTGGGCTGTTCGTTAACGATGCACTGCAGCTCTCGATGATCATCAGCGAAGGCCAGGACGCCATGAACTGGTCGTTGAATCATTACGCCGACGGCGCGTATGCAATGCGCCGCGGGCAGGACAGTGTGGCGCTGGAGCACTTTGGCGCCATCGTCAAGGATTCGGCGAATGGTATTGCCGACGAGGCCCTATTTGAGGTGGCGCAGATTCACACGTCACACGCCGCCTTCGACAGCGCGTTAGCCGACTACGAACGGCTCATTCAGGCGTTTCCGGAGAGCTTCATGGTGCCGCGAGCCTGGCTGGCCATCGGCGATCTCTATGCCGGTCCACTGGCCGAGGCGAGTCGGGCACGTGAAGCGTATCAGGTCATCGTCAGCAAACACAAGAATTCGCCATTGGTGGAGGAGGCCCGTCTGCGGCTGCAATCCCTCGGGCTGCCATAGCCATCGACGAGGTGAGGATCGTCACACCGCCGCTTGGCTGCGGCTGCGTTGCATCTTGTTCTTCCGCTCTTCGTGGGCCTTCAGTTGCACCAATTCGCGTTCGAGTGCGGCCATCCGTTCGTAGACCTTCTCACGCTTCGCCTGACGGATCTTGGTGGTTGTCCGGATGAGCAGACCGAGCGAAATCAGCATGAACAGGACGGAGTTCACTTGGCGGAAGATTTCCCCGTAATTGAAAATGCTGTCGGTAAATGCGGCGATGCCGAGGCCAAAGAGTAACGCACACCATGCAAGCATGAGATCCTCCCATCCAACTGAAAGCGGAATCGAAAGTGACTAACCGAGTCCCACGCGCCCCGCATCGTGAAGGCTGGGCTCCGATTTCGATTGGCCCTCCCAGCCGGATGTCTTACCTTGGGGACCTTTTGTTAGTGTCGGCAGGCTCCACAGAGCCATCCACCCATTAGGCAGGAGCGAATGGACCATCAGACTTTTCATCGCGCGCAATATGTCATTGGCGGGCTGATTACCGTGGCGACATTGGTCGTCTACGGGATGACGGTCGCGCCGGTGCTCTCCTACTGGGACTGCGGCGAGTTCATCGCCTGTTCAAAGATCCTGGGCATCCCTCATCCCCCGGGGACGCCACTGTATATCCTTATCGGACGAGTGTTTACGTTGATTCCGTTCGGTGAGGATGTGTCGCTGCGCGTCAATATGGTCTCGTCGATCACCAGTGCGTTCGCTGCCGGCATGGCCTTCTTTGTGATTGTTCGCTTACTGCAAGGCGCTTTCCGTACCGGCCACGAAAACCTCGAACTCTGGCAAGCCGTGGTGGCGCTGTGCGGCGGCATCGCCGGTTCGCTGTTCATGGCGTTCTCGTCGACCTACTGGAACAACGCGGTCGAGGCCGAAGTGTACGGACCATCGATCTTCCTGATGATGGTGCTCGCGTGGCTGGCGCTACGATGGCGTGACCGGCGGGGGAGCGGTTACGAAAACAAATATCTGGTCGCCATCGCTTACCTCGGCATCCTGTCGATGGGTATTCATCAGACAGTCCTGCTCGTATTGCCGGTGGTGTTCCTGTTCATCATCTTGGTTGACGAATCGTTGCGACGTGATTGGCGTTTCTGGATCACTGGGATCGTCTTGTTCTCGGTAGCGGGCAGCGTGAAGTTCTTCCTCGTGGGATCGGCCATCTGGCTGGTGATCACGCTCCTGATGTCGGTCAATCGCAAGTGGGTCGGACGCTGGGCGCTGATGGCGGTGATCATGGCCGCCAGTTGGACCGGTTACACGTGCCAATTGTTCATCCCCATCCGCTCCGCCCAGGATCCCCACATCGACGAGAACAATCCGGAGACGTTCGAGTCGTTCATGGACTTTTTGGAACGCAAGCAGTACGGCCAGCAAAGCATGGTCACGCGCATGTTTACACGGCGGGGAACGTGGGCGAACCAATTTGGCGATCACGCGCACATGGGATTCTACCGCTACTTCAAGCAGCAATACGGCTTCGGCGGCTGGATGATGCTGCCGGTTATCATGCTGGCGTTTTACGGTGTCTGGTGGCTGATGCGACGGCGATTACCGTCGGGCAGCCTGATTTTCCTGCTGTTTTTGATGGGCTCGGTGGTGATCGTCTTGTACATGAACTTCGCCGACGGTACGCAATACTACAAATTGGCGCCGGACGCATACATGGAAGTACGACATCGAGACTACTTCTTTACGCCCGGGTTTGTCGTGTTCGGGATGATGATGGGTCTTGGCCTCGTAGCGCTCGCCGATGCGGCTGCGCGGAAGCTGCCGACGGGCAGAACACTGGCCATGGTCATTGGCGTGATCGCGGCGCTGCTGCCGATTCGCGCGTTGCAGGCCAATTGGCACTCTTCTGACCGTTCGGAAAACTACACACCCTACGATTACGCGTACAATATCCTCAATTCATGCGAGGAGAATGCGATTCTCTTCACCGGCGGTGACAACGACACGTTCCCGTTGTGGTGTTTGCAGGATGCGTACGGTGTTCGTACCGATGTCAGCATCTGCAATCTCTCCCTGGCGAACACCGACTGGTACATCTACCAGTTGAAGAACCGCTGGGATTTTCCGGTGACATGGGATGACGATCAGATCTTGTGGACAGTACCCGATCCGCAGGCGGCGGGTGCGCTCAAACGGCCCAAGCGCCCGATTCAAGACCCGGTGTCGGGCACATCGCATTATTTATTCACGACGCGCGTCGGCGACCAGACCGTTACGCCGGCGATGATGGTGGTGGAACACATTCTGCTCAATAACAACTGGAAACGACCGGTCTATTTCAGTGGTTCGCCCTCAGGCAAGTCACGTTTGTCACTTGAACGCCGGACCAAGATCGTCGGCGCCGTGTTCCAGGTCGGACGGCAGGAAGCGTACTTCGAGTTCGACTGGGACCGCACTGCGTATCTAATGGATACGGTGTTCCAGTTCCGAAGCTATCACACGCCCGACGTTGCTCTCGATGACAACGCGGTCGGACTGGCAATGGTCTATCCGGAAAAGCTACTGGCGATCGCTGATCATTACCTGGAAACAGGGGATAGCACGCTGTCGGAGTACTGGATCAAAGAGGCGATGTCGACATTCCCGTTCTACTGGCGTTCATACGACAAACTCGCCGCGTACTACCGGCAAATGGGCGACAGCGCGCGCGCTGATGAAGCCCTGCAGACCGGGTTGGATACCATTGCCACGTACGCGCACAATACACCGGAGAATCGGTTGTACTGGTTCTACTGGGGGCGCTTGTGTGAGTCGGCGGGCCTCGACGATCAAGCGCAGGAGTATTTGACGCGCGCTTACTACGACAACCCGTACGATCAGCAGACCTATCAGGTGCTCATCGCATTCCTGATTGCACGCGACAAACGTCAGGAAGCCGCACGCGCCGCACGCAAATGGCTCGAGTACTACCCCGATGACAACCGTGCGCAGACAATCGTCTCCATGGCGAGCCAGCCGCGCGGGCAGTAGGGTCGTGATGCGGTGATGTTTAAAGCCGCTTGGCGGCCACATAGTGCAGCACCCGGGCATCAGGGTGTGTTGTAAAAAAAGATGTGTCATTGCTGTCTCTGTGCATTCGGGGCGTATTGAATACGGCCCCCTGCGCGTAACCGCTACGGGGACAGGGCGTACTCAGTACGCCCCTGATGGCCCGTGGCACCCCAATGCAATGGGAAAAGACGTTTGACAATCGCTCTAAAGCGGTTGTCAGAATAGATTTCCGATTGCCAAGGTAACCTTCGCTGTCATTCCCGCGAAAGCGGGAATCCATTGTCTTCGTAAACAAGCAATTACGACACTGTCTCGGTCCGCCACGGCCGACGGGGATGACAGAGTTTAGAAATCCAAACGGAAAATAATTCTGACAACCGCTCTAAAGCCGCGTCAGCACGACGCAGTTGCGGTTCTTCGACGCCCGCTGGAACATATTGATCACGGCCAAAATTGCTTTTGCAAGACGTCATAGTGGCACCATCACCTCTTCGGCACGAAGAAGTTGTCCAGGGTCGACATTTGTTTTGTTGCTGTGAGATGCTGGGCGTAGAGGTGATGCGGTGCAGCTAAGTAGAGGTATGCCATAATGCTGAGGCCAGTCGCCGACCCCGGACATGCTTCCTCGTATTCCGCCCAGACACCTTCAAGATGCCCTCTATTACAAATCTGTCAAGGGTGAAAACCCCAGTTTTTTTCGAATCGCGACAATGCAAACGCCGCGTACGCGTTGGAATTAGGAGCAAATCAGATTCAATTGTCTGAAATTGTAGGTTCTGTGCCTGATGAAGGTCTAATCCGGCTTCCGCCGGGAAAGTGGGATAAATCGAGTTCGTCGAAGTGGGGATCGTTCTTGACCTCGAAAATCGACGGCCCCATGGGTTGTCTCAGTGCCTGCTCAATTGTGTGAACCGCGCCGTCGCTGTCTTCCAGCAACGCCAGGACCCGAGCCAACTCCAATGTGATGGCGCCATTCCCCTCTTCCATCTTACCGGCCCTGGAACCGGAGGTGATAGCCTGATCCTTCTGCCCCATACGCGCTTGTGACTGCGCTAACGTCATCAGGCAGTATGGATTGTCCGGATCGCTGGCGAGTTGACGCTGGCAAATCGACATCACTGTCTCAAACCGCGCCGAAGCCTTGTCCGAATTCCCTTCGAGTTCATCAATCACGCCGAGGAAATAAAACGCCATGAACTCCAGCGCGCCTTCGGTGATCAGCTTGTTGTACGATTCCCTGGCGTCGGCCAATTCCCGATTGAGCAGTTGTGCCCACCCCAGATCCAAATACGCGTTGATATCATCGAGGAATTTTTGTGAAGTTTTATACAGCTTAATCGCACCTTCCAAGTCGCCGGTCTTTTGATGCACGTTCCCCAGATGCAGGTACGCGCGTCCGTAATCGGGGGAGAGTTCGATGGCGCGTTCAAAGTGATGCCGTGCCTTATCCCAGTCACGCAAATCAAGGTAATTGAGTCCGAGCAGTAGATACGTTTCGCGATCCATCGGCTTGATGCGCAGGGATTTCTCGCCCCAGGAAATGGAATCGTTGTATTGCCGCATCCCCTGGTAAATCCACGCGAGCGTCCGGTACGCTTCGTAAAACTCGGGATTCTTTTTAATCGCGACTTCGAACTCCTTGATGGCGTCTTCGTTCTGTCCGTATTCCATCATCACGCGCCCCAGCGCACGATGTGCTTCGGGCAGATTGGAGTCGATCATCAGTGCGGTCTTGGCCGACGTTTCAGCCTTTTTCAGCCACTTGGTGTCGCGATCGTAATACATCAAGTACATCTGCGCGTACGCATCGGCTAATGCGGCATGCGCAGCGGCGTACTGCGGATCGACGGCCAGCGCCTTATCGAACATCGACATTGCAAATTCGAGATTTTCGCGTCCTTCACGACGGTAGTAATCACGGCCCTTTAGGTACAGATCATACGCTTCCGCATTCGATGTTGCGCTCGGACGCGCGACCATCGATTTGGTCGGCGCTTCGCCGGTGAGTGATTCCAGTACTTGTTGCGCGACGTCTTCTTGAAATTCAAAGATGTCATCTTTGTTGCCGGCGAACGCTTGTGTCCAATCGAGCTTCCCCGTGCTCCGGTCGCGGAGATTAAGACGGAGTTTCAGACGGTCGCCGGCACGGAACAGGCTCCCGGACAGGACATACCGTGCACCGAGTGCCGCCGCCCACTCATCGGCCGATCCCGACTCCGGTTTGCTGTTGATTACCCGATCATGCTCAAGCACCATGAACCGCTCACACTGCGCGAGCGTGGCGCCGATGTCCTCGGCAAATCCCTCTGCCAAATACGCGTACTCCGGATCGGGACTTTTGTTTTCAAGAGGCAGGACGACCAGGATCGGCGGGGCATCGACATCGACTGTCGCGGGAGCGGCTGGTGTCGCCGACGCGTCCGGCGGCAGGTTGATACTCGGCGTCGCGGCTGGCCGGCTAACGCCGGAACGGGCAGTCTCGACTGTCGAACTTCCGCCGAAACCGATCAGGTTTCGCAATTCGGACGCATCACAGAGGCGGCTATCGGCGTTTTTGGCCATTAACCGGTTGATGGCGTCGTCGAGTTCCGGCGGGACATCGGCTCGCAGGCCGGCCACTGGCTCGGGATCCTCATTGACGACGGCATAGAGTATGGCCATCTCATGGTAACCGTCGAATGGCCGCTTGCCGGTGATCATCTCATACGCCATGACCCCGAGCGAGAACCAGTCGGCGCGGTAGTCGACCGGCATCCCTTTGGCTTGCTCGGGCGCCATGTAGAAGGCGGTGCCAAGGATGGTGCCGGCCCGCGTCTTTCCCGGATCACCCATGCGCTTGGCGAGGCCAAAGTCGGTGATCTTGATGATCCCCTCAGGGGTGACTATCAGGTTTTCGGGTTTAAGGTCGCGGTGGACAACCTGACCACGATGGGCCGCCGCCAAGCCATCAGCAGTCTGGAGGATGTATTTGGTTGCCAGTTCGAGGCTGAGCGCACCCTCTTTGGCCAAAATGGCCTTAAGTGTTATTCCTTCAACAAGTTCGAAGGCGACATACCAGCCCTCTTGCGAGGGCCCTGCCTCAAAAACGGTGGCGATGTTCTGATGAATCAACTGCGAGGCATGGCGGGCTTCATCAGTAAAGCGCGTCACCATTTCCTCGTCAGAGGCCAGCTCGGGAGCGAGCACCTTGATCGCCACCTCACGGCCAAGATGCGGGTCCCGGCCACGATAAACCACCCCCATCGCGCCTCGGCCTAATTCGCCGACCAGCTCAAATCGTCCGATTTGGCGTCCTTCTGAACTCATCGCAGTTGGACTTCTCCCACTTCGAATATACACATCTGGGGACAAAATGCGGGACATACTGCCCCCATAGGTCTCATCTCGCCACGAGACCAGTACTCTCCTATATCGTCAAACGAAAGTCAAACGTTCGGTTCGGACGGGGATATCTCCGATCAGGGCCGAAAAGCCCGAGCGCACCACTTCAAAAGAAAGCGCCCGCCGGTCTGCTCGGCGGGCGCAAGGTGACTTCGATCCAAGCTCTCTAATACGCCGATATGAATCCCAGCCCAATACGGCTTTCCTCGTGTTCGATATCGTACCGAAATTCCGCCGCCATTCGCAGGTTGGTCCGGAACAGGTAGCCGATGTGTCCGGCAACGGTGTTGTAACGGGAGATCATCGCACCCGTCGGCTCATCCGTTTCGACGAAATTGTAAAGGGCCACGCCATACCATTTGCTGCCCGACGCTTCCGGGAACACGATCGCTTCGGCAAATCCGCCGCGTGTCTTGTAGTCCGCACCGGAGTGGCCGACGAAGAACGGGTCGGAGTCGCGCCGTTCGAGGTATTGCACATTCAATTCAAACGGTCCCGCCGCCAATGATATATCGGGTCCGGCATACCAAATCTTGCTCGTCTGAACGTCGCCTTCTTTCGAATAGTAACCGAACCCGCCGACACGGAGATATTCACCCACGTCCTGCGAGATGCGTCCGACGAACGCCTTGTATTGGTCATCGTCATAGACGAGGAAATCGTCGGATTCGACCAGCCCATTGCCGTTGGTCACCTCGACGATCACGTCGGTTCCGGTCTCGGGGAATCCGTAGGTGAGCATCAGACCACGATCATACGTCAGATCGGCGTTTGCATGGCCGACATTGGTGCGGTAGACCTCGTAGTCCTCGAAGGTCAGGCGCAACTCGCGCTTGAAAAGCGGATCGGAGACTTGGAATTGGCCGATGTACACATCCAGCTCCGATCCAAGTACATCGTTGAACATAAGAAAAGCGTCTTCAATCCCTGCGACCTCACCCCGCTCATCCATATAGAAATAGAAGTAATAGGCGATGTCTTTCCCGAGCGAACCGCCGGAGAGGAGCTTTAACAGGTATGGCGACGTGAAGTCGATGTCACGGTCGGTGGCCGAGTTGTATTGCATCCATCCTTCGAGGCGCACGGCGATCGGCAGATTACGAATGAGGGATAGATCGCGATCGCCGGTCTCGACGAAATAGCGCGGCGCATCCTTGTCCTTCAGCACGAACCCGTCGCCGGCGAAATCATCGCCGTACGGTTTCAGGCGCGGGATCGGCGCATGGCAGGTGGTGCATGTCATGTTGTATTTTCGTGCGAATGCGGGAATGGCGTCGGCGTCCTGTGTCAGCGCCGAGACCAGCATGATCAGTTCGATGATAATGATTCCAATCGACATCGGATGACGTATGCGTTGCAACATGGTTTGCACCTCCTATGGCAGGACCGTGACCTGCGTCTTGTGAGTGTTCACAATTATCACTTCTGCTTCTTCTTCGGGAACGTCCAGGAATTCGGCGACCGGACGGACCAGCTTCTGGTAATTCAAAGTGGCCGTCACTGTCATCTCGCCCGGAGTGGCATCGACCGGAACCTGGAAGGTGAATGTCTCCATCTTCGTTTCGCGGGGAGCGAAGCGGTAATCGACCCCAAGCGATGCCGTGTTCCATTGCTGAATGGTCATCCGACCTTGCGGATCGAAGTACGGCATGCGGAAGATGCGGTCACCGACCGGAATGCCATCGCGTTGCACTCCCGCGAAATCCGGATCATCCAGCGCGATGCCCATATCCTGGTAGGCGAGTACATCGGCGCCGATGGTGTACTCCTCGCCCTCGAATCCCTTCTTGTCGACCGGCAGATGGTAGCTGTTGCCGCCGGCATCGGTCGCTTCGACATGCAGCCAGACGATGCGGTCTTCGACCGAGCCGGTGGGGAATTTGTGACCGGTCTTTTGATTAAACAGGGCGAGCGTAAAGCGTACTGGTTCACCCGGGACGACGTCACGAATATCCGGATGAATGCGCAGTTCGACCGTCCCGCGAATCTTGCCGGGATCGTGGGCGCCATGAAACAAATGCTGCCAGGCATCGGGATACTCTTCGCCCATGTCGGCGGTGAGACTCGGCGCCGTAGTCATATGACAGTCCTGGCACCGCACATCCTCGGCGGCATAGGGGCCGTCCTTCCACTCGAGCTGGGTCGACTTCACCCAGACATCGTAGGGACTCTTTTCGTTGTGGCAGGTTCCACAGAACTCCGTGGTGCCGAGAAAATCCGATTTTGCGACCTCATGCTCGGGTGATTCGCCGGTGCCACGAGGACCATACTTCACATTACCGGGGGAGGAGATGTAGTTGAAATTAAACGGTGTATCGCCCTTAAAGCCCGTGATGGTGTGGCACAGGTCGCAAGACACCGACTCGTTGGCCCGGCTGCCTTCTTCGGGGTGGGGTGGCGGTACATCCCCGGCCAGAAACGCAATTGGCGCATGACACCCGTTGCAGCCGGCTTTGACCTCGGCGACTTTCTCGTCTCTCTCGGCATGGGGAACCGCCAGCTTGAAATACTCGATCTCATCCCAATGATGCGTATAGGCTTGCGACATCATCGCCTGTTCCCACTGGCGATAGAAACTCGTATGGCACGAGCTGCCGCAAAATTCCGGCGTTTCGTAGTCGTCGTACGATCGCGTACCTTCTGCTTCAGCGCCCGCTTTCACATCCTGCGCGGTCGATGGTGCGACACTGGCGGTCAGACCTAAAGCGAGGCAAGCGGCGCACGCAACAAATAACGTAACAGTCCGACGCATTATACCTCCGGCTGTGTCGATTGTACTGCTCATAGAGTCCTCCGTGTCTTTGTTCAATAATTCATGAAAAACGAACAGCATCCCCTTCGGCATGTCAAAGATAACCGCGCCGATGGCTGGTTGGACTCACACTTTATGTCAGAATGGGGACAGTTGAGTAATTCATCAAAGTGTAAACCAATGGCGCTGTGCCGTTCGCTCGCGGCCAACGTAGCACGGGCGTCTCGTCCGTGCGTCATGGCGGAGGTGGCCATGCTACGTTCTTGAGAATGGGAACGGAATTCCGACAATCGCCATAATCCGCCGAACCGGTTGCGGAATAGCGTAGGGATCGGTTAATTGCACGGATCGTGTTGATTGGTTCAGGAGGAGATATGAAATCGATTCGAGTGTTTGCGAATGTTGTGATTGGTGTGATCTGCCTGTGGTCGGTGGCTGTCGCTCAAACGGCACCGGCGACCGTTACTCCCGCGGCATCGCCCGCCACCACTTATCGCATGTCCAATGGCATGGAGGTCATTTTACAGGAAAACCATGCGAGCCCGATGATCGCCTCAGTCGTATTCGTCAAATCGGGCGCCAAGTACGAAAGCGTCTACAACAACGGCGCCACTCACTTTCTCGAACACCTGCTGTTCAATGGGACAGCCACCCGAACGCAAGATGAGATTTCCGACCGGATCGAGAATCTCGGCGGGTACATTAACGCGTTTACGCGCAAGGAACTGACCGCCTACATGTCCCTGGTGCCGGCGGAGTACATCACCGAAGCACTCGACATCCAGCAGGACATGCTGTTCAACTCGATTTTTCCGAAGGAGCAGTTCCCCAAAGAGCGGAAGATCGTCATTGAAGAAATCCACAAGGACAACGACAACCCCGAGTACGTGGCGCAGAAATTTTTCGAACAGTGGGCGTATCGGGGCAGTCCGTATGAGCGGCCGGTCCTCGGATACGAAAACCTGATCTCGACCATCTCGCGTGAGGAGATCATCGATTATTACCGAACGTACTACCAGCCGAATAACATGATCGCACTGGTGATCGGTGATTTTGAAACGCCCGACATGCGTGATCTGCTGGAAACAACCTTCGGTCAGCACCCGGCCAAGCCGTTGCCGCAACGCCCGGAGATTACCGTACCGCCGGTGGTGGGCAAGACGGTGAAACGCACGACGGCCGATATCGGGGACACCTACGTCAACATGCACGTGCGTGTACCCAATCACACCGATCCGTCGTACCTGCCGATGACGTTGTTGGTCGAAGTGCTCAATGAACGGGCGATGTCCCCGCTCTATGAACGTCTGGTCGACGGTTCCTCACCGCTGGCGACCCAAGCCGGTGTTTACCTCGAGACGCAGGATGAGTTCGCGGCGTTGAACGTCAGTATCACCACCGACGATCCCGCCAACGCCGGTGCGATTGTCAGCGAACTGGAGACCCTGCTGGCCAATCTGCGCAATCTCAACGTCCCCCGGGAAGATCTGAACGCCATCGTCACACGGATGCGTGTCGAAGAATTGTTCCTGCGCGAGAAGCTGCATTACTACGCGATCATGCGTGCGCCGATGATGGTCACGGCCGGTTTCGAATTCCTCGACGAAATGCCGAATCGTCTGGCTCAGGTATCGCTCATCGACATCCAGCAGGCGGCAGCGCAGCACCTGACCGGCGATGATTATGTGGCAACCATCGTCACACCGACTGAAGAGGCAAGTGCGGAGGAGACGGCCGCCGCCGAAGGTTTGCCCAAGACAACATACGGAAAGCGCCAGCTCGCCAACGGAATGACCGCGATTGTGAAAAGCAATCCCGATTCACGCGTCTTCGCCATCAACGTGTTGGGCAAACACCGCTCGGCCTGCGAACCGCCGGAGTTGGTGGGGATTTCCGATTTCGTGAACCGCATGCTGGTGAGCGGCACCGCAACGCGGACGGCCGATCAGATCAGCCGCGAGTTGACCGCTATTGGTGCCGAATTGACCACGAACGACAACCCGTATATCCCGTACGATGACCGCTACACGACTCCACAGTACACCTTCACCAAGTTTGCCACCATCGATGAATTCGCACCGAAGGGCGTTGAGCTGTTGGCTGACATGATCGGGAATTCGGTCTTTCCGCCTGATGAGGTGGCCAAAGTCCAGAAGCAGGTGCTGGGGATCCTGGGCATGAAGAGTGGTTCGACGCGCGATGTCTGCCGGCAATTGTATTATGAATCGCTGTTCAAAGACGGTGCGTATGCGCGTCCCGTGTTGGGTACACATGCCAGTGTGATGAGCTTCACATCAGAAAATCTCCGTTCTCACCTGAACACACTGTACGCTCCGAAGAACACGATTGTCTCCTGTGCGACCAATCTCGGCGTTGAAGATGCCTTTGAACTTTTGGAAAGCAGTTTTGGCCAGATTGCACCGGGAACACCACCCAAAGTGAAGATCTCCGGACCGGTCGATCCGACGGGGGTGGTGACCGCCCACGAACCGATGGAGAAAGAGCAAGTGTACATCTACATTGGCGGACCGCTGCCGGGCGCGACCGATCCGGATGCCCCGGCCCTGATTGTTGCCGGTGATATTCTCTCCACCCGGTTGCGCGATGACCTGCGTGAGAAGCGCGGCCTGGCCTACTCGGTTGGTGCCGGAGTCGACTTCGACCGCGATTTTGGGTGGTACATGGGCGTTATGGGGACCGGCAAGGCGAACTACGCCGAAGCCCGAACCGGCATTATCGAGCACATCGCCGGTATGCAGGAGTCGTTGCCGACGGATGACGAACTCGAAATCGCGCAAAACTCGATTTGGGGTTCAATGCTCACGCGTCAGCTTGCCCGCACGAATCAGGCGTACTACATGTGCGTGCACGAGTTCCTCGGGCTCGGATATGATTATCTGGACTACATGATTGACGGCATCCGCGCGGTGCGTCCCTCCGATGTGCAGCGGGTGGCACGGCAATACTTCGATACCGAACACTACATTCTGGCGACGGTTGGGGAATTGGATGCGCAGTAACCGTTCGCCGTTGGGTTGGTGAAATGACAGACTTGACGAATAAGCGAGTATTGGTAACAGGCGCCTCGGCGGGCATCGGCGCCGCCTGCGCACGAGCATTTGCACAACACGGCGCCACGCTATTGCTGATCGCCCGACGCGGCGACCGGTTGCGCAAACTCTCCGATGAGTTGGCCCACAAACACAAAACCGAATGCCTGTGCGTGGAGTTCGACTTACGGCAGCATCATTCGATCCCATCGATGCTCGAACAGCTTCCCGATGAGTGGCGCGCCATTGACGTATTAGTCAACAATGCCGGCCTTGCCCGGGGAGTGGCCAAGCTGCATGAGGGAGACCTGAACGATTGGGAGGAGATGATCGACGTCAACGTCAAGGCGCTGCTGGCCGTCAGCCGGACCGTGATTCCATGGATGCTCAAGCGGCAGACCGGTCATGTGATCAACATCGGGTCAATCGCGGGACATGAAGCGTATCCCGGTGGGAATGTTTACTGCGCGACGAAATTCGCGGTCCGTGCCCTGTCGCGAGGGATGAAGATGGACCTAACCGGCACGCCGATTCGGGTCACGTCTATCGATCCGGGACTGGTCGAAACCGAATTCAGCAAAGTCCGTTTCAAGGGCGACACGGAGCGGGCCAAGCTGCCCTACCAGGGGATCACGCCCCTGACCGGGGAGGATATCGCCGAGGCTGTTGTCTGGAGCGCGATGCGTCCGGCCCATGTGAATATCGCCGAAATGGTGGTATTCCCCACGGCGCAATCGTCGTCCACACTTGTGCACCGTGAAAAAGGCGCGTAGCGGTATATCCGACAATATTTGGCCATGTTTTCCCGTACTAAGTGGAGTGCCAGGCATCACTTGAAGAGGGAGGATGTATGCCAAAGTCGATCTCGATTGAATACTGCGTCATGTGAAACTACCTGCCTCAGGCCTCCAGTTTGGCGGCCACGCTCAAAAAAGAACTCGGTATCACTCCAAAGTTGATTGAAGGCGGCGGCGGTGATTTTGAAGTCACAGTCGACGGGAATCTCATCTTCTCGAAGAAGAAGCTGAAACGATTTCCCGAGCACGAGGAAATCCTCGAAGCCATTAGCCAATAGGTCATAAGCACCCCCTTTCCGATCCCGCCTCCGGTTGGCTCTGGTTTTTTGAGGCGGGATTGTCTTTCCTTTGACCGATGGCCAACTCACCCGACACAAATGCTGCCTTAACGGGTGCATACGAAACGTGCGATGACATCGCCCGCCGGGACAAGCCCCATCTGTATTCCTGTGCGCGCCACTTTGAGCATTCGGAAACGCGGGCGGCGTTTGCGGCAACCTATGCCTCAATGCGCATTATCGATGATTTCATCGATGACATCCCGAACCGGGCACAGATGACCGGCGATATACGTACCGCTGCCCGAGAGCATGTGGGAAAGTGGTTGGGGCGGGTGCAAGCCGCCGCCGGGGACGCGCATTCCGATGAGCCGATTTGGAAAGCCCTGGCCGACACGTTTGGGCGTTTTCCGATCCCTCTGCATCCCTGGAACAATCTGGCAAACGCCATGATCACCGATCTCTTTGTTCCCCAATTCGAGGACTGGCCTCATTTGAAGCGATACATGCACGGCGCATCCGTGGCACCGGCGATTGTGTTCATGCATTTCGTGCTGATGCATCCTGAAGGGGACGGCACGTTTCGTTGTGCGTGGGACTATGATCGCGTTGCCGAGGCCACGGAAGACCTCGCCATCTTCTGTTACTGGGTGCATATCCTGCGCGACGTCGCGCGAGACCTGACCTTAGGCAAGACCGGATTGGTGTACTTTCCCCGTGAGGACATGCAACGATTCGGGCTGACCGTTCAGGATCTGCACAGCATGAAAGACGCGGGCCAGGCGACTGAATCGTACCGGCGGTTGGCGGCTTTTGAGGCCGTTCGGGCGCGGGATCATTTGGAGCGGGGCCGATCTCACGTTCCCGCCATTCTTGCAGACTCATTGGCCAGCCATGGTCGCGCCTTGACCTCGCTGGTCGAGACGTACGCAGCTCTTCTGGAGACTCTGGCCGCGCAACACTTCGACGTTTTCTCAAGTTCGGTCGAGGTGAGCCCGGCGCGTTTATCAGAAATTCAGGATTAGTACTTTATTTCACTACCCGTCCGTCCGATTCATCGTATAAAGGGTGGATTAGTCTATGACATCGGTTTCGGCTCGGGGGGAGATCATGAAATCGAAAGACGGTGAGGCGTTGCGGGGTACGCTCCGTGATGGTCGTCGATTTGACGCATCGGACTCTCTGGGTCACGTCATCTCGCCCGCGAGCACCGACGTGCTCGGCGCATCTGCTTCTCCCTTCGATTCGTTTCCACAAGACAGTTTGCAACGGATTGCCGATCGGTTGCGCGAGGCACTGCGTTGTGACGCGGTGGCCATTCGATTAATGGGGCACAACAAGGAGCTGCGGTACGCGGCGTCATCGGGGCGCACGTTCGCGCCGGATATTATGTCCGGTCATGACCACAGCGGTCGTCCCTGTTGCGTGTGTGACCAAGTGTGCCAATCGAACTTCGATCACGATTTGTCGTGTTTTACCGACACAGGATCATTCGTGATCAATTCACTGACCGATTCGGTGTCAATTCGACGGCGTGCGTCGGCCCCCCGTTTTGCCCATCTTCTCAACGGACAAGCCGAATTCCAGTCGCTCGTCGTGGCACCGATTCGGGCGGGCGGCCTGGCGCTTGGGGTGGTCCAGTGCGCCGATGCACGGCCCAATCATTTCAACCAGAGTGCGATTCGGCTGATTGAGTCAGTGGTGCATGAACTGTCCCACGACATTTATTATGATTCCCTCTGGCAGCCGCGTTCCTGGGCACCCGCAGCGACAGATGATTACCGGTGTGTTGCCTGTCCGATCTGCGGGCGCGAACGCGATGAGAATGGCGTGTGGCATACCGATTGGGATCGTTCGCAACATCCCCGGACCCGTCGCAATGCCAGGCAGGTGGTCTGTCCGTCGTGTCTGCGATTGTGCAATTTTGAATAGAAGTGTTCCGGTCTTCTCTGACGATGTCGCGAAGTGATTCGCGCGGCCTGCCGGACTTTGGCGGGCCGGTTCTTTTATCCTTGACGGTTCCCATTGCGACACGGTCATTGTCGGGTGACAGGACGAGGTCACTTGCGACGAGGAGAATCTGTATGAACCGACGGATGGTATGGTTGTTCGCATTGCTCATCGCGGTTGCGATGGCGCCCGCCGCGCACGCCACTGGATGGGGCGTCGGCGGCTTCGGCGGTGTCAGCATTCCCATCGCCCAAGACGATGCCGAACAGGGCATGGTGATTGGGGGCCACGTGAAGTTCTCCGTGGGGGGACTGCTCGGCATCGAGCCGAATTTCACCTATTTCAAGAACGGTGATTGGGACATAGATGAGGTGCCTGACGAGACTTTTGAGGGCTCCACGTTCAACAGTTTCGGCGTAAACCTGATTTTGGGCGGTGCCGGACCGGTCACCGGATTTCGGTTCTTCCCCTTTGTCGGCGTGAAATACTACAACGAGGATTCTGAACTCCGTGATGCCGATTCACAGATCGGTTGGAACGGGGGACTCGGCTTGGAAATCGGGATTCGCAACATCGGTGTCGAGGCCCGTGGGTCGTTTGAGTTAATGCCACTGGACGGCGGCGGATCGCGGAAGTGGGGACAGGTCACCGGCGGACTCAACATTTACTTCGGCGTCATTTAGGAGGTGGAGGAGATCATGAGTGCAATGAAACGTCTATTCCGCCGCCCCCTGCTTGTGGCCGGGGTTGTGGCGCTCATCGGGGCCGGATGCATCGTTTCCGGCCAGTTCGTGATTCTCATCATTTGGGGTGGTATTGTGTCCACCGATACACAGTTGAATGCGGAGACAGTGGACCTGACCGACGATGAAACGTGGCAGGAGCACCAGGAAGACATTCAGAAGATCATCGACGCCAAATTCGAAACAACCATTAAGAACAACGCCGGAACGGTTGCCACCGGTCAGCTCTATGTATCTGATCAGAGTGGCTTAACGTATGGACAGTTGGCCAGCGAGGCCACGCTGATTCTTTCGGGGATCGAAATCCCCGCCGGGGACTCGGTGATGATCGGTTTCAACGATTCGGTGCAGTATCAGCAGAATCTTCAGACGCTGCTCGATCTGGCCGAGACGGGCCTCTTCCATCTGTACGGGGTTGCCGAGAACACACCATTTAACATCGAAATCAAGCAGGGAAGTCGGATACTGGTGACGTTTGCAGCCGGTTGATGTTACCAGACAAGTGCACGGGCCGGCCGGACGCATTGCGTTCGGCCGGTGTCGTTATGAGGACGATGGTTTACGTCCGCCGGTAGCATGAATCGTGTCCAGAATCTGGGCGAGATCGGCTGCTTTGAACGGCTTGGAGAGATAGGCGTCGATATCCAGACGCATGGCCTCCCGGAAAGTGCTGTCCGACGAGTAGCCGGTCATGAGGACGACATGGATCGCGGGATACTCGCTGCGGATGCGTCCGGCCAGTTCAAATCCGTCCATCTCCGGCATACGAATGTCGGAGATAACGAGGTCGCACGGCTGCTGGGCCAGGCTGTCAAGCGCGGCCGAACCGCTGGCGGCAGTGCGGGCATGATGGCCCGAGGCCGAGATGATCTCGGAGACAACGTCGAGAACCAAGCGGTCGTCATCCACGACCAAAATATCCAAATGGGATCGCGACTCCGGGTGGTGGTCGTTTGGTCTGGTGTCCCGTGTCTTCACAATATAGGGATCGACCATAAACCATAGTTAATTGAGCAGGTATTGGGCATTGCCTGATCATTTTCTGCACTACCGCTGGCAGCGTGGGCAGAAGTGTGTGCCGCGCCCCGCAACGACAATCCGTCGTATGATGGCGCCGCACTGCAGGCACGGTTGGCCATGGCGATGGTAGATGCGTAGTTGCGGCCCGAATCCACCGGCTTGTCCGCCCAAATCGGAGAATGTATCGAACGTCGTTCCGCACGCCGCAATCGCGCGGGTGAGAATATCACGGATGGCGGTGTGCAGGCGGATCACACGCTCCTGGCCGATTCGCGACGAGGGTACCGTGGGCCGAATCCCCGCCGCATGGAGTGACTCATCAACGTAGATGTTGCCCAGCCCGGCGATGCGAATTTGATCCAACAGCAGCGCCTTGATTGGCCGGCGTGTCTGGCGCAAGATGGTGCGAAGCTCATCCAACCCAATTGTCAGCGCGTCGGGTCCCAGTATCTGCAGGCTGGGATGTGAGTCGAGCTGTCCCGGGCCCACCCATTGGAGTCGGGCGAACTGTCGCGTATCCGCCAGGATCAGAGCGCGGTGCGATGCCAATTCGATTACGCACCGATCATAGGGACCACGACGATATGGCAATGGTTTCACCCACAACCGTCCGGTCATGCGGAGATGAATCACCATCGTGTGATCGTCGGTCAGCCCTACCACTATGAATTTGCCACGTCGTGCGATGTTTGTGACAGCGCGACCTGTGAACCGCCGTTTCCAGCCGGATACGTTCGCGCGTGAAATTCGTAACGATGCAAACCGAACACGTTGCAGCGTGTCGTTGAGAATGTGGCGGCGTAAGCCGCGGACCACGGTTTCGACTTCGGGCAGTTCAGGCATCGGATCAGTACGCGCGACGAGTGTGAAATGCGGGGCCTTTCCCAACGAGCGCGGTCGGATGACTCCTTTTGGCCCCACCGGAAACAGCAATTTGTTGTCACCATCCGGTTGAGTCAATTGTCACAATCGTGAATCCGGTTGACTGGACGGCGCCAAGCGAACATGTTTGAGGTTTGAGTCTTTTGAACTCGCAACGTTGAATGGACGGAGAGAGAATACAATGAGAAGTGTCAAGAAGCGCAGTGCGCCGACCATATTTGTCGATCCCGCGGTCTTTAAGAGTTACGATATTCGTGGCACCGTTCCCGATCAACTCAACGCCGACGTGGCCCGCTTAATCGGACGCGGCTTTGCGGCGGAAATTGAAAAGCAAAACATCATCGTTGGGCGCGACATGCGTACGCATTCGGAGGATTTGGCTGACGCGTTGATCGAGGGTTTGCTCGAGTCCGGTTGCAACGTCACCGATATCGGCATGGTTTCCACTGATGCCTTGTACTTTGCCGTCGGGCATCTCGGTGCCGACGGTGGTGTGATGGTCACCGCGTCGCACAATCCGCCGGAGTACAACGGATTCAAAATGTGCCGCGAAAATGCGGAACCGCTGTCGGGCACCGATGGTCTGGATCGCATTCAGGATTCAATTGAACTTGATGATTTTCTCCTCGAACGCGGACGCGGATCAGTCGAGAAGAAGAACATTCTCGATGTGTTCGTCGATCACGCGCTCACGTTTATCGATGTCGAGAAGATCAAACCGTTCAAAGTCGCGATCGATGCCGGCAACGGTATGGGCGGTGTCGTGCTGCCGCGTGTGTTTGATCGTATTCCATCAACGTATGTACCGTTGTTTTTCGAACCCGACGGAACATTTCCGAATCATCCGGCCAATCCGATCGATCCCAACAATCTGAAAGCGTTGAAGAAAACCGTTAAATCGGAGAAGGCCGAGTTTGGTGTCGCATTTGATGGTGACGCCGACCGCATGTTCCTCATGGATGAGAACGGCGAGCCGCTTGGCGGCGACATGGCCATGCTACTGGTCATCAAGAGCATGCTAAAGAAGAATCCCGGCGCGACCATCCTGTACAATCTGATCTGCTCGAATGCAGTGCCGGAGTTGATCGAACGGGAGGGCGGCAACGCCATCCGCACGCCGGTCGGCCATGCGATCATCAAGCCGATGATGAAAAAGGAAAACGCCCTCTTCGGCGGCGAGCATTCGGGGCATTTTTATTTCCGGGACAACTGGTATGCCGATTCGGGGCTGATCGCGATGCTGATCGCCATGGAGTCGCTCTCTGAGGCCGAGAAGCCGGTCTCGGAGCTGATCGCCGATCTGAACCCGTATTTCCGATCAGGGGAGATCAACGTCAAGGTGCGCAATATCCCCAAGACCCTCGATAAAATCGTCGCCGAATACTCCTCCCAACGTCCCGACTACACCGATGGGGTCACGGTGAATTTCGACGACTGGTGGTTTAACGCCCGTCCCTCGAACACGGAGCCTCTTTTGCGGCTTAATGTTGAGGCCCAATCGGCCGAATTACTAGAAGAGAAAACCACCGCCCTGCTCCAGGTGGTCAAGGGTCGGCGCAAGGCGGCGGCCAAGAAGAAATAGCCGGCGGGCCCGTGTGTCCCGCCGCTCCGGGGGACACCGTGCCAAAGGTCGTATTGATCGTCGACGACGATCCCAAGATTCGCACTCTGCTCACCGAATCGCTGTCATCTATCGGGTATGATGCCTGTTCGGCGGAAGACGGGCACGAAGCGCTCGAGGTGGTGCGGAGCCGTCCGATCGATTGCGTGATCACCGACATCAAGATGCCCGAGCTCGACGGACTCACGCTACTGCATCGCATCAAATCCGAACAGCCCGGCATTCCGGTGATCATGATCACCGGCTTCGCATTTCAACAGCACCGCGATCGCGCGATGGCCGCCGGCGCCGCCGGGTTCCTGACCAAGCCATTCCGCTTGGAGAAGATCGAAGAGGTGCTCGAACGCGTGATGGCCCGTGCGTTGGCACCGGGGAACGGGCGTACGATTCATGACGTGTTGATCGTCGAAGACGATATCGAGTTCCGCGTATTGCTCTCTGAAATCGTTGAAGCGTTGGGTTACAATCCGCTGACGGTGAATGACGCCGAAGCGGCTGTGCGACAGATTGACATACACCGACCCGACGCAGTCATCACCGATTTCAAATTGCCATCGATGTCCGGTGAAGAACTAATCCGCCAAATCAAGACCCGCCACACTGATCTGCCAGTGGTCCTCATCACCGGCTACGCCCCGTCACTCAATGGCCGTGAATTCGCCGACGGTGCTGCCGATGCCTTCCTGATGAAACCGTTTCGGATCGACCGGATCGGGACGATTCTGAAGGGGCTGGAGCAGCCAGGGGGATTGGCCGCGAACGGAGTGTGAACCATTCCTGTAACGTCGGACAGTGGTGCCACACCGCTTGCGGTGGGTTTAGAGCCAATGTCAGAAGTATTTTCCGTTTGGGATGGTGATCCGTACTGTCGCTAAGCCTCCCCGCTGTCATCCCCTCGAAAGCGGGGATCCATTTTGCCTTTGGCCACCACTCAAAGTCTAGAGCGGTTGTCAGAATTCCGTTCCGTTTGAGAAAGCGCGAGGGTGGGTTTGCTTTGCACGCACGTTGGGGCGCCACGGGCCTTGAGGGGGAGCGTTGAAAGAAGGCGCTACATTGTTGAGAACATGCATTTGTAGGGGCGTATTGAATACGTCCCATTCGCGTAAACCGTTGCGGGTGCGGGCGTACTCAGTACGCCCCTACGAATGATTGTCTCGTCGACGTGCGTTCGGATTGGGACTCAGGCCTTGTCAACACACCCCTTGAGGCCTGTGCCACGCTCGTACAAACGGAAAATACTTATGACAATCGCTCTAAATTTGGATTCCCGCTTTCGCGGGAATGACAACCAGTTATAGCAATCATCAAAATCCCCTTCGGGTGTTCGGGGCCGTAGCATGGCCGTCCAGGCCAGACGGCACGGGCAAGGCGCCCGTACTACATCGCCTCCTCAATCGGAAGATAGTTCTGAGAATCGCTATAGATTCTGCGAAGACAATACGTCGCATTGTCTACAGATTTACAATTCAAGCCGACCAGAGCAGCAGTGCATAGAAATCTGATCCCACCGCAAGCGGTGGGGCACGGATGCACGACTGCCATCTATTCTACTAATCTTGTTATTATTGGGGCACCCGCCCCTGCCGAATAACCTCGATCAACTGCGGATGCAGTCTCGGATTGGCCGCCACAGCTTGGCCTTTTAGTGGATCGAAGGGCTGGCCCGACCAGTCAGTGACAACACCGCCCGATTCCATGCACATCAGCGCACCGGCGATGCAATCCCAGGGGGATAGTTTCATTTCCCAGAAACCGTCGAATCGTCCGGCAGCGGTCCAGGCCAAGTCGAGTGCGGCGGCGCCCATACGACGAATGGCACGGGCGGTTTTGGCGAAACGGGCGAAATGGTCGAGGTTGTCGAGCTCGGAGTCGCGGATATCGTAGGGAAAACCAGTGGCGAGCAGGGCATTGGTCAGTTCGGCGGTATCAGACATTTGGAGTCGACGATCGCCGAGGAACGCCCCTGTACCGCGCACCGCCGTGAACAGCTCATTGCCCAGCGGGTGATAAACCACCCCACAGATGGGCACTCCCTTATCGAGCAGGCCGAATGAAACACACCAGACATGCAGCCGGTGGGCGTAGTTGGTGGTGCCATCAAGCGGATCGATGTACCACGCCAGACCTTCGGTCGCCTCGTGAATTGAGCCTTCCTCAGCGACAATCGTGAAATCCGGAAAGGCCTTCGTCAGCCCCTCCATGATCATCTCTTCGGAGCGCGTGTCCATCTCAGTGACGAGATTGATCGCGCCCTTCAATTCGATGTCGCGTGGGCCTTCGATGTTTTCGGCGAGCATATCGCCGGCGGCCTTCGCAATCGGGATGGCGGTCTTGAGATATTCGCGCCAGACGGGGTCGGTATTTTCAGTCATGATCTATCACACGTTGTGTTCAATCTCTAGGTGGCCCGGACCTTGGGGCGTGTTGAAAAACCTGCTGACTATCATCACCTCAGACTGGGGAGGGCGAGGCTCCCGCCGAGCCGCAACGGCATGTCCCACAGCTAAGCTCGGCAGGAGGCTCGCCCTCCCAAAGGCTCTCATTTGTTGGGTTTTTCAACACGCCCCTTGGTCCGGGTTTCATAGATTGTTGAAATGCGTGGATGAGACCCGGACCAAGGTCCGGGTCACCCGGTTTGCTTGTCGGGGCGCGCTGCATACGCCCTCACACTCCTACCCGGCAATCTTCTCCAGCTTCTCGGTCGACACTCCCTGTCCCGACGATTGCAGTCTATCAAGGTAGTAATAAATCCCCCGCTGGGCGAGCAGTTCATCGTGGGTACCGACCTCGCGGATTTCGCCTTTGTGCAATACGATGATGCGGTCGGCGCTGCGGATGGTCGAGAGACGGTGTGCGACGACGATATTAGTGCGTCCGGCGAACAGTTCTTTCAACGCGAGTTGAATGCGCGCTTCGGTTTCATGATCGACCGATGATGTTGCTTCATCCAAAATAAGAATACCGGGATTATCGGCGACGACTCGGGCAAATACAACGAGCTGCTTCTCTCCAACCGACAACCCCGAGCCGCGTTCTCCAACGGGACGCTGCAACACATCACCCGTACTGCCAGTCAACCGGTCGAGTCCGACTCGTTGGGCCGCCGCGCGAATGTGATCATTGGTGAGATCATGCCGGCCCAAACGAATATTCTCGCCGACTGTGCCGGAGAACAGGAACACATCCTGAGACACGGTGCCGACACGCCGGCGCAGATCGTGCAGATTCCGTTTGCGAATATCGATGCCATCGACGGTGATCGTTCCTTTCTGAAAGTCGTAGAGGCGCGTGATCAGATTGGCAATCGAGGTCTTGCCGGCGCCGGTGGCACCGACCAATGCCACCACTTCGCCCGGAGCAACAGAAAACGAAATATCTTTGAGCACCCATTCATCGTCGGCATACGATAGCCACACATTCTTGAATTCGACCGCGCCCAGCTGTGATTCCTGTGGCTGAGGAATGTCTTCCTCGGCGAGCAGAATGTGAGGTTTGGTGTCGACCAGTTTGAAGACACGCTCCGATGCGGCCATTGCGGCTTGCAGGAGATTGTATTTCTCGGCCAAATCACGAATCGGGCGATAGAACCGTTCCGCATACTGGATAAACGCGGCCAGCACACCGAATGTAATCGCGCCCTCGAGCAACCGTCCGCCACCATACCACACAATCAATGCCAGCGAAATCCCACCGATCAACTCGACAACCGGGAAGAAGATCGCATAGTAGACGACCGAACGGAGATGTGCACCGCGCAGATCGGCATTGCGCTCCTGATGTTGCGCCAGCGCATTGTCTTCCTGGCTGAATCCCTGGACAATCGCCATGCCGGTGATGCGTTCCTGCCAATACGCATTTAGCCGTGCGACGAGACGACGCACTTCACGATAGGCCGACCGTGCACGTTGCTTGAAAATCCACGTCGCGCCGATGAGCAGCGGCAGAATGGAAAACGTAACGAATGCCAGGCCGGCATCGAGATAAATCATCGCGCCGACAATCGCCGTCAGCGTGAAGACATCGCCGAAGATGGTCACCACACCCGACGCGAACAGTTCGTTGAGCGCATTGACATCGGTGGTAGCGCGGGTAAGCAACCGTCCGACCGGATTGCGGTCGAAGAACCGCATGTCCATGGCCATGAAGTGCGCGAAGATTTCGTTGCGCAAATCGAGAATGGCGCGCTGGCCGATCCATTGGGTGATCACCACCTGGCCGTACTGAATGACAAACTGGCCGATGAGCGTGGCGATATAGAGCAGCACCCAGTAAAGAAGCCCATCGACATTCTTCTCGGCGATGGGACCATCAATCGCCTTCTTGACGATCCACGGTCCGGCGATCTGGAGCGCGGCCAACAGCAACAGCAGCGCAACCGCCGCCACCGCTGCCCAGCGATACGGACGCAGGTAGCCCATCAGCCGGCGCATCAGCCGGTGGTCGTAGGCTTTGCCTAATGCTTCGTCTTCGAAGAATTCGTCGGCCATATTGTCTTACAGCTTCTCCAACTTTTCTTTAATCGCTTCGTGCGCTTCCCAACGGGCGTACGGTCCGCCACGCGCGACCATCTCATCATGGGTGCCGCTGTCCCGGAGTTGACCTTCGTCAAGGAATAGAATCCGGTCGGCGCGTTGCAGAGTCGAAATGCGATGTGTGATCAACAGAATGATGCGTGACCCGAAGATCCGATTCAGCCGCGACAGGATTTCTTCTTCGGTTTGCGCGTCGACCGCACTGAATGCATCATCCAAAATCAGAATATCGGCCGGTGATACGAGCGCCCGCGCCAATGTCGCGCGTTGTTTCTGTCCACCGGATAACGTGATTCCGCGTTCACCGACAATCGTCTGGTACCCACGCGGAAAATCATCGACGTCTTTGTTGAATGCCGCCAAGTCGCCAACTTCGCGCAGTCGCTCTGCGGTCAATTGCGCATCGGTCAGCGCGATGTTGTTCACCAATGTATCGGAGAACAAAAATGCTTCCTGTGGCACCATGGCGATTCGTTTCCGCCACTCATCGAGTGTGACCGCGTTCATATCGACACCGCCAATGAGAATGCGGCCATCGGGGACGGCGTACCGTCGCCAGATCAATTGTGCGAGTGTCGACTTACCGCTGCCGGTCGGTCCCGCAATGGCGACTGTCTCGCCCGGCTGGACTGTCGCGGTGACATTGCTCAAGGCGCGGTGACCGTTGTCGCCGTACGAGAATGACAGATCGCGAATGTCGAGTGCGCCCGTTTCCGGCAAGTGTTGCACGCGATCGGAGGGCGGATTGACCACACGCGGTTTGGTGTCGAGGATGTTGGAAATGCGTTTCAGTGATGCGGTGCCACGCTGATACAGCGATACCACCCAGCCGAGCGCAATCATCGGCCAGATGAGCATGCCCAGGTAGATGGTAAACGCTAAAAAGGCGCCCAGACCAATATCCCCGGCGATGACCGCTTTGCCACCGAAGTACAAAACGATCAACACCGCCGATCCGGACAGCATCGACAGCAACGGGAAGAAACCACCCCACAGTTTGATCAAACGCATGTTCAGGCGGAAATAGTCCTGGTTGTCGGCGTGGAAGTCGCGTGTCTTCTCCTGTTCACGCACATGTGTCTTGATCACGCGCATACCGGCGAGCGACTCCTGCACCGACGCCGACAGTTGCGAAAACCGTTCCTGAATCGCGAGAAAGCGACGGTGCGCGATCTGCCCCAGGTAGTAGGTGGCGATGGCCAGAATCGGCAAGGGGATCAGAACATAGAGTGCCAATTGTGGATCAAGATACCACATCATCGGAATCGCGAGACCGGCAACGGCAATCGTATTGATCCCCTGCATGATTCCCGGTCCGACCATCAATCGGACCTGTTCGACATCGACTGAGGCACGTGTGATGATATCGCCGGTCGGTGTTTTATCGAAAAAGCTGCCGTCGAGCGTCAGGATGTGTTTGAACAGATCACCGCGCAGGTCGTACTCGATCTTGCGTGATCCCCATATGACCGTTCGCCGTACGATGAAACGGAACAGGCCGGCGGCTGCCATGAGTACGATGATGAAGAGCGCGTCCCAGGGAAGTGTGGAAAGGACCGCGTCTGTCAGCAATTGGTCGAGTTTGAACTTGACCGCAAACGGAACCCCGAGTGCCCACCAGAGGGAGTTCGTCAAGTTGCTCCAAGTCTCCATCCGGTCGACGGCATTCCGCAGCACCATCGGCGCATACAGTAAGAATGCATTCGTTGCCAGGATCGCGAAAAGACCGCCGATGATGTATCTGCGATATCGTCGGAGGTAGGGCTTAATGTGACGGAACTTGTTCACGCGATAGCGTCCCGGGTGGAGAGTATGTTGGCAATCCGGCCAAGTATAGGTCAGACAAAGAATTACGCGGCAAAACGGTCGCCGTTGGCCAGTTTGGTGAGGGGCCATGCAGGAATTGGCACCCGGCTTTAGTGTGTGTTGAAAAAGTGGTGCGTCGATTCCCGACCACACGATGTAACGGGACAGGAGATTGGCAACCTCGCGTAGGTCCAGCTCTTAGCCGGACCCACGCGGCTATTGTCGTGTCCCGGAAGTCCGTTAAGTAAGTCTACGCGGCTGATCCCGAGCGTGGCATCACCCGCCCTCGGGTGACGCCTTGTCCGGAAAGGAGAAAGCGGTCACGCGAGGGCGCGTGACCGCACTGCGGTCGTGAACAACTTCATTAACCTACTTCTGGGACACGATACTATAGCGATTGTCGGAAATATTGTCCGTTTGCCTCAGCGATCCATTTGGGTGAAACAGCTCACCGCTCTCATTCCCGTCCGCCGCGGCGGACGGGAATGACAACGAGTTAGACGCTTTCTGGATGACGTACCCGAATGCCGAGAATGCCGTGGGTGGAGCGAATTGACGGGACAGCTGATGCACTAGTGATACTCGGGCTAGCGGACGAGAATTCTGACAATCGCTCTAACGGTTTTGCGATCTCCGGTGACTGTTTAGGGTGGGAGCTCCGCGTACCCAAGAGACTGCAGACCAATCGATGTACGATTGACAATAATGCCCCGTTGTGTCCGTTTCGTCGACTGGTGAATCTGTCTGGTACAAGGAGATGGAGGTATTGTGCACGCAACATGCCCGCCGTCATTTTGGTCGCGAGGGTGTTTCTGCCCATTCAGGTTGCTCGGAAAGGCAGGAGAAAATGTTCAAATCGCCGGTTCATCGACTACCACTGCGATTGGTGACTATCCTGACTCTGGCCGTAGCTGCCATGTCAGTGCTGAACGAGGAAGGGGCCCGTTCTGCCGATACGACCACGGCGGTATGGTTTGGAGAGATTATGAAGTATGGAATTGTGACGTCGGGAACGCCGGATGATACACTTCGTCCGATGGCCCCGGTCTATGCCTATCCGGGTGATTCGACAGTTGTGGACTCTCTCCGCGTGGGCAGAGCGGTCAAGTATGAACGGCTATCAGAGTTGACTCGGACTCCACCGATCAAGTTGGCATCCGACGACCGATACCGTGGTGAGTGGTTCAAGGTTGAGCTGGCTGATCTCGGTGGCTGGCTATAGCGATTGTCAGAATAAATTTCCGATTGAGGACAAGCGAGGCACCGTGTGTTACGTGATGACATTTGTGTGCCACGGGCCTTCAGGGACGTGTTGACAAAGCCCCAAGAATCAGCGCCCTCGGGAGGGCGATCCGCCGCGGCGGACCGGCGAGCCGCAAGGGCATGTTCCACACCGCGGCTCGGCAGGAGCCTCGCCCTCCCCGGTCTGAGATGATGATAGTCAGCAGTGTTTTCAGCACGGGCCTTCAGGCCCGTGGCACACGACTTTCGGGAAACGTCAGAATCCGATACGCGACCTCTGGGGTTGAGTGATCTGGCACCCACCTTAATTTTCTATCGGAAAAGTATTCTGACAACCGCTCTAACCGGCAATAATCTCATGACCATGGTGGGTGCAGATTGGCCTCGTCACCTGCAACAGCGCTACCGGACTCTCCGGGGAGCACACGCTGTCGCTCTCTACATGAGTGGTCAGTTCTCAACGTCTCTGACTGCTGCGGCAACACTTTGGACTCGTGACAGATCAAATGAGCGCTGGATTCTAGCCGATGTGGTGTTGAACGCGCTGGACTGTGGTCTCTACGTGAGACTCGCCATCGATTCAGTCAAATACGAAGAGTCTGAGGCGCTGATCTATACACGATCTTTCGGCGCCGATGCGGGCGACGCTTGGGGCGAGCGTGTGACATTACGAGTCTTAGGTGACTCTCTGACGGTCATCAGCCGGGAGGACTTTCACGAGTCATCGGATGGGCCGTAGTGGTGACCGACAGAATGTCTCATTCCCCTTAGAAAATCTCAACTTTCACATTGATATACTTGCCGGGGTTTTCGCGGATGTCGGCAATGAGCGCATCGATTTCGGCAGCGGTGGTCTCCCAGCGCCGAATGAGTTGATCGTCGTTGATCAGCCGCGCGACCGTACCACGACCGGAGTGAACATCCTGGACCAGCCGGTGGACATTTTGGGATAGGGAATCGAGACCGTCGACGAACCGATTCAGATTCACCGCGGCGGAATCAAACCGTTCGGTGGTGTGTTCAATCGCGGTTTCGCTGGCGGCAACAGTTTGTTTGAGATCTTCGGCGGCGACGCGCAGGTCTTCAATGGCATCCGCAATGCCCGCACGGTTCGTTTCGACCATGTTCGCTGTCTGCTCGGAGAGGCGATCGAGATTCTTGGAGACCGTGACCAGCCGGTTGAGCGTTTCATCCGAACCGATCGTTGATCGAATGGCGCGGACGAGTTCGCGGATCTCTTCGGTGACACTTCCCATGACACCCATGACTTCAGGAATACCGGTTTCGTTGATGCCGTGAGGAATCGAATCGGCCGGCCACGGGTCATCGGAGAGTCCCGTTGCCACGTCGACAAACCGTTCACCCATCAACCCGATATTCCGAATCGCGAAACGCGCATCACTGCGAAGATTGACGTATTGGGCGATTTCGATATCGACGAGCACGCCACCTTCAGAGAGTTGAATGCCCTGGACCTTCCCGGTACGCACGCCCGACACGGAGACCGGGTCACCGGTTTCCAGGGATCCAACATCGGGGAACCACACCGACATGTGCCGCGTTTCCCGGCTCACTTGCGCACCACGCACCCAGAAAATCGCCGCGACAAAGATGGTCACGGCCAGTAGAACCGTTATTCCGACTTTGAGTTCTGCCTTCGATCCGTCCCTGGGCATAACTGTATGTTCCCTCCCTAACGCTAAGCCACTCCAGCCATCACGCTTTCACTATACGCGGCAAATAGGCTGTCCCTTGTTCATTTATCGACCCGGACACGGCCGGGTCAAGGAATATGCCAGCCGTTGCGGCACAAACGGTTATACACCTGACGAGGGGTTTCGCTACTCGGTATCCGATTCGAGGTACTGCGCTGTCGCGTGCCGGCGCATCATATCCTCGGCCAGTGATTTGGAGAATTCGCGCGGGGTGTGCACGCCGTAGACCTTGAGCATATGATTCATCGCGATCACTTCGGAAATGACCGTGATGTTCTTGCCGGGGGAGAGGGGGATGGTGACGAACGGAATCTGTGTCCCCAGAATCGTCGTGTATTTGTCTTCCAGCCCCAGGCGCTCGTATTGCACCTGCTCGCGCCAGAATTCCAGACGCACCTCAACTTCAATGCGCTTTTGCTGACGAACCGCACGAATACCGAAGAGCTTGCCGATGTTGATGATGCCGATGCCGCGAATTTCCATGTGATGGCCCAAACGCTCACCGGCACTGCCGATGATCACACCTTCGGAGCGGCGGGTGATGCGGACCACATCATCGGCCACCAGCCGGTGCCCGCGTTCGACCAGATCAAGTGCGATTTCTGATTTCCCAATACCCGATTTCCCGGTGTACAGCAGACCGACACCGTAAACGTCGACCAGCGTCCCGTGAATCTGTGTCCGTGGTGCGAAGCGAACTTCGAGATACACCTGGAGGCGCGCCACCAGTTCGGTGGTCGACAGCCGTGTACCCAGAAGTGAGGTCCCGTATTGTTCCGCCAACTCGAGCATTTCCGGTGGCGCCGGAAGGTTCTTGGAAATGATGAACAGCGGCAATTCAAGTTGGAACAACCGATCAAGCGTCTGGCGTCGTGTTTCCGGATCGAGAGATTCGAGGAAAGCGTGCTCGGTTTCACCGAGGACTTGTGTTCGCTTGTTGGGGTAGCGCTCCGTGAACCCCGAGAGGGCGAGTCCGGGCCGATGGATCTCGGCGTTGAGGATGCGGCGCTTCAGACCGCTCCGACCCGCCAGCAGAGTCAACTCGAATTGATTGCGCCTGTCTTCGAGCAGGCGCTCAACGGTGACATCGATCATGAGTGGTCTTTACGCCTCCGGTGCATCGGGGGCATCGGTGGCAAACGACTGCATGCCCTTGTTATCAGCAACCGACCTCTGATCGCGGTCTTTGAGTCGTGATTTATACTTCTTCAACTGCGCCTGCATCTTGTCCGACGCCTCGTCAATCGATGCATAAATGTCGGTGGTCTCAGCAGTGCTCACCAGCACAGTCCCGTACACCTTGGCGCTCACTTCAGCCTGTTGGCGGTGTTTATCGGCTTCCAAGACCCAGTGGAGATCGATGATATTATTGAAGAACTTTTCCAATTGGTCGGAACGGCTGTTGATGTGCTCACGAATCGAGTCCGTGAGATCGAAGCGGCGGGCGGTCATCCGGATTTCCATAGACACGTCCTTTCTCTGCCGAAGACAGACATCGAAGCTGGGTTAGGCGCGAACATCGCGCCTGACATAGACAGGCTTGCCATCAAATGAATGATGCGTTTCGATAAAGCGAATCGTCTGGGTCCGGGCGCGCATTACGATCGAATGAGTCATGCCACCACCCTTCTGAAATATAACGCCGCGCAGCATGTCACCGTTGGTGACGCCGGTGGCGGCGAACATGATATCCTCGCCCCGGGCGAGATCATTCTCGGTGAAGATCTGGTTCAAATCGGTCACGCCCATCCTTTTGGTACGCTCGGCATCGGCCTCATTACGGGGTTTGAGCCGTGCCTGCATGGCGCCGCCGACACAACGCAACGCCGCGGCCGCCAACACACCCTCCGGCGCGCCACCAGTTCCCATCAGCACATCGACCCCGGTCCCGGGCAGTGCAGTGGCGATCGCGGTTGACACGTCACCATCAGGAATCAACTGAATCCGGCACCCAGTAGCACGGACCTCGTCGATGAGATCCCTGTGACGATCACGATCGAGAATGACCACCGTGAGGTTTTCAACGTAGCGATCGAGCGCCTTGGCAATGTCCTTCAGGTTCTCGGTGGGAGTCTTTTCCAGTGATATCGCATCGCGTGCGAGATTGGATACGGCAATCTTCTCCATGTAGGTATCGGGTGCGTTGAGAAAGTGACCACCGTTTCCCATTGCGACGACTGCGAGAGCATTCGGGCGGGCATAGGCCACCGAGTTTGTACACTCGAGCGGATCGACCGCAATGTCGACCGCCGGTGGATGGCCGGTACCGACCCGTTCCCCTATATAGAGCATCGGCGCTTCATCACGTTCCCCTTCACCAATTACGATGGTGCCATCGAATTCCACATCATCGAATGCGTTGCGCATGGCGTCAGTGGCGGCTTGGTCGGCTGCCGGTCCATCGCCTTTGCCCAGCCACCGGGCCGCTGCCAGCGCGGCGGCTTCGGTGACACGTATGATTTCCAATGCCAGATTGCGATCCATAAAAGCCCCTGTGTGTTGTTACGGGATAGAGTTAGACATACGCTCCGGTCCATCTGACGCGTTCATTGAGCATCATATGAATGATACAGTGATCCCGTACGCGGAGCAATCGATTGTGCAAGCGATTGGTCACGCCTTATGGTAGGGAATGGTCGGGCTGGTCGATGGCTTATCGGGGCGACGGAAGACAGGTGGTTCATCATCGTCATCCACCTCGGCCCCCGCCTCATTGGGATGTCCGGAGAAACCGTCGTTGATTTCGGAACGGTCCAAAACCGGCTTGGGCTTCTCCTTGGCGTCGGATGAGTTCTCGTCGGATCCATTCTCTGTTGAGTTATCCGGTGTCGATTCGCGTTTCCGGAAGCGGGCCGCCGGGATTTTCAATTCTTCGCGGTATTTTGTGACCGTGCGCCGGGCCAGTTTGATCCCCTCGGCATTCAAACGCTTGTAGATCTCCTGGTCGGAGAGCGGTTTGGCGGGGTTCTCCTTGTCGATCAACTCGGCGAGTCGCGTTTTGACATTCCGTTTGCTCATCGGGTCGCCGTCGGCGGTCTCAACGCCGCCTGAGAAGAATGATTTGATCTCCCGGACGCCTTGGGGTGTCTGAACGTATTTTTCCTTTGAGACGCGCGATACAGTGGCGACGTTCATTTCGACCTTGTCGGCAATATCGCTCATGCGCAACGGCTTGAGGAACTGGGGACCCTTCTCGAAAAATTCTTTTTGCTCCTCAACGATTGCTTCCATCACTTTGGTCATGGTCGAGCGCCGTTGGGTGATGGCATTCAGCAGCCAACGGGCCTGGTCCAGTTTGTCTTTGACGTATTTTCGCGTTTCCGGCGCCGTCTTCTTGCCTTTGCGCATGATGTCCTTGTAGGCCGAGGTGATACGCAAATGGGGCAGGTGACGATCGTTATGGTAAATGACGTACTCATCATCCACGCGTTCGACAACGAGATCCGGAACCACCGGCAGGGCGGCCGTGGTGAAGCGGCCTTGCGCCGGCCGTGGCGAAAGTGTCCTGAGTTCATCCATCGCCTCGCGGACTCTCTCGACGCTGACGTTCATCGATTTCGCCAGTTGTGTATGCGTTTTGCGATCGAGTTCGTGCCAGTGCTCACGAACAATTGCGGCGGCGAGACTATCGGACAGATCACGTTGGTTGAGCTGAATGAGGAGGGACTCCTTGAGGTCGCGCGCGGCGACTCCGGGAGGGTCAAAACTCTGCACGACTTTGAGGACCTTCTCAACTTTTTCGGCCGGGCACTTTAGCGCCTCGGCCAACTCCTCGACCGACATCGAGAGCAAACCGTTCGGATCGATATTGCCGATGATAAACTCGCCGATCTCCAGTTCCTCATGGGAGAGTTTGGAGAGCTTCAATTGCTCTGTCAGGTGATCGTACAGCGAGGTCTCGACAATCGGGGTTCGTTCCCACGACTCGTCGGGCGACTCACTCATCTTGCGCGGAACAAACTCCGAATCCTCGTCGAGATAGTTCTCCCAATCAAAGTCATCGTTAGAGGACTCAGTTGTCTCGGTCTCGTTGAGTTGCTCCTGTTCGGCGTCCGCTTCCTCGGTTTCAGGACCTTCGACTTCCTCCAACATAGGGTTGGTGGAGAGTTCCTGGCGCAACTCCGCCTCCAGTTTGAGAAGCGGCATCTGCAGCATCTTCAGTGATTGAATGAGCTGTGGCGCCAGCGTTAGTTTCTGTCTTAGACCGAGTTCGAGTCTCACGAGTCCCTCTCTTGAATCCGGACGATGATGCTCTATAAGTCAATGAATCCAAATGCGTTGGGGCGACTGGACAGACTGCGAAACCGTCCAATCACCACTCTAATATACCCACGAATGCTATATTTGCAACAACCGAATATGATGGTTGGGCGAATTTGGCATGAAATATGCTTTACCCCCTCAGTGCCCGTAACTTAATTATTCCAATAAACTTACAGACCAACGGGTCCTCTTCAATTATCGGACGGTGGGGGGGACGGATTGAGTGGACTCGTGAATTTGTATGAAAATTGGATGAGTGTGGGCGATAGACTCGGGGCGGCTTCTATCTGGCGCAGTTTTTGTATTTGGGTTCCGGTCTCGATTGAACATCGGGTGAAATATCAGGGGATTGTCCTTGGCCCTGACTGCAAATCCCGGCCGTTCTTTGCGATAATCACAACACTGTCATCCCCGCCCATGCTTCGCGACAGCGAAGCACGAGAGCGGTGATCCAATGTCTCTTCATCTGCGCCGAAAGACTCTGGATTCTCACGCCGCGGCGGACGGGAACGGCAAGGAGATGGGTCGATGCCTGTAGCGACGAAACCCACCCCAGCCGGGCTTGGTGGAGCCGTTGATCAGTTTGAGCGGTTGTCATTGTAGATTTCCGATTGAGGAGAAGCGAGGCACCGTGTGTGTCGTGATGACATCCGGGTGCCACGGGCCTTGAGGGGTGTGTTGAAAAACGTGTGTCAATGCAGGAGACGTGCTTTCGTAGGGGCGTATTGAATACGCCCTCTGCGCGTAACTGCTACGGGGCCAGGGCGTACTCAGTACGCCCCTACGGATGATCGCTTTCTCGGTGCGTGATATGATCAGTTCTTGCACTTTTTCAACAGGCTCCTTGAGGCCCGTGGACGGGGGGTTATGCAGACGCGGATGCACAGGCCTGATGGTTCGATCCACCACGGCGGACTCACCACAAGAGGCCCGTGGCCCCCTGATGCAAACGGAAAGGATTTATGACAATTGCTGTAAGTATCTGGGGATGGTGTATCACCGAGCCAGCAGGGCGGTGATCGAACTACCGTTTTCAGAATTGGTGTGATGCAGCAGCAAGTCCTGCCGACCGTCACCGTCGACATCGAATGAGGAGATGCTTCTCGCGGGAGCACATTCCAGATGCTGAGGCGAGTCATCGTCGATCATGTCCTCCGGGTGGCCCCGGTATATGTCCAACCGGTCGGAGCCTGTCTGGAAAACGAAATCATCGAAGCCGTCGGCATCGAGGTCGCCGGCAAACGTCACCAAAGGGCCATGGATTGGATCGGGGACGTCGAGATCGAGTCTGTAGTCGGTGCTTTGGCGGCGGTCGGCGACAGTGGAGAAGGTGTTATCGTCCCGCTGACGGTAGGCGAGCAGATGCAGCGAGAGCCGTTTCATCACAAACATCTTCGCCGTCGACAACGAACCCGTCTCCATTGCGCACACCAACATGTCTAAGCGACCATCTCCATTAAGATCACCGAATCGGGGGTAGCCATAGACACCCTCAACAGACACATTTGAGTGGGGCTGTGCCGGAAGCGTTTCTGTGAAGGGACCGAAATACACGACGATGCGACAGGACGCCGAGTTGATGCCGCCGCGATTGGTCCAGCGAACCACATCGGGCGCACCGTCGGCGTTGAGGTCCTGCATCAGGCAGCCGGCGCGGAAGTCCGGAGCGATTCCCATTACCTGTCCGATGGTCGAGGATTCGCCATCGAACGAGAGGCTCGTGGAAAAGTCGGTCTGATCCGAAGAGGATCGTCGGACACCATGCCAGTGATCTCCCGACTCAAAAAAGAGTTCCAATGTGTGTGGCGACGAGTGCGCCTGCAATTCGGGCAGCATCATCTGATATCCGGTTCCATCGGGTGCGCGCCGTCCGGCAACAGCGCACGGAATCGTGCCGGCGTGTCGGTACTGGTCAGCATCGTCGCGACGCCACACGTCGAGATGATCGAGATAGGGAAGAACAACGGCTTCCTTTTCGGAGTCGAACAGCGACCATGCGCAGTCCCAGTGTTGGGGAGAGGCAATCGGGGGCAGGTGCGGAGCGTTCGACGGTGTTATCAATGTATGAGCGACGGTATCGAATAGGGCGCCGTCGACCTGGTAGTAATACAATCCTGAGTCGGTCAGTTGGAGCAATTCCAGACTGGCTCCGGCGGCGACATCGCCGAGATCATAAACACCCGCCGTCGAATGCAGCGAGAATACCTGACGTTCGCTGTAGGCAAACCGTCCTGTCGGATTCTGACGAATGACAACAGCTTCGTGGACCGGGTTGGCCGGATTCGTTGCTTGCCGGATCAGGACCAGATCGATGTCGCCGTCGCGGTCGATGTCATCGGCCAGCCAGCAATCGGCAGGCTTATCCAGTTCAATTTCGATGCGCTCAAAGGATGCGTCGGCATACGTGGGGCCGCTGGGCATGGCCAGCATGAGACCGAAGACTATCAGGCACCTGGCAACCAGAACTCGTGCCGAACAGTTGGCGTGATCCGTGACTCGATGACTGACCCTGAACACTGCACGTTCCCTTGAAAAAACAGCTTCAGTTACTGAAGTTATACCATTTAACGGAGAAACGACCAGGGTTTTCCAGCAAGGCTGAGAAAGGCCAACGCGCTCTGTTTCGTGAGAGTAAGTCAAAGCCATGCGTGTCAGCTTCACGAAGACCTGCCCTGACAGGTTATCTCCTTAGTTGATAGGCTCTTATAGCAATTGTCAGAAGTATTTTCCGTTTCCATTGGGGCGCCACGCCCCTTCAGGCCCGTGGCTCCACATTCGGACGATCCCAGTTCACGGGCCTCAAGGCCCGTGGCACCCGAAAGTGAGTGTCAATGAAGCGGGGTTTCGCCTCTTCTCAATCGGAACGGAATTATGACAATTGCTCTAGTGTTATGTCCCAGAAGTACCTTGTATAAGTAATCAGTGGACCGTAGCT
>CAYTTY010000025.1:0-54997 GCA_964440935.1 uncultured Ignavibacteria bacterium | reverse complement strand
TCTCCCCGCTGAAAAGCGCGGGGAGAGGGAGCAAAACGTAAGGTCGCACGGCAGTACGCCCGCCCGCCGCAACAGTTTCACTTGGACAGGAATTGTGACAACCGCTATAGACGCGCCGTGCTTCTGACGTTCAGCTTAGCACGCACGTCTCCAGACATCGCTTTATCGCATGCAGGTGAGTTGCGCAGGCCCAGATGGATAAAGCCCCATCAGGACCACATCGATGACCTAGTTCGACTCTTTGCTGTTCTTCGCGAGCATGAGACTGTCGGCGGCAGCCTTGCCTTCCGGCCAACGTACTGTTAAGGAAAATGCACCGCGCAGGTCGCCCGGCTCGAAACCGACCGCGTGGTCGTCGGGGTAGTATTCCTTAATGATGCTTTCGAGTGAATCGTCGATTGCGGCGCGCGGGCCGTGGCAGGTGACACACGGTTTGCCCATCTCGATCGCCGACAGGTAGCGAAACTGCTGGTTGCCGGCCGAGTCGGTGACCCACTCGGTGTACTCCGTCAGCGTATCGACATCCAGGATCGTCAGCGCGGCGCGTTCGAAGGCATCCGGGTTGTTGTTGGGATTGCGTGTGCGCAATGCGGTGCGATGAATCGACCACCCCTCGAGTTCCGAGTAGTCGGCTGCGACCTGTGGTGCTTTGTCGCGGCAGACACCGATCGCGTGCGGCGCGCCGCCCTCTTTCATCGCGGTCATGAATTCGCCCATCAATGCCTGTTTGAATTCCCCGACAATCATACGACAGCCCGACGCGAGTTTATCGGTGACCTCCGGATTCGGCGCATCGGCGACGACGGGCACAATCCACAGAATGCCAAGGATCAGCGTGGCCAGTATCCGTTTCATATCGGTTCCCTCCTTAAACAGATGATGTCGATTCGCCGGGAAATCTACATCACCGGTGCGGTATCTCACAAGCAGAGTTGATTGTCACGCTGGCAAAAGAAAAACGCCCCCTAATCGGGAGCGTTTTTGTGGATATCAGATTGCGGATCGAGATCAGCCACCATGGCTGTGGTCATGGCCGCTGTGATCATGATCGTGTCCTTCGTGGCCGGGCATATCGGTGGTACCGGCCGCAGCCGAATCGATTTTTGCCATGTACATCGCAACGTTGGATTCAAAATCCGGGACACACATCTGGCAACAGAACTTCACCTGACGGCCCTGATAGGTCTTGACCACCGGGTCGCCCATGCTGCCCAGTTTCTCACCGGAGACAATGCAGTAATCGAGCGGATAAGCCTTGGCACTGGTCGCCTCAGCGGTTTGCGTTTCGGTCGCCGACTGTGACTGCTCTTGTGTGGTAGGTTCGGGTTGTGATTGGTCTCCGCCACAGCCGATGAGCAATGCAATCACCGCTATGGCAACGAGACCGGTTGAGAGTAATTTGAGTGTCCGCATGTGTATCCTCCTTACGCGGATTGCTGAGTTATGAGTGATCGTTTCAGTTTCCATTCCGCCAACGCCGCATACAGCGTCGGTACGACAAAGACAGTAATCAATACGACAGTCATCCCCCCAAATGAGGGGATCGCCATCGGTACCATCACGTCGGCGCCGCGTCCGGTCGAGGTGAGAATTGGAATCAAAGCGATCAGCGTCGTGGCGGTGGTCATCAGACAGGGACGGATGCGCCGCTTGCCGGCCTCGACCGTGGCTTCGCGGATTTCCCCCACAGTCGTCGGTGCGTTGCGTTCAAATGACTGCTTTAAGTAGGTGGCTAGGATAACACCATCGTCAGTGGCAATACCGAATAGCGCGAGAAAGCCCACCCACACCGCAACCGAGAGGTTGATTGAGTGCATTTGGAATAAATCACGGATGTTCGCGCTGAGGAAACCGAAATCCATGAACCACGACTGTCCGTAGAGCCAGATCATCAAGAATCCGCCTGCCCAGGCGACGAAGACGCCGGAGAAGACCATCAGTGTCGTGGGGACTGATCGAAACTGAAAGTACAGTATGATGAAGATGACAAACAGCGCCAGCGGCAGCACCACCATCAATTTCTTCTCGGAGCGCACTTGATTTTCATAGCTGCCGGAAAACTCGTAGCTGACGCCCGCGGGGACGACGAACTCGCCCGACGCCCGTTTCTCTTCCAAAAAGCGCCGTGCCTGCTCGACCACCTCGACTTCGGCCATACCGGATTGGCGATCGAAGACCACGTAGCCGGTGAGAAAGGTGTTTTCGCTTTTGATCACCTGCGGCCCGCGCACGTAGTTGATCTCTGAGACTTCCGACAACGGCACCTGGGTCCCGTCTCTGGCGGCGATCAGCACACGTTCGAGTTCCTCGATCTGATTGCGGCGTTCGCGCTGGTAGCGTACGCGGACGGCGTAGCGTTCGCGTCCTTCAACAGTTGTCGTAATCGGTTTGCCGCCGATGGCGGTTTCAATCACGTCCTGCACGTCGCGGATGTTCAGTCCATAGCGGCCGATGGCCATGCGGTCGATGTCGATTTCGAGATACGGTTTGCCAACGATGCGGTCGGCGAGTACGGTGGTCGGTTTGACCGATGGCACCTGCTTCAGCAATCGTTCGATTTCAAGGCCGACCGACTCGATGGTCTCGAGGTCGGGCCCACGAACTTTGATACCCATCGGTGCCCGCATGCCGGTCTGGAGCATGATCAGGCGGGTTTCGATCGGCTGCAACTTGGGTGCCGAGGTTGTCCCCAGAATTTTTGACGCGGAGAGGATTTCGTCCCAGATATCATCGGGCGATTCAATGTGTTCGCGCCAGTTGCGATACGGCTCACCGTCGGAATCGGGAATCAGGTCACCGTTGTCGTCACGAACAAACTCGTCGGTATCGTGGTCATATCGGAAGCGAAGGATGTGTCCATCCTGATCGGTGATGTATTCCGATTTGTAATTGATCACCGTTTCGACCATCGAGATCGGTGCCGGGTCGAGCGGGCTATCGACACGGCCGATCTTACCGACCACTGATTCGACTTCGGGGATGGCATTGATCGCCATGTCCTGCATCCGCAGCACATCGTACGCTTCGCCGATCGATGCGTGCGGCATCGTGGTCGGCATCAGCAGAAACGCCCCTTCGTTCAGGGGTGGCATGAATTCCTTTCCCAGTCCCGGAAACTTGTGTGACAACGATGTATAGATGGCGTTTCCGCGTGTCCAGCGCTCGGGCACACCGACCGCCGAGAGGCTGTTTGGGATGAAGCCGAACATCGAATCGAAGCCGAGCCAGATGCAACCGCCAAGAACGACGAGGATCAGGGGGATGCTCAGGAAGGCGGCCTTGTGATCGAGGCACCAGCGGAGAATCGGCTCGTAGTATCGCTTGAACAAATGGATCAGAAACAGGATGGAGCCGAGTGTGATCAGCACAAACAACGAGTTCGACAGCAAACTCCGTCCCGGGCCCAGCGGCAGCCAGTGGGCACTGAGGATGATGCCGACGATCGCCGCAATGGCATAATTGGCAAATGTCGACGAGTGCTTATCAATCCGAGGCGGCAACCAACGGCGCAGGAAATGGAAGATGCCGAACAGGATCACCGCCAGACCCACCCACATCGCACCAATCGCGGCCACCAGCAAGCCGGCGAGTATGAGGAGGGCTCCCCCAATGTCGCTCCGCCGTCCACGCAGTCGCACACCGAATATCAGATGTGCCAGAGCGGGAATGATGGTCAGCGCAATAATCACCGAGGCGATCAAGGCGAATGTCTTCGTATACGCCAGCGGCTTGAACAGCTTGCCTTCCGGGCCGATCATGGTGAAAACCGGCAAAAAACTGACCACCGTGGTGGCAATGGCGGTCGTGACAGCGCCGCCAACTTCTCTGGTCGCATTGAAGATCGCCCGCAATCGGCTTTGGGCAGGCGGCAAATCGTCAAGGTGTTTGAGGATGTTCTCGCAGATGACGATGCCCATGTCGACGATGGTGCCGATGGCAATGGCAATGCCGGAGAGCGCCACGACGTTGGCGTCGACGTTAAACAGCTTCATGCCGATGAACGCCATCAAGACCGCCAACGGCAGCAGACCTGAGATTAGGAGCGAACTGCGCAAGTGAAACACCATGATCAGCACAACGATGATCGTGGCGAGGATCTCATCGGTCAGGGCGGTGTTAAGCGTCCCCAGCGTTTCTTTAATCAATCCTGTGCGGTCGTAGAACGGGACAATCGTGACCTTTGAAACTGTCCCATCCTCCAGCGTTTTGACCGGCAGGCCGGGCGAGATTTCCGCGATCTTCTCTTTGACGTTGTTGATCGCGGCCAGCGGGTTCTCACCGTAACGCGCAACCACGACCCCGCCGACCACCTCGGCACCGCCCTTGTCGAGCACGCCGCGACGGATCGCCGGTCCGCGTCCAACGGTCCCGATGTCGCTCACACGTAACGGGACACCATCGGTGGACTTGACCGTGATATTCTCGATGTCCTCCAGCGCTTTGATGAAGCCCAGCCCGCGAATGACGTATTCGACATTATTGATTTCAATCGTCCGCGCGCCAACGTCGACATTGGAACCGCGCACGGCGTTGTAGACCTGCGGGAGCGTGACACCATGCGCGCGCATTGCATCGGGGTCGATGTCGATTTGATACTCCGACACGAATCCGCCGATTGATGCCACCTCGGCGACACCCTCGGCCGAGGCGAGCCCATAGCGGACATACCAGTCCTGAATCGTACGCAGTTCCTGCAGGTCCCACCCGCCGGTCGGGTTGCCGTCGGGATCGCGTCCCTCGAGCGTGTACCAAAACACCTGTCCCAGTCCGGTGGCATCCGGTCCGAGCGCCGGTTGGACATTGTCCGGGAGTGTGCCGCGCGGGAGGCTGTTGAGCTTTTCGAGTATGCGCGAGCGCGACCAGTAGAACTCAATGTCCTCTTTGAAGATGACGTAAATGCTCGAGAATCCGAAAAATGAGTAGCTGCGTATGCTCTTGACGCCGGGCACTCCAAGCATGGCGACGGTGAGCGGATAGGTGATTTGATCTTCGACATCCTGCGGTGAGCGGCCCATCCACTCGGTGAAGACAATCTGTTGATTCTCACCGATATCGGGAATGGCATCGACCGGGACCGGATCACGGGGCAGGCCGAACAGTTCCCAGTCGAATGGCGCCACCATTGCGCCCCACGCGGTGATCGCCACGACGAAGAGGATCACCACCAGTTTGTTCTGCAGGGAGAAGCCAATCAGGCGATCCAGAAGCGACACGTTGGTCTTCGGTATGAGCGGTGTGTGATCCATAGTGATTAGTTCTGTGTGCGCGCGGGTTGAATGTGATCGGTGACTGTACCGCACTTCAGCATGAAATGGCCGAAGTAGGGATTAAGGATGGAGTCGTGCTTTTGCAGCCAGTAGGCACCGCGATTGTTGAAGGCCATCGGACAGTAGGTGACCGCGTAATCGACCGACGCCGAATGTCCCAAGCGGTAGTCGATTTGGATCATGGCCGCGGCAATGTCCTCAAACGCGATGCGGATATCGTCAATCGATTCGGCATCGCTTGCGTCATTTGCTGCCCGAACGGCGATCGCGGAGAGCGAATTCCACGCCGCGCGCTGCGTATCGGTCAGTGATGCGGCATCGACCGTTTGCAGATGGTCATGCAACAGGGCGGCGGCGTTGGCAGCGGCCTTTGGTTGATCGTCGGCGAGCGCACTGTGCAGATCGAAGTAGCTGTCGTATACACGATCCAGGCTGCTTCGGAATTCGTTCGGCACGGTGGAATACCGGTCGACCGGCTCGGGCGCCGGTGTTTTTGATGGCTGATCAACGGCCGTCGGCTGACCTCCGCCATGATCGTGCGTCGGTGCGATGCCGCCTTCGGGTGACATCATGCTCGGCTTGGCGCGAATCTGCAATTCGCTGTCGATTTTGAAGGCGCCGTTGACAACCACGCGTTCGCCCCCGGTGAGCCCGGAGTCGACGACATAGTAATCGCCGGCGCGCGGCCCGAGGATGATCTCACGGCCTTCGTAGGTCGGCTGTTCACGGTCCGGCAGTTCAACATACACAATGGCACGTTTGCCGGTGATCAGCGGCGCCGATGCGGGAATCACGAGCGGTTCGTTGCCGTCCTGCTTCACGAGTGTTGCCTGTTGACCCTGCACTACGGCGCTGACGAACATGCCGGGTTTGAGCAACCGCTGCGGATTGGGCACATCGACACGGACCGGAACCGTTCGGGTGTTCGACTTCAATGTCGGATCGATGAATGAAACGGTGCCCTGGAACCGCCGATGCGGGATTGCTTCGGAAGTGAAGGTGACGGTGTTGCCGACTTGAAGCCATGGGAGATCCGACTCGTACGCCTCAATCTCGATCCACACGTGTGACAGGTTGGCAAGGTGGTAGAGCGGTGTGCCGGTCTTAACGTATGAACCCTCGACGGCGGGCTTTTTGACCACGATACCCGATACCGGTGACGGAATCGTCAGGTGATCGGATGCCGTGCCGCGCCGTTCTATCTCCGAAATCTGATCGTCGCTGAGTCCCCAGAGGCGCAGGCGTTCGCGCGCGGCGTCGGCCGTGGCGGCGACACTTCTGTTAAACGTCGTCAGATGCGATGCGCCCGTGTTCCGTTCGGCGGCGATGGCCTGCAACAGTTCTTCCTGGGTCGACAGCAGTTCGGGACTATAAATGTAGGCGAGCGGTTCGCCCTGTCTGACCTCGGCACCAACATAGTCGGCGTAGAGACTGTCCAACCGTCCGGGGACCCACGCCGCGATTTCGGCGAATCGTGTTTGATCGTAAGTCACGATGCCGACCGTGTGCACGCGGGCACTGACCGTTTGTCGCTCAACTGGTGTCGTGACGATACGTGCAATGTTGCGCGCGGTTTCCGACATCCTCAACACACGCGGCCCGTCATCGTCGCTGCCGCCATCATCCGACACCGGAATCAGGTCCATAAAGCAGATGGGACACTGACCAGGCTCGGGGAGCTGGATCTGCGGGTGCATGGAGCAGGTCCACATCGTGGCGGTCTCGGTTTCGGCTGCGGCCATTTGCGTATCGCCATTTCCGCCGCCGCGCATCGTGAATCCGAGCCCGAGCGCGACAATGATGACGAGCCAGAACAGGGGTTTGGTCAGCGCGGTTTTCCACCACGGGCGTTCCGGTTGATGATTCGTGTATTCGTGGTCAGACATGTGCACACAATCTCCTTAATGGCGATCGGTTGAATCGAAGGCGCCGCCGGCGAGCATGCGCAGGCGCGCGAGTTGTTTCAGTCGATTGGTTCGGATACGCTCGTAAGCGAGGTGGAAGTCGAGCAATGTCCTCTGAGTATCGAGAAAGTCGATGAAGGACATCATTCCGGCCTCGTAGCTTTGCTGCGTGGCGGATAACGCCTGTTCCGCTTTGGGCAGCAACGCGCCTGTGTAGAGTGCGACTTGACGTTCGGCGTCGCGGTAGGCGTAGAGTGCCTCTTCGGTCTCGGTGAGGATGGCGTTGGTTTGAGCATCCAGGGCGTACTCGGCGGAACGGCGTCGGGCGGTTGCCTCGCGTTGGGCGGCTTTGTAGGCACCGCGCCAGATCGGGATGTTGATGCCGATCATGCCGATGACGGCGTCTTTGCCGCTGTCGGTCACGCCGGGCATCCGGGCATTACCGGTGTTGAGGTAGTCGACCCCCAGCATGAGATTGGGGTAGAATCGCCTCGCCGCGAGACGCTCCGACGTTTCCGCTTTGTCTGTCAGCCGTGCCGCGCGCAACACGCTTGGGTTGGTCGCGCGCACGCGTGCAAGCAGTTCGTCGTCTGACCAATCCAGTGAGTCGGTTGGGATATCGGCGGCGGGTGGCAGCGTGTCGCCGATCGGCCGATCCAGCAGTTCATTAAGACGAGCGCGGACCGGACGCAGCTTATCATAAAGCGACACCAGTTCATTTTCCAGATTCGCCAACTCGGTTTGCGCGCGCAGTACATTGGCATAGACACCCTCGCCGGCCCGATATCGCGCTCGTGTCACCGACTCAGCGCTGGCGACGATGCGCAGGTTTTCGTCGGTGATCGCAATCGAGCGCTGCAGGAAGTAGTAGTCGACGTAGGCGTACACGACGTCGCGATACAACTGGTCGCGCACCGACTCGAACTGCTGTTCGGCCGCCTGCGCCTCGAACGCTGCCATGTCACCCCTGAGCTTGAGGGTGCCGAACCACGGGAACATCTGCGAGAGGCCAACACGGAATTCCTGAGGGCCAACGCGGGTTTCGACGTTCTCAATAAAATATCCGAAGTTCAAGTTCGGGTCAGGCGGCGCTCCGGCGTGAGAGATGTTCTCTACAGTCGCTTTCCAGCGATAGAAGGCACCTTTCAATTCGGGGTTGTTTTGCGAGGCCACCTTGAGCGCCCTCTGCAGTGATAGCGAATCCTGTTCGCTGACTTGGTCCGTTGTTAGCGAATCCAACGAGTCGCGCTCCGCGTGGACCTCAAACCGCTTCGCCACCGTCTCAAGTGCCGAACGCGCGCTTGTCTGCGGCGAGGAAGCGCACGAGGTGACCCCTGTACCTGCAAGGAGGGCGATAACGATCGTGGTTGTCTTCATTCGTGACGTCATGATGATCCCAATTCCTATTCCATCCGCTAACAGAGTCCTCACTTAGAGCAAGGGCTATGCCGACACTGACAACGACACGACTAATCTATTGTATTACAATGGATTAGGTTTTGTGTCACGGATCTTCCGGATCGCAGACTGTCTCATATCAGACAGTTGCTCTCGGGAAGTTGATGTATTTCAGCTAGGTGGAAATCAGGAAATAAAGCCACTACCCGTAAGATGGGCGGGTGGTGGAGCGGAGTTTCGGATATTGTGAGAAAGGAACCCCAATCGGTCAAGGGGCATCAGTACGGGCATTGTGATAATCGGGATCGTGGCTGGCTGTAGGTTGACCTGTTCCAACTGCGAAACAGATTCCGACACAATGATGCCGGCGGCCGCAACGGTGAAAGGGTCTCGGACTTTGATGGAGCAGCAGCTCTGATCCGGATTCGGGGGTTGGCAACAGTCCACGCTCACAGTGCGTTCGGTGGTAATGCGGGACCAACAGTCACCGGCGGCTGCGTGGCGGTCGGTGCAGTTATCGCATTCGCTGATGTCGGTATAGCCGCCCTGCATCCGGCAATGATGCGCCATCGCGGGCGGGACCAGCCCCACGACACCAAATATTACCAGAAAACTGATTCTGAGCAGGTTGACTATCATGGTCTCATCTGTGTTACGCGCAAACCGTTACATTCGTTATCGACGTGTGCGAAATCGAACGGTCAAATCGTCATTCAGCGGGCGCCCCATGTGATGCATACGGCGACCGTGAGCGTTCATCATGTCATGTCGGAAGTGAAGCACGTATTCTGTATCTCGGTTAGCTCTGGGGGAAACCGAAAGCACGTGTCGCGTTTTCGGAGTGGCGATTAGACATTCACCTTGCGTAGCCGTAGTGCATTCCCAATCACCGAGACCGAACTCATGCTCATGGCGGCGGCCGCAATGATCGGACTGAGGAGAATGCCAACGAATGGGTATAGGATTCCGGCGGCAATTGGAACACCGGCGGAGTTGTAAATGAACGCAAAAAAGAGATTCTGCTTGATGTTTGACATGGTGGCGTGGCTGAGCTTGCGCGCGCGTGCAATACTGCGCAAATCACCCTTCACCAACGTCACGCCGGCACTTTCCATCGCCACATCGGTTCCGGTCCCCATGGCAATACCAACATCGGCGAGTGCCAATGCCGGTGCATCATTGATGCCATCGCCCGCCATTGCCACCGTGCGTCCTTCGCTTTGCAGACGTTTGACAACATCGGCTTTCTGATCGGGGAGCACTTCGGCGATCACCTCATCGATACCAAGTTCTTTGGCGACCGTTTCAGCCGTGCGACGGTTGTCACCGGTCAACATGACGATGCGCACACCCTCGTCATGTAGTGTGCGAATGGCCTCAGGAGTGCTTTCTTTGATCGGGTCGCTTACTGTGAGGAGACCAACAGCATTGCCATCGACCGCAGCAAACATCGCCGTTTCCCCTCGTCCGCGCGCATCATCGGCGGCAGTATGCAGTGGTCCGGTGTCAACATTCAGCGATTCCATCAGAGCCGATGTTCCGAGAGCGACATCATGCTCGCCCACCCGTCCCGTCACCCCCTTACCGGTGAGTGCTTCAAAACGATCAGTGTTGGACAATTCGAGATTCTGTTCTTTGGCGGCCTCGACAATGGCGGCGGCGAGCGGGTGCTCGCTGTTTCGCTCCAGGCTCGCGGCGAGACGTAAGACCTCCCGTTCCTCGAATTCGGATACCGTGATAATGCGCGATAGTTTGGGCCGTCCCTCGGTGAGGGTGCCGGTTTTGTCGACGACGATCGTGTCGACTTTGCGGAGCACTTCAATCGCTTCGGCATTACGAAACAGCACACCAAGCCCAGCACCGCGTCCCGTTGCCACCATCACCGAAATCGGTGTGGCCAGTCCCAGGGCACAGGGGCAGGCAATGATCAAGACCGCGACGGCATTGATGAGCGCATAGGTGAATTTCGGTTCGGGGCCGACTAACGCCCAGATGATGAACGTCACCACGGCGATACCCACGACTGCAGGGACAAAGACGCCGGCTACTTTGTCGGCAAGCTTTTGAATCGGCGCCCGGCTGCGTTGCGCTTCGGCGACCATGTTGACGATGCGGGAGAGCAACGTGTCAGTACCGACCTTTTCCGCCCGAATCACCAGCGTCCCATTGCTGTTGACGGTAGCGCCGATGACGTTGTCATCCGGTTCCTTGGTCACCGGGATCGGTTCGCCACTGATCATCGATTCGTCGACGTTACTCTGTCCTTCGAGAACCACACCGTCGATGGGAATCTTCTCACCGGGACGCACCCGTAAACGATCACCCACCTGCACCTGATCGAGTGGTACATCTTCTTCAGAACCGTCATCATCGATGCGTCGCGCGGTCGTTGGCGCCATGCCAAGTAGCTCTTTGAGCGCACCACTCGTGCGTTGGCGTGCCCGCAACTCCAACACTTGGCCGAGCAGAATGAGTGTGACGATGACACCGGCGGCTTCAAAGTAGACAGCCACGGTGCCCGATTCATCCCGGAACGATTCGGGAAAGATGCCGGGCAGAAGCGCTGCAATCAGACTGTAGACATACGCGACGCTGACACCCAGACCGATCAGTGTGAACATGTTCAGATTCAGAGTTCGGATTGACGTGACCGCACGCTGATAAAACGGCAGCGCGGCCCACAGGCAGATCGGCGAGGCGAACAGCAGTTCCAAAATGACGCGCGACCGGTGAGAGAGCATTTGTGAGATCGGTTGTCCCGGCAGCATGTCGCCCATCGCCAGGATCAGCAACGGTATCGCGAATACGACCGACGTCCAGAACCGTCGCGTCATGTCGCGCAATTCGGGGTTGTCTTCCTCTTTGATAGTGACCGTCTTCGGTTCCAATGCCATTCCGCATTTCGGGCAGGAGCCGGGTGTGTCGCTGACAACCTCCGGATGCATCGGACAGGTGTATTCGGTTCGTGTCTGTGGCTGGGCCGGTTGACTCGGCTCTAACGCCATGCCGCACTTGGGACACGCCGCCGGGGTGTCGCTTTCCACACCCGGACACATGGGGCAGACGTATGCGGCTTGGGAACTGGACGATGTCTTCTTGTGCGACGTATCTGACGACTCGCCGGAACAGCAATGGTGCGCGTGTTCGGGTTCCGTCGCGTTGTCTACACTATGCTCGTGCTGGTTCACTCGTCTCTCCGCCTCTCCCACAACGCAAAGAAACGCGCTGTCGCGTGATTACTCACCATGAATGGAGCTACGGGGACGACGACCGGTCTAGTGGGGATGTTCTGGGGCTACTCCAGGTGATGATGCCGCACATCGCGGCCTTCGAGGAAGTAAATGACGTCTTCGGCGATGTTGGTGGCGTGGTCGGCGATGCGCTCCAGATGAAGGATCACCAGCACCAGTTGCATGAAGACGGAAAAGTCGCGGGCCTCTTCCTCGGCGGTGTCAACCAGTGTCTTCTCGTACTGGTGACGTAGTTCATCGGCGGTGTTTTCATCCTCGAGCACTTTGCGCGCGAGTGCGACGTCTTTCTTTGAGAAGGCGTCGAGCGCGGCGGTGACCATGCTGGACGCGACCCGCACCATTGGGGAGAAGTCGATCGGCGGCAACACATTTGTCTTGGCGTCGAGATCGCGGGCGCGGCGCATCAGATTGATCGATTGATCGCCGATCCGTTCCAACTCGCCGTTGATCTTCAGTGTTGATGCAATAAAGCGCAGATCGGTGGCGGCGGGCTGCCGGAGTACGAGCAAGCGCATGCAGGAATCGTCGATGGCCATGTGCAGCCGGTTGACGGCGTTTTCATCGTCCTGCAAGCTGCGAATGAGATCATCGCTCGGCTCAGTGAACATCTGTACGGCCTGCCGAATCATCGATTCGGCGTAGGCGCCCATGCCGGCGAGATTCCGCCGCAATTGAGCGAGTTCTTCGTCGAGATGAGTTGGCATAGATCGCACGTGGTGTCAGGCGTGAGGTGAATGGCGGCGGAGATCAGCCGAAGCGGCCGGTCACGTAGTCCTCCGTGCGTTTGACGCTCGGCCGGGTGAAGATGGTGGCCGTCTGACCCACCTCAATCAACTCACCCAGGTAGAAAAAGCCGGTCACTTGGGAGACGCGCGCGGCTTGCTGCATGTTGTGGGTCACGATGACAATCGTGTAGTACTTCTTCAGGTCTTCGATCAACTCTTCGATTTTCGATGTTGAAATCGGGTCGAGCGCACTGGCCGGCTCGTCCATCAGCAGCACATCGGGTTTGACCGCCAGTGCGCGTGCAATACAGAGCCGCTGCTGCTGTCCGCCCGACAATTGCATGGCATTCTTGTTGAGATCGTCTTTGACTTCCTCCCACAACGCCGACATCTCGAGCGATTCGGTCACCGCTTCGTCGATCACATGGCGGTCGCGGATGCCGGCAATGCGCAGACCGTAGGCGACGTTTTCATAGATCGATTTGGGAAATGGGTTGGACTGTTGGAAGACCATGCCCACCCGCCGGCGCAGGGCGGTGATGTCGACATTGGGCGCATAGATGTTGTGCCCATCGAGCAGCACTTCTCCATCGGTGTGAATGCCTGGAATCTGATCGTTCATGCGGTTGAGCGCGCGCAGAAAGGTCGTCTTGCCGCACCCCGATGGCCCGATGAGTGCCGTGACGGCATTCGGAACGATATCAAAGTCGACCGACTTGAGCGCCTGGTTCTCGCCGTAAAAGACACTCAGACCGCGCGTCTTCATCTTGAGTTCATTGTTCTTCGACGGCGCGTGGTTGTTCTCGACCGGGCGATCATCCATGTCGGTGTCTCGGTGTGTGACAGTGGCGTACGTTTGGTTTCCGGCTTCCGGCATTGACGGTTTATCCTACCTGTCTGGCGCGAATGCGGATTCGAATTAACACTGCCAGCGCGTTTAATGCAAATGTCAGGAGCAAAAGCACCAGAACCGTTGAATATAGCAACGGCAATGTTTCATCCACGTTAGGTGATTGCGTGGATAGGACATAGACATGGTAACCCAGTTCCATGAACTGATCGTTGAGCTTGCTGGGCAAATACGGCAGGAAGTAGGCCGCACCGGTAAACATGATCGGCGCGACTTCGCCGGCGCCGCGCGAGACGGCGAGGATGCCCCCGGTCAGGATGCCGGTCATGGAATTGGGCAGCACAATCCGGCGGATTGTCTGCCAGCGAGTTGCCCCGAGGGAATAGGACGCTTCGATATACGATTTCGGGATGCTGCGCATCGCCTCCTCGGTGGCCACGATCACGACCGGTAGCGTCAGTAACGCGAGGGTCAACGCCGCCCAGATGATCGCCGGCTGGCCGTAGGCCAGTTCACCGCCGTAGAAAACGTTGTCGATGCCCTTTCCGACGAACTGAATGAAAAACCCCAAGCCGAACAGTCCGAAGACGATCGATGGCACACCGGCGAGATTGTTGACCGCGACACGCACCAACCGCGAGATGCGCGAGTCGGGACGCGCATAGTGGCGCAGATAGATCGCCGTCGTGACGCCCAGCGGAATCACGGCTATGGTCATCAGTAGGACCAGAAAGACGGTACCGAAGATCGCCGGGAAAATGCCGCCTTCGGTCATCCCGTGAGACGGTTTGCTGGTGAGGAATTCCCAGGTCAGACCGCCGATTCCATTGAAGACGATGTTCCAGAGAATGATGACGAGCATGGCCACGACGCAGAGCGTCAGAAAACCGGTGGCCACGGACAGAAAGGAGAACTTCTGTCGAAACCGGCCGCGCGTGGTGTGTATCGAGGAGGGCTCACTACCGAGAGAGGCCTCGATCTCCGACCGTGCTGTTTCGCCGGACCGCAACGTCATCCGGCACTCCCCGTGAGTCGGCGTTTAAGACGTCCCACGTACCACTCGCCGAGGAGATTGATCAGGAAGGTGATGATGAACAGCAGCGCACCAATAAAGAACAACACGTGATAATGGGCGGATCCGTGGACCACCTCCGCCAATTCGGCCGCAATCGTGGCGGCCATCGTTCGGACCGAGTCGGTGATCGGCAGGGACCAAATGGCGGCATTGCCGGACGCCATCAGCACAATCATTGTCTCACCGACGGCGCGCCCAAAGCCGAGCGCCACACCGGCGAAAATGCCGGGGGCGGCGGCCGGCAAAACCACGCGACGGGCTGTATGCCACGGGCTTGCGCCCAAAGCTTGCGAGGCCTCTCGAAACTGACGCGGGACCGCGCGCAGAGCCTCGTCGGCAACGGTGTAGATGATCGGAATCACCGCAATGCCCAGTGCGACGCCCGCCGTGGTGGCATTGAGACGGAAGCGCCAATCGAACAGATCCTTGAGGACCGAGGCCAGCACGATCAGGGCAAAGAAGCCCAGCACTACAGAGGGTATTCCGGCCAACATTTCCACGACCGGTTTAATCGCCTCACGCATTCGTGGTGAGGCAAATTCCGAGCTATAGACGGCGGCGCCGATGGCAAACGGTGCAGCGAACAGAATGGCGACCAGAGTGGCCTTGAACGAACCGAGAAGTAACGGGGCCAACGAGTATTTCGGATTACCCGACACTGGCTGCCACATGAATCCGGGATCACGCCCTTCCCGATACTCAATCGGAAACACCATCTTGTCGAGCGTGACTTCCTCGTGGACCTCTTCGGATGTTAGAACGGGCAGCGCTTCACGTCCGATGAAGACAAAGATCAATGCAATCACGGCGATGGCCCCCATAGCAACCGTCGTGATCAGTCTTCCCATCACTTTGTCGCGCCGGAGGTCGGCGGATCGGACGGGAAAACGCAGGTTTTGTCTCTTCGCGGCTGGATTCACGATTGTGCGCGTCAATCAACGCTGCGCTATTGTTCCGCTTTCATCGTCTTGGTCGATTCGGAGACTGTGTCCGGCGTCTCGCCCGTATCCGACTTCGGAAGCGGATAGTACCCCACTTCGATGACCAGCTCCTGTCCTCTGGGATCCAAGACCCAGTCGAGCAGATCTTTGATTTCTCCGGTTGGTTCACCCGCCGTGTACCAATAAAGGTACCGCGCGAGCGGGTATTTCATTTCGGCCACATTCTCTTCGGTTGGGGCGATGGGCTCAGAGTTCTCATCCACCGCCACCGGTATGACCCTGACACCTTCATGGTAGCCGATGCCACCGTAGCCAATCGAATTCGGGTCTTTCGATACGGCATTGATAATGGCGGCCGTTCCGGGCAGAGTCTGTGCGTACGGGGAGAAGTCTTCTCCGTCCAGCACGTTGTCTTTGAAGTAGACATAAGTCCCGGAGTTGTTTTCACGTGAATAGATGACGATCTCTTCGTCTTCGGGGCCGCCCACATCGGCCCAGTCGGAGAGATCATTCTGATAGATCTGTTTTAGTTCAGCGATGGTGATTGACTCGATGGGGTTGCTTTCATGGACATAGACGGCCAGCCCATCCATGGCGGTTTCAAATTCCACCGCTTCGACTCCACGGTTTTCTTTAATGAGTTTGAACTCCTTGGGCTTCATGCGACGTGAGGCCTGTGCGATATCGGCCGAGCCGTTGATCAGGGCTGCGATTCCGGTACCCGATCCGCCGCCGGTCACCTGAATCACCGCGTCCTCATGCGTCTTCATGTAATGCTCTGCCCACCGCTGGCCGAGGATGACCATGGTGTCCGATCCTTTGATCGTGATGGTCTTGTCCGCATACGCCAGCGAGAATACGATCAGCAGGCAGGCTGCGAGCAGTAGGATTCGTTTCATTATGCATAGTCCTTTCAATGGTTGCGCACTCACCAGAAACCGATGGGTAAAGGAATTGGTGGTTTTGATTCAATTACATTTCTGTTAACCGAATGTTAATTATTTTTCCGGCTCCTCGCTCGGGAAGTTTTCCACCCCTGTGGATAACGCGCTTAGCCCAAATTATACAATCACTTCAAGGCGACGGTTCGCTGCGAGAATTTGACACCCACCGGATCCGGGCCATGAATGACGAGCTCGTGCCAAGGGGCGTGTTGAAAAACCCGTGTGTACATCGCGTAGGTCCGGCTAAGAGCCGGACCTACACGATGTTACGATTCTCTGTTTCGGTTACATTGTGTGGTCCAGCATCAATACACCACTGTTTCAACACGCCCCAAACTGGGGGCCAGCTCATCATCGAAATCGTGGTGCGTAACACGAGATCGGTGCCGCGACTCTCTTTTTACCAAGTGTTCATGGTTTCTTAACGCTTCCGAAACATATGACTCACATGTTCTCGCGTTCTGTGGCACTCAGGGCAGTGATTGCCGAAGGGATTATTGCATTTCCCGGGGACGTCACAAGAAGCGTGTAAAGCCAAGCCAGCTTAGTCTTAATCACGAATTCAGGAATTGATTCACCATGGATGGTTGTCAGACACAAAATTCCAGGGTGCATCGAAAGGAGCACTCCGTGAGGAGTCGATTCATTTTCCCTTTACAACGATTCGAAGCGGTCCTGATCGCCGTACTCGTCATTGTCTTGCTGCTGCCGGCAGCGGCGTTGGCACAGACCGGTCAGATCACCGGTCAGGTTCTCGACGAACAATCGAAGGAGCCGTTGATTGGTGTCAGTGTCCTGATTGAGGGCACGACGATGGGCGCCATGACCAACATCGATGGGATTTACACCATCAAGAACGCGCCGGTCGGTACTCACACGCTGGTGTTCTCGAGTGTCGGTTACGCGAAGAAAAGCGTGACGGGCGTCGATGTGACCAAGAACGAGACGGCCACGCTCGACGTGGTGATGTCCTCCGAGACGATCGAATTGAAATCGATCACCGTCGAGGCGGAGCGAGTGCGCGCCAGCGAATCGCGCATGCTGATCAAGCGGCGGAACGCTCCCAACGTCACCGATGGCATCACTTCCGAGGTCATTGAAAAGAGTGGTGATTCCGACGCCGGTGATGCGGTGAGACGGGTGGTGGGAGTCAGTGTGGTGGACAACAAGGAACTGGTTGTGCGCGGCATGGGCGGACGGTACGCGAATCTGCGGCTTGATGGGACAACGCTGCCGAGCCCGGAGCCCGAAAAGCGTGAGGTGCCGCTGGACTTGTTTCCCACCGGACTTCTCGAGCAGGTGGTTGCCTCCAAGACATTTACCCCCGACCAGCCAGGCAACTTCACAGGTGGATCGGTCAATCTGACCACTAGAGAGTTCCCGGCCTCGCTATCCTACAGTGTGTCCAGTTCGATTGGAATGAACACGACCTCGACCGGGGATGATCGCCTTACCTCCACGGGAGGAAAATGGGATTGGCTCGGTGTCGACGATGGCACCCGGTCGGTGCCGGATGCGCTGAATGACTCCGGCTGGACCAACCCCGATAATGCCGCCCTCATCGACCCCGAGGCCCAGGAGCAGGCCGGAGAATCGTTCCGCAATGAGTGGACACCCCGGCGAACCGGGACACCAATGAATTCGGGTTTTGGGTTGAGCATCGGAAATCGGTATGATCTGGGAGGCAACAAAGTGCTGGGACTGTCGGGATCATTGACCTACAGTAACAGCTATTCAGCTGAAGAGGGAAGTGTATATCGTGAGTTTGGCGGTCAGCAAATTCCCTCGGCCGACTACTATAATATCACCAGGGGCAAACAGTCGGTACTCTGGGGGTCATTGGTCAATGTCAGCCTGAGCACGTCGCAGAACTCCAAATTCACTTTCAAAGGCGTTTACACGCGCACGGCCGATGATATCGCGACCCAGAGTTACGGTCATGACGGACTCGGTGATCAGGACATTATGGAAACCAATCTCCGGTTTGTCAGCCGGTGGATTGGGTCGGGCGTCATCCGCGGTGAACACCGTCTGCCGGCCATTTTCAATTCAACGGTTGAGTGGCGGACGGGCATGAACGGGACCAATCGGTACGATCCTGACAATCGCAGCGCGTTCTACTCGGTTTTTGATTTGGATGACACCACACAGGTGTTGCGTGTGATTCCGCAGAAGTACTCCCTGAACCGGCTCTACTCGGATTTGGACGAACGGGGAGCTCAAGCCGGGTTGGACTGGACCGTGCCATTGGCCAATCAGGGATCCAGATTAAAGTTCGGGGGTGTTTTCGAAGGAAAGATTCACGACTTCACATCGCACCGCTATCGCTATGTGGAGTCGGGGCGTGGCAATCCGCCGGATCGGGGCTTGGCCGATGACTTGCTTGTACCCGAGAATATCGGCTCACGCAATCAGAGCAACCAGTGGATTCTCATCGATGCTACGGCCAAGGCGGACCACTACGACGTCAATGATCACACCTCGGCCGCGTACGTGATGGGCGACATCGGCTTGACCGGCGCCCTGCGGCTTGTCACCGGTGTGCGTTACGAAGACAGCCGCATGGTGGTGTATACTGCGGATCGCTCGATTGCCGGTGGGGACACAGTCATCACCATTCACACGGCCGACTGGCTGCCGATGGTGAGCCTGATTTATCAGTTGCGGGAGGATATGAACGTGCGTGCCGCGGTCACGCGGACGACTGCGCGTCCGATGTACCGCGAGGTGGCCCCATTCGAATACCAGAACTACGCCAGCGGCATGGCCCGAGTTGGGAATCCGCAGCTTCGGCCAACGTACATTACCAATTATGATGTTCGATGGGAGTATTTCCCACGGACCAATGAGGTCCTGGCTGTCAGTTTCTTCACCAAAGGATTCACCGATGCGATCGAGGAATACGTGCGGGCGGCGACACGGGATTTCTTTGTGCCCGTTAATTCGCCCGAAGCCACGGCCTACGGGGTGGAGCTGGAACTTCGTAAGTCGCTGGACTTTGTCGGATCGGCATTGAAGCGATTCTCGTTCGGGGGCAATCTCAGCCTGCTGACCTCTGATGTGATAATCCAGGATCCCGATAACCCGACTGAGTTTTTGACTCAAAACCGTCCCCTCCAGGGCCAGTCGGGCTTCACCCTGAATCTTCTGTTGGGATACGCGTCAGAGGACCGTAAAACAGATCTGACTCTGCTCTACAATTCATTCGGAGAACGTCCGGTCCGGTTTGGGCTGGCCTATGAAGAACCGTACTACGAGGAGACCCGACACCAACTCGATATCACCCTCCAGCGCCGCCTGACACAATCAATGCGGCTGAAATTGTCTGCTAAGAATCTGCTCAGCGAGGACTATGTGGTCAGTCAGGTGGTCAACGGTGAACGGCGCATTGGCGAGAGCTACGATATCGGAACCTCACTCTCCATCGGGATCAGCTACGGGATTTAGCACGATCTCCCATCTGCGCTTTCGAGCACAACGCCCAGAGCATCATTGCTTCGGGCGTTGTGCTCTTCGAACACCATGGACTCGGTTTCCTGGAGGGGTTGATACAAGTTCCAAGGGTTCCAATTTATCGCGGTAAAAGGGTGCCTCTCGGGCCGTGCCGAGCGACGTCGACGAATGCGTCTCAACGCTGTGCTTTCTGTGCCGGTCCTTTCCAGTCGGTAGGGGAGATAGCTGCCACGCGAAGGCGCATGACGGCACGCTGGAATCGGACAGTCATTTTGACAATTTCTATAGAACGGTTGGTGCTGCCTTGGTCTCATCGTGACACCTGACTGAAGAGCGTGTTGAAACGATGTCTTCGGCTTCGGCGAATGTGCAGACAGGAAGAGGCTGTCCCGAACGTTGCGGACGAGGGCGTACACATATACTGATTGTCATGATTATGTTCCGTTTGAGTTTGGTGTTACAGGGTCTTTTAGAGCGATTGTCAGAAGTATTTTCCGTTTGTATTTGGGTGCCACGGGCCTAAAGGGGCGTGTTGAAGAACCCCCGAGAATCAGAGCCTTCGGGAGGGCGAGCCTCCCGGCGAGCCGCAACGGCATGTTCCACACGGCGGCTCGGCGGGAGCCTCGCCCTCCCCAGTCTGAGGTGATGATAGTCAGCAGGTTTTGCAACACACCCCTAGTACTATGTCACGCGTGATATGTCGTAGGGCAGGAGCACTGCGCGTCCGTGACGTTGGAGACTGCGGGAGCGATGGCAGCGCAGGGCTCCTGCCGATTTCGTTGTCGCGTGTCCGGCAGGAGCCCCGGGCGGGCAGCCGAATTGACCATACCGAGCACGCATGGCGCCCGGTGCTCCTGCCCTACGGAGTTCTGTCCGGCTCTTGGTGCGTGACACGACACTAGAGGTCCGTGGCACTATGACAATTGCTATAGCAGGGCGCGGAAAAATCGACGAGTCGGCGCAATCTTCTCGATGTCATCCCGAGTCCTCCTGAGGTGGAAGGGATCTGCTTTTGTGTTAGAGCGATTGTCAGAATTGTCTTCTGATTGACCGGGCGATGTCGCACGGGCGCCTCGTTTACGCTGAGTGAGCCGAAGTGCCCGTGCGGCATGGCCCGTGCGACCATGCTCACGGCAAGCGGGACGGCCATGCTACGGTCTCGTGAATCGGAGAGTTCTTCTGACAATCGCTATATAGGGAAAACAGCAGGTGCTTTCCGCCTCAGGCGGACTCAGCACACGGTTGGGGTTCCAGGGCCGCAGTCCGTTGTTCCGCACCCTGCTAGTCCCGAATGCTGACCAGCTTGAAGCGTCCGGCGTCTTCGATGACCGTTCCGCACATGTGCAGTTCGAGTGTCTCACCTGTTTCACGATCGAGCACACCGAGTACGGTTCCACGGTGGAGGATGAGGGAATCATATACCTCGGTCCCCTCTTCAAATTTTACATAACGGAGTTCGAAGTCACGCCCGCCGAACATATGCAGATTACGATCAACCCCCTTAAGGCAGTTTTGACGGAGCATCAGCCATCCGAATTCTGTATCGTTGGTCCGCCCCATGGCCGGGGCCACAATGGAGTCGTGCTCAAACTTTGACAGCAACATGGTGTGTAACCCGGCCTTATCCGATTCCTTCATACACCTGAGCAGATGGTCAGCCATCGCCTCGGGTGATTCAAACGTATCGGAGAACCGCGTTTGTGTGGTTTCGCCAGTGTCACAGCCAACGACGAATATCAGTCCGAGCGCAACTGCGACCATGGCCGAGACGGCTCTATTCCACCAGATTCGTTGTCCACTCATAGGTAAACCTGCCTTATCCTGATTCTCGATCAATACTTAATTAATCACAACTCAGTACGGACGTGCCTGTTGTTTCATTGCCGTTATTAAGAAACCGCCCCGGAATGGTTCCGGGGCGGTTTCTGCCGGTTGTGTTACCCTCGTATGCTCAGTCTGTGAACATGACAAGGTGTTCCAAATCCGTCGGTGTGAAGCGTGATGCATTAGTCCCGACGGAAAGACGTCCATCCGGTTGTCCAGTCCACACCGTTTTCCTCAAACGCGCCCTTAAAGTCGGCGCCGTTGAGATCGAACCAGCCATCGTTTGGAGGAGCGGCACCGGTCGTGTTGATCCCGACACCACGTGGGTCACCGGCAAGCGGGCGGAAATCCGGATCCCAGTTGTCGCCCGCCGGTCCGGAAGGCCAGATCCCGTCGACGAACAGTGGATTGGTACCCTTAACACACGAGCCGTCACCGGGAACAGCCACCATCACGTTAGTGGATGCCGGGTTGCCACTCGGCACGCCCGTTGGAACCGCGCCCAGCGGAAGCACGTGACCCTCGTAGGAGTTGGTGACGTCCGTCGCACCACCCGAGTTATCGGAAATATACCCGATCTGGTAGAAGATAGAGTGATTCATCTCCCGTAACGAATCGGCGTTGGGAAGTCCGACGTTTATGGAGTCGTTACGGTTCGGGTAGTCACACTCCTTCAGCGTGTACGCGCCGGCGAAGTCATCGAACTCAAGAATCGTGGCGTGTTCGGTGGCCACGAGATTGTTGATGTCGGCGTCGGCGCCGGTGCGAATGTGCATGACGTTGGTGCGCGGGCCGGCGGTGTAGCGACCGTCGACATCACAACCACTGCCGATGACCGTCACATTCCACACGGTTGGTTTCATGCGCGGACACGGCTGCAGGGCCGGTCCCTCGGGCGTGCCATCCCACTCGAAGCCATTATATCCGGAGGACTTGGAGCCATCGGGATCGCGGACGACCACAAGGTACTGGCCGCGCCATTCGGCACCCCAGTCAGAGTCGAACCCATCATCCTTGGCACCGGCGACCACGCAGTACCTGAGGTTGGCACTTCCGCCAAACCACTCCACACCGTCATCGTCGTTCTGAAGCACCTGGAGATACTCCAGAGTTGTGCCGCCGGGGACGCCGCGTGCGGCATCGGGCGCATCCACAGGTGTTCCGCCACCGACCGAGTTCAACGTGATGCCATTGAGCTCATTATCAAGCGTGAATTCCCGTCCGGCGAACTGGACACGCATGTACTTGTAGCAGCCGCTGTTGTCTTCATCACAGGTGCCGCCACCGATACCACCGTCACCTTCAGCATCGACGATGTAGCCGCTTTCAATCGCGTTGTTGTAGGCACAGCCATTGATCGCGACACCACCCCAGTCGCCGCGGGCACGCTGGCCTTCGGCGAACGCCGAGGTGAACACGATCGGCGCGTTCGCGGTGCCGACGGCATGGACATAACCGCTGCGGCGCACAATAAACGCCGACGGGCTGACCAGTGACGGACCGCCTTGAATTTCCAGCCCCACCGGGATGTACAGCGAATCGGTCTTGAGACAAGTGTTGCAGTCCATCAAGCCAACACCGTCTTCACCGATCGACAAGACGCCAAGCGCGTCGTCACCAATCTGATAGGTGATCGAATCATCCTGGACCAGATACCAACGACCGGCGCCAAGACGGCCTTTCAATATCTTGGTGCGGGGGGCCGCATGTTTGCCATTGAAGAAGAGTTCAGTGATGAAATTGTTCAGATCGACGGCATCAGCGGCTCCATCGCCGTTGTGATCTGATGTGCCGATGAACCATTCTTTGGCATTGAAGAATAGCACTTGGATGAGAAGATTCAGATCCACTGCGTCCAGAACGCTGTCGCCGTTCTGGTCTCCCAAGGTGGTTCCTGCGTACGGATCGCACGCTGGTGGAATCGCTGGCTCCTGTGCATTGGCCGCGGGGGCAAATGCAAAGGCGGCAACCGCGATCACGAGCGCTGCGAGAACCGTAGTTTTCAAACGCATCTTTCCTCCCTAATCGTGGGGTCTGTGACCCCTCCTCTTAAGTGTGTGTTGCCGGATACACTCTTATCGAGTCGTGATCCGGTGTCTTCGATCTACAACTACAGCCTCAGCACGGTACGACGACCGCCGGGGGAGGCAATCGTCGTGCGCGAAACAGCCGTGCCCCCGTTACAACGGTTTGGTGAAGATGTTAAATCTCGGTAAAGGAAGCGGAAATGGCGGGCTGATGGCTTGCGGCGCTTATTATAGGGATTGCCAGAATAAATTTCCGATTGAGAAGAAGTGAGGCAGAGTGTGTTTCATGATGACATTTGGGTGCCACGGGCCTTGAGGGGGCGTGTTGCCCCCCCCGAGAATCAGAGCCTTCGGGAGGGCGATCCGCCGCGGCGGACCGGCGAGCCGCAACGGCATGTCCCACACGGCGGCTCGGCGGGAGCCTCGCCCTCCCTAGTCTGAGGTGTTGATAGTCAGCAGGTTTTTCAACACGCCCCTTGAGGCCTGTGAACCGGGGATTGTGCAGACGCGGCCACACGGGCCTGATGGTTCGATCCTCCACGGCGGACTCACCACAAGAGGCCCGTGGCACCCAGATCCAAACGGACAAGATTTATGACAATCGCTCTAATTTTGGCGCTGCACACGATCCAGCGTCAATATACCAATGAGGCCTAATTCTCTTTCTTCTCTGCGGTGTTGATCGGGTCTTCCTGTGGAAGGGTAACAACAAACCGGCTACCTCGAGGAACACTTGGTTCATATCGCACCGAGCCGCCCAATGCCTCCGCAAGGTGCTTGACAATGGCGAGTCCCAGTCCCGTACCGCCGGATTCTCGTGATCGCGCCCGGTCGACGCGGAAGAATCGCTCAAAGAGCCGGGGGCGATCCTGCTCGGGGACCCCGATCCCATCATCTTGGACAATCAAGGCGACGGAATCGTTCAACCACTGGCTTACGACCTCAATATGTCCGCCCTCGGGGGTATACTTATGTGCGTTGTCGGTGAGATTATAGAGAATCCGATAGACAGCGTCGCGGTCGCCATGGATGGTGTCGATCGACGGATCGAGTTTGGTGGCAAAGGTTTGGGACTTTGCGGCCATCGCGGCTTGGACATTGGTGCCGATTTCTTCGACAATCGGCCGGAGGGAGAAGCGACTGATTTCCGGGCGATAATCGGGCGCCTCGATGCGTGATAGTTCCAGCAGGTCGGCCACGATGCGGTTCATACGGGTGGCGTTGCGTGAGATCGTCTCCAGAAAGCGAGTCCGATCGGGAGTCGGCAATCCGGTGTCCTTCAATGCTTCAAGATAGCCGAGGATCGCCGTCAGCGGTGTCCGCAATTCGTGAGAGACATTGGCAACAAAGTCCCGTCGCATTTGCTCCACTCGTCTCCTGGCCGTCACATCGCGAGCCACAATGACTCCCCGCACATCGGATTGATCCTCGGCATCAGCGATCGGTGCCGAACGCAAGACCAGAATTCGTCGCGTTGGCTCCGCCACCACCAACTCGGACAGATCGCTGGCGGTGCCATCGAGCATTTCCTGAACGACGGTATTCAATCCGCGATCACGGAAGGCTTCGGTATGCGCATGGCCGATGGGATTGTCGAAAACGGTGCGGAAATAGCGGAGGAAGGCCCGATTAACAAGCCGGACAATCCCCTGGCCATCAACCGCCAGGACACCATCGCTCATGTTCGTCAACACCGTCTGCAACTGGTCGCGCTCACGCCGGCTTTGGTCATAACGCAGCTTCATCTCATTGGCCATGCGGTTGAACGCATAGCCAACTTCCGAGAAGGCGTCGGATTTTCGGTACGGATCAATTGGCACCCGCGCCGTCCATTCACCCTGCGAGAGCCGACTAGCGGTGTCGGCCAGTTTCTCCAGCGATTTCCGGGATTTGGTTGAGACCCACACTAAGAGTGCCAGCACAATAAGGACGGCAACCGCCAGGATGGCTGCCAGTACGACTGCCATGTCTGAATAGGATGTGGCAAGCGCTTCGAAACCTATTGTCAGTGGAACACAAATCATTACCAGCCAGCGTCTTGGTATTGGTTCACTTCCCGGTCAGAGGCACCCGTGGTCGAGATGACAATTCCCCCGGCTGCACGCCCTGCCCAAGGGGAGCACAGTGCAAGTATGATCGAAGGTTCGTCTGGGGATAACAAGCAAAAGGACAGCCGCAGTAATCGCGACCATGTGAAGATCACGGGGATCGATGCTTTCGCGTCGGTTACGGAAGGGGAGCTGGAATCAGGGAGATTCGCGTAGTTTGTAGCCAATGTTCTTGATGGTGACGATCGCCTCGGCCAGCAGTGGGATCTTTTCGCGAAGATGCCGGATGTGAACATCGACCGTGCGTGTCGACCCATAGTAATCGTATCCCCAGACAGTGTTCAGCAGGTAGTCGCGTGTCAACACGCGTCCTCGACCACTAAGCAGTGCCTCGAGCAGGCCAAACTCCTTGGCGGTGAGATTCACTTCACGCCCGTCGTCGGTGACCTCGAAACGGCCGCGGTCGAGGACCAACGGACCGTACTTATAGGCGGGGGTAGGCTGCTCATTGCGATCGAGCCGTCGGAACAGCGACTTGACGCGCGCCACCAACTCCTTTGGGGAAAACGGCTTGGCAATGTAGTCGTCGGCGCCCATTTCCAAGCCGACAATCTTGTCCGACTCCTCGGTCTTGGCCGTCAACATGATGATGGGCATGTCAGCGGTGCGATGACTCTGCCGAAGCCGTCGGCACACCTCGAGTCCATCCATCCCGGGTAGCATCAGATCGAGAATCAGCAAATCGGGCAATTCCGATTCCGCTCGGGACAGAGCGGTACGTCCATCGGCGACTTGGCTGGCACGATACCCCTCGCGCTGAAGATAGTGAACGACGAGTTCCGCAATATCGCGCTCGTCCTCAACGACCAGGATTCTCTTCTGATTGTCCATGAGTGCCTTCGGCTGGGTCTTCGGGTTAACGCGCCACTCTCTCCTGTGACAGCGACGATGAACTGTCAACGCTTCCAGAGCATCGCAAGATAGCCACGCCCCCGAGATGCACCAAGTCAATCCTCGCTGATTTTACACACGGTTAACTACAGAACATGCCTAGTTGTCAGCTCGCCGATGGATACACACCCGTGTGCTCCGCTTGCGCTGACGCCATCGCTGGTGTAGCTTCTTGATAGTGATGGAGATGACATCGACTATCGTAGTGTGAAGATCCATTCGCAACTCATCAGCGACGAACAGGTGTTGCGCGGCAGCCGCAATACTGTGCGTTTGGCTCGCGACCAAGTCGCCGATCAGCGCGTCGTCGCGAAACGTCTTGAGGTCCAACCGCGGATCAGTCACGACGACCTGCGCACGCAACTCCGCTTGCTTCGCACGCTGGCGGGATCGGGCTTTCTGGATTTCGAGGACGTGGTGCAGCGCGACGATTCCGGAGTCGATGTTACTTTTCGCCACATCGGCGTAGCCACACTCACAGAGGTGCAGGCATCGGCAGGAGAGATCGCGGTTCTGGACGTCTTGCAGCAGGTCTGCCAGTCTGTCGCCTACCTGCACTCGCTTGATTACCTTCACGGCGATTTGAAACCGGACAACATATTGATTGAGGTGACTGGATCGAGTTTTCAGCCACATCTGACTGATCTGGACCTGAGCATCCGTCGGGACGCGCAAATGTCGCGGTTGATTCAGGGGGCGTATGGTTATATGGCACCGGAAATCGAAGCGGGTGAAACGCTGACCGAATCGATCGACATCTACGCGTTCGGCCGAACTGTTGAGACGTACATCAAAGAGCTGAAACCATCCGGAGTAATCCCGGACTTGCAGCGGCTGGCCGATCATTGCACACGAACGGCGATTCCTGAGCGGCCCGCGTCGATGTGGGTGGTGTTCGACGCGTTGGAGCGTCTGGGACGCGTGCATTGTGGCAGACGCAAGGCGGGAATAATGACGCCACCACTGCGGCGGGCGGGCTTAGCGCAACGTGTTGATCGTCTCAAACGTGTGTTGTTTCCCGATGGTGATCCACGGACCGGCCTGTGTCTCGTACGTGCGTCTCGTGGCGGGGGAGGTTCCCGGGTCATGCGGGAGTTGTGTCTGGATCTTCAGTGGGATGGCGCGATGACGCTGCGGATTACACATGTGACATCGCTCGACGATCTTCTCGAGGCGATGCCCCGTTACATCCGATTCTGCCGTCAGCGGTCGCCGCGGGGGCGCACTCCGATTCTCTGGGTTTTTGTTGAGACCGCACGAACGACTGGCATGCAATCCTCGCTATTGACGGAACTCAACGAACTGGCGATCCGGCATTCGTGTGTTATCGTTTGCGAAGGACATCGTATTCCAGCCGCTGACATTCCGGCGGGGTGCCGGCGCTACGATGTCAATCCCCTGACCCCACGAGAATGCGTGATTGCGACCGGTCATCTCATCGCCGATCCGGCCGTGGCATCGGCAAATGAAGCGTCACTGGCAATTGCCGCCCGCGGGATTCCGGAGCTGGTGCAAAGACTTATGTGTCGTTCCCTTGAGATCAATCATTCGCGCACCTTCCTCGAACCGGTCAATATCGACGAGACCGATCCACGCATTTTAGTCCCCTGGCAGGATGAGTATCGGCTGCTTACGTCCGGACAGCGACAGGTGCTGGACGCAGCCTCGGTCTTTCATGCCCGTGTTCCGCTCAACGCATTGTCACGGGTGGTCGAGGACTCCACCTGTCTGTTGGAGCCTCTGAATGAACTCGTGCGGACAGGGTGGTTGACAGAAGAACGAAGTGAAACAGACGGGTCGACGTACCGCTTTTGTTGCCGGGTTGCACGGAATGCGATCCGACGATTGATCGGTCTGGCCCGGCTCCGTCAGATGGCCCGGCACCACCTCGAACGAGAGACGTGGCGCGACGCGATGGGGGGGACTGATCTCTTCGAAGCGTGGTCCCTGCGCGGACTCATCGGGGACACCGCGACGGACGAGGAACTGGAGTCGTTGCGACGTGGTCCCGGCGAAATCGTTGACATCAAGCTGGTGCTGTGCCAGATGTTACGCCACTACCGTTTGGCGCCTTCTCCGGACGCGCGGCAGCGTCTCGCATGGGCAGCGGACGTGGCTGTTGGATTTGCCGCATTAGGATCGGTTCGTCGTCAGCAGATGTGGGCGAATCGCGCCCTTCTCTGGCGCGATCGCCTGGACGATGATGTGAGGCTCTCGTTCGATATTATCCGGCAGACCAACCGACTCATGGAGATGACGGGTGGGATCGAAGACCGCCGGCTGTGGCTGCAGCACACCGAGTCCGTTCTTCGTGAATCAGACGGTTTGGCGCGCGGATTTGTTCTCAGCGAGTTAAGCGCCATTTCACTGATAAAGCTGGAAGGAGCTCAAGCGGCGGAGTACGCGCATGCGGCCAACGTTCTGTTTGAACGGAACGCGCCTGAACGTGAACCACACATTCGGTGCATGAATCGCTGTGGATTGGCCTATCAGCAAATGGGGCGTCTGGAGACAGCTAAAAAATACCTGAACGAGTCGCTGCGTCTGTCGCGCTTGCATGGACATCCTCATATCGAGTGGCGCAGTATCGGCAATCTGGGATATCTGGCACGAGCGGAGGGAGATCCCCAACGGGCCAATCTTTACGCACGGGCGATTTCGCACTACTACCGGATCACCGACGAGAAGATTCTCTATGTGACCGGCTTGCGTGACCAGGTCTTGAGTTTGGTGGACCTCGGCCGCCTCAACACCGCGTTACGCGCGGCACGATTGGCGGCGACACTGGCGCGGGCGATGGCCGGTGAGCTGGAGTACGGCAGCGCGCTGAACAACCTGGGATGGGTGTTGTGCGCCCGCGGTGAAGCGGAGGAAGCCTATCGTCATCTGCAGGAATCTATCCGTATTCTTCAGAATAACAACGCCCATGAGTTTACCGTCTGGACACGGCAAAATGTGGGATGGTTGCACTTGGCGGGACATCTGTCGGAGCAGGCAGAGCGGATTTGCCAAGAGGCGTTGGCGGTCGACCTGCCGGCCGAAATGCACAAGGTTCACATCGAGACGCGGCGAATTCTGGCCCTCGCCGCGATCCAATTGAACGCGTTTGAGGAGGCCGAGGTTCACCTCGCCGAAGCATCCCGTCTCGCCGGCAAACAGCTACCCAAGGCCAACGCCGAGATTGATTCGCTTCGCTTGGAATCGTACCTCTGGCAAGGCGAGTTGGATGCGGCAGCGGCACTGCTGGAGCGCATATCGGCCAATCCGGTGTTTACGCGTGTCCAACCGTTGCGACTTGACGCTGCGCGGCACACGGGACACTATCATATGAGACGCGGCGACTTCGATCAGGCCGCGACCATCTTCAGCCGTGTCGCTGAGGAGTGCCGCCAATCGGGACGTTATGATAAGCATATTGAGACGATCATAATCCGGGCCCATCTGGCCGATGCAATGGGCAACCGTCGCATGGCCAGGCGGCTGGCCGACGTTGCCGAAGAGATGATTAACCGAATTCGAGGAGCCCTGAATGAGTCCGCGCTTTGATGAGTTCAAGAAGGAACTCGACGCGCAGGACCACGATGAACTCATCGCGGTCGATTTTTTCGACGATCTGGCGCACCTGCTCGAGGTGATACCGGACCGGACGAAATTCCTACAGGGATTGCTGCACGTTGCGCGACGTCTGTTCATGGCGGACCATGGCGCCGTCGTGTCGTATCACAATTCATCCGACACCTGGTTCGTGGAATCCTCGTATGGCTTCGAGACCGATCCCACCGCCGAAGAGGAAATCAAACAGTATAGCAAAACGGTGGTCCGGGAGACGTACGAGAAGGGCAAGATCGTGTTAATCGATGATACGGACGATAGCGATCTGGCGAAACGGAGTCCGAGCATCCGGAGGTTCAATATCCGCTCGGTTCTGAGTGCGCCATTCTTCGACAATCGCGGCACGGTGCTCGGGGTGATTTATCTGGACAGCGTTGCGATGCCGGGTGCGTTCGACGAATCCGCTCGCAGCCGTCTCACCAAGCTGGCCCGTTTTTGTGGGTTGGCGGTCCAGCGCTGTGGAGAGTTGGGACGTCGCACGATGCCGTCGGTCCTGCCCGAATCGAGGGACGTGCGAAACGAGGGATTATTCGAGTTCCGCAGTAATGTCATGCGAACGGTGATGCGGTACTTGGAGCGTGCGATTCAGACCGATGCGCCGATCTTGCTGCTTGGCGAGAACGGCGTTGGCAAGGACTACCTCGCCCGCTGGGTCCACGATGCCAGTCCCCGTCGCAATGCCCCGTTTGTGGAGGTCAATCTCCCGGAATTGGCGCCCCAAATGCTGGAGTCGGAGCTGTTTGGGATCGAGGCGAACGCAGCCACCGGGGTTGACGGGAGTGACGGTTTGATTCGTTACGCCGACGGGGGCACGGTCTTCCTCAACGAAATTGCTGAGTTGTCATTGCAGAGCCAAGCCACCCTCCTGCGTACCATCGAGAGCCGCAGCATCCGGCGAGTGAAGGGACGGGAAGCCTTCCCCGTTAATGTCCGATTCATTTCCGCGACCAATCAAGACTTGCAGAAGCTCATCAACGCAGAGAAGTTCCGCCGCGATCTGTATTATCGCATCAACCTCAATGAAGTGTCGATTCCGCCTCTTCGTGAACGACCGGAAGATATCGAACCCCTCGCAACTTTCATCATCCACCAGAAATGCGCGCGCCTGGGCCGGCCGGCGATGCGTTTGCCCAAAAGCGTTGCCAAACAGATGGAACAGATGCCTTGGATGGGGAACATTCGCGAACTGTCGAATCTGATCGAACGCGTGGTGATCAGCCACACGGGTGACGAATTCCCGCGGTTGCAGTCGGATGGCGGCTTTGAGCCTGTCGTCCCACGTGCCCGTAAACGCATGCACGGACGATCGCTAAAGGACCAAGTCCAGGAATTCGAGCGTGAACTCATCGAGTCGACACTACGCGATGTTGGCGGAGTGCAGCTCCGTGCGGCCCGTCTGCTACGAATGAGCGAGGCCTCGTTGCGGGACAAGATGAAGCGGCTCGGGATTCAACGTCCCAAGAAGATGAGGTAACACGCTCTGACAGTGCTGATCTGCAAAACAGCCGCCGGTCTCTTTACGAATAACTGCGATCTAATTCTTTCATCAGCATAATCATCACCAGAGAGTTGAGTTGAATTAGGCGAGGTTCGCAAATTAGTGCGAGCATCTCGTTGGTTCTGCATCCATTCGGAGTGATTCATATTAAATTCGCGATATATCGCGAAAACGTGCCGTTCTCCGGGGCCATAGCGAATCAGGGTTCGCGAATATTTGTCTCTTTAACTTATTGACATTAAGTAATTTAGCGTTTCGTGTGGGGTTTCGGTCCGTCTCAGGCGCGGTACTGGCACGCTTGTTTCAATGTCTACTGCCAACGTTCACGCTCACTTAGAGGAGGAGCTAGATGGCAGCAGTCAATTTGAAACGGGTTGTATCGGTCTTCGTTCTGATGCTTCTGGTTTTCACTTTCGTCGTCATGCCGGGCGGAGGAGGATTGGTACTGGCAGACGGGACTGGCGGCGGTCACCCGGTGGAACCACCGCCGGACTCCACTCAGGACTGTATAGAGCCATCTCCGGAGCTGGATCCCGTGTGCGAGACCACACTGCTGATATCGGGACTCTCGCTGATGATGATGTAAATTGGTTCGTCAAAGGCGGTGGCTCATAGGGCAATGATGACACCGGCGATGTGCAGATCCACAGAGTTGTAGTCAGGACAGGGGGGGCAAGTTGATGAGTCAGGGGCTGATCAGGGGAAGTAGGTGTCAATGTCGAGCCTAACGGATGGACCGGGTGGTCCTGTTCCTCTCAGAGGAGCACAGGGGGCGCGGAGGATGAGTGATCCATGCTTATGGGCGGGATTCAACTTCCTTGTTTATGGTCCGCCGGGATCCGGGAAGCTGTCATTTGTTAAAGGACTGAGTGCGGTTGCGAATCCGCACGCCGAGATTCGTGTGTACGATTTTCAGACCGAGGCGGCGATCCGGCAATCGTACATCAGCCAATTGCTTACGGCGTTGCCGTCGACCACATCCGATGTGGTTCATGTCATCCGCCATCTGCACCGGCTCCGAGGCGCGGTGCTGGCCGATTTGATCAAGGAGCTGTCCGCCATTCTGGCACAGGCGCTGGCCGATCCTTCACAGGCGTCATCGATTCGGCTTCATGCGACGTGTTATGATGGTGTGCGATGGCCGGCGACGCTGAAAGAGGATATTCTGACGGTGTTTCCCTGTTGGGTGCGGATGACCGAGCAATGTGTCAACCAGCGAGACCTGCTACGGTTCGTCAAGCACGTTGTCGGCGAGTTGAATCGCAGATATGGACGAAATGTCACAGAGGTGGATGCTGCGATCGTTGAAGCACTAAGGCATGACACCGGACGGAGTCTGCATGAGATGAGAAACCTCATCGAGCGCGTGTATGTCTCATCGCCAGGGCAGAAGCTGTCGAAAGCGGTTCTCCATGAGGTGATTTGACAGGATTGCGCGTCGCAGTTCTGTGACATGATTGGCACGTGGTGGATATCCACTGGATTCCATCGGGCCTTGAGTAGTGTTTCGCGATTGTCGGCGATGAAAGTAATTGAGCGATAGCGCATTATGGGAATTCCCCATAAATGATTGGCGTATCGCACTATTATGCGTTGTAAGTCATTGTTTTTCAGCGTGTGATCATCCATACATCGAAGAAATCGCAGATAATCGTTGATTGTCGTTGGTGATTGCTGTTTTCATTACCATGGCACACGCCGGGGTTGGTTTCTAATGTGCTGTCTTGCAAGGGGTTATGTATATTAACGTGTTGATCCAAGAAATGTGCGAGTGGTTGGCATGCCAGTTGTGGAATTGGGTGGCGGACATGTGTGTGGGTTACGGTGACGATCTATCCCGCGTCTCCGGTCTCTCGCCAGAACGGGAGACGTCGGAATGACTGATCGTAAGTCCTTCGCCGCATGCCAGAGAGGGTGGTGTCAGTTCTCCCGGGGGGGAGTGGCTGGGATAGGATCCTGACCACCGACGAAGGGCACGCCTCTCATTTGGGCCTACCGGGCCCGGGATCTCTCGCTGATCCACGCCCTAGAAGTGCCGTGGGCCGGATCCCCGGGCCCGGTTTTTCTGATTCTCCCACGCCCAAGGACCGGTCCGTCTTCCCAGGACGGGCTGGTTCATTGAATCGAGATTCGCACATTTCCCGACAGCCTAGTGTTATGTCACGCGTGATATGTCGTAGGGCAGGAGCACTGCGCGTCCGTGACTTCGGAGACGGCGGGGGCGCTGGCAGCGCAGGGCTCCTGCCGATGGCGTTGTCGCGTGTCCGGCAGGAGCCCCGGGCGGGCAGCCGAATTGACCATGCCGAGCACGCCTGGCGCCCGGTGCTCCTGCCCTACGGAATTCTGTCCGGCTCTTGGGGCATGACATGACACTAGATCGATTGTGATCCGCTCGTGTTGTGCGATCCAGTTGAACCGCAGGGCAGGCGATACGTATGTTCGCTAGGAATTGACGTCGACCGCTGCCGAAACGGTCATTCGGATTGTGCGTCAATTGCAGGAGACAGATGCGGACACCGACCACCACTGTTAAGACCGATGGAACCGGCACTTTGACGAGTCGTCATCGACGGGCGGTCGGCAACGTGTGCCGGCAGGCAGATGTCTCCGGCGGGGACCGGCTGCTGGCGGTTGGGTGGACACTGGAGGAGAGAATCGATCCCATTCGGTGGCTGGTCGATCAGACCGGGCATCAACGGCTCTTCTGGCGTTCGCGTTGGAGCAGTGAGCAATATGGCGGGGTCGGTGCGGCCGAGACGGTTCGGACCACCGGTGCAACGTCGCTGCGCGATGCACTCACGCATGCTTCCGATTTGCTTTCGCGTGTCGAATGTGCAGGTGATGTGCCGTCCGTTGCATGTCCACGGCTGTTTGGCGGTGCGGTGTTTGATCCACGATCTCGTCAAACTGACGCCTGGGCGTCTTTTGGCGATGCGCTCTTTGTGTTGCCCGAGTCATTGCTGTACGCGGATGCAACACACGCTCACCTGATTCTGACTGTCCGTGTATCACCGTCTGATGCGCCACCGGACGTCATGGGCCGCTTGGAGCGGATGGCCGATCGCTATTGGCCGACTGGCGGTGCGGCGTTGCCGGCGCTACCATCGGGTGGGCAGACAGAGCGGGGAATCAACGTCCAGCAGTGGCAAGGCATGGTCGACGAAGCGCTGCGGATGATCGCGGCCGAGGAGTTACGAAAAGTTGTGCTGTCCCGTTCGATTCATTGGCATTCCGAAGGGGTATTGTCACCCTGGACGTTGGCGGATCGGCTGCGTGATGTATCGGAGGGATCGTACTGCTTCGGCCTCGAGGTGGGGACAGGCGAAACGTTTTTGAGCGCCACCCCGGAGCGATTGGTAAGACTGGCCGGACGGGACGTCGAGACCGATTGCATTGCGGGCACAGTGGCGCGTGAATCTGACCCCGAGCGCGACGCGGCACTCTCGCGCGCGCTGTTAAACAGCATGAAGGACCGTCGCGAGCATGGCTATGTTATCGAGGGAATCGTGGAGACGCTGCGGGGATTGTGCACCCATACCGATGTCGGTGGGGAGCCGTGGCTGATGCGTTTGCCAACAGTACAGCATCTCGTCACCAGTGCGCGTGCCACACTTCGGGAAGATGTGTCGTACGCCGACGTGGTCAGCCAACTGCATCCGACACCGGCCGTCGGTGGGACACCGCGCACCGCGGCGCTGGCGGCCATTCGGCGATTGGAACCGGAGGGCCGCGGCTGGTATGCCGGGCCGATTGGGTGGATCGGTCGCGACTCGGCCGAATTCGGCGTAGGGATTCGCTCGGCGCTGGTCACCGGGCGGAATGTGCACGTGTTTACCGGCGCCGGGATTGTGAATGGATCGTTGCCGGAACGTGAATGGGCCGAAACGGACGCCAAGGCGCAGTCCATACTCAAGATTATTCAGCGTTGAACACACACGACGTCGCTCACGCTAATGTGGCCTGTGCCCGAAGTCTGTTGGCACGATTGGTCGAGTTGGGTGTACGCGACGTGGTCGTCTCATCCGGCGCGCGCTGTGCACCGTTAGTGCTGGCGGTCTCGGATTATACGGCGTTGCGCGTGTGGATGCACTCTGATGAACGGTCGGCGGCGTTCTTTGCGATGGGTGCGACGAAGATATCACGGCGGCCAACGGTTCTGATTTGCACATCCGGAACCGCCGGAGCGAACTATTATCCGGCGGTCATCGAATCATCTCTGACACACGTGCCGCTGATTCTACTTACCGCCGACCGCCCGGCGGAACTGCACGGCTGCGGCGCACCGCAGACGATCGACCAAAAGGAGTTGTACGGACGGTATGCGAAATTGTCGGCAACCCTGCCGACGCCGGAGGTCGATCAGTCCGATATTGCAACACAATGGGCCGCTCAGGCTGAGCACGCTTTCCGGACGGCGACCGATTGGCCGGCCGGCCCGGTGCAATTGAATACGCCCTTCCGAGAGCCATTGTTGCCCGACCCGGAATTCCTGGAGCGTTTTGATCCACCACCGCCCGCGCTTCCGAGTGTCCCGTTTTCGGCGGGCCACGATGAACGCTACGATCACATTACCCATCCGGCACCCGATGTGGACCATGTGAATCAATTGGGTGATCTGATCGGTGCGGCTGCGCGTTGCCTATTCATCGCCGGTCCGATCAATGACACTGCGGTAGAATCAGTGGCACGGCTCTCGGCAGCGACCGGGATACCGTTGATTACCGATGTGGCGTCGCAGTTGCGATGCAGTGAATTCCCCGATGCACGCATCGTGGCACACGCCGATCTGCTGGTGCGTCATGCGGAGTTTGAATCGGCGGCACAGCCGGATCTGATTGTCCGCTTTGGCGGATTGCCCACATCGAAGGCGTTGAACCAATGGCTCAGTACTCAAACGCCGCGCGAGCATGTCATCGTTTCCGACGGACACCCGATTGCCGATCCGTATCGGTACAGCACGCGCCAGGTCACCGGACGTCCGCACGATGTCGCACAACTGCTTCTTGATCGATTCGCGGTCGGCGGATTCACGAATGACATCTGCGCCGCCGAGTGGACGGAGGCTGACCGGCGTGTGGATCGTGCTCTTTGGGAGGATTTTGCTTCAAGAGATGAACTCTTTGAGGGTGCGGTGGTGGCAGACGTCTTTGCTGCGGTCGAAAGCGACTCGATTGTCATGCTGGGGAACAGCCTGCCGATTCGGTTGGGGGAGAGCTACGCGTCGAAGCGCGACATCAATCTGCGCGTGATTGTCAACCGGGGGGCGAATGGCATTGACGGCGTGGTGTCGACCGCAATGGGTGCGGCGGCGGCCTCACGGCAGCGGGTTGTGTTGATTATCGGGGATGTTTCGTTTTTGCATGACATTGCCGGATTGCACTTGTTGCTGCAACGTGATCTGAACGTATCGATTGTGCTCCTCAACAATAACGGCGGCGGGATCTTCTCATTTCTGCCATTGGCCCGGCACGACGCGATGTTCGAAGCGTTGATTGCCATGCCGCACGGACGGACGTTTCACAGCCTGGCCCATTTCCTGGGGATTCCGTATGCGATGCCAACGAACCCCGAGGAGTTCCGGAACGCATTCCATGACAGTCTTGGGCATGTCGGTGCGAGATTAATCGAGGTACGCACGAATCGACGAGACACGTACGAGATCAGTCAGTCGATTGTCGCGATGGTGAATGAGCTGGACTTAGGCACACTATGACTGCGGTTGTGACTGCCGGAGATTGTCACTGGAATGTCGTCGACCGGGGCAGGAATGGCCGGCCGGCCATTCTGTTGCTGCATGGCTTCACCGGATGTGCGGCAGTATGGGAGGAGATCATCGATTACCTGCACGATGAATATCGATGTGTTGCCGTTGATTTGCCGGGCCACGGGGACACGCGTTGTTCCGACAACGTCGATGAGTTCCCATTGCCGGTTGTTGCCGATCAGTTGGCGGCATTAATGAACGCACTACAGATTTCTCCCGCAATTCTTTGGGGATATTCCATGGGTGGACGGTTGGCGTTGCAGTATGCGTTGCGGCATCGGCAAACACTCACACATCTGGTGTTGGAAAGCGCGTCGCCGGGCATTGCTGATGAGGCGCAGCGTGAGGAACGACGCCGGAGTGATGATGCGCTGGCGAATGATATTCAGGAGATCGGTATCGAAGCATTTGCAGACAAATGGGACGCCAAGCCAATCTTCGCAGGACATCGACGGCTGTCGGACGACAAGCGCTCACGCATGCGTGCATTGCGTCTGCGGAACACCGCCAAGGGCTTGGCGCTGAGCTTACGGGGGATGGGGACCGGTACGCAATCACCACTGCACGATCAACTGCCCACAATGAGCCTTCCGACATTGGTGATGGTTGGTGAGGAGGACCACAAGTTTACCGACATCGGACTGACGATGAGCGCAGTTCTTCCCAATGCACGATTTCGTGTCATCGCGAATGCCGGGCATTCACCGTATTGGGAGCGTCCCGAGGCGACCGTGGCGTGTGTACGTGAGTTTTTAAGCGATACGGCCTATTGAAGTGGGTTGAATCGTCTATCGGCGACTTACAGATTGGATACCGTTACACGAGTTGATAAACAAACTGACGATTTGATAGGAGTGATGGAACATGGCTTCAATCAACTGGACAGCGGCCGGAGAATATCCCGACATCCGTTATGACAAGGCGGAGGGGATCGCCAAGATCACCATCAATCGTCCGCGCGTGCGCAATGCGTTTCGTCCGCAGACACTGTTTGACATGACCGCAGCGTTGCACGATGCGCGCGAGGATCCCTCGATCGGTGTGGTGATTCTAACCGGGGAAGGGCCGGATGCGTTCTGTTCGGGTGGCGATCAGAGTGTGCGCGGCGATGCGGGGTATGTCGACGATCACGGCGTCCCGCGTTTGAATGCGCTCGATGTGCAGCGGCTGATGCGCAGTTTTCCCAAACCGATCATCGCAATGGTGGCGGGGTATGCGATTGGCGGCGGGCATGTGTTGCATCTGCTCTGCGATCTGACGATTGCAGCCGACAACGCCCGCTTTGGACAAACCGGGCCGAAGGTGGGCAGTTTCGATGCCGGCTTTGGCGCATCGTATATGGCGCGCATCGTCGGACAGAAGAAGGCGCGTGAGATCTGGTATTTGTGCCGTCAGTACGATGCGCAACAGGCGCTGGACATGGGATTGGTGAACGCCGTCGTCCCACTGGACAAACTGGAAGAGGAAACGGTGCAATGGTGCCGCGAGATTCTGGCCAACAGCCCGATGGCAATTCGCTGTCTCAAGGCCGCGTTCAATGCCGATTGCGATGGGCAAGCCGGACTTCAGGAATTGGCCGGGAATACGACGCTGTTGTTCTATATGAGCGAGGAAGCGCAGGAAGGCAAGAACGCGTTCTTGGAGAAGCGCAAGCCTGACTTCAGCAAGTATCCGCGACTTCCTTAAGTTCGCAGGACTGATGCCGGCCATGAGTGATGTTCCCGTAACACCGTCGCGCGCCTGGGTGTGGTTGCAGGCATCGCGACCGAAGACACTGTGGGCGGCGGTGTCGCCGGTGTTGGTGGGGACATCGCTGGCGTGGCGTGACGGCGGCTTTCACCTGTGGGCGGCAGTCGGTGCCGTGATCGGGGCCATTCTCCTCCAAATCGCCGCAAACTTCGCCAATGATCTGTTCGACTTTGAGCGTGGCGCCGATACGTCCGAGCGCCTCGGACCGTTGCGCGTGACACAGGCCGGATATGTCACGCCCACTCAGATGCGGCGTGCGCTGTTCTCTGTCGTTGGACTGGCTGTGATCATCGGATTGCTGCTGATCTGGCGGGGTGGCTGGCCGATCCTGATGATTGGTGTACTCGGGATTGTCGCGGCGATTCTGTATACGGGTGGGCCGTTTCCGTATGGATATCGTGGATTGGGTGAGCTGTTTGTGTTCATCTTCTTCGGCGTGGCGGCCGTTGTGGGAACATATTACGTGCAAACACTGACGGTCACCACGACAGCGTTTCTTCTGAGCCTGCCGATGGGACTCTTGGCCGTTGCGATTCTGGTGGTGAACAACCTGCGTGACATCGATACCGATCGACAAACCGGTAAACGCACACTGGCGGTGATGTTAGGGCGTTCAGGTGCACGAATGGAGTATGCCGTGGTTGTGATTGTCGCAGCACTCGTGCCGGCCGTTGTTCTCGGTTTGGGGATGAGCAGCGCCGGCGTATTGCTGGCAAGTGCGTGCTTGCTGCCGGCGTGGCGATTGATTCGCACGGTGTTTACCACTACCGATGGTCCGACAATGAACGTGGTGCTCGCTCGCACGGCGCAATTGCAGATTGTATTCGGCGTTCTTCTGGCCATTGGCCTTAATCTCTAATCATGCTGACGTGGTCTCACATACCATATGCTCGTGAACTACCGTGTCCGATTGTGACTGCACACGGCGAATATCGGCAGCGGGTGGGATTCCTTGTTCGCGTCGCAACGGCAGACGGTACGGTTGGCACTGGAGATGTGGCGCCGCTTCCGGGATTTTCACAGGAGAATGCTGATGATGCGATGGGACAATGGACGTCGGTGCAGTCTCGCCTGGCGCAACTTGCCCTTCCATCGTCAATTAGTGAATTGCATGATGTTGTCGGCCATGTCACTGCAGCGATGCCATTGTACCCATCGTGTCGGTTTGGCATCGAAACAGCTCTGGCTGACTGCGCGGCACGGCTGTCCGGCCTGCCGTTAAGTCAGTGGCTTGATTCCGATGCATCTCTCGATGTTGAGGTCAATGCGCTGTTGCGTTCACAGACCATGTCGGAATTGGTGGAGGAACTCGAACAGCGGATTGATGAGGGCTACTCGTGTTTTAAGATCAAGGTTGGAATCGGTGGTGTGGTGGGCGATGTACAACGGGTACGGGCACTCCGTGCTCGGTCGTCGACGGTACGTCTCCGTCCCGATGTGAACGCCGGATGGAATGCAGAACAATTGCGCGAGTTTTGTACGGGGTGTTCTGATGTCGGGCTGGAGTTTATAGAGCAACCGCTGCCGGTGGGGCAAGCAGAACGTGCCCGGCAGATTGCACGCGAGTGCGGTATTCGACTTGCGCTGGATGAAGACGTACTTGATGCGAATACTGGCGTACAATTGTTACAGAATGACCTCTGCGATGTATTGGTTCTGAAACCCATGACGATTGGCGGATTGACACCGTGTCTGCAACTGGCGCGATTGGCGCGCGAGTACGGCAAACAGATAGTGCTGACATCATCGTGGGAGAGTGATGTTGGTCTGGCGGCGACCGCGCATCTGGCGGCAGCCTGCGGAGAGGCAGCGGCCGCATCCGGTTTGTCGACGGCAGGTATGATTGCCAACGGATTGGTTACAGATCCTCTGCAGATTGATCACGCTTTCATCCGGTTGCCGCTCATTCCCGGTCTCGGTCTGGAGCTGGCGCGATGACAATCGTCTATCCCACTGTGCGATTGTCGCGGTATGCGCCAGGTCTTATTGCGGCGGTTAATGCGGACGGTCCAGTGACCTACGGCGAACTCGAAGGAGAGATCATTCGCGATGCACAACGGCTGCTGGCGTGCGGCGTCTCACGGGGGGATCGCATTGCGGTTTGCGCTGGGAATTCGCTCGCGTGGTTGAGTCTGATTCATGCGGCGATTCGTATTGGTGCGATTCTGGTACCGATGAATGCACGGTTGAGTCCATCGGAGATGAGAAGGCTCATCCTCGCGGTCGGTCCAACGGTGCTGCTGGCTAATGAGGAGAACGCAAAGAGGCTTTTCATTGATGATTTGGATGCGGGAATCCAGGCGCTTGTGTTCGGTGAGTGCGGACGGGAAAAGACACATTGGACGCAGTGGACGGAGATTGAGGCTCCTCACTTGGCTGTACCCGAGAGTGTCGAGCTCGATGACATTTGTACTATTGTGGCAACATCGGGGAGTTCGGGTGAGCCGAAGCTGGTGGCATTGACCTACGGAAATCACTACTTTGGTGCACTGGCTTCCGCCATCAACCTGGGACATCGGCCCACAGACTGTTGGTTGATCGACTTGCCTCTTTATCATGTCGGTGGACTGTCGATTGTGCATCGGGCGGCGGTGTCGGGATTCGGTGTTGCGGTCATGCCGCACTTCGATGCTGACACCCTGCTGAATACCATTGAGGAATTGGAAATCACCCATCTATCCGTTGTTGGAACGATGTTGCAGCGCATTGTGGATGTTCATCGTGATCAATCGTGTCCGGACTGTGTGCGCGCGATTTTAGTCGGTGGTGGCGGAACGGATCGATCGCTGATGGATGCTGCACGCACGGCGGAGTATCCGGTCTTGGGAACTTATGGCATGACGGAGACATCGTCGCAGGCGGCCACACAGTCGCCGAGTGACGCCACGCGGCCGGATGATGCCGCGCGTCCGCTGCCGATGTGTGAGATTGACATCCGTGCCGATTACAGCGAATCGTGCGCTGCGGATGATGTTGGCCAAATCTGCATTCGTGGGCCGATGGTGGCGGACGGCTACTGGCAGTCTGATGGCTCGATTGTGCCAATATCCGAGGATGGCTGGCTCCACACGGAGGATGTTGGCTGTTTCGATTCGGATGGTTATCTTCACGTACTGGGACGTCGTGATGATATCATCATTTCCGGCGGGGAGAATGTCTCGTTAAGAGAAATCGAGCAGGCTGCGATTCAGTGTACGGGCGTCCACCGCGTGGCGACGTTGGCCGTGGATGATCACGAGTGGGGACAGGCATCGGTGCTGTTTGTTGAGGCGATTGAGGCGGTTCAGCCGGCGACAGTTGAGGGCTTCCTGCGCGAACACTTGGCGCACTACAAGATTCCGAAGCGAATTGTTTGTCTGAACCCACTACCAACGACGGCCTTGGATAAGGTGGACCGGTCGGCATTATATCTGTGGTTGGCTCAGCAGGAGCAACCGTAACGAGGGCTCGCAATCATTGTCACTTGGAGAATTCGGTTTTCTGCTTGGTGTCTCGCCGTTAGTTTAGCCGGACACGCATTGCCTTTCACCTTGCGAGGAGAGTCATATGTCTGTCAGACCCGATACCTGGATTCAGAGGATGGCCCGCGATCACGGCATGATCGAACCGTTTGCCGACCGTCAGGTGCGCGATGGCGTGATATCGTATGGTGTGTCGTCGTATGGATATGACATGCGTGTCGCCGATGAATTCCAGGTGTTCACCAATGTCTATGGTTCGGTTGTCGATCCGAAGGATTTCCGTTCGGACGCGTTTGTGACGATCCAATCCGATGTCTGTGTCATTCCACCGAACTCCTTTGCGTTGGGACGGTCGGTCGAGTATTTTCGCATTCCCCGCAATGTCATTACAGTTTGTCTCGGCAAATCGACGTATGCCCGCTGTGGTATTATCGTGAATGTGACGCCGTTCGAGCCGGAGTGGGAGGGTTATGTAACGCTCGAAATTTCGAATACGACACCGTTGCCGGCGCGTATCTATGCCAACGAGGGCATTGCTCAGGTGTTGTTTTTCGAATCGACCGATGTGTGTGACATTTCCTACGCCGATAAGAAAGGCAAGTACCAGGCGCAGCAGGGAATTACACCGGCGAAGTTGTAGTCGTCGACATCGCGAGCGCCGTAGGCGCGGCATCACATAGCACCGGGGGTTAGAGCGATTGTCAGAAGTCTTTTCCGTTTGAATCCAACACATTGGTCGTATGTGGTGTCACCCGCCCTCGGGTGACGCCTTGCTGGTAAGAGAGAGCCGTCACGCGAGGGCGCGTGACGGCACTTTGGAATCGGACAGTTATTCCGACAAGCGCTATAGCCCGGTGGTCGTCTACCCGTATTCAAATATTTCCGACATTCTTTCCTGAAATAACAATGGTTTGAATGGACGGTTCCTTTCATTTGATTGAGGGGAACAAGGATGTGCATCTTGTGTTGTCACGCGGACGGTGGGACCGTGTTGAGATCGGCCAATGAAACGCACATTCATCCATCTTGCTCTCCTGCTAATGATCTTCCCTCACGGGGTCGTTCACGCCGACTCCGATGCTGGTCGGGTCGGTATCATTACGGGTCGTGTTGAGGATGTCACCACGCGCGAGCCACTGCCCGGGACGTCGGTTTTGGTGATCGGTACCGAGCGCGGTGCGGTGGCCGATGAGCGGGGACGGTTTCGCATCACAGATGTCCCATCGGGAACCTATTCGGTACGCGCCAGCCTGATCGGATACGAAGCGCAAGTTTCCACTGATATTCTCGTCAGTCCCAACCGTCCGGCCGAAGTCTCATTTGAACTGACCCCCACGACTGTCGAACTTGAATCGAACGTGGTGGTGCGCAGTGGGTTTTTCACCAAACCACCCGACGCCACCACGAGCGTGCAATCGCAATCGAGCGAAGAGATTCGGCGGCTGCCCGGCGGCTTTGAAGATGTCGTGCGCGCGACCGCCAATCTTCCCGGTGTGGCGCAAGTCGACGGCGGACGCAATGACTTGATTGTACGCGGCGGCGCGCCAACCGAAAATCTGTATCTGATCGACGGTTTTCGCGTGTCGAACATCAATCACTTCGGGACACAGGGTTCGTCGGGTGGCCCGCTGAGTTACATCAATCTCGACTTTGTCGAAAATATCAGGTTCTACACCGGTGGTTTCGGTGTGCGCTACGGGGATCGCCTCTCGTCGGCGTTGTCGATCAATCTGCGCGACGGACGTACCGATCGGTTCGGCGGCAAAGCGACGGTTTCCGCCACTCAGTTTGGATTGAACTTGGAGGGTCCGCTGGGTACGAACGGGTCGATGTTGTTTTCGGCCCGGCGCAGCTATCTGGATTTCATCTTCAAAGCGGCCGGATTCGAATTTGTCCCCGAGTATTGGGATTTTATGGCGAAGACCACCCACCAGATTTCTCCACGCGACCGGCTGTCGATCCTGGGTATTGGGGCACTGGATAATGTGCGCCTGTTTATTAATGATGCCGAGGACCGCTACGAGAACTCGCGACGGTTGAACACCAACATGGAGCAGGCGGTGGTAGGCGTCTCCTGGCGTCATCTGTTTTCGCGCGGTTCAGTGACGTCCTCATTGTCGCAGACATTTGTCGATTACGATTACCGTCAGAACGACTCCCTGCTCAATCCGATTTTTGAGAGCGCCTCGCAGGAACGTGATTTGACGGCCGATATCGATGCGCTGGTGAGTGTGCAGAGTGGTTTGCGATTGTCCGCCGGACTGTCGGGGCAGCGTGCGGAGAGTGATGGAAACATCTACCTGGAACCGTTCACGAATACGTACGGCGAGACATTCGAGCGTGACAACGATTTCGATGTCGATGCGTTCAAAGGTGCATCGTATGTGCAACTCGTACGTGATTTCGGTGCCATCAGCCTCACCAGCGGCCTGCGTGCCGATTACTTCGATGCGATCGACAACAAGTGGGCTGTGGCGCCACGTTTCGCTGTTTCGGCTGACGCCGCGGGACGCGTAACCTTGTCGGGGAGTATCGGGCGGTATTACCAGTCACCGTCGCTGATCTGGCTGGGATCGAATCCCGTGAATCGGTCACTCGATTTCATTCGCGCCGATCAGGCCGTCGGTGGCATTGAGATCTTGGCGCGGACCGACACGCGCATCAGCATCGAGGGTTACTACAAACGATATCGTGATGTACCGGCGAGCACGGAGCAGGAATGGATTGTCCTGTCGAATGCCGGTGCCGGCTTCGGCGGATCGGAGGAGAGTTTCACCGCGTTCGGCATCGACTCATTGGTCAGTGAAGGTCGCGGACGGGCCTATGGGCTGGAGCTTTCGCTGCAAAAGAAGCTGTCGAGTAGTCCCTTGTACGGGACGGTCAACCTGAGCTTGAATCGGTCGGAGTATACGGGTCTCGATGGTGTCTACCGCGACGGCAGCTACGATCAGACGGCGATTGTGAATCTGACCGGCGGTTACATCTTCAATGATGAGTGGGAATTCTCTTCGAAGTTTCGATTGGCCACCGGGCGACCGTACACACCGTTTAATCCCGACGGAACTCAGGATCCGGAGCGTTACAATTCCGAGCGCCTGTCCACATCGCACGCGCTCGATGTGCGCGTCGACAAGCGTTGGTTCTTCGACGGCTGGAACCTGACCACCTACCTGGATATTCAGAACATCTACAATCACATCGGCGACAGCACGCCGCGTTACAATGCACGTGAGGGGATTGTCGAGACCGAAGATGAGATCGGCATTTTGCCGTCGATCGGGATCAGTGCAGAGTTTTAGGGGCGGCTGTCATACATCCGCACTGTTTGACGCTATCGACGTGTAGCGGGCATGACAGACGATGCCCTTACAAGTCGTGGTTTTGTTTGGGAATTGTTGGACCTATGGGATAATGTCTGAGTTACAGATACTGCCCGTCGTGCAAAATCCGTTGAAACGGTTTTGGTTATTGTAGAGCGATTGTCAGAAGAACGTTCCGATTCCAGCGTGCCGTCAGGCGCCGTCGCGTGACGGCTATCTCCACTACCGACAAGGCGTCACCCGAGGGCGGGTGACGCCACACATGACCACCGTGTTGGTTTCAAGCGGACAATACTTCTGACAATCGCTCTAACTAATCGGGACCGTTCACTGAGAGTCACTGCGGTGCCGAGCCTGCACACAAAACCCCCGATGTTTCCATGACACCAGGGGTCGTCTGTGATACCGAGTTGAGCAGGCTAGATCTTTTCAACGTTGGCCGCCTGCGGGCCCTTGGGGCCTTCGGTGATGTCAAAGGAGACTTTGTCGCCTTCGGCGAGTGAGCGGAATCCATCGCCTTGAATCGCGCTGTAATGAACGAAAACATCGTCACCATCTTCGCGTGCGATGAACCCGAATCCTTTGCTGTCGTTGAACCACTTGATGGTCCCTTCCGCCATGATGATACACCTCGTGTCTTGCCGGGACAAAGCGGTGTCCCAAATCCGTTGGCCCCAATGGCCGGTGAAACCAGTCGATCTTTTCTTGGATATTCGCGTGGGTTGTGATCTCGCAGGTCTGTTCCGTGAAAAGCCTACTGATTCTGTTCTCGGGCTGAAATTACGCACGGGCGGTCAGGCAAGGCAAATGAAAAATCCGGACAAGCGGTTGGAGGTTTTGACGCCGCCGACAGAGGCGCATTCAGGTTTCCACTAAGGCTGACGGTTCGAGTCGGGCAATCGCTTGGCGACGAACGGGCTACGCTGTTTGGGCGGATGGCGCCGAGAGGATTGTCTGGACCTCCCGAAGGACCTCTACTCTTTGACCAGGCTTATGTCGCGATAGTGGTTGCGCACATCGCCCATGCCGCCCTCGCCCAGTTTGGCTGTGATATCGTAATGTATAGCAATTGTCAGAACTCTTGTCCGATAGCCCTAGCACCACCAGTGCATCAACCCTCCCGTCACACGCGCCCGCGAACGGCATGCCCGGTAATCGGATACGTAATCCGGAAAGCATCGGCGAGCTGTTACGCCCGAATGGATCGCTGTGGCAAACGGACAATACTTCTGACAATCGCTATATTGGCGCTACAACCGGGACCAGCGAGAGAACGTCCCACAAAAATCACCCGGGACCAAGCCTGTGTCCCGGGTGATGAGTGTTGATCAGACTGGTCTTCGGCGACTACGGGAATGATGGACAATCAGATGGATAGGAATTGCACGCACACGGGTCGCACGGGCCAACCCCGTTGAAGAAAAGATGATCGATCATCCAGTTGAGGTCCACGTTGTCGGGATTGCCATCGCAATTGAAGTCGATTGCCACCGCTGGGCAGCTTGGACTCTGCTGGTTGTCTCCATTGAAAAACAGAATGGTGATCATCACGTTGAGATCAACGTTGTCGCGGAGATTGTTTTGGTCGAGGTCCGACTGGTAGGGGCAATCACACGTGCTCGATCCACCCGCAGCGGCCCCGTACCAGTACCCTAACCCAAGTTGGTAATTGCCCGCTTCCACATATCCGGCGACAGGCTGGGCAATCGAAATGCCCAACTTGAAGTTGCCGGCCGAGACTTCAGTCGCCCCACCGTGATTGATCGAGATCCAATTGTTCTCAATGGCGGCCGCACCTTGCGTGGACTGAGTTGAGGGAGACTGTTCTGTGACATGTCCGGCCGGTGTCGGACGAGGAGCACGCGGTGACGGAGTGGCCGTCACATTGGGATCGACATAACGCGGCGGAGTGGTCGTGCTCGGCTTACGGTCGAGGGTCTTTCGCGTTTCAGTCGAGTCAGCAAGCTGTCTCAAGCTGGTCTTCGAATCCGAGGATGTGGTCCGCTTCTTTGCCGACCAGACTTCAGATGCGCCGAACAGCAATGGTACAATCAGAAGTCCGACCACGGCGAGTCGGTAGATGAGGTATTTCATTTCAATTAATCCCTTCTCAGGCGACTGCTCAATATAATAAACATGCTCAAAATCGGTTCCGAATTCAAGTGCCGGCGAGACGTCATTTGATCGTCTCCGAGACCGCTCCCGGCGGATCGACGGGCCGAGGCGCCCTGGGCGCCGGCGGAATGACGACCTCCTCGCCCTCGGTGGCGGCGACCTTCGCCGCGGTGGTCCCAATGAGTGAGCTTCCTCGCGACGTGCGCAGCATCATCGGTTTATCCACGGTGCCGATAAATGGATATTCATCACCGCGAAACAGAACAATATCGTTTCCCGATGCCAGGGCGATGGCATTGGCAAAGGCCGGCTGCAGAAAGGCCGCATTGAGACATTCCTCGTCCCCCGGCTGTGTGCCCACGATCCAGGTTTCGCCGTTGCTCACATGATCCCGCACTCCGTTGGAGGCGCAGGTCATACGGTCCATCTGATCAGGGGAAAAACGGAACCGGGTGCTGTGGTACGACATGACGTTGTTGAACACTTCGTCGACTTTGTCCTGTAGGGATGATGAGAGTGAACTGTAGTTCACTCCGTAGGTCCACTGCGCAATTTGATTCTGGCTCCAACACTGGAGATCGGGAATCGTCTCCGCGATTTCATCGTTACCCGGCGTTGTGTGGCAGGTCCCGGTTTCATCATTATCACATGATCCGCACGGGCACCCCTGTGTGTGACAGAGATCCATGAAGTGGCCGATCTCGTGAAGGAACGTCGTTGTCCGTAATCCCTGACCCACAAAGATGATCTCTTCACCGGGGGGGAAGGAGCAAATGGCGCTGCCACCGTCACCATTAACGTAGACATTGATGGCATTTGTTCGCCATTCACTGACCTCGGGGTTGGCTTTGGCCGCCGCTTCCAGCAGGCTCTTGTTTGTGCTGTTAATGTCGGCGGAATAGAATGACTCCAGTCCGGTCACATCGACAATCTCGGTCAGTTGCAAGCGATATCCTCGCATGTGGGCATCAAGTATAGCATTGGCTGTATCAATTTGGGCCTGCACTTCCGCATCTGTATTACAGCCACCCGATGCCGGTCGGTTACCGCTGTTATTCAGAATAAACTTCACTGAGACACGCCAGACAATCTGGGCGGATGCTCGTTCAAATGGCATGGCGCTGATGGCCACCATGGCGAGCAATCCGAATAGGATAATTCGCTTGGTCATCAATCGCCTCCCTTACTGCAGGTTGACCAGTGTCAGAACAAGACCACGTCCGGACGGCATGGGCTCCATGGCTTTGCCAATGATTGCACCCTGGGCGCGCTCGTAATCGGCTACTTTCATGGCGTGGCCAGGGACATCAGAGGTTGTCAGCAGATCGCCCACTTGGACAGGGCCAGTGGAGGCGTCGACCATAACGTAGACACGGCCGGTCAGCGCGACAGGGTACTGGCCATCGGCTTCGGAACCGTGCTGCCCCATCAGCATGCCGGGGGTAACGCCACCCGCGCCGCTGACAATCCCGGCGACCTTGCGATCATAGCCTGTTCCCGAGACAATCAATTTGCCCGGATTGTTGGGGTCGAGACAGACGACCATGCCGGGAGCAGGCGCCATGCCGGAGTGGTGCGCGGAAATATCAAAATTCTCCGACAGGTCAGAACCACCGGTGATTTGCAGGACCTGGGTGATGACCCGTCCGCTGCCGCCCTGGCCATGTTCGGCGTCGATGATAATAGTCTCTGCTCCTGCCATGTTGCGCAGGGCAATCTGCGCTCCCGTTACCCCTTCGGCTGCTAACATTTCGATTTTGGTGGAGCCGGTGGAGTCGCTCAAACGGATGACTCCATCATCGCCTTCATCCCCGTCGATCTCGACAGTTGAGTTCCCATGGTCATTCCACATAAAGAACTCGGGTCCGCCGCCATTGGACGCACTACGTACATTGAAACGGAGTTTGGTGGTGCCCTGATCGTCGCGCATGCGGAAGGCGGGGTTGTCGTCTTCTTCGTCCGCGTCGATTTCAAACGTTTGATTGCCAAGGCTGTTTCTGAGGTTGATGCCGGCGCCGCCGCCACCGCCGCTGGCGTCGAGACGGATGGTTTCATATGTTCCGTCATAGAGGGACAGTGCTGCGGCTTCATCACCGGCATTCGCGTCAATGATGACGTTGGTATTGAAACCACTACCTTCGGGCTCAAAGAGTTCCAACCGTCCGGAATTGCCGTCCCAACCGTTCATGGTGGCACCGGGCCAGAAGGAGTTCTCCAGGTAGGCCGATACAAATCCGCCGGTACCCACATTGGGTGCGCCCATAAAGCAGGCGGTATTGCCGACTTCGTCACGAACACGAACCATGCCGCCGCCCTGTCCATTTTCATCAAGCTCAACATAGGTGTCGCCGCCGATTGTTTCGACGAGATCGATGCCGCCGATGGCTTCGATCTGACCACTGGCGCCGGTCAATTTGATCTGCGGAAATGTCGTTTCGTCGCGCACAATGATGTTACCTGCATCACCGAGCGCACCGACATAGAATGTGCTGTGCAAAAAGACGTCACCGAAGATGTCGCCGCCCGACGCGTTGTCAACCGTCGACACGCGAAAACTGTACGCACCGCTCGACATGTGAATGCGTGGAAAGACCGTGCCGGATTCCTGATGCTGCACTTCGAGCCAGCGGCTGGAGTCGGAATAGATACTGGTCGTGATCGGATACTGGGTTCCGATTTCGACGCTCCACAAACCGTCGGGGCCGAGTGTGACCGCATGGGACTCGTCGGTGGCACCCTTTTGCGGCCAGAGTTCACGCGGGTCGGTGGGTGTCGGATATATTTTGAAGATCAGTGTGGCGTTACCCACGATGGGATCGCCCTTATCATCCGTGAGGCGTCCCTGAACATTCATTGTCTGCGGCACGGCGGCCAGCAATGAACTGGTTGCGAAAGCAAAAACCATGATGACCAGACCAATTGTCCGGGCTACACGCATTCATTCCTCCTTGATCGTTACTCCGTAGAGCCGTGGTTGAACTGACGAACCTGGGGCCAATCCTTGAGTACAGGGAAACCAGGCGGTTGCCCCTAATATAAGCCATTTTGAGAATAAGCAACAATTTCTATCCGATTTTTCAGGAAGGGTGTAACATTAAGGGGGAGGGGTGGTTGTGTGGGTGCACGGTCATAACACGGCCGTCCTCGGCCGTGGCTCGTGGGCGAGATCGCCCCTAGTGCGGGTGGTTGATGAGGTGGGCCCCCGCATTCAATGTTCAATCTCACACCACGAGCAAGCTCGTGGCGTCACTGACAAACGTCAGTGGCGACCTGTACTCGGGGGCAAATCCCCCTATCGCATCACGGAAACGCAAACCCGCCTCGGGCGTGGGGCACGGAGGCGGGTCTTGCACGGTGCTGGTGCAGTTGACAATGTTGTGCTCAATAATCGTAGTGTTCGTAGCAGATGTCCGGCGGTGGTCCGTTATACCAGAGGTGATAACTGAGTCTGTTCAAGTCGACCGCATCCTGAAGCCTGTCACAATTGACATCTGCCAGCCCTGGGAATAGTGTCGGCTCATTGTAGAAAAGAACCTGGATCATCAGGTTGTGGTCGACTGCATCCAGGAAGCCGTCATTGTTCATATCGCCGCGGATGATGGAGAGCATGGCGCGGAAGGCGTTGGCGCGGCCGTGGCCGAATTGCGTGTCCCAACCGGTGGTACCCAGCTCTTCGGCGGATCCAGCCAGGATGTCCAGGATATCGGGGGTTGGATTGTAGACGTTGATGCTGTCATGGCCGCGCGCCATCAGAAGCGCGACGATTCCCGCAACTTGCGGACAGGCGCCGGAGGTGCCGCCCATCATGGCGGTGTAGTCGACGTCGTCGGTTTCTGCGGCGAGGCCACCCGTGACATTGGGATTCCACCCGTCATTGCCTTCCTGATCGATCGTCCACAGATTGCTTGCCTGATCGGAACTGCCGTATGGGTCGCCGTCATATCCGCTGGGAGCAACCACGTCGAGCGCGGCACCATAGCAACTGTAGTCCCACTTGCTGGCCACATTGTCGATGGCTCCGACCGCAATCACCTCTGGCATGTTAGCGGGGAAGACGACTGGCTCGATGTGATAGGAAAACGGTGGAATGTGTGGGTTCTCCGCGTAATTGCCTGCCGCGAAGATCATTACGCAGCCGTAAGTTCCTTGCGGCCCTTGTAGGCCTGCTCCCGCTCCATTTATGACATCGCGGATGGCATTGGCAACATCTGCAAACGGACTAATGCGGGCATAGCCCCAACTGTTCGATATTACGCGAGCCCGAGTTGCGGCGTAACGGATTGCTTTTGCCAAGTCCAACGTGTCCACCGATCCGCCTTGATCATTGAAAATCCGGACCGGGACAATGTGACTACTGCCCGCCACACCCACCACGCCAGTATCGCCAAGAGTGGCGGCAAGCAGCCCCATGCAGGCCATACCATGGTTGTGGTATGTGTATGGGCTCGGGTCGAAATCGGGCGGGAATGTGAAGTCATAGCCTGCTGTAAGGCGAGATTGAGGAATATCGAAATGAGTGGTGAAACCATCATCGAGTATGGCCACTTCGAACGACGAATCCGTAAGCGGGATAAGCCAGGCCGAATCCGCGTCGATATCGTTGTCTGCTGTTCCCCCATTCTGACCTGTGTTCTTGAGGTGCCATTGATTCGCGAAGTAAGGGTCCGGCGGATCGGATTGCAATTCGGGGCTGGCATATTGATGCGCGCAAGCCCATTCGGTCTCGTCGAGTGCGTGAAGCGCATTGCCGTAACGCAGCGGAGTCGTCCGGATGCTGTCATCCAGAGCGCATTTCCAGAGGTTGTGCCGGTATGCGGACGAATCCACAAAGTGCAACCCGTGCGAACTAAGGATGCTCATGCACGAGTCCGTGGAGAGTTCCTCATCAAACTGAACGTCGATCAGGTCAGTCACTGTGAATTCGGCGCTGTCGATGTCAGCCACGTACACCGGAACCACTTTTCGGATGAGGGTATCGCCCAGCAGGTCGGCTGCGGCAGCCGCGTAGCCGCATGGCGATGACAGTCCGAAGATTAAGAACCCCCGGTGCAGGTACGTGATCGAGTCGCCGTCATCGAGGCACGGGTGATTCGTGTAGAATTGCGAAAGCTGCAACTCGGCGTACGTCGAATCCGAATCAAATTGAATCGCGATCTTCTCCGATGACGGTGCAACGTACCATGCAGAATCCAAATCGTAGTAGAACTCTTGAGCCGCAGCGGAACTTGCAATCAGCACAAATCCCATCGCAGCGATCATCGATATGTATTTTGGCCAATTCATCTGCTCTTCCTCCTGAATTCAAACCCGTACCGTGGATTGCTATCCAACTGCTAGGCGGGCAAGTTTGATTGATCACTGGTTCGCAAATGCATTGAGAAACATGTTCGGCTATGGTCGTCGTCCGACCGCCATTGCTCCAAGTAACGGTTCCGGCAGGGGGAGTTGGACGGCACCAGTTGGTTGCACGCGCTCCGCATCCACCTTCACAATCGGATCCGTTGCATGGAAATAGTCGCCGACGCCGCATACGATCACGGACTTAGTATCTCCGACGATACCGACCTGGCCCCCTACGATCTCAACACGCCCTCGATAGCTCAGTGAATCGAGATCAAATACTGACAGCCCGCTGTTGATATCGCTGACGACAGCCAATGATCCGTCGGCGGTGAAGGCGCCTACACTATTGATGTTGTAGATTCGTTCGGTCAGCAGCACATTGCCGGTGTTCAGATTTCCAACAATCCCCCACGCGACGTTGGTCACAATCCCCGCGATGACCAGTACGGTTTCGCCATCGGGATGAAGCCGGGCAAACGTGGGACCAAGGAGCTGCCCCGATGGGAGTCGTGGGACCATCGCGCCATGTACCATGTCCGTCAGCACATCGACGGCGACCACTCGCGCATCTAACCCCGATCCGGCGATGGCTGCGACTTCTGTCCCCTCTACAGGTCCCTCTCCATACGTCAGAGAATCCGGAAGAGTTCTTATCTGCATGCCGGTCGTTGCATCAAGGAGCTCGATCCCGCCGGAGCAATCGAGGTAGCGTGATGCCCGCCGCAAAATGATGTTTCCGTTGTCTAGTAAAGTGATGCGGGTATCCCCACCGCTCGGAATCGCCCAGTCCACCCGCTTGTTCTTGATATCGATCCGGCGCAGACTGTCATTTGGGCACCCGCTGATGCTTCCCCGATGCACAAACGTGTACAACCACCGTCCATCGGGCGACACCTCCATGTCATGCAATGACCCAATCCGGGGAATCGAGTCGATGACCACCATGCTGTCGGCATCGATGATGTAAAGCGGATCGGTGGCGATACCGTCGACCCAATCCAGCGCGGCGACGTAGATGTTGTAGCGCACTTCGCCGGGCTTCGTCGGGCCGTCGTCATCGCATCCAGCACAACCGGCCAGCAACACCACACCGACACTTACGTTGATTATCCATTGCCGTAATGAATTCTTCATGGTCCCTCCCTGATGCCCGGCCCAGACGGGCACGCATGGTTGTCTCACGACCCTGTACGGTCTCTACATCTGGCGGCCTCCTTTCTTCCCATTGTCGATCTCAAGAGTTCCACAATCGGTTACCTCGGGTGTCCGGCGCGCGTACACGCCACACGGCGAGATCACAGGGACTCTTCAATTGTGCCATTCAAGATGTTAATGCCCGGTGTACGACCAATCCCAACACGAGCCACATTGCCACAGCCACATTCAGGCCACACGGCGGCATTCCGTCAGGATAATGGGAAGCTAGCCCGGATATTTCACGAGTGGTTCAGTGAGGGGTCTGTACTCAGGTTGAGGC
>CAYTTY010000024.1:31305-55016 GCA_964440935.1 uncultured Ignavibacteria bacterium | reverse complement strand
TGGATAATCCTCAATTATCCGGACATGAAGCAAACAGCCTTGGGAAATGTATCTTGCTGCGTTCGTGGCAGTTACGCAGAACTTCTATTTTCCTTTGAGTCGTCACATGTAGATAGATAGCTGTCGTGTTGAGGCTGCTATGGCCAAGTAGCTCCTGGACTGTTCGCAGGTCTGCACCATTCTCCATCAGAAATGTGGCCATGGTGTGACGTAGACAGTGTGGTGTAAAGCGACGTTTAAATCCGGCCAGCTGTTGCACTTTTGAGAACATGGCCCGAATTGCATCGGAGCTTAATCGCTTCCCGAACCTATTCAAGAACAATGCTCTACACTCAACTCGAGCAGCTCGACGTAGAGAGCTGTACCGCTCGAACAGTTCTACTACTTCAGGTGTCGTAATGTATGCTATTCTCTGTTTCCGTCCCTTACCATTTATCAGAAACGCATGATCTGTAGGTGAGTAGTGGTCCAAATCCAACTGAACAAGTTCATCAATCCGCATCCCAGTTGCGAACAAGAGTTCGATTATTGTTTCATTTCTTAAACTTGAGTGAGCTAGATGGAGATGCTTTGTAGCAATACCTGCTGATACTGACTTGACCGCACGAAGCAAACTCTCGATCTCTGATCGCGTCATGACTTTGGGAAGCAACCTGGGTACTTTATACTTCACAGAGAAATCATAATCTGATTCTGACGGGACTATTCCCTCGCTATGAAGAAATCTGAGAAAGACCTTGAGAGTTGCAATTCGTCTTCGAATTGTTGATGGTGCGACTTTCTTTTTTGACTGCTCATCAAGAAAATGGCGCAGATGCTCTCTCTTCAAGCCCTGAAGTGCCACTTCCCCAAGCCACGCATTGAAGATTCCAAGATCACTCCGATAAGCCTTGAGTGTACGAACACTGAGGTTCTTGTCAGTTGAACACGCGATTAGAAACCTCTCCGCAAGCTGCCAATTGCCCAAGATCACGCCTCCTGTGCTAGCTGAGCATCGACTAGATGTATATCTTGGAGATAATCGGTTGAATCTGCCACAACTGGAGTAGGACCTTAGAGATCGAAAACCGAAACATTTATATACTTCAGAATCGTAATTGGGAAACTGGAGGCAAATTGACAGCAATGAGGCTCCGTCGGTGCTCTCTTGCGTAACAGATTGATTCTAGGTCCGGTTGGGGCGTTGATTGATTCTGTTACTGAAGTGGGGCAACGCTTAAGAGCCGTGGATGCCTGCCTCCATGATTTCAAATGGAACAAGCACAGAAGATACAAATTCACGACGATGGAAAGATCGATGTTCATGACAGAGAAGCGAAATACCGTCGAACATTGAAACGGTTTGAAATCTCAGATCATCCAATCGAGAGAAACAAGGAGTTGATCCTCTCATTTCTTCGAGACTGTTTCCTGGGCAAGACCTCTATCGGCCGTACGCGACGGAAAATAGGCTCGGCACGGTGCCTTAAGTACCTGGGGATCCTTCAACACCTTTCTGACAAGCTGGGCAAAAGTTTTGATGCTGTCACAGAGAAGGACATCGAGAGATATGTCGAGGCCCTTGAGACCGATGAGATTGCAACGGTCAGGGGACATCCATACAGCGATGAGAGCAAAGCAGACATCAAGAAGACCATGCGTAAGTTCTGGAAATGGAAGGATGGCAAGGGAAAGGTCTATCCAGAGATGGTTGAGTGGCTTGACACATCGGTTTGCCACAAGGAAGTTCCGGCTATCTCACGTAATGAGATCGAGAGGATGATTCAGCACTGTGCCACATTGAGAGACAAAGCCATTCTGATCGTTCTGTTTGACTCTGGAGCACGAGCAGAAGAGATCCTGAATGTTCGGCTGAAACAAGAGCATGTGTTCTGGGCTAAAGAGATCAACTGCTACAAGATCAGACTGGAGTACAGCAAGACAAAGCCGAGGACAATCTCATTGCCGCTGTCGACGAGATTGCTGAAGGAATGGTTAAATGTGCATCCTGGACGAGAAGATTCGAGAGCACAGCTGTTTCCTTTGACCTATGCGGCGTTGAAGATGGTGGTCAGCCGAGTGGCTAGGCGCGCCCTTGACAAAAGAGTGACTCCGCACATCCTGAGGCACAGTTCAGCGACGTACTACGCTCCGCGGATAAAAAATCGGTATCAGCTGTGCTACCGCTATGGCTGGGCAATGTCCAGCAACATGGTTGATCGATACCTTGACCGGGAGGGAGTCTTGGAGGAGGAGACTCCTGAGGCGATCGAGAAGGACATCTTGTCCAAGGCAAGCCGGGAGAAGGACCGGCTTGGAGAGGAATTAGCGCTCCTGAAGGAGTCTCAAGAGAGGCTGGAAAAGGGCAATCAACGACTCAAAGCTGAACTTGATCGTCTGCGGGATGGGAAGGGCATTTTAAGCCTTCTGGCAGGTCTTCAGGAAGACAAGGACCCGTGGATCAAGGAGATCCTTGCGAAGGGGTCAGAGAAGCGATTTGATGCGATTCTGGGCAAAAATTGAGCCCATGGATGAAATGGTCGCCGATGGCTCTGTGAAGGTGAGTATGTCGCCCTCCGGGCGGGATCGATGAATCCCGCGCTTCGCGCGGGAAGGGATTAGGAGAGAAGTCGGACGGATTCCGACAATGTTTCTGGTTCTGAGGTTAAGTTGTTGTTAGATTTGGAGATGGTTTAAGGGAGAGGGGATAACGGGATATGGAAATGGAAGTGGAAACTGATTGCTGTTGAACCCGTTCAGTTGCTCATTGTCTGTCGTTACATTCAAAAACCGGCTGTCCCATGGATACTTCGAGGAAAACCCATGCCCAGCGAATCTCAGCAGACCCCTGTACCGACGCCCGATGATGGAGATGATCCACGACCCGAGGCGTCCATCGTGTCGTCCGGGGCGAACATGGAGTTTTTCCGGGGAGGGCGTCCCTCAGGTACCTCAGATAGATCGCAGCCAACCGCCCCAGATGACTCGATTGTGAGGGAGATTAATGAAAGCCTCTCCGAAGCAATGAACGCAAGGCACGTGGCCTTTCTTCTCGGCTCAGGCTGCTCCTCCCTTGAGGACGGACCAAATGGACAACGCGGAATTGCCACGATGCGGTCACTCGCAGTTGAGTTCGCTGGTGGAGTCGAACAAGAGAATGCAAATGATCCAATTTTCTTGACTGCAACCGAGAAGCGCCACTTGAAGCAAGAGTTTGGGATAGACGTCACTAAGCTTCCGTTTGCAGAAAATCTCGAACGACTCATGGAAGTGCTCTACAGCTGGAAGTTCGCCTTCGAGTCTAGAAATGATCGCAAGAATCAAAGACTGCTGGCACTGGCCCAGACAGCTGTGAAGAGGGTGAAGCGATTTATCCTCATGCGTTGCACTAAGGGAGCTTTCACCAACGGTGACGAGAGAGTCTTAGAGTTGTATGAATCGTTCTATCGTAAGCTGGTGTATCGGGATAGTTCGCTACCGCGTCCGTGGATATTCACCACAAATTACGATCTCTTCAACGAAACCGCTATGGATCGACTCGGATTGCCCTACTCAAATGGCTTCTCCGGATCTGTAGAGAGGAGATTTAATCCCTCCGTATTCCGCTACGCTCTCGGTGAACAGCTCGATGTTTCAAGCAAGAGGTGGACACCCGTTGACGGCTTTGCTTACTTGTGCAAACTCCATGGATCTGTCAACTGGCTTGTAGATCACAACGGGTTTTTTCCGGTTCGCGAACTCCAGGCATGTGCTCCTGATGCAGATGCAGTCATGATCTATCCAACGCCTGCCAAATCTGCCGCGAGCTTTGCGATTCCGTATTCAAGCCTTCTGCGCGAATTCCAGCACCGGATCGTGAGAGAGCAGAGTGTGCTCATCGTCATAGGGTATGGTTTCGGCGACGATCATATTAATGACGTGATCTATCAAGCGCTGACCGTTCCGACCTTCCGATTAATAGCGTTCGCGCCGCCCAATGCACCTAAGCCATTAGCAGACTTTCGAAACCTGGAGGATCCCAGGATTTGGCTCATCGGGGGTAGAGAAGCGAGCTCAGGCAGGATAGCGCATCACTTTGATTTCATCATCGAGAAATTGATGCCGGAGTTACCAGGCAATTCCGTTGATAAGGCAATTCGACTTATCGTCAAAGAATTCATGTCCCGTAAGACCGATTCAGATTCTAAGGAATGATCTGTGTATTCGGACGATCAAAAGCGTGCAATTGGAAAGATTGTCTCGGTAGCTGCCGATAGACTCGTAGTCGAGTTGCATGGCGGAACAGACAACTTCACGATAGTCGGTTTTGACGATGTCCACTACGTGGCTCGCCTCGGCTCCTTTGTTATGATACCAGTGCATACTGAGTACTTCGTGGCTGAAATAGTCGGGATTCGCGAGAAAGATCCAGTACTGACAAAGACCGATGCGATAGACACGTTGGCCGACAAAGCCACCTCCGCAAAGTTCTTGGATGTAGTACCTGTAGGAATGTTACCGCAAAGCAAATCCGGGAGATTCCGATTCGGCGTATCAGTGTTTCCATCACTCTACTCAGATGTACTTTACGCTGTCGATCAGGAGTTGGATCGGATTTTCGATGTTGATGATTCAGAGGAACCGGCGCTAGGTCCGGATGATCGAACGCCACCCAACCCGAAGGACGCCACAAGATTCAAAGCCATCAGTGTCGGCACTTCGGTTATATTCCAAGGTTACGATGTGAAAGTGCGCCTCGAAGAGTTTTTTGGCGGTCACGCTTCAGTGCTCGGGAACACTGGGAGCGGCAAATCATGCACAGTTGCGTCAATACTCCAGTCTCTCTTCGAAAAACCAAGAGAGTACAAAGCCAGGGGTGCAACCATTATAATCTTTGACGTAAATGGTGAGTACCATGATGCTCTGAATGAATTAGAATCGACATCTGACATCGTTGTCTCAGAACTCATCTTGGATGGAACTGCAGACAAACGCAAATTCGTCCTGCCGCATTGGTTCCTGGATCAATCCGAATGGGAGCTTCTTCTTCAAGCCAGCGAACGTACCCAGCTGCCCGTGCTCCGTAACGCGTTGGGCTTGACATCAATTGATGGGAGTGGAAACAACAGTGAACTCAGAGCCCATTTCGTTGCCACCTGCATCACTGAGTGTTTTCGAGGCGCTGATGGTGATTCCCCTGTCTCCAAAATTCAGCGTGTTTACTCACTGCTATCCAAGTACCCTACACCTGACCTGAACTCAACAACGCTCAGTCAGTTCCAGTACAACGAACAGTACGGCAACTTTCCTCATGGGCAGTTTGATCGATTCATGAACCATGTTCGGTCCTTCATACTGAAGGACGTCACTCTCCCATCATATTCTGGAGAGCCATTCGACTTCGCTGAGCTTGCCGAGTGCTTGCACTTCGCCATTCTCTACGAAGAGGCACACGGCAACCGCCAGATTAGAGACTACTGTTCATCCATGATGACCCGCTTACACTCGCTCGCTGATCGCGAAGAATACAAATTCCTGAAATTATCAAGGAGCCACGCGATAACCCCAAATCAATTCCTCTCTCAGATCCTCGGTATCGAGAAATCAGACGAGAAGGGGAGCCAAGCCCAGGTCGTCATATTGAATATGAACGCCGTCGAGGATGAGGTAGTCGAGTTGGTCTCCGCCGTAGTTGCTCGTATGGTGTTCAAGTTGCTACGCCAAGCGGACCCAAGGAATAGATTCCCTGTCCATTTTGTTCTGGAAGAGGCGCACAGGTACATTCCCGAGCGCCCATCTAAGCATGCTGTCGAGGCTGGTAAGATTTTTGAACGCGTAGCCAAAGAGGGGAGAAAGTACGGTGTCTTCTTGCTTGTGGCTTCACAACGCCCCTGCGAATTATCTCGGACAGTTCTCTCGCAGTGCTCCAACTTCCTCGTCCACCGAATTCAAAACCCCGAGGATCTTTCTCATATTCGTCAGATGACTCCCTTCATTTCGGATGCTGTACTCAAGAGACTCCCGTCCCTCCCCAAGCAACATGCACTTGCATTCGGAAATGCAGTTAATCTTCCCACGACATTCATGGTAAGACAGACCAACCCACTTCCGAAGAGTCATGATACGCAGATCAGAGACCTCTGGTTTAGAAACTCCAAAGACAAGAAGAAGTTGCCAGCGAGGCAGGCCCCGGAGCCATTGCCGGTAAATAGCAATTCGAGCAGTGGTGCGCGTTCCCTTCGCAAGACAACTGGCAGAAGCACGGGGACGGCCGAGTGAAACAAATTGAAGCAATATACGCCGCACATGATATTTGCATGCTCATGACCCGAGCGCGACATTCAGTGTCCCTTTTCGCACCCGACGGATGGCAGTTCTTTAGCTTCGAGAACTACCCACCAGTCTTAGAGGACGTCGCCGAGAAAGGCGTAGTAGCCAGATTCCTATTCGGGAAGTCCATGTTTCCTGTCGAATTGGACCCACGCGAACACTTGCCCAGTGACGGGTGCGAAATTCGCATCCTTCCTGGACGTCCTGAGCACATCAGCTATGTATTGGTGGATGACTCCCAAGCCATCCGAGGGAAGTACGTACCTGGGTTTCACACTCCATATGACGTTCTATCTCTTGGAGAGGACAAGCGCATTATTGAAGCACTGGTTCGTCATTTTGAAGACGTGTGGAGCGGGGCTGAAAAAGTTGATGTTCTCTTTCTCTCAGATTCTCGCGAGACGCTCATACATGTGCCGACTTTGGCAGAGGTCGTCGACTGGTCTCCTCGGATTGCCGCACTAGGGGCTAACCCTGCCGACCTGTTCCGACTGAGCACTCGTGAATTTGAGAGCTCGTTGCAGAATTGCTCGTTCGCGACGGTTTTGAAGCAACACTTACACCCCGAACACATGATGGGGGCCGGGATGTGCTTGCGGTTCGCTCGATGCCCACTGGCCCAATCCTCTGTTTAGTTGAATGCAAGCGCTACGCCAAGAAGCGGCCAGTTTCAATCGAGTACGTCCGCGGCCTATATGGTACGATTACATCCGAAGGAGCCTCTAATGGCCTGATCGTCACGACATCCTCTTTTAGCAAGCCGGCACGCGAGTTTGCTCGGAACCATCATTATCGGATCGCTCTGAAGGAATATGCTGACTTGGTCGAGTGGATTCAGAGAGTCAATGTGAAATAGGGCTTGAGGTTTCTCCACGGGGATTTGACTGGTACTGGCGGAATTTCACAGCCAAAGTTCGATCGAGGCGTGGGCTCTATTCTAACCCCCTTCTAACCGCCAACTGCTTTGAGCTTGCCTGAACTTCACCCAGCTTGTCCAAACTTGACTCAACTCAAAGTGATGTCTACCAGTGAATTGACGAAAATTGGAAGCAGGTTAACGAGTTGCCGAAAATGACGCGTCGCGAATCCCGGTCTCTCCGCCAGAAGAAATCACTGTTCTGGTGCTACCCGCAAAATCCGCCCAATCAACACCGAATCATCCGGCAACAACCCCGCCGGAACCAAACGCGGCACCAGCTTGACCCAACGGTCATCGGTGCGAAACACACGCTCAAAAACCGGCAGCGCATCATCGACGTTGCCCTGCGACGCCAATGTCACCGCATGCCAGAACGGCAGCTCGGCGATCTGCGGTGCGAGTTGTTCGCCTTTGGCATACGCCACCGCCGCCGAGTCCCACTGGCCGTGCTCGGCGAACACGTCGCCGCGGTTCACCCACTCATAGGCAACATGCAGACGGTACAATCGCTCCAATTCATCGACCGGCAGCGGGTGATCCTCGACACGCAGGTCGACCAATCGTCCCTGCCATGCCTGTTCATGCCGCTGGCCGTCGACAACCACAATCGCGGCCGACTGCCGTCCGCGAATGTCGCCGCCTTCATCCTCGGCAGCATGCAGCGCGGCGATCATGCGTTCGGCAAGGGTACCGGTTGTGTTCTGGTACGCGTCGGCCATCGCGCGCGGCACGGTGGAATCCGCCATCAAATTCGCCTGCACCGAAAAGCCCGGCCCGGCGATGTGACTCGCGTACGCAATACACCGTTCACCGGTATGCGCCGCGACTCGTCCCTGCGTATCGACAATCGCCACCTGACGCACGGCGCGTCCGGAGTCGGCCGCCAGCATCGCCGACAACGCGTCCTGAGGCGACTCACCGTTGCGCAGCCGCGCCAACCCGTCGGGGCCGTAGTCGATCTTCACGAACGATTGCGTCGCAATCGCCCCGACTCCGGCCTCCGCCCACGGCACAATCGGCCCCACCGAAAACCAATGCGACTGCACCGCCACACCCATCTGGCCGGTTGCCGCATCACGCGCAACGATGGAATAAGTGGAAACCGGGCGGACCTCCGACGGCTGAACGTTTGCATGCGCAACAACGGCAATCAGTGTGACCGCCAGGCAGACCAGTGTGGCTTTTCGCATTCGACACCTCCCCGTCAGGGCAATGGCTCCGTGCCTTCAGCCAGAATTTTCAGGTACGCGTCGTACCCATACACCCGATTGCGTTTTCGCCCTGTTATCTCGCGCACGATGCCAATTGAGGTCAGATGGTTTATCGCTGTACGCACGGTGGGTTCAGATAGCCGGAGAGTGGTCGATGCGACACTGATGCTAAGATACGGGTTCCGCTGCAGCAATTCGTGAACGCGGTGCACATTTCCCGGTCGTTTCATCGAACGTTCAATCTCGAGCTGATTCTGTTCAAACAACTTGCGGATTTCGACAGCTGTTTGAAATGCTTGCTGTGCGGTCTCCCTAACACCCACAAGAAAGAATCGCAACCAACTAATCCAGTCACTGTCGACGCGCACGCGTTGCAGGCGTTCATAGTACTCGTCGCGATGAAGCTTGAAGTAATAACTAAGGTACAGGAGAGGTTCACGCAGGACCTGTTCCGCGCAAAGGAGGAGTGTTATGAGCAAGCGACCGACGCGCCCATTGCCGTCCAGAAATGGATGGATGGTCTCAAATTGGACGTGGGCTAGTGCCGCTTTCATCAGAACGGGGGTCTCCTCGGGCACATTGTGCAGGAACTTCTCCAAATTCGACATCAATTCCGGAAGGACTTCCGGGGGTGGTGGTACAAAGCGTGCATTCCCTGGCCGTGTGCCCCCGATCCAATTCTGACTTTGCCGGAAACTGCCGGGATCTTTGTCAGAGCCTCTTCCACGGGCCAAGAGCGCTTGGTGAATCTCTCGGATGAGCCTGCTCGAAAGTGGAAATCCATCGCGCTTGATCCTCTCCAACCCGTGATTCATGGCAGACACATAATTCGATACCTCCAGAACTTCATCCAGCGACACTCCTTCCAAAACCTCGTTTTCAAAGAGCAGTAGCTCCGAAAGAGAGGATTGCGTTCCTTCGATTTGTGAGGATAGAACAGCTTCTTTCCGAACGTAGAAGTAGATGAATAACCACGGATCGGGGAGCAAATCCGTAATGCCATCCAGCCGGCCGAGCGCACGGTTCGCCTTCTCCAATAGATCGTAGTCCTCGCGCGCTAGTTCGATTTCGGGCTTCGGCGGTAAGGGATTGGGAATGAAGGAAGAGCAGGACTCTCCGCCCACTGAATGAGTTTCATATCGTCCTGAAGGTCCCACAGAGGGTCATTAAGTAAATTTCTTTGCCTTAGCAAATTGTAAAGAAAATTTCCGGCCACTTTTTTTTGTAAGGCTCTGCCGTAGTCAAGGACGATATCGGAACTCGTTGAATCTGAACCACTTGAACTGTTTGGTCTTGTGTGAACGTCTTCCTGATTATTACTCCTTGGCCCTGACCCTTACCGCAGACGATATTGTCCTACGGGGAGAGTCTCTCTATGAATGTTGTCATCATCGGCATGGGGGAAGTGGGCAAGCATATCACTGAGGTGCTGCTCTCTGAGGGACAGAATGTCACTCTGATCGATGAATCCGAAAGCGCCTTGGCCCACGCCCACGAGACAATGGACGTCATCACCCTGCGCGGCGACGGCGGCTCGATTGCCACGTTGTCGCAAGCCGGTATTGATCACTCACATCTGGTTGTCGCCGTGACCGACAACGATGAGATCAACCTGCTCGCTTGCCTGCTGGCCAAGCGGCTCGGCGCCGAAAAAGTCGTCGCCCGCGTCTCCGACACCGGCGATCCCCTCGCCAGCGAAGGCCAGTGGGCAGAAAATCTCGGCATCGACCTGGTTATCAGCCCCGAACGCGCAGCCGCGGTGGAGATCCGACGCATTGTCGATTCGGCCGGATTGTCATGGGTCGAATCATTTGGCGAAGACCGCATCGAAATGATCCAGGTCAAAGTCGAGCGTGATTCCTCCGAGTCGATCGGAAAGGCGCTCAAAGATATTCGACTGCCGGGAAATGCTCTCGTCGCGGCCATCGCGCGGGGCGAGACATTTATCATCCCCGATGGCAACGAGCACATCGCCAACGGTGATGAAGTCTATCTGATCGGCAAGAGTGACGCGCTACCCGATGCGCGTACCATCCTCGCCGGTCCATACCGTCAGACCTCCAAAGTCGTGATCATGGGCGCATCAGCCACCGGGCGCGCACTCGCGCACCTGCTTGAAAAGAGCGGCATCGACACAACCATCATCGAGCTCGATGCCGAACGTGCCCAGCAGTTGGCGATGGAACTCGAAAGCGGCGTGGTGTTGCGTGGCGACGGTACGCAATCGGACTTCCTTAAGGAAGAGAACCTCAACAACGCCGACATCTTTATCACCACCACCAAATCCGACGAACTCAATCTGATGGCGGGACTGCTCGCCAAGAAGCTCGGCATCGCCACCGCGATTGCGATCGCACACAAACCCGACTACGCGCCGATCTACCGTGAACTCGGTATCGACCACACCATCTCCCCGCGCCTGCTCGCGGCGAAAGAGGTGTTGCGCTACATGCGGCGCGGACCTACGGTGTCGGTGAGTGTTCTGGCCGACGGTGCCGGCGAGATTCTCGAACTGGAAGCCGAGGAGGGTTCGGCGATCACGGCCAATCGGCTCGCCGAAGTCGGTTTCCCGCAGGGCGCACGCATCGGCGCAGTCACCACCGAAGAGGGCGTCCATGTTCCCGGCGGCGACTTCAAAGTCCCCGAGGGCGCGCGGGTGATTGTCTTCAGCACACCCGACAACCGCGAGGCGGTGGAGAAGATGTTTCATGCCAACCGCAAGTCGTTCTTCTCACTGAAAAAGTAAACGTCCATGAGCGCGCGTCTGATCGCACGGTTCCTGGGGATTCTCCTCATCGTCGAAGCCTTCTTCATGGCCACGTCGATTGCGTGGGGAATCATCGATGGTGATTCCAGCGCGATTATGAACTTCGGTCTCGCCACCGCCATCACGGCGATCGCAGCACTGGTCCTCATTCTCATCGGACGTGCGCCGTCCGATATCATCCACCCCCGCGAGGCGATCGCCACAGTGACCATCGGCTGGACCCTGGTCGGTGCCTTCGGCGCAATCCCTTATCTTTTCGAAGGCACGTTCAGTCATTTCGCGGATGCCTTTTTCGAATCGGTCTCCGGTTTTACGACGACTGGCGCGAGTGCCATCACCAATGTTGAAGTCCTCTCACGCAGTCTGCTCTGGTGGCGCAGTCTGACCCAGTGGATGGGCGGCATGGGCATCATCGTGCTCTTTATCGCGATCCTGCCGCGCCTCGGATTGGGCGCCACACGCTTATTCCGTTCTGAAGTTCCCGGTCCGATCACGGAACGGTTGCGCCCGAAACTGCGCCAGACATCATTAATTCTCTGGTACGTGTACATGGGACTGACCGGTGTCGAAGCGGTGATACTTGTATTTCTCGGTGTCAGCCCGTTCCACGCGTTGTGCCATTCGTTTACCACCATGGCCACCGGTGGCTTTTCGACACTCAATGCCAGTATCGCCGGTTTCAATTCGATGGCGATCGAGATGACCGTGCTGGGGTTCATGTTTCTCGCCGGAATCAACTTCACCCTCTACTTCCGCATCGTGCAGGGCAAACCGCAAAACCTGTGGCGCGATCCCGAGTTTCGCACCTACCTGGGGATTCTGCTGCTGGCGTTTATCATCTTGACCACGGCGCTGATACCGTCAATGCCATCAGTCACACAGGCGCTCCGCTACGCCAGTTTCCAGGTCGTTTCGCTACAAACAACCACCGGATTCGCCACTGATGATTTTGATCTGTATCCCTCGGTCGTGCGGTTCCTGCTCGTCGGTTTGATGTTCATCGGCGGATCGGCGGGATCGACCGCCGGCGGAATCAAAATCGCGCGGTACATGGTGCTGTGGCGCGCCCTGGCCAATGTCGTGATGAAATCCTTCCGACCCAATGTCGTAACGGCGGTCAAGATCGGCACAACACCGGTCGACCGGGAAACCGTCCTTAGTGTCAGTTCGTTCTTCGCCGCTTTCATGGGGCTGTTCTTCTTTGGATCACTGTTCATGGCGATTTTGGGGCTCGATCCGATTTCAGCAGCGACATCAGTGGTGGCGTGCCTGGCCAACATCGGCCCCGGTTTGGGATCGGTTGGACCGACACAGAACTACGCGTTTATTGCCCCGGCCGGCAAAGTGGTCTTATCGGCGCTGATGATCTTGGGACGGTTGGAGATTTTGACGGTTGTCGCCTTGCTCTTCCCGTCATTCTGGCGAAGATAACAACAAGGGCAACTCGCACCGTCCATCGCATACGCGCTGTTCTCATCCTGCCGGCCACCGTGGCCGGTGGCCAATTGCGCGTCAATCCCGATGCCGTCAAGACACCGGATGCGGGTGATATCATCATCGGCATCGGTGCCCCCGATAGGCTCGGCACCGTGCGCGAATGAACCGTCTCCCCAGTCGGCACCCAGGCCACGACCACAGGGAGTCCTCGTGTCGTATCCCGGAAAGTCATTTTCATAAGTCTCTATCCACAATGGTCATCGGTGGCGTCACCCGCCCTCGGGTGACGCCCCATCATGTACCCCTGACACTCCTCCCAACAGTGTCCTCTTTGGCCCGTTCACACGATCACTTTTCCACCTGACCCGTATTGAACCCAATCCCCCGCCAACATATATTAGCCGACTGCCCTCAAACGCGTCCCGAGCGTGGATCACGCGCAACAAGAAGTGAGGGCGGTCAAACCCATCCATCAGGAGTACACCGTCATGGCACAAAACCCACAAGAGGCCCTCGACAAACTCATCAAGAAAACCCGCGAAGTGGCAGTGATTAACTCCTGCGCCTCCCTCCTGGGGTGGGATGAACGCACCTACATGCCGCGCAAAGGCGCCGACCACCGCGCCGACCAACTGGCGTTTATGGCCGGGCTGTCGCATTCCCGTTTTGTCGATCCCGAAATCGGCGACCTGATCAACACCGTCAAGACGAGCGATCTCGTCAACGGCGGCAACAGCGACGCCGGTGTGATTGTCCGCGAAATCGGGCGTGAGTACGACAAAGCGGTCAAGATGCCGCAGGACCTGGTAGAGGAAATCGCCCGTGTGACCACCAAGTCGCAGGGTGTCTGGGCCGAGGCGCGTGCCGAAAAGGATTTCAGCAAATTCAAACCGTGGCTCGAAAAAGTCATCGATCTTAAAAAGAAGGAAGCCGAGGCGGTCGGCTACGAAGGTGATGCCTACAACGCGATGCTCGATGATTACGAACCGGGCGCCACGGTCGAATCGATCGATGCCATTTTTACCAAACACCGCAAGGAACTGGTTGAACTGCTCGAAAAGGTGAAAGCGTCGGGCAAAGAACCGGATGTTTCAATCATCACACGCACCTATCCGGTCGACACCCAACGCAAGTTCGGCGAAATGGCAGCCCGGGCCATTGGTTTTGATTTCGAACAGGGACGTCTGGACGTCACGACCCATCCGTTCTGCACCGACATCGGCCCCGGCGATGTGCGCATCACCACCCGTTACAACGAACATCACTTCAACGGCGCGTTCTTCGGCACACTCCACGAGTCCGGCCACGGCATTTACGAACAGAACCTCGATCACAAACACTTCGGCACACCATTGGCCGATGCGGTTTCCCTCGGAATTCACGAATCGCAATCGCGCATGTGGGAGAACTTTGTTGGACGCTCAAAGGCATTCTGGAAACACTTCTACCCCACGGCGCAGAAGGAATTCCCCGAAGCGCTCGGCAACACGTCGCTGGAGGACTTCTATTTCGCCATCAACGACGTGCGTCCGTCGTTCATCCGCGTTGAAGCCGATGAGGCAACATACAACTTGCACATCCTGCTGCGTTTCGAGATGGAACGCGCGTTCTTCTCAGGCGATCTCAAAGTCGACGACATCCCGTCGACGTGGAACGAGAAGTTCGAATCGTATTTCGGTCTCACCCCGCCCGATGATGCGCAGGGTTGCATGCAGGATATCCACTGGAGCGCCGGCCTGATCGGCTACTTCCCGACCTACGCGCTCGGCAACCTGTACGCCGCGCAGTTCTTCGCCAAAGCCGATCAGGATCTGGGCGGACTGCATAAACAGTTCGAAAGTGGCGAGTTCGGACAATTGAAACAGTGGCTGGTCGACAACATCCACCAACACGGCCGCCGCTACCTCGCCAACGATCTCGTCGAACGTGTCACCGGCAAACCCCTCGGCTCCGAAGCGCTGATGGCATACATGAACAAGAAGTTCGGGGAGCTGTACGGGTTCTGACAAGCCAGGGTATGTATACACTTAAATACAAATAAGCCCGTAGTTCAGGAGCACGGCGCGTCACAGCCGCTCGCAATGGCCAGCCTGTTACTGCGCCGGGCTCCTGACATTTCCACGTACAATACGACCTCTCACACCTGGGTTGTCAGGAGCCCTGCGCTGCCAAAGGGTCATTTCACTCGCTTCTCGCTGTGACGCGCCGTGCTCCTGAACTACGGGCTAAGTCGCAATCCTAACGCACATCGACCAGACGATCATCTGTAGAGTCGTACTGAGTACGCCTGCGCCCGCAACGGTTTACGCGAACGGGGCGTATGCCATACGCCCCTGCAAATGCATGTCGTCTGCGATACACACGTTTTTCAACACGCCCTGAAACCGGGTGATGCAGAAACACCAAAATGCCAAACCGTTTCAACGGTTCTCATCACTCTACGGACAACACATTACAACCAGATCATTCAGATGCGGCAGCTTCGGATTCAGCCGCGACACATCAGCGCCCTTTTCCACGCCGGTGACAGTCGTATCGCCCTGCCATTGCCAGAGGTGCCACGTCTCCCAGCCCTTGGGGATTGTCGGTGCATCAACGCCATACTCGGCGACCCAAAGCGGATACTCTCCAAATTCATCCGACATGTGTCGGTTCCAAAAGTTCGGCGACGTGTAGATGATCGGTTTGATGCCGTAGTGCTCTTCGATCAGAGTCAGAAATCGGCGGAACCGTTCAACCAAACCGGGCTGCGTATTGTGCCCGATCAATTCGATATCGACCACCGGCGCCAAGTCACCCTGTTCGAGTGTGACCACACTCGTGAAGAGCTGTGCCTGTGTATCGGGATTGTCTTCGGTGACATAAAAGTGGTAGGCGCCCCGAACGATACCGTGCGCTTTGAGTTCCTGCCAATGCTGCGCAAACGACGGATCCTTTAGATCATCGCCTTCTGTCGCCTTCACAAAGGCCAGCTTGAATCTCTGCTGCGCCACCGCGGCCCAATCGACACGACCGCTGTGATACGACACGTCGATCCCATGGTGGATGGTCGAATCCGACAGCACGTCTACGAGCGCCGAATCTGTCGCGTCTCCCATCGTGTTGGCATTATCTGAATCGCTTGAACAGGCTGCAGCAAACAACAGGAGCGAACAACACACCATGATGAGGCCCAAGTGCATCCGTGACATGAACGTCCCCCCTTCTATCATCCATGGGTCCTAATCGGCATATTGTCAATGACATGACAGTCCGCAGCAGCCAACTTCAGGCCGTCTACAACGATTGTCAGACGTATTGTCCGTTTGAAGCCAATAAGTTGGTCGTTTGTGGTGTCACCTGTCATCGGGTGACGCCTTGTCGGTACGGGAGATAGCCGTCACGCCAGGGCGCATGACGGTACGCTGGAATCGGACAGTTCTTCTGACAATTGCTGTAACACCCGACTCTTGTGGTGAGGGCAGCCGAACCATCAGTCGGGGGATACAGAAGCACCAACACACCAAACCGTTTTTGACGGTTTTCAATCTCGTTGCAAAAGGAATCAGCCCTGCCGCACCGGCAACACCACGGTAAACCGGCTCCCCTTGCCGACTTCACTGTCGACACGAATCTCGCCGCCATGCTTCTGCACGATGTTATATGACGTAAACAACCCCAGCCCCGCCTTGATCCGCGATCCGCGCCTGGAAAAACTGGGATCGAACAACTGACGAACTTGTTCAGCGGGAATACCCACACCCGAATCGGAAATCTCCACATGCACGTGACCATCAGTAGTGAATGCGCGCACTGTAATCGATCCTGTTCCATCAATGGCCTGCACCGCATTCGCGATCAGATTCATGAACACTTGATTCAGTTCGCCCGGATTGCCGGTCACCGGCGGGCAGGCGTCGTATTCGGTCGTCAGACGGATGCGGTCACTGAACTCCGGCTGCAAGAGCGTCAGCGTGTCATCGAGCCCCTGGCGAATGTCAACAAACTGGGTCGTGGCCTCATCCAACCGCACAAAACTCTTCAGGCTGCGCACCAATTTGGTCATGCGTCCAATCGCCGCCCGGGCCACCTCACGGTTCTCCCGCATCGCATTGATGGTGCGACGATATCGTGCACCACCACGCAGTTCCTCAAGTGACGACGATGAGTCAACCAACGATTCGATAGTGGTAACCGTGCGTGAATAGATATCCAGCGCACTCTCAATCGTTCCCAACGGGGTGTTAAACTCGTGAACGAGCGTCGACACCAATTGCCCCAAGCTCGCCATCTTCTCGGTATGGATGAGTTGAACCTGCGCTTCCTGTAACTCGTTGAGCAGTTGTTCCAGCCGTTCGTTGGTCTCTTTCAGTTCCACATTGCGCAGACGTTCGATTTCCGCCTGCTGTTCGGCCGATTCGATCGCGTAGGCAATCTGGAGATTCCGTACGCGCGCCTTGGTGTGATCGCCAATCACCGCGTCTCGCACCCGGTGGAACATCTCATGATGATCCAGCGCTTTGGCCAGCTCTCCCTTCTCCTGGTAAGCGCGCGACAATGCCTCGTGCGCCTGGAATTCTCTCGGACGCGACTTCACGTCCTGCGCAATGGCCAATGCACGCCGCAGCACCTCGATCGCGTCATCGAGCTGCCCCATGCGCGTGTAAAGCGTGCCCAAATTGATCAGACTGGTGGATTGCGCCTGACGGTTGCCGACCCGTTCGCGCAAACGCAGACTCTCAGTGTGACACGCGAGCGCTTCGGCGTAGCGTTCCTGACGTTGATAGATCGCACCGATATCGTCGAGCGCACGCGCCTCTCCCAACACCGCGTCCTCGTTGCGGAAGATCACCAGACTGTCGTGATGGTACTGTAGCGCCTGATCGTATTCGCCGCGCATCTGATACACGCCGCCGATGCCATTGAGCGCACGCGCACGGCCCAGAATCGCATCGCGCACCGGCTGCCGGCGTTCCGCTTCACCAAATAGCCGCAGACACGCGTTGAAATCATCGAGCGCACGATCCAGATCGCCGGCATCGGTATGGCCGCCCGCGAGTCCATAGAGCGTCCATGCTTCCTTGGTCAGATCGCCCTCGTCACGAAAGATTTTCAGCGCTTCCAGCGACGCGGCGTACGCGTGTTCCACGTTGCCGAGACTGCGATGCACACCGGCCAATCCCATCAGCGTGCGCGCATAGCCGTGACGGTCGTCGCTGTCCTGCAACAGGGCGCGCGCCTCCTGGAGGTGCATCAACGCATTATCGAGATCGGACCGGCTGTACTCCGCCCAGCCGAGATACGCGAGGCTCATCGCAATGCCCGGCTGATACCCGGTGCGCCGCGCCATCTCGAGCGCCTCACGCATCAGCTCGGCGCCACGGCGAGGATGGTCGATCACCACCGCGTCGCCTAAGTCGAGCAGACAGTGAACGCGCCGTGGCGACTCCTCACCCCGCTCGGCGAGCGTCTTCAATTCTGCTTCAAGTGTTTCGACTGTGTCGGTCGGCATGCGCCCGTCCCGCGATCTTAGCCGCTCAAGCCGATGACGTCGTGACAGCTACCTTAGTAGGTGAATAACGCTGTCCGGTGCCCGCCGCCCGACCAAGAATGTGATACTGGAGAGTGAACAATGGATGTGCCAGTGACGCCGATCCCGTCCGCCAGTTCGGCCACCACCTCGCGGGCGCTCACTCGCCACTGACCGCCTCTTCCGGCATCTTCTGACGCACAAATTCATGAACCAGTCCGTCGGCGGTCGTGACATAGAATTGACGGCGATGCCCCGGACGGGCCCGGCCAAAGTTGACCCCAACGACATCCTGGCCCACCCGATGCAATGGAATCCGCTGCCACTGACGAGTCGTGAAATCGAATTCGAATTGGCAGTACTCGTCGCGACTGAGCCCCATAAACTCGTTGTACCGCAACTCTGATTGCTTGCCGATCAGATGATTAACACCACCGGCCACCGGCACGCGCGATGCTTCATCGGACGTGTGATCGTAGAATAAATACCGGAAGTGACCATCGTCACCCGAATAGTACACGGCCATGTCCTTCATGGTCGGATCGGCCGAGGCCGCCATATCGAGCACGCCGCCCGCCATCGATGCCCACTCATCACCCGACCAGAAACCCATCGTATCCTGCGCATATTGATACAACGATCCGCTTGGTCCCGCGACGATGATCCGAAGGCCGGTGCGCTCCACACTGTAAACAAGATCAGTGATCCCACCGTCGATATCCGGAATCGGCCGTGCCTGCCATTCCTGGTTCATGCCCATCCACAGGTTGGTCGCGTGTCCGGCGTTGTCGATTGCAAACAACTGCGAAACGCCCTTCACGCCCGGATGCGTGGCATGCAGCGCCACCACCGGATCGTCCAGTGTGACCACTGGGTTCGTTGTCCACCCCAAGGAAGTCCGGGTCACTTCGGTGATCTGTCCATCGGATGACCCGACATACACGCGCCACTTCCGATCATGCTGCGGGGCTCCCGCACACATACAACTCACGGCATGTCCGATGGCAAACGTCCGCGCCGTCTCCCACGCGTCCTCGACGTAATGCAGTTCTGTCACCGTACCCGTCGAGTCAACGGCAACCAACAGATTCCCCTCGATGTCCTCTCCCGGGCACGCCACGGCACCGACCGGTGAATCCAACGGCGTTTCCATGACGATACCGGCATACTCCCAACGGGGATTCAACTCGACGTACTCCGCCTCCTTGAATTGCCGCGTGTCTGCCTGATGCATAAGCAATGGAGCCAGCAGAATCACAACGAACAGACCGAACGGTCGTCTCAAACGGTGTGAACGAATATAGCGCATGTGCACCTTTCTACGGCCGCTGCGGAGCAGCACAACCGGGAAATCAATCCTTGTCTTTGCCTTTGTCGTCGTCGCTCTTTGCCTTGCTCACCAGCTTTTTGATTGCGTTTACGACTTCTGGCGTGACGTCGACGATCTTATCGATGGTGGAGTGCCTCTTCGTCAGGAGCAACGACACCTTGTCTTGCTCGACAACAAGGAAAGCAACCGGATCAATCACAGCGCCGCCGCCGCCGCCGCCGCCGAAACGCGGACCCTGATCCGGCTTGCCGTCTTCACCACCGCCGGCGCCGAAACCGACCGAAACACGTGTCACGGGAATCACCGTACGATCCCCGGCCGTCACCGGATTACCAACAACCGTTTCGGATTTGGCCACCACCTTCAACTCGCCAATGATACCCTGCAGCAACTCCATTACATTGTTGGACATGGGACCTCCTGTTATGACTGCCCAAGAGCAGTCTTTAACTTCCACAACCCACGCCAAGGAAGCGTTCCCAGCGTGCGCAAAATCTGATATAATGGTTCTAACGGTATCAACCGCAATGCGATATCAGCATCGACCGCGACATGGGCGCGGGTGAACTCAGGCACAAAAGCGATCTGCCAGCGCGGCAGACTCATCTGTAATGACGGCAGCGCGGCGTAGATACACCCGGCGGCAACCCCCGTACTGGCCGGATTGTCCAGCCCCATTACGAAGGCCAGTTTCGCATGATCCAGCCTCCACGAACGGATCAGACGGCCGACCAGCCTTGCCATCTGGATCAGAACCCGTCGGAGCAATGGACGGTGCTCCCAGAGTATACGCCCCTTTCCCCGTTCAGAGGGCCCGACCTTCATCAGTCTCTCACGAATCGATGGACCTTTCTTCTTCACGTCTTTCGGCTTTTCCTCTTCTGGCTTCTTCTCGTCAGATGTCCCGGAGGCGACCGTGAGTCCGGCAAAACGGACCGCAGAGTCACCGGTACGAAAATTCAAGTGAATGTGGATTAAAACATATCGGACATCGAGTTGTGCCCGTCCTGGCCACATCTGAAACCGAATCCGTAACGGCCACACAAGCATCACGATGCCCAGAAAGACAACAACAGCGGCGATGATGAGAAGAACGTCCAGCATGTTTCAGATGCCACCTCTGCGGGGTACCCAATTCGTTGACACCCCCCAATATAAGGACTATCGGCATGGTTGTGGGCGTTTACGGTGAGAAACAGGGGACTTCGCCTGACAACCGCAGCCGCTACGGGGGCGATATTCACGAAAAATCCTGAATCGGGCTCGCTCTGTGTCCGATACAACTAAGAGGGTGAAAAACACCGGTCAAGAGGGCTGTATGACATTGCGATATCACAAGTTGACGGGAAAGTGGGCGATTGCTGTCGCCCTGCTGGCGGCACTGTTCGTCTCCGGTTGTGGCGGCGGTGGCGATATCAACGGTGGCAACGACGCCCAATACACACTCGAAATACTGGCTGAGAAGGACTTGGATGAGCAAGTCGATTATCTCCACATCCGATTCCTCAAAGACGGAATATCAGTCATCGACGGTTTTGTGACGGTCAATGGTGATTCGCTCGGTCTAACCGCATCAGGCAACGCATTCGAGACGTATCCGAATTCGCACTTCCCGCACGGCGAGGAGATCGAGATCGAGGCAGTCGATCCGGAAGAACAATTCATCTACACCGATTCGGTGTTCATGCCGATCGGTCTGACTGTCGACGTCGTCCCCGAAGCCGACACCATCTGGCAACCGACCGACGGCGCCGTCAACATCCAGTGGTCCCTGTCGAATCCGGTAAGCGGCTATATCGTGTCCGTTACCCCACGCACTCCCGGCAATCCCGCTCCCGGATTAGCTGAGGAAGTGGTTGGCAATTCGTTCTCGTTTTCACCGCTCGAAGTGTTCTATGACCAATTAACCGATACGCTGGTCTCGGATCTGTACGACGTCCGAATGGTTGCTTACAATCGCACGTATGTCCGTCGTCCATCCGCGCCATACGTGCTACTGCCGACGTCGGTCTTTCCTCTCACAACCGACACTGACGAGATGGCCGCACGCATCTCCGCTGTCGTGATCTCCCCACGCGCAGTGATCGTGGCACAACAACTGAACCCGTAGCGCCAACCCCGTACCACGGCCGTCCTCGCTTGCCGTGAGCCGCGTCGAACTGGCCGTGGCCCGACGTAGTGAACCAACCCCCAACGCAGCAAACACAATATCCTGTATCATGTCCCGGATGGCGGCGCTTTGCCATACCAGGACTCGCGTAACTTACCTTCGATTGTCACAGAAACACCGGAAGCAACCGATCACGTCCCCTTCAACAGCTCGGCAAGCGAACCGTGGCCCTGATGGCGGCCTTTTGCCATCAGGGCTTGTATAACTCACGCTCGATTGTCTCAGAAAAGCCCCAAGCAACCGATCACTTCCCCTTCAACAACTCCTGAATGTGCGTCGGCGCATATCCCACAATCGCTTCACCATCAATCACCGTCACCGGTGTCGCCCGATACCCCAACCGCTCAAACTCCGCCTGCGCCTCCGGATCACGGCTGATATCCTTCGCTTCAAACTCGACTCCCAGATTTGTAAGCAGCTCCTTCACATGGCGGCACGGCTGGCAGAAGGGTTGGGTGTAGATGGTGACACGGGGGGACATGAAATGTGTACGTCATCAACAACTTGCGTCATGGCGTTGAAAGCTCACAGGCACGAACGACCCGGCCCGTAGAGCGACACCCCGCTGGAACTCGATAGTTGTCCGCAAGCAAGCGAATTGTTACCTTCGCAGAGAAATATTGGATGACCAAAACTAGGGAAGGGTAACGGATCATGGGACGGCTCTGGCCGGTATTCAAACGGGCATGGGGGACAATTCCCGTCGGGCCTGGGAATAGCTATGCCCTTGGAGGGAGGCTGCCGCCGAAGGCCGAGCAACGGTTACGCTCGTCTGACGGCTACACACTTCTTGGCGTTGCGATGGTTGTTGCTGTCGCATTTAGTTTGCTGTCGTTCGTGCACTCCGTTGATGATGAAGAACAAGATATCCTCAAATCGAATTTCCAACTCTATAAACCCTGCAGCCAACTCAAACCCGAGGACTTTGGCCACGCAAGAATCAAACCGGGGGAAAAGGAACATCCGGAACGACGCCCTCACTATGACAAATATATCGAGCGCTCATTTCAACCTTTCGACACTGCCGATCACCAGTCAGTCGATTCATTGAGCGAAGACGATATTGTGAAGGAACTCCGCGAGGGCAGGAGTGTCGCTCTGACCGGTCCGCCGACCGATGGCACGACTCGCACTATGTTCGAACTTACGCGCCGCATGAATGGTTTCTCCCTCATACGGCCCCGGGCCGACCGGCAGCCATCCCCGGAAACGCTCGCACTCGCCCGCAGGCAGCCAGTGCTGCTCCTCGTTGATAATATCAACGAGTTCGCGAAGTGCCCGGTGAATCTGACGAACCTCCGCGATGCACTCAGGGAGAATGGAAGCATGTGCGCAGTGATGGCCACGTGCCGCGATGGCAGTGAAATGAGCGCTGTGACCGGTGAGAGTGCACACAGCATCAAGGGCTTCTACGACAACCTCTCGCACAAGCTCGCCCTCGTGCCATTGGACAACTCGGCCAAACTAAAACTTCTAAAAGACATGAACCCCAGCGACGAAAGCCCCAATCTTGTGGACTACCCAACCGTGGGCTGGATATGCATGGATAATGCCTTCAAGGAAATGAGGAGCCGCTACTTCGCTCTGAGCAACGACAATAAAAACGACGAGATCGCCTGCCTCTGGACTATGCAGTTGCTATTGAATGGGGGGGTGCTCCCGTTAGGCCATGCTCGAATCCTTTGCGTAGCCAACAACGTGTTCAAACGCAGCATTGCATCCATTCGCGATGTCCTGAACCGGTTGAAACAACTGGCATTCCTCCATGAAAGCAGCGATCCCGCCGAGCCCGAAAACGCCTACCTTCGCTGGATCACATCTAAAGTCGTCGTGCCGTATCGTGACGGAGACCGCAATCCTGATACCGATGTGGATGACCTAAAAGCTGCTCTGGTGAGCGGCCACTACGCCGAAGGATCGATCTCGCTCGGGGTCATGTATTATGTGACCAAGCGATTGCCGGATGCCATTGACACATCCGAAACGCTCGACTCCGAATTCGCCGGCGCCCCCGAACCCGCCCTCCGCGAACAAGTGGCCAAGGCGCTGGTCAACAAAGGCGTCGTGCTGGGACAACTCG
>CAYTTY010000024.1:0-31205 GCA_964440935.1 uncultured Ignavibacteria bacterium | reverse complement strand
CGCGAACAAGTGGCCAAGGCGCTGGTCAACAAAGGCGTCGTGCTGGGACAACTCGTCCCGCCAGAGCTCGAAGAAGAAATCGCAACGTACGACGAGGTGGTCGCGCGGTTCGGTGACGCCCCCGAACCCGCCCTCCGCAAATGGGTGGCCGTGGCGCTGGTCAACAAAGGTATCACGCTGGGAGAACTCGACCCGCCACAACGAGACCGGCAGATCACCACGTACGACGAGGTCGTGAAGCGATTCGGCGGCGACACCGAACCCGCCATCCGTGAAGTGGTGGCCAAGGCGCTGGTCAACAAAGGCGTCGTGCTGGGACAACTCAACCCGCCACAACGAGACCGGCAGATCGCCACGTACGACGACCTCGTGAGGCGATTCGGCGGCGACACCGAACCCGCCATCCGCGAATGGGTGGCCAGGGCGCTGTTCGACAAAGGTGTCACGCTGGGACAACTCGACCCGCCACAACGAGACCGGCAGATTGACACGTACGACGACCTCGTGAGGCGGTTCGGTGACGCCCCCGAACCCGCCCTCCGCGAACAAGTGGTCATGGCGCTGATCAACAAATGTGTCGTGCTGGGAGAACTCGACCCGCCACAACGAGACCGGCAGATTGACACGTACGACGACCTCGTGAGGCGGTTCGGCGACGCCCCCGAACCCGCCATCCGCGAACAGGTGTTCAAGGCGCTGGTCAACAAAGGCGTCGTGCTGGGACAACTCAACCCGCCACAACGAGACCGGCAGATCGCCACGTACGACGACCTCGTGAGGCGATTCGGCGGCGACACCGAGCCCGCCATCCGTGAAGTCGTGGCCGGAGCCCTGATCAACAAAGGCTTCACGCTGGGAGAACTCGACCCACCGCAGCGCGAAGAAGAAATCGCCACGTACGACGAGGTGGTCGGGCGGTTCGGTGATGCCCCGGAACCCACCCTCCGCGAACAAGTGGCCAAGGCGCTGGTCAACAAAGGCGTCGTGCTGGGACAACTCGACCCGCCTCAACGAGACCGGCAGATCGCCACGTACGACGACCTCGTGAGGCGATTCGGCGGCGACACCGAACCCGCCCTCCGTGAAGTGGTGGCCAAGGCGCTACTCTCCAAAGGCCTCGTATTCGCATTGCAAAACAAATTAGAAGACGCGCTCAGAACACTTAACGAAGTTATCGAACGACTCAACAAAGGCACCGAAACAACCTTCAATAACTTGCTCGGTGATGCTCTGAGATTGAAGAGACTTGGATTGCTCCATCTGGGGCGCGAGGATGAGGCGCGCCAAGTCGAAGATGAGATGCGCCGCCGAGGCATCTCGTTCGAATAGAGGCGGTTTCAGCGATAATCTCAGGAACCACGCATGCGATGTTGTCGTGAATGCATCATGTGATAGCCGCGCTGTGCCTCTAAGTTACAGTCTTGACATCCAATTGGTTTAATTCTATATTTCGTCACTTGGCGAAGTATGCCATGTATGGTATGCGCGATATTTTGACCATCACCAATGCCCTCGCCGACCGCACCCGGTTACGGCTGCTCATGGGGCTGCGCGACGAGGAGCTCTGCGCCTGCCAGTTGATCGAACTGGTCGGCCTGGCCCCGTCGACGGTCTCGAAGCACCTGTTTTTGCTGCGGCAGGCGGGGCTGGTCGAATCGCGCAAGGTGGGCCGCTGGGTATATCACCGGTGGGCCGGACGATCCGCATCCCCGCCCATCCGTCATGCACTCAAGTGGGTAGCCGAATCGCTGGCTGATGATCCCCAAATCGCCAAAGACAGCAAACGCATCGCGCGACTGTTAAAGTCAACGCCGGAGAGCCTATGCCGCAAACAGACACGAAAACCCGCATCCTCTTCCTCTGCACCGGCAACTCGTGCCGCAGCCAGATGGCAGAGGGTTGGGCGCGTCACCTCCGGTCCAACGTAATAGAGCCGTACTCCGCCGGTGTCGAGCCCCACGGATTGAATCCGTTGGCCGTGAAAGTCATGGCCGAAGCCGGTGTCGATATCTCCGGGCAGATGTCGCAGCACATCGATGAGTTCGAGGGGACTCCGCTCGATTGGGTGGTCACCGTCTGTGACAATGCGAGGGAATCATGCCCGGTGTTCCCCGGCTCCACACGTGTCGTGCATGTTGGCTTTGATGATCCGCCGGCGCTGGCGGCCAATGCAGAATCAGAGGAGGAAGCACTGGGGCATTACCGCCGTGTACGCAATGAGATCAGGCAGTTTGTGGAATCGTTGCCGGAGGAACTGCAGAGTGAGGATTAGATGCCAATGGCCTTAGCATGTTGTGGAAGAAGCACACAATTCGCCGCGATCCCCTTTGGTTCTTGTCATCCCGGGCGGAGCTCCAGCGCCCCTCAATGGCCCCATAGTCGGAAACGCTTGATTCACACGGAAAGACCCCTTGGAGGTGTCTTATGTTCGAGCGAATGATAATCGCAACCGATCTTTCACCGGCCTCCTTTGGCATTGTTAACTGCCTTGGTGGCTTGAAGATCTACGGCGCGCAGAAGTGTCTTCTCTTGCAGTGCCTCAGTCTCCAGGAAGTCGGATCAATTGCGCTCTCCTACACTTCAGGTTTTCTCCAAAGCACCCTCGAGCAACAGAAACAGATTCTGGAGAAGCAGGGCTTTGACGTGGAAACCCGTGTTATCCCTGGGCCTGCGAAACGTGAGATCAACCGAACAGCCGAACGGGAAGACTACCCGCTCATCGTCGTTGGATCCAGTGGTCACACGCTGGTCGGTGAGGTGCTATTTGGAAGTGTGGCCAACGACGTGATCCACAACGCTCGCAAGCCGGTTCTGGTTATTCGGCTGGAGCCAGACTCTAAGGGGGGGTCCGGATATGGCAAAGCGGCACGTTGCAATTTCACCGGTCATATCCTTTATCCCACCGATTTCTCCGAAAACGCCGATCGTGCATTTGAGTATGTAAAAAACATGGTTGCTCAGGGCGCGGAACACGTGACACTCCTGCATGTTCAGGACAAGAGCCGCATCGAGCCGCATCTGTCCGACCGTGTCGACGAGTTCAATAAAATTGACCGGGGCCGCCTTGAGAATTTGAAGAAACTGCTCGGGCAAACGGGTGAAGCAGAGGTGGACATCGTGTTGCCCTATGGCTCACCATTCGAAGAGATCAACAAGTATATTCACGAGCAGGACGTCAATCTCGTGGTCATGGGAAGCCAGGGCCGCGGCTTTGTGGAGGAAATCTTCCTCGGTAGTGTCAGTCATAATGTGGTGCGAAAAGCTGAGGTGTCCGTGTTGCTGATCCCCGCAAAGCACACGGACGCCTGACTGTTTGAGCCGGGGGCGACTTGTGCGAATGCCTCCTAAGTATGGAGTGAGCAATAACGTCAGCCTTGATGTTCATCAAGAAGAACATCGCATCATCTCTGACCGCGATGGCCATTCGGCTATTGTTTTCACCCCTGTCCGGCAGCATCCTCACAGTGTGTCTTGAACGGCATTTCGTGTGGCGGGCGCCGTCCATCTGGGCCGCGCAGACCTGTTTGGGAGGACTCATGATAATGAACGATCCAGCGTCAGAGACTTGCGACAACCCGTTCCCGGGCTGAAGACACCCGGCGGCGCACTCGACGATGAATATCTGTCACACACGATTCCAATGATGAGGACCATATGACTAACTCGCAGACAAAGATGCCCGCCTCCGGCATGTCAATCTTCGAACGCTATCTCACACTCTGGGTCGGCATCTGCATTGTTGCCGGGATTGTGCTCGGGCGCCTGGCTCCCGGCGTTGCGACGTACCTCGACGGACTGGCGATTACGGTCAACAACGCACCGGTGATCTCCATCCCGATCGCCATTGCGCTCTTCTTCATGATGTACCCGATCATGGTGAAGATCGACTTTGGCGAAGTGGTGCGCGCCGGTCGCAACACCAAACCGGTCACGCTCACGCTGATCGTCAACTGGCTGGTCAAACCGTTCACCATGTATGCGATCGCGTCAATCTGCCTGGGCGTTCTCTTTCGCGGGTTCATCGGCACCGAGGCGCTCGACTATGTCAAAATGCCGCTGGGACTCGATCTTCCGGAAGGCGCCACCTATGGATCGGGCACTGTTGTTCTTGTCGATGGAGTGCGGATGCTGGCGGTGCCATTGTGGCGCAGCTACCTCGCCGGGTGCATTCTGCTCGGCATCGCACCATGCACCGCCATGGTGCTTGTGTGGGGATTCCTCGCGCGCGGCAACGACGGACACACACTTGTCATGGTGGCGATCAACTCGCTGACAATGCTCGTTCTCTATGGCGTGCTCGGCGGATTCCTGCTCGGTGTCGGGCAACTCCCGGTGCCGTGGGAGGCCCTGCTGCTGTCGATTCTGGCGTATGTCGCGCTGCCACTGGGCGCGGGGTATCTCTCACGACGGTTGATCATCCGCACGATGGGCATCGACTGGTTCAAAACGAAATTCCTGCACATCCTGACACCCATCACGATCATCGCTCTACTGGCGACACTCGTCCTGCTTTTCTCGTTCAAAGGCGAAGTGATCACACAGAATCCACTCACTATTCTCTGGATTGCCATTCCGCTGTTTATCCAGACCGTGCTGATCTTCGGGATCACCTACTTTTTGGCACGGCTGCTTCGCTCCCGTTACGAAGACGCCGCCCCTTCGGCATTGATCGGAGCGTCCAACCACTTCGAGGTCGCCATTGCCACCGCGACCATGCTCTTCGGCCTCTCCTCCGGTGCCGCCCTCGCCACGGTCGTCGGGGTGCTGATCGAAGTGCCTGTGATGCTTATGCTTGTACGGGTGTGTATGCGCACGCAGCACTGGTTTGCGAGGATGCCCGTCGAGGCGCCGTCAAAAAATGACTAAAACAGTCCCAATACATCCCCATCAGTCGCTTGGCCCATTGACAATTTGGCCGATTGTGGTATATAGGGGCGAGTGTCCATCGCAATGTCGATGAGCCAAGTGAACCCCGGTGATACGATCGAGTTGAAATGACAAGCAGAGTATTCCACACGACAATCGTTGTGCTGCTGGCTTGGGCGTTGATGGCTCCAACGCTGAGCGAAGTGGCGTGCGTGGATGTATGTACCGGGAGCGCCTGCGAAGACGAAGTGCTCATTGAGTTCTGCGAAACCGACAGTACTGATGACTGTTGCAGCCCCGCACAATCTGACGGTGAAACTGTTCAGCTCTGGAATCTCGGGATTCCCGTAATTGGAGATATCTGTTCCCTCTGTCCCTGCTTTGAAGACGACCCAATTGACATTTGTATTGTCTCCAAGACACCTGATCTGAAGCGTTTGACGCCGGTCGTAGTAAACACGATGCGGCCGATCCCAATATCCGCACCACTGCTGAAAAATCCGTACGACGTCGAAACGTTGCTTGTCGACACGCACGGACCACCGCTCTACCAGAAACACCACTCCCTACTGTTGTGATCCATTTCCGTTGATTCCTGGCAGTGAACAGGTGGATGGATGTGTCTATCCACTGCGACAGGTTCTTTCAACACGGAGATGGAAAAATGCTGTTAAGTTTAGTCAGTATCGTAGTTGCGCTGGCGCTGGTGGTCATTCTCAGTGTTTCCTCGATTGCCCAGAAGTCCGGATCGGAAAGCAGCAGCGCCGCGTTTCGTCATGTGACCGTTCAATCCGAGACCCCAACATCCACTCCCGTCTCTCAGGACGGGTTTTCGGCCCTCGTGTTTCATCCCGGCGGGCGGACAGACTTTCAAAGTGTGGAGCAGTCACTTCAATCAATCGCAGGGGTCAGACAGCTCTCGATCGAGTATCACGCGCTTAACAATCCAGAGACCACCGCACTGCTGCGCCGCCTTCGCATGCGGATGGCGCCGAATCAAACCATGGTCGTGTTCCAGGCGCCGAACGGTGCGATCACCTGGGGCGCGCCCGAGGCCTCGCTCGGCAGGGGTAACGCGAACACCGTCTTCCCGTCGCCTCAAATGTGTAAAATCATTAAGGCCGCACAATCCGGAAGGGACGTGCTCCTTGTCTTCGCCGATAATCAGGATCTCAACGGCGCACGGATGATTCAGTCGGCCACCGACTATGTGCAGAAGCCGGCCAACAAAGCCGATCTCTTTGTCATCGACCCCGATGACCCTGCGAATGCCGACATCGTCGCGCGCACCAAGCTCCCGGCCGATTCACTCACCGACGCCCGCATGCTTCTGATGGTGGGCGGACGGGTGGCCGGCCAGATCTCGGGCACACCCTCCCTAACCGGTGATGACATCGCCGCACTGAAGAAGTCGTGCAGCGGTAAGTCGGGGTGCTGTTAATGTGGACGAATGTCCGTCTGGTCCTTGGCATCTCGGCGGGCATCGCAATCAATCTTCTTCCAGACCTTGTTGCGGCATTACGCAGCCGGTCTGCGGAGATTGATGCGATCCTGACCCCGAATGCGGGGCGAATGGTGTCACCGGTGTTCGTTTCCGCACTGACGGGGCGACGCGTGTACACCGACGGCCTGGAGAACGACGCCGGCTGGGAAGTGCCCCATATCAAATTGGCGAAGGACGCGGCTGTCTTTCTCGTCGCGCCCGCGACCGCCAACCTGGTCGCCAAGCTGGCCAATGGCATCGCCGACAACCTCCTGACGACGGCATTTGTCGCCTGCCGCGCTCCTCGAATCGTGTGCCCTGCAATGCATCCGGACATGTGGCAGGATTCCATTGTGCAGGAGAACATCGACCGTTTGCGCCGCCATAACATCATGATCGTGGATCCGGTGTTCGGTCTGTGCTCCTCCGGCGATACGGGCATCGGTGCCATGGCCGGAGCGGAGACAATTGTGCGCACAATCGAGCAGGCGCTCGGTTTTGAACCTCAAGCGGAGAATGAACAATGAACGCAATTAAGGTCGTATTCAAGGAATTGACCGAACGTAAGAACCAACTTGCGACGAGTGTGATCGCCATCGTCATGGGCATCGCCGTCATCGTGGGTGTTCGGTCGATCACCTATTACAGCGAAAAGGCAATTGCCCTGGAAATGGACGCTCTCGGCGCGAATGTGCTCATCCTGCCCAAGGGTGTAACGGTCGACGATTACTACCGCGCCGACCTCGGTAACGAAACCATGCCGGAAAGCTATGTCGACGACATCCTGACATCCGGATTGCAGGGCGTGGATAACCTCTCGCCAAAGCTCTCCATGATGACCACCCTGGAAGGACGGAACACGATCGTCACGGGTATTCGGCCCAGAGAGGAATTCCTTGCCAAACCAGTTTGGGAGATGGCCGGGAATATCTTCGAGACGCCGGTGGGATGCGCAGCGCCCGAAGGCGGAGTCCCCCCGAAAGATCCCGAAGCCGTGGATCGCAGAACACCAATCGACGAGTTGCCGGTCGATGGGGCCCTTCTCGGGAGTGATCTTGCCGCCACCCTCAATCTCACGGAGGGTGATCCACTGGTGATCGGTGAACAGAAATTCAACATCACGGGCGTGCTCCCCCCCAGCGGCACGGTGGACGATGGCCGCGTGTTTGTTCATCTCGCCACCGTCCAACAGATGACCGGACAACCCGGCCGCATCAGCGCCATCGAAATGATGGGATGTTGCGATCAAATCTCCGGTGACCTGATCGGCGGACTGAACCGGAGACTGCCGGATGCCAAAGTGGTTACGATCGGTCAGATCGTATCTGCGCAGCAGAGAACAAATTCGATGATGCGGAATTTCGGTCTCATTTTCCTCGTTATCATTCTCATCGTTGGCGGCGTCTCGATTGCCAATTACATGTTTGCCAATGTCTTTGAACGGCGCAGGGAGATCGGTATTCTGATCGCACTGGGCGCGAACAACAGACTGATTCAACGGATCTTTATTTGGAAGGCGCTGCTGCTCGGATTGGTGGGCGGGCTCGGGGGGTTTATCATCGGAAGTGCCCTCGCCATCGTTCTTGGTCCGTCGCTCGCGGGCATCAATGTACAGGCGCGTCCGGAATGGCTGATCTTAAGCATCGCCATTTCCGTGCTGCTCTCACTTGCGGCTTCGCTGATTCCGGTATGGCGTGCCGTGCGACTTGATCCGTCCGTGATCCTTCAAGAGGTATAGCCAAATGATTACAGTCAATCACCTGACAAAAGAGTACCGAATGGGCAAGGAGACGATCCGTGCTCTGGACGACGTGTCATTCCATGTGAACCAGGGCGAGTTCGTGACCGTGGCCGGCCCCTCGGGCAGTGGAAAGTCCACCCTTTTGATGTCTTTGGGGGGCCTGATACGCCCAACAAGTGGCACGGTCCAGATCGGCGATGTCGACGTCTACAGCCAATCGGCGAGTGATCAGGCAGAGTTTCGTCGCAAGACAATCGGCTTCGTCTTTCAGCAATTTCACCTGGTGCCGTATTTGTCCGCGTGGGAAAATGTGTCGCTCGCGCTGATGCTCAACGGTCTTCAGCCCAGGCAGCACCAGCAAAAGGCCATAGGATTGCTGGAACAATTCGGGCTTGGTGACCGGGCACAACACAAGCCAAACCAATTGTCCGTTGGCCAGCAGCAGCGAGTCGCGATGGCGAGAACACTGGCCAACAATCCCGATGTCATTCTGGCCGACGAGCCAACGGCCAGCCTCGATCCAACTCTCTCAAAGATCCTCATGACCAGTTTGAGGGAACTGAATCAGCAAGGAAAGACGATCCTTCTGGTCACGCACTCTGCGGAACTGGCCGATACCGGAACTCGCCGGTTCACACTGGACGAAGGGCGTTTGTCCGAAGCCCGTGAATTCGCAACTGCCTGAACGCACAGAGGGCCGGGGGTCATCCCCGGCCCTCCACTGTGTGTCATGTCCCAGCACATCATCTAGTCAAGCTGCCGACGGTGATGCACCGCTCATGCAGGGTCGCTTACGCACGGATCATTCCCGCAATCCAATTCCGGATCGAAGTACCGATTGATCGTGATTCAACTATTCATGGCAGGATCGACTGTCCACGACGTCGTTCCGAATGTCAATGTGATTGCGTTGCACCCCGTCATCCCCGGCAACATGGTCGCTTGGCTGGCACGCCTGTTCCGATTCTGTTACGGAAATGCCGCTCCCACCGCTCTGATCGGCGCATCGAACCATTTCAAAGTGGCGATCGCCACCGCAATGATGCTCTTCGGCTTATCCTCCGGTGCCACCCTCGCCACGGTCGTCGGGGTACTGATCGAAGTGCCGGTGATGTTGGTCCGGGTTTGCACGCGCACGAAGAATTGGTTCTCCCGCGACTCCTCTGGACAAGACAAGAGATTGCCGGACAGAGAGTTAACGCACGTGACCTAGCCATTTTATCGCTTGCGTACCTCTGGCGAACCCCGTAAATTGAAGATTCGTAGGGACTTCGGTCTTTTCTGGGGATGCTCGGAGAGGACCAGCGAGGTCCCGTTTGGTCGTTAATTAAGCGGAGGAATCGATGCCCTTAGAACGCGAAACCATCAAACGAATCTTCCTCGAAGAGGAGATGAAGGGCTCCTATCTCGACTATTCGATGTCGGTCATCACGCAGCGGGCGCTGCCGAATGTCGCCGACGGCCTGAAGCCGTCGAATCGGCGCATCCTTGTGGCGATGAACGACTTGAACCTGGCACCCGGCGGTGCACACCGCAAATGCGCCAAGATCTGTGGCGACACCTCGGGCAATTACCACCCCCACGGCGAACAGGTCGTTTACCCGACCCTCGTGCGCATGGCACAGCGCTTCAACATGCGCTATGTGCTGGTCGACGGGCAGGGGAACTTCGGATCGATCGACGGTGACTCGGCCGCGGCGATGCGGTACACCGAAGCGCGCATGTCGGCCACGGCGGTCGAAATGCTCGCCGACATGGAAAAGAACACCGTCGACATGATGCGCAACTACGACAACACGCTTGATGAGCCGGTCGTGTTGCCGGCGCGTTTCCCGAATCTGCTCTGCAACGGATCCTCCGGTATTGCCGTCGGCATGGCGACCAATATCCCCCCGCACAACCTCAATGAGATTGTCGATGGCCTCTGCGCACTCATCGAAGATGAAGACATCGATGACGATAAGATTTTGGAACTCATCCCCGGTCCCGATTTCCCGACCGGAGGGTTGATTGTTGGACGCGCCGGTATCGCAAACGCCCATCGCACCGGACGCGGTACCGTTACCGTACGCGCCAAAGCCAACGTGGAAAACCAGCCCAACGGCAAACAGAGCATCATCGTTTCGGAAATCCCTTACCAGGTCAACAAATCGAATCTGCTCGAGAAAGTCGCCGACCTGGTGCGCGACAAGAAACTCGACGGCATCGCCGATCTGCGCGATGAATCCGACCGCGACGGTATGCGCATTGTCTTCGACTTGAAACGTGATGCGATGCCTGAAGTCGTGCTGAACAATCTCTACAAGCACACACTGTTGCAAACAACATTTGGCATTATCAATCTGGCGTTGGTCGACGGTGTCCCGCGCGTACTCACCATGCGGCAGATGATGGAGGAGTTCCTCAAACACCGTCACACGGTGATCCGCCGCCGCACCGAATTCGACCTGGAAAAGGCCGAGGCGCGCGCGCATATCCTCGAGGGCTACAAAATCGCGCTCGACAACATCGATGAAATCATCAAACTGATCCGTGCCTCGCAGACGCCGGCCGAAGCCAGGCAGGGACTGATCGACAACTTCGGCCTGACCGAAATCCAGGCACAGGCGATCCTCGACATGCGTCTGCAGCGCCTCACCGGTCTCGAGCGCGACAAGATCGAAAAGGAATACCTCGAAGTCATTCAGGCGATCGAGGAATTCCGCAGCATCCTCGCGTCAAAGCAAAAACGCATGCGCATCGTGTATGATGAATTGCTCGAACTGAAAAAGAAATACGGCGATGCTCGCCGCACACAGATCATCGAAGCCGAAGAGGAATTCTCCATCGAAGATTTGATCGCCGAGGAAGACGTGGTGATCACGATCTCGCACGAAGGTTACATCAAGCGCCTCACGGTGTCGGCCTATCGCCGTCAGAATCGCGGCGGACGCGGCGTGCGCGGCATCGAAATGAAAGATACCGACTTTGTCGAGCATCTCTTTGTCGCATCCACCCATGATTACATTCTCTTCTTCACCACCGCCGGACGGTGCTATTGGCTCAAGGTGCACGAAATCCCCACCGGCGGACGCATGGCCAAGGGGAAGAACATCGCCAATCTGCTGCAATTGCAGCCAAAGGAGTACATCACCGCCTTTGAGCCGATCAAGAACTTCACCGATACCGATTACATCGTGATGGCCACCCGCAAGGGTACGATCAAAAAGACCGCGCTCTCGGCCTTTGCCCATCCACGCAAAGCCGGCATCAACGCGATGGATCTTCCCGAAGATGATGCGTTGATCGAGACCGGCCTCAGTGACGGTGATAATGAAATCATTTTGGCCACCCGCAACGGCCAGGCGGTACGATTCCACGAGGACCAGGTTCGTCCGATGGGACGCGGCGCCTACGGTGTGCGCGGCGTTGCACTCGGCAAGGATGATCGTGTGGTCGGTATGGTGGTCGTCAAACGTCCGACTACCTTGCTTACGGTCACCGAAAAGGGTTTCGGCAAACGCTCCGAGATCGGCGGCTACCGTCTCACCAAACGAGGCGGCAAAGGCATCATCAACATCAAAGCCTCCGAACGCAACGGCAAAGTGGTCGCCGTCAAGGAAGTCGTCGACGACGATGAACTGATGATCATCACCCACAAGGGCATCATCATCCGCATGGGTGTCAGCAAGCTGCGCGTGATGGGACGCGCCACTCAGGGCGTCCGGTTGATTTCGCTCGACAGCGAAGATGTTGTCATCGACGTCGCCCGCGTGGTCACAGCCGAAGAAGGCTCGGTCGCCAACGGTACCGCCGACACCAGCGGCAACGGCGCCAAGGGTGGCGACACCACGACGACATAGACAACAGACAACGTCGATGCAGGGTGGGTGCTATGCGTGTCGCGAGCGCGGTCGAGTGGCACCCACCCTTTTCTTTAAGGCCACGTGGCACTCATCACACTCACCGCAGTCACGCTAATCGGCTTCGCCGTCAATTCCCTGTTGTGCCGCATTGCCCTCACCAATAATCTCATCGATCCCGTTTCATTCACTGCACTTCGTCTTGTCAGCGGTGCCATCGTGCTGTACCCGCTTACGTTGTTGGCGCAAGGGCCGAAACCACAACAGCCATCACGACGCAATCTGATCTCGGCGTTTACATTGTTCGCCTACGCCATTGCATTCTCACTCGCGTATGTCTCACTCAGCACCGGCGTCGGCGCACTCATTCTCTTCGGCGCCGTACAAGTTACCATGATTGCGGCAGCATTGAGGTCCGGTGAACGGCTGCGCGCGACGCAATGGATTGGCGCAGTGGTCGCGCTCGGCGGATTGATCTACCTCGTCAGCCCCGGCATCACCGCACCCAATCCGTGGGGCGCACTGCTGATGAGCGTGTCCGGAATCGCCTGGGGCATTTACTCGGTGTGTGGCCGGAACGTAACGGCGCCTGTTGCAACAACAGCCGCTAACTTTCTCTGGGCCGCACCACTGGCGATTCTGATCAGTGTCGTGTCATGGTCGAATGTCCACGGGGAACCCACCGGCATTCTACTCGCCATTGTCTCGGGAGCCATCGCCTCCGGTGTCGTGTATGTCCTCTGGTACAAAGCCCTGCGTAGGCTGACTACGACGCACGCATCGATCGTGCAATTGCTCGTACCGGTATTGGCGGCATTCGGCGGCGTGATAGTACTCGCCGAGCCGGTGACATTCAGATTAGTGGCCGCCAGTGTCATCGTCCTCGGCGGGATTGCCCTCACAGGAAAACCGTTGAAACCGTTTTCCGGATAACCAATGGTAGGGGCGTTGGGCGCCCGTAATCACCGGGCTGAAGCCAGGTGTCAAAAGACAATGGGTCCGCTTCAGCGGACCTCACGCCTTCTGACACCGGGCTTCAGCCCGGTGTGGCGAACCACGCATCACTCACTTGAACCGTTTCAACGGTTCTCCCCATACTCCCGAATCGGGTTGAATTGACCACCTCAATACCCCAACCTTAGGGAGAATCAGGAGGAGAGAACTCATGCCCATATCCGACATCAACATAAAGACGCTCGATCCCCAGCCCATCTTAGCCATTCGCACGAAGACCGACGATATCGGCAAAGCACTCGGCCAGTTACTACCCGAAATCGCGCAGCATCTCGGCAGCAAAGGCATCGAGCACTGCGGCATGCCGCTGTCGATCTGGTACGACTGCACCGACGGTGTCTACGATATGGACGCCGCCATCCCAGTCCTCACCCCGGTGGACGGCAAGGGCCAGATCCGCGCCGACCAACTCCCCGGCGGACGCGCCGCCACGGTCATCTACACCGGCCACTACAACGGTCTCCCCGGTGCCTGGAGTGAATTCATGCAGGCGATGAAAAACGAAGGCCTCGAGGGCTCCGGCGACCCCTGGGAAATCTACCTCACCGACCCCGAAGCCGAACCCAACCCGAAAAAGTGGCAGACGGAGTTGGTGTATCCATTGAAGTCCTAACAACCCCACGTACAACTCAACCTGTCATCCCCGCCCGCCCTGCGCGTCAGCGCAGGACGAGAGCGGGGAGCCAGTGTCTTTGGCGCCCGTCAGCGACGTTGAATTTCATTATGGCAGTAGCGGGTGGCCGCGATCTGTGATCGCCATTCGCCGTAGGCGAAGGAAAACCCGAAGCGAAACACATCCCTATTTAGAGTGATTGTCAGAAGTATTTTCCGTTTGTATTTGGGTGCCACGGGCCTTCAGGGGCGTGGCAAACTGATCCAAACGGAGAAGATTTATGACGATCGCACTAGAAAAAAGGTGGGTGCCGCTCGACTGCGCTCGCGACGAGCAAAGCACCCATCCTACATCCACACCATCGTACCCGAACTCCTACCCCATAAACGGATACCGCCAGTCCTTGGGCGGCACGAATGTCTCCTTCACCGCGCGCGGCGAGATCCAGCGGATCAGGTTGAGAATGCTGCCCGCCTTATCGTTGGTGCCCGATGCTCTCGCGCCGCCGAACGGCTGCTGGCCCACCACCGCGCCGGTCGGCTTGTCGTTGATGTAGAAGTTGCCGGCCGTGTTGGTGAGCGCACGCAGCATCTTGTGTGCGGCGTAGCGATCCTGTGAGAAAATCGCTCCGGTCAGTGCGTACGGCGACGCCTCGTCGCACTGCTTGAGTGTTTCGTCCAGCTTGTTGTCGGGATACACGAACAGTGTCAACACCGGACCGAAGATTTCCTCGCAGATCAGCTTGAAGGTGGGGTTGGTGGTCTGCACCACGGTCGGCTCGATGAAGTATCCCTTCGAATCATCGCACTTGCCGCCGATCAGAATCTCGGCGTCGCTCGAGGTTCTCGCGTGGTCGATGTACGATTGAATCGAATCGAACGCCGCCTTGTCGATCACCGCGTTCATGAAGTTTTTGAATTCAAGCGGGTCGCCCATCTTGATCTCTTTGATTTCGGCAACGAGGCGCTCTTTCACACGTGCCCACAACGACTCGGGGATATACGCGCGCGACGCCGCCGAACACTTCTGCCCCTGGTATTCAAACGACCCGCGAACCAGAGCCGTGACCAGCGCATCGACATCGGCCGATGGATGCGCAAATACGAAGTCCTTGCCGCCGGTCTCGCCGACAATGCGCGGATACGCCTTGTAGCTGGCGATGTTGCTACCGATCTGTTTCCACATCCCCTGGAAGACACTGGTCGATCCGGTGAAGTGCACACCGGCGAGGTGCGGCGAGTTGAGTGCCGGATCGCCGACCTGTGCGCCCGACCCCGGCACGAAGTTGATTACGCCCGGCGGCACACCCGCGTCCATCAGCAGCTTCATGATGAAGTACCCGGAGTACACCGAACTCGACGCCGGCTTCCACAACGACACATTCCCCATGATCGCCGGCGCGGTTGGCAGGTTGCCCGCAATCGAAGTGAAATTGAACGGCGTCACCGCGAATACGAACCCCTCGAGCGGACGGTGCTCGACGTAGTCCCAGATGCCCGGAGCCGAGTTGGGCTGTTCGGAATAGGCCTTCTGCGCGTAGTAGCAGTTGAACCGATAGAAGTCGATCAGTTCACACGCCGAGTCGATTTCCGCCTGAAAGGCGGTCTTGCTTTGGCCGTTGCAGGTGGCGGCATTGAGGATCTGACGGTACGGTCCCGCCAGCAGTTCGGCTGCTTTCAAAAAGATCGCCGCGCGCTGTTCCCAGTCGAGCGCCGCCCACGCCGGTGCCGCCTGACGCGCCGCCGCAATCGCCTGTTCGACATGTTTCGATGACGCCTTGTGATACTTGCCGAGCAGATGCTTGTGCTCATGCGGCATCACACAATCGCCGAGATCACCGGTGCGCACTTCCTCACCGCCGATGATCAACGGTATTTCAATCTCGTCTTTGCGCTGCGCCTTGATTTGTTTTTGCAGCTCATCGCGCTCCGGTGTCCCCGGCGCATACGATTTCACCGGCTCATTGCGCGGTTCCGGTACATGGATCACGGCATTCAGCATTTTAAGTCCCTCTCTATGGTGTCATCAGATATCATTCATCCCATCAATCCCATCGAACAACTCACGATGATACGCATGGAAGTCGCCTTAAGCAAAACGACCCCGCTGGAATTGTGACAGGGGGAATCCGGAAGTGGGGTGCCCCATCCTAATGAGTTATCTCCTTTGGAGATAACTCATTAGGATGGGTTCCAATTGGACGGGGAGTACTACAGTCACATCGCCGACTGAAAAATCGCATCCTCCGGCAATGTCGTCGCGAAGGATTTCAATCGACGGTTGAGGATTTGTGCATCGGTCGTACTCGGCGCATAAAATATGACCTGTGGCCCGGCCACGTTGACTTGGACTCCCGGCGGAAGCTGCAGAACCCCCACCAGCGTCCACTCGGGTGGCAGCCCCCCATACGGCGCAAACCAATGCAGATAGACAGCGGCCGCAGCGATATTGTGCCGCCGCGCTGCCTGACGGATATCATCAGTGGTGTAACTGTTGCGAAACCGTTCCCAGGCAATCTCGCCATTCCCCAGACCCCACAAATCGAGAACCCGATTCTCGCCGGCCCAGACTGTAGTACCAATATCATTCAGTGCCACGGTCTGACCGGCATACTCAGTGGAAAAGAAGCGCGCCACCTGGTACTGCTGCAGGTAAACATCATGCCCCAAACCGGGGAGCCGGTCCAACTCCTTGATGCGGTCGGCAAACGGAAACACACCAAGACACAAAACCACCGTCCACACCGCAACCTTGCGCCAACTCGGCGATGTGTTCGAGTCACGGAGACGATCCCGTAAGACCTGTGTCCATTCGCCAATCCATGGGATCACGGCCCAAATCCCCAGTGCTACAAGATACGGCACGTACCGCCGCTCAAGCTGGGCAAACAACGCCTGAAAGAGAACAACCGTCAGGAACAGACCGGTGGCCGCCACACGCGGATCATCGCGCAATCGCTGCTGCTTTAGCGCCGCCCATAGCAGCCCCCCAGCGGCGAGAATCAGCAGAACAGAGACAAACGGCGAGTCAATTTGCAGCAGGAAACGTCGCAGAAAACCCAATCCACTGCCATGGCCGGCCACTCCTTTGACGAGGAGGGAATTCGGCAGTATCATCGCTCCGTTGACAAACTGCACGATTCCCATCACAACAGCCGGAATGACCGCCGCAACCCCCGCCTGAACCGCCAGCCCGCGTCGCCCCTGCCACAGTAGATACCCGAAGACGAACGGTACGGCGAACAGACTCTCATACCGCAAACCGGCCGCCACGAATAGCGCGATCAGCAGATACAGATCTCGCTTACGACTGGTCCGTTGATCTCCCGCGTAGCGACTGAGGAGATGTGCCACGATCACAATCGACGCCGCATGCAGCATATGCTCCAGCCCCGTGAACATCGACTCCGGCACACCGGCCACAATCACCGCCCAGAGTCCACCAACAATGATGATCCGGGGATTGGGAATCCAGACAGCCAGACGCCAGCCAATCAGGGCGGCAACTGCCAGTCCACCGGCCGCCGCCAGAAACCACGACCAGAATGTCGTCGGACCGACGATGACAAACAGGATGGCGAGAAGAACTGTGTACAGTGGCGCCGATGATGTCGCCGAAAAAGCGTCAGGCGTGACACCCCAGACACCGTGCTCGGCCAGGTTGCGCGCCATCGCCAGATGGATGTAGGGATCGTCGAGCGCAAAGACGACTGTCCCATTACATGTGTTGAACGAATACCAGAATAGTACCGCAAACGCACCTGCGAGCACGGCCACGATCATGACGACTGGCCAAAAAGGTATGTCGCCCCGTCTTGCCGCTGAGGGAAGCTCGCCAAGACGCTGTTTAGCTTTACGGCTACTCTTTTCTTTAATAACGACTTGCTGGCTCGCCATCACACTGTCCGATCATCTGATGCAAGCAGATACAGAATCTGCTTGCGCAGATATGCCCGGAGCTTCTGGCTGGAACGATCCCAGTCAATCGAGAAACAACCCGTCTGCGGGGGAATGCCGGGTTGTCGGACCGCTAATCAAGTTCGAATCCGGTTGTCGTCCGCGGTCTGAGTAGCAATACGCTTGAGAGGAAAAAATGATTCCCGAGGTTCGTCAAAAATCGGTTTCAAATTGCATCTTTAGCATTCAATTGACATTGCCACGGTTCTCCGATGGCAAAACTGAATTTGGCCCCCCAGGCGAGCCCCACTTCCTTCTAGTGTTGTGTCACGTGTGATATGTCGTAGGGCAGGAGCACTGCGCGTCCGTGACGTTGGAGACGGCGGGAGCGCTGGCAGCGCAGGGCTCCTGCCGATGGCGTTGTCGCGTGTCCGGCAGGAGCCCCGGGCGGGCAGCCGAATTGACCATGCCGAGCACGTGTGGCGCCCGGTGCTCCTGCCCTACTACGGAGTTCTGTGCGGCTCTTGGTGCGTGACATGTCACCAGCGAGACTCCCTGCCATATGATTGGCCAGTCTAAGATCCTCACAATGACCCAAGCCAGTATCAGCTGGCTGGTCTCGGCCCCAGCAACAGTGTCTCTGTTACTGACAGTACAAGCAGGGCCTCTCATCACTGTCATCCCGCTCACCTGCCTGCCATTCCACCTAAGTCCATTGCTATTATATAGATGAGCACGACACGCACAGCTAACAGACTCCCCCTCAGATACGTCTCAGTTCGAGAGACCAGAATGATCCGACGAAACCATGTGGCATATCGTATGTTATCGAGTACGAAACCGGAACGGACCGGGGACTTCGGTATCCTGGCCACAACGGAGAACACCATCACATGAGCGAATGCTCGACCAACGCAGCCGCCCGGCTGACTCAATACGCCACCGCCGGTGGTTGAGCGGGGAAATTGGGTCCGGTGGACCTAGATGCCATCGTGCAGCAGCTCGATATCCCGACCCCGCCTGAGGTCCTGGTGGGGTTGCAGACATCCGATGATGCGGGCGTCTATCGCCTGGATGGCGACCTGTGTCTGGTCATGACGGCTGACATCATCAATCCAACCTGCGATGATCCGTATCTTTTCGGACGCATCGCCGCGGCGAACTCCCTCTCCGATGTCTACGCCATGGGCGGGCAACCGAAAACTTGTCTGAATCTCTGCTGCTTTCCCAACAAGGGTATCGACCGAAACTGGCTGACCGAGATCTTGCGCGGTTCGTTGTCGACCATCACGGAGGCCGATGCCGTTCTGCTCGGTGGACACACGGTCAAAGACGATGTGTTGAAGTATGGCCTCTCGGTCACCGGACTGGTCAAAGAGCGTGATCTGACACCGAACTCGGGGGCCAAGCCCGGCGACGTTTTGATTCTCACCAAACCGATCGGCACCGGTGTGGTCATGGCAGGAGCCAAGAAGGGTCTGGTCGATGACACCGCCGCCACACCGATCTACGAGCGTATGGCACAGCTTAACCGTTCGGCATGCGCAGCGATGATTGCTGTCGGGGTCAACGCCGCCACCGATATCACCGGGTTCGGACTCTGCGGCCACGGCTACGAGGTCGCGAAAGCCAGCGTAGTCGGCATTCGATTTTTCGATGAGAAGGTACCCTGCTGGGGTCTGGCTGAAGAGCTGATTCGGCGTGGGATTAAGACCGGAGTGAAACTCGCTGAGAACGATTCCTTGACGGAGATTGTTCAATTCCACCGCGACATTCCAACGGCCAGACAGCAGTTATACGTCGATCCGCAGACCTCAGGGGGGCTTCTGATCTCGGTTCCGGAGAACAAATCGGCCAAGCTACTGCAGCGTCTGCGGGATTCCGGGATCGACGATGCCGCGATCTGTGGCGAAGTATTCGAAGCCAAACGTCCCCACCTCGAAATCGAGCCTTGAATTGAAGCGACGGTCCCGCCTGATTAGCGGCGGGGAGGTTAGAGGAGGAGTAAACCCATCCGCATTAAGCCCTTTCGCGGTTGGCGATTCAGTGCCGCCAAGGTCGGCGACCCGTCGCTGTGTGCCAGTCCGCCGTACGATCAATACAACGGTCAAATGATCGCGCAACTCGAAGCGCAAAATCCTTATAACATCGCCCGCGTGATCAAAGCCCCGTCCGACGGTGGTCCTGATCCAGCGGGTGGGCGCTATCGTCAGGCGCAAGCATTGCTTGAGAGCTGGATTGCCGAGGGTGTTCTGGTTCCCGATGCCGGTCCGGGAGTCTATCCGTATCTGCAATCGTACATGAACGGCTCGTACGAGGTCACCCGTAACGGCTTCATTGCGCTCGGTGATTTGCGCGATACACGATGGTTTACTCACGAAGAGACCCACGCTCACGTACGCGAGGATCGTTCACAGATGCGCAAGGCGACCCAGGCCGACATCGGGCTGATCTTCATGATCTACTCCGATCCGCACATGTCGGTTGACCGCCTGCTGCGTCATTGTGATTTCGGTCCGCCGATTCTGAAGGCAACGCAGCCCGACACGTCGGAGCATCGCCTGTATCGGTGCGGCCAGCAATCGTTCATCGACCGTCTGGTCCGCCAGATGACCGAGATGGATTGTGTCATTGCCGATGGGCACCACCGCACCGCGGCGGCCTTTGACACCTGGCGCGAGATCCGCGATGAACGCTGGGCCTATGCAATGATGGCGTTTTTCAATGCTGATGCGCCCGGTACGTCGGTGCGTCCCATCCACCGCCTCGTTGCGCGGTCCAACGACTGGGAGTTCGATCGTTTCCTCGAACGTCTCGCCGACCGGTTTTCCATTCAGGAGATCAGCACCGACGGTCTGTCCCCGCAAGATCGAGCAAGGCGTCTCGAAGCGATCACCGATGAGCGGGCACGAAATGGACGTATAGCGTTCGGAATGGTCGGTCCACAGGCCGACCCATCCTACGTCGTCGACGCTCCTGATCCCGTTCCCGATGATTGGTCGTGGCCGTACCCTGACGATGAGACCTACCGCCAGTTGGCCACAGCCGTCTTTGACTTTGGAATCCTGCGTGGCGCAGTCGGTCTCACCGGGCCCGACATCGCCGAGGGGAAGGGGTTGGAATTTCCCAAGAATGCCGCGATGGTGGCTGAATCGGTGCAATCTGGTAAGTACCAGTTGGGCTTCATCTTGCCACCCACACCCCTGTCGGCGATCTTTGATGTCGCACGGAAACGCCACAATTTGCCGCAGGAATCCACCTTTTTCTTCCCCAAACTCCTTAGCGGACTCGTAATCAACAGAATCAGTGAAACGGTTCCCGTCTGAACGGTGTTCCAACAGGTGTCGGCGAATTGCGTTCAATTGAAGTGAGCAGTAGCGCTCCATACTGAATGAAGGAAGGGCAAATGACCAAAAAACGGCCAACGACTCTCGGGGCCTTTAAGAAGACAAAACCAGTCTACGAATCAGTCAAAGACGAAATGCGGCGCAACCTGATCGCGCGTATCCAATCCGGCGAAACCCTCTTCCCCGGCATTGTCGGCTACGAGAAGACGGTGATTCCATCACTGGTCAATGCGATCCTCTCGCGGCATCACTTTATCCTGCTTGGCCTCCGTGGACAGGCCAAAACGCGACTGGCACGCACATTGACACTGCTGCTCGATGAGTACACACCGGTCATCGCCGGCTCACCGCTCAACTGCCATCCGTTGAACCCGTCGTGCGCCTACTCGCGTCGCGTGGTCGCCGAACAGGGCGACGACACGCCGATCGAGTGGATTCACCGCGACCAGCGCTATCAGGAGAAATTGGCGACTCCTGATGTCACCATTGCCGATCTGATTGGTGACCTTGATCCGATCAAGGCCGCCCGCGAAATGCGCGACTTCTCCGACGAAGAAACGATCCACTACGGTATCGTGCCGCGCACCAACCGCGGCGTCTTCACTATTAATGAATTGCCCGACCTGCAGCCGCGCATCCAGGTTGGCCTGCTTAATATCCTCGAGGAAAGCGACCTGCAGATCCGCGGCTACCCGGTGCGCATCCCGCTCGACATTTCGTTGGTGTTCACGGCAAATCCCGAAGACTACACCAATCGCGGCAACATCATCACACCGCTGAAAGATCGTATCGACTCGCAGATCATCACGCACTACCCGAACACGGTGGCCGAATCGATGAAAATCACCGAGCAGGAAGCATGGGCGTCACGCAATGGGTCCAAGATCGACATTCCGGAATTCTACCGCGAGGTCATCGAGGAAGTCGCCTTTGCTGCACGTGAGTCAGAGTATGTTGATCAGTCATCGGGTGTCTCCGCGCGCGTGCCAATTTCAGTCATCGAGAACGTGATCTCCAATGTCGAACGGCGCAACCTGCTGACAGGCGAGAGCAACACGATTCCGCGCATGGCCGATCTGAACGCGGCCATCCCCTCGATCACCGGCAAGGTGGAATTGGTTTACGAAGGAGAACGGGAAGGGCCGCGCATGATCGCGGTCAACGTGCTCGGACGGGCCGTGGCCAATGTCTTTGAACAGCATTTCCCGCCAATTGAAAAGGACAACGGTCTTCCGGCGAAGGCCGATCCGATCTTCGGCAAGGTCATCAGCCACTTCTCCGGAGACACGGCGGTTGATATCTCCGACGACAGCACGTTCGACGAGTACCGGAGTGCGTTAGAGAGCGTGCCGACGTTGAAACGCATAGCGCAGCAGTTTCTCAAGACCAACACGCCCGAGACAACGGCCCTCGGCATGGAATTCGTGTTGGAGGGACTGCACCAGCAAAACCTGATCGCCAAGACGGCGGTCGACTCGATGTACAAATACACCGACATGCTGGCGACCATGTTGCACAACGTCAGCGGACGAGAGGACTAACGAACCTGTAGTGCGGCCGCCTCGGCCGCACCGCGCGGGCGGGACACCCCCCGCTACACAATTTGCACTTGGCTTATGAAGTACCAATACTCCCATTGGGACGAATCACTGATCCGGCGCATCCTCGCCGAGCGCGACCTGATGCGTCTGTTTAACTATCTGTTGCTGCAAACCAACGGCGACGTCGACGAGGCGCTGCACTGGATGAAATACCTCCAGGAGCAGGGCATTCTCGGCGATAATATCGACTTGGAAGACTTCAGACGAAAACTCAAGCAGGACCGCATCATCCAGGAGCGCGACAATCGACACACATTGACACCGAAAGGTGAAAAGCAGATTCGCCAGACCACGCTCGATCAGGTGTTTTCGTCGTTGAAGTCCGATGCGCGAGGCGATCATCCGATTCCCCGCGAGGGACAAGGCTCGAGTGAGCAGCTCCCTGAGCACCGACCGTACAACTTCGGTGACGCCACGAATGATATTGATTTCAACGAATCGTTCACCAATGCGATGCGCCGCGCCGGACCGGATCGCTGGTCATTGACCGAACCCGATCTCTCGGTGCGCCAGACCGAAGCAGCAACGTCGTGCGCCACCGTTCTCCTGCTCGACATCTCGCACTCGATGATCCTCTACGGCGAGGATCGCATTACTCCTGCCAAGCAGGTGGCGATGGCCTTCGCCGAGATGATTCTCACCCGCTATCCGAAAGATGCACTCAATATCGTGCTGTTTGGCGATGATGCGATTGAAGTGAGTGTGGCCGACCTGGCGTATGTCGGTGTCGGCCCGTACCACACGAACACACAAGCCGGTTTGCGCGCCGCACGGCAGATCCTCCTGCACCGTAAACATCACAACAAACAGATCTTCATGATCACCGATGGCAAACCGTCGGTGATCCGTCGCAGCAACGGCCAACTCTATAAGAACCCGATCGGTCTCGACCCAGTGATCGTGAACCGGACACTTGATGAAGCCGTCATCTGCCGCAAAAAGAAGATTTCGATCACGACGTTTATGGTCACCGCCGACCCGTATCTGCAGCAGTTCGTACGCAAACTGACGGAACTCAACAAGGGACGTGCCTACTTCACTCCGTCCGACCGTCTCGGCGGTTACGTCTTCTGGGACTTCGTGAAGAACCGGCGGCGGCGGATACGGTAGCTGTCTCATCCTGGGAGCGCCGAGCCCCAGCTCGCCATGCGTTCATTGTGGTCGGACCGCAGGGCGGATGTGCTGTACATTGAATGTCACCAACAAAATACGCGAAGTTACATTCGATACGACGACCCCGGCCTCCCCGATCGGGCATCCGCCGACCCGCGACAAACGCGTAACACCCCACGCCGAGTGCGCGCCGCGTGCCCGTGACCGGGTGGATCAATCAATTGAGTGACCCGGACCAAGGGACGTGTTGAAAAGGATATGTCATTGCTGTCTTCGTGCATTCGTAGGGGCGTATTGCATACGCCCCCCGCACGTAATCGCGACACCGGGTACACGTGACCGGGTGAGTCAAGGCGCTGGGTGGCCCGGTTCACTCATTCACCCGGTTACAGGCACCCGGGGCCATAGGGCTACCCCGCCGTCTTCTGAAACCGTGACGCCGCAATACCAATCAACGCCAGTCCCATCGCCAGCAACCACACAAACTGCGGCCACAAGACTGTGAGTCCGGCGCCCTTAAGAAAAATCCCGCGAATGATCTCCAGAAAGTGCCGCACCGGATTGAACAGCGTCACATCCTGAAAGACCTCCGGCATACTGCTGATCGGAAACATGAATCCCGACAACAGAATAACCGGCATCATCACCAGGAAACTCAGCATAAACGCTTCCTGCTGCGTTTTTGACTGTGTTGAAATGAGCAACCCCATCCCCAGCGCCGGAAGCAGAAAGAACAACGCGCCGAGGATCAACAACAGTGGATTACCATTAAACGGTACACCAAACCAAAGGATCCCCATCGTTGTGACAATCCCCAAATCGATCATGCCGATCACTGCAAACGGAATTGTCTTGCCGATGATCAACTCGATCGAGGACAACGGACTCACCATAAGCTGTTCGAGCGTCCCGATCTCCCGTTCTCGGACCACGGCCAGCGACGTCAGCAGCATACACACCAGCAGAATGATCAACGCCACCACCCCCGGGACATTGTAGTCGCGGCTTTCCAGATTCGGATTGAACCACGCCCGTTGCCGCAACTCAATCGCCGGTGTAACGGCCACCGGCCCATGCTCGACGGCAAACCGCCCGACAATCCGTTCGGCGTAGCCCCTTGCCACCGTCGCCATGTTGGAATTCGAGCCATCGAATAACAACTGCACGTCCGCCTCTCCGGCTGCGACATCTTCGGCAAATCCATGCGGAATCTGCATCCCCACAATTGCATCGGCATGATCGAGCGCATCAATCAGATCGCCGGGCCGCTGCGACGATCCCACCAGCCGGAAGTACTCCGACGATGTGAATGCATCGACCAGCTCGCGTGACGTCTGTGTGTTATCCAGATCGACAAGATACATCGACGTCCGCTTGACATCGGTGGACACGGCATACCCGAAGACGATCAACTGAAAGATCGGGGCGAGCAGAATGATGCGCATCAATCGCGGATCGCGCCGAATCTGGAAGAACTCCTTGCGCACCAACTCCCGCACACGGATCAGCCGGTCACGTCGCATCAGGCCAGCTCCTTGCGAAAGACGCGGACCGCCAACACAAAGCCGATGATCGAAAACGCGATCATCAGCAGCCCCTGCACATGCAAAACCTCGACACCGACACCCTTGAGAAAAATGCCGCGTGTCACCACCAGGAAATATCGCGCCGGCACCAGATAGGTAATCCCACGCAACACAGCCGGCATCACATCGATCGCAAACATGAAGCCCGAGAGCAGATACGCCGGCAGAAACGTCGTCATCATCGCCAGTTGGGTCGCTTCCACCTGTGAATGCGCCACGGCTGAGATAAACATTCCTAAGCCCAATGCACCGGTGAGAAAAAAGAACGACAAAATCAGCAGCAGCGCCGGACTCCCCCGAAACGGCACGTCAAACAGCCACACGCCCATCACCGAACACACAACGACATCGATCAAACCAATCGCCAGGTATGGCAGCAGTTTGCCAATCACCACTTCGATACGTGTCACCGGTGTCGCCGCCAACTGCTCCATCGTTCCGCGTTCCCATTCGCGGGCAATTGTCAGCGACGTCAGCATCGCCGCAATGATCATCATGATCACCGCCACCAGTCCCGGCACAATCATATTGCGGCTGGCCAATTCCTCATTGTACCACACGCGGCTCTCGGCAACGACCGGCGGAGAAACGGTCCGGCCATTGAGCGATATTTCAGTCGAGAACCGGGTGACAATCGCCTCGGCATACGACAGGACAATTGTCGCCGTATTCGCATCGCTCCCGTCAACCAACGCCTGCAATTGCGCGGTGGACCCTCCCCCCAGATCGGCCGAGAAGTCCGGTGGTATGACCAGTACGATTTGATCATCACCTCGGATCAACCGTTTATCGACGTCAGAAACTGAACTCAGATACTCGGTAATCGTGAAGTATCCGGAGGATGTAAATGCATCGATCAGGTCACGGCTACGCGCCGACTTGTCATGATCGACCACCGCCGTCTTGATGTCGTTCACATCCCACGTAATCGCATAGCCGAACAGCACCAGCAATGATACCGGCAACAGAAACGCCAGGATCAAACTGCGCGTATCGCGCCGCAGTTGAATCACCTCTTTGCGGGCAATCGCCCACAGCCTGGTCCCGCTGATTTCCATAATTCCTGTGTCTTTGGGTGCCCCTGACCCAGTCAGGGTTTACAACACTTACTCCCACAATCGACACCTATTCCACCGGCGCGCCCCCCGCCTCTCGCACTTTCGCTATGAACACATCCTCCAATGAGGGGTCGACTGTAACAATCGATTCGAACGCCAAGTCATGATGCCGCATCCGCTGTTGTAAACGATTTCGTGTATCCTCTGCATCATGCACCACGACATGCACCGCCCGCCCGAACAAGCCGGCTTCCACGATCCCATCCACGTCACGGATCGCTTCGATCACCGCCGCCCCGTCATCGGTCTTGATCTCAAGCAAGGGTTCGGTCATCGAACGGCGCAGTTGCGCCGGAGTATCGAGTGCGATCAACTGCCCACGGTTCATCAGTGCGAGCCGCTGGCAGTACTCGGCCTCTTCCATGTAATGTGTGCTGACAAACACTGTCGTCCCCTGCTCAGCCAGCGAGTAGATCAACTCCCAAAACGCGCGCCGCGAAATCGGATCCACTCCCGAGGTCGGTTCGTCCAAAAAGAGAATCGGCGGCTCGTGCAGCACCGCACACCCGAGCGCTAGCCGTTGCTTCCAACCCAATGGCAGTTCGCCGGTCAACCGGTCACGCTGTTCATTCAGCCCGGCCATATCGATGACCCACTCGGTGCGCTTTCGTCGACGGTCCCCTTCCACGGCGTACAGCCCCGAGAAGAAATGGATGTTCTGTTCTACCGTCAGGTCGGCGTACAACGAAAACAACTGCGACATGTAGCCGATGTTCTGTTTGATGTCGTCGGTTTCGTGATTCACATCGAATCCGGCGACCGTACCATGCCCCGATGTCGGACGCAGCAGGCCGGCCAGCATCTTAATCGTCGTCGTCTTACCCGCACCATTCGGACCCAAAAATCCGAAAATCTCCCCGCGTCGAACGTCGAAACTCACATGATCAACCGCGGTAAACGACCCAAACACGCGTGTCAACGCATCGACATGAACCGCGACATCATCACGCACGTGCGCCCGCCTGTTTGACCCGATTGATAAATACATCTTCCATCGACGGTTCGATCTGCTCGACTGATGTGACGTCAAAACCGGCGTCCGCGAAAACATTGCGAATCTCTTCCTCATCGACAGTCTCGTCGACGGTCACGTGCAACACGTCACCAAACACGGTTGAGCCAGTGAGTCTTGAATGTTGGCGTGCCACCTCCTGCGCCTGGCGCAAGCGATCCACTCGCACCGCATAGAGGGAACCGCTGAAACGTGTCTGCAATTCATCAGGAGTGTCCAGATCGAGCACGCGTCCGCCGTGAATCATGAGCACACGGTCAAATCGCTCGGCCTCATCCATGTAGGCCGTACTGACCACCACCGTCACACCCTCGGACACCATTTCATGCACAATCAACCACAAGTCCCGCCGCGACACCGGATCGACACCAAATGTCGGCTCATCCAACAGCAGCACATCCGGTTGATGAATCAACGCGCACGACAGTCCCAGCTTCTGTTTCATTCCTCCCGACAGTTGTCCGGCCAGGCGATTTTGAAACGGGCTGAGATTGGAGAATTGAAAGAGACGGTCCAGGCGTTGACGGCGCTCGGATTTGGAAACACGGAACAGATCGGCATAGAAATTCAGATTTTCGAGGACCGTCAAATCAGCATACAGCCCGAATCGCTGCGACATGTAGGCAATGTGATGTTTCAGGCGTTCCGGATCATGTGCCACACTGATACCCAGAATCTCCGCATCGCCCTCCGATGGACGCATCACGCCCGCGAGCATGCGCAACGTCGTTGTCTTCCCCGCACCATCGGGACCGACCAGACCGAACAACTCACCGCGTTGCACCTCGAACGAGAGGTGATTGACGGCTGTCAAATCACCGAATCGCCGGGTCAGGCCATTGGCGCGTATCGCCACGTTGTTCGACATCACGATTCCGCCAACTCGATACGTACATCGGCGGGCAACCCCGGCTTCAACTCATAGTCCGGGTCGTCGATGACGCGCACCTTGACTTCGTAGACCAGCTTGACGCGTTCTTCAGCCGTCTGCACGGTCTTCGGAGTGAACTCCGCCTCGGAGGCGATGTAAGTGATTGCGCCGGGGTACCTCTTCTCCGGATAGGTATCCGACGATATCTCCGCTGACTGGCCGAGACGCAATGCCCCCAGGCGGTTTTCCGGGATGTACACCCGAATCCACCGGTCATCACGATTCATGACCGTCAACACCGGCGCCCCCGGTGCGACCACCTCGCCCGGCTCACGGTGGCGGGTGCTCACCACTCCGGGAATATCCGTCGTGATCGTCATGTATCGCAGTGTCGCCTCAACGGTTCGCAGCGCCGCTTTGGCCTGTTGCAATTGCGCGCGTTGCGCGGCAATCCGTTCACCGCGCGGTCCGGCTTCGACCAATTGCAGTTGTTCGCGTGCCTGGGTCAGTTGGCTTTCGGCGACTTCGTAACGCGTCTGGGCCTTGTCATACACTTCACGGCTGACCGCACCACCCTCATACAACGTCCCGGTGCGTTCCAAATCACGTTCCGCATCACGACACTGCTCTTCGGCCGCTCGCTTGGCCGCCCGTGCCTGCGCAATTTCCTCTGAACGGAATCCGCTCTCTAATTCGGTAAGCAGTGCTTGGGCAGCGTCTACCTGAGCCTCCGCCTGGTCGCGACGCGCCAACATTTCCGATTGATCGAGCCGGGCCAGGACCGCACCGGAATCGACGCGATCTCCCTCCTGCACCGAGATTCTCTCAATGCGCCCGGCCGCCTGGAAACCAAGCCGCGCTTCGGTTGCCTCGACTGTTCCCGAAGCGACCAACACGCCTTCTTTATCAGCGGAACGAAAGACCAACAGCCACACGAGAACGGCAACAATGGCAACGGCAACGATGGCAATAACAGGTTTTGACGCTTTCATCGGCTCTGCTCCAAATTCTGCTCAATCCAGTTCACGCTCAGCGTTCCGGTCACACGCGCCAGTGTGGTGCGCGCGATCATCTCGCCGTGACGCGCCTCGATCAAACCGGCGCGTGCGCTTAACAGTTCGGCTTCGGCTTGCAGGTAATCGGTTTGTGTTTGCGAACCGGTATCGAGCCGCAGCTTTTCGATCCGCACGACTTCTTCAAGGCTTTCGACGGCTCGCGTGAGGCTCTGTACGCGCGCGTGCGACTCGCGAACTTGCGCCACCGCCCGATCGACATCGGACGCTATGCGATCCACTGTCAGCCGCAGATCTTCCGACGCCACCTGATACGCCGCGTCCGCGTCCGACACCCGCCCGGCAATCACACCGCCGGTAAAGATCGGTAGACCGATCATCGCCAGCGCGTGCCACTCATTCGTGCTGTTTCCCTCACCGTCACGGTATTCTGTCAGCGTTCCGCGCAGACTCACCGACGGCCATCGCGCCCCGCGCGCGGCCGACCGTCCCGCTTTGGCCGCCTGCAATTCTGTCTGCTTGCCGAGGTATTCGGGATTGTTCGACAATGCTGATGTCATCGCCGCACTCTGATCGGGTTCGTCATCATCGGCGAGCGAAACCGCATACAATTGCGTCGTCATCATGATGTCCGGCGTCTCATCAATCAAACGCGCCAGATCACGCCGTGCGACATCGCATCGTTGCTGCGCGTGCACGCGGTCGGCATCGGCACCGGCGAGCACCGCTTCGGCCCGCACAATCTCAACCTCCGCCGCACGACCGACCTCATGCAACTGATGCACGCGGTCCAATTCCGCCGTCAACGCGTGATATCGTCGATCATGCGCTCGCAACAACTCCTGCGCACTGAGTACCGACAGATACGCCACCACCACCGACGCCATGAGTTGCTGCTCTGCCGCACTCGTTCCATGCAAGGCGGTCTCGACCTGACGCTTCGCCTGACGAATCCGTGGAACCCGCGACCGGTTGAACAGCGTGTAGTCGAGTTGCAGTGAGCCCTGTATCAGCGTTTCATCGAATGGCGGAATCGCGGCGAAATCGAAACGGTGAATCGGCCACGCTGTCATCGGCTCCTCATATTGATGGAATGTACCGCCGATGGTTAGTGACGGAAACCAGGCCGCCTGTGCACGTTGCACACCGGCATCGGCTCGTGATCCGACTGCCTCGGCACGCGCCACCGACGGATGTTGTGCCAGCGCCCGTGCGATCGCATCACGCAACATCAGATCGAACCCCGCCTTGGTCGCCTCCGCCTGAACAGGTGGTGCAGCGGACATGACTCCGATAATCACAGCAAGAACCAGCATCCGACTCGGTTTCATGACCGGCCTCCGTTCGCAACAACCAACCCGCGTCGTACAATGGTCACGATGTGATCGACCATCCGGCGACGCGTCTCGGCTTCGAGCATGTTCACACCAGCGATTTCTTTCATTGGCCGACGCATCACGACCAGAAACGCGGACTGCGACATCGTGCTGATCGTCAGCAGCAACGGATCTCCGGCAACAATCGAGCCGTCGCGCTGCCCCTCGGCAATCACCGATGCAATCCCGCGAAGCAACGGTCCAATCGTGTCGCGGATCGACGTCAAAATCGGACGGTTCAACGCCAGTTCCTGCAAGAGCAGCGAGGGGACTTCCTCGCGCGTGTGCATGTAGTCCGAATAGGCGCGCAAGGCCCCCTCGATACGGTCAATCGGCGCACCACCACTTTTCAGCGACTGTTCGACTGTGGCTACCAGCGGCTCGGTTAAGGACCGCACCACCGCGTCGTACAAGGCGTCCTTCGTCTTGAAGTGATAAGTCACCGCACCCAGGTTGGCCCCGGCCGCATCGGTAATCGCCTTGATCGACGTCCCCTTGTAGCCCCGTTCCGCGAACAACCGCCGGGCAGCCTCGAGCAATCGTGTGCGTGTGTCGACCGAGTCATTCATACGTATGAATGATACGATCCTCACCCGATTCTGTTGCCAACTTTCCACACAACTCTGACAATTACCATAACCTGATGAAGAATTTGTTCTTAGAGCGGTTGTCAGAATAGATTTCCGATTGAGGGGAAGCGAGGCACCGTGTGC
>CAYTTY010000023.1:0-56396 GCA_964440935.1 uncultured Ignavibacteria bacterium | reverse complement strand
TCTCGAACATACAACACGGAGACAATACACACAATCCTTAAGTTAGCGCGTATGGAGCCTCGCCCTCCCCAAAATGTCCCCAAGCAAAAAGGTGGGTGCCCTTCGAGTCCCTCAGGACAAGCATAGCACCCACCCTACAATCGATTGCTTCGACTCTTATTCCGATGATTCGTCTTTATCCAACAGGTCTTCCGTCAGTGACAACGCGACACCGGAGAGCATGACCTCGACACCCAAGTTGCTGAAATCGCCCGAGATCAGTTCGCGCTTGACGTTTGCGTACAGTGAACACGCCGCTTCGCGTTCCACAACCAGGCCAGACAGACGTTCGAGTGATTCACAGACGAAGGTCACTTCACCCAGTTCTTCGGAAACGACAAAACCGGTGCAGTTGTGAATCTGCAAGTGCCCGCCGACCGTATACACCACGACCATCGATCCCAGTTCGCGTCCTAGACGCACCGACGGATAAATCTCCAACACCAGCATGCGGCGGTCGGTCTGGTTGACGAGTTTAAGACGGTGATGGTCGGTTTCGAAACTGCGTGATTCGGGTTGCAGGCAGTTGGCGATGCGATCAATGTCCGCGTCTGTGAACATGGGAAGTCCCGGTTAGTGATCGTGTGTGAGGGTGAATGGGTTGCCGGTCACATTGGATGTCGTCGCTCCTATTCGGTCTTCGATGACGGCGCGTCGGATTCCGGCTTGGTCTCCGGTACTTTTGGTTTCGGCTTATCGTCGGGCAGTTGAATGGCCCGGTTCATTTCATCCTTGGTATTCTGGATGGCGCTGCGGAAATCACGGATGCCCTTGCCGAGGCTGTGCGCAATGTCGGGAATGCGCTTCGCTCCGAAGAGCAGCAGCACCGCAATGAAGATGAGCAACAGCTCCTGTACGCCAATTCCGCCAATCATCGTCCGTCACCATCACTCGTTTAGAGGTACCACCACTGAAAATACACGAACACCAATAATACGAACAAGACACTGACGAAGTTGATCTTCAGTGTCAGTCCCAATACGAAGGTGACGGCATAGAGGTTCAGTGTCAGTGGTTCGACCTGTTCGAGAGCCAATGTTCGCCCCAAGCCAATCTCAATATCCGTGGTAAACAGGGTCTTGATTGTCCCCTCAGGCAAAAACGACCCCACCAAGCTGCCGACTAAACCGCCGGCAACGGCGGCCAAAATCATTCCAACGATGAGGAAAGTCAGTTCCTGGCGTCTCACGCTCAGACTCCCCGGTCGGAGACCACGCGTTTTTTCAACGGCGAGTCCACTCCGGTGGCGGTTGTTCCAAGCAGTGACTTGAAGAGGCTTAGCCCATCCTCGCTGCCCAAGATCGGTTCCACGGCCCGCTCCGGATGCGGCATCATCCCGAGCACGTTGCCCTCGCGGTTGCAGATACCGGCGATGCTGCGACGTGAACCATTCGGATTCGACTTTTCATCCGGAATCCCCTCGGCGTTGACGTACCGGAATACCACCTGCCCCGAGGTTTCCAGATCCATCAATGTCTCATCGTCGGCATAGTAGGCACCGTCGGCATGCGCCACCGGCATGCGGAGGATGTCTCCGGGACGGGTGCCGCGTGTATAAGGCGTCCGATTTGAATCGACCCGCAAACGCACCCACTGGCAGGCGAACCGCAGCGACTCATTGCGCAAGATTGCGCCGGGGATCAACTCGGCTTCGAGCAGGACCTGGAAGCCGTTGCAGATGCCCCAGACCAATCCGCCGGTCTCGGCAAACCGGATCACCGATTTCATCACCGGCGAAAATCGCGCAATCGCCCCCGGACGCAGATAGTCGCCGAAGGAGAATCCGCCCGGGAGTATCACACAGTCGACGTCCTTGAGGTCGGAATCTCCATGCCACAGAAACTCCACCGGTGCACACAGTACGCGCTTCAGTGCCGCATAGGCATCATAGTCGCAATTCGAACCGGGAAATGTGACAACGCCGAATCTCACGAGTGGACCTCCACGTGGAATGATTCAATCACCGGATTGGCCAACAGCTTTTGCGAGATTTCACGCAGTTGATCCTTGGCCTTGGACGGATCGTCGGCATCGATCTCGATTTCAAAGAGACGGCCGGTGCGGACACTCGACACCCAGTCGTATCCCATCTGGCGCAGGGCCGTATGGATGGTCTTCCCCTGGGGGTCCAAGACCCCATCCTTGAAATGCACTCGGACTGTCCCTTTGACAGTGGCCATCTTACTCCTAACCGCCGGATCACCCGGCGTGTGCCGATGCCTGAGCATTATAACGGCGCATTGATATGAATCCCAGCAGTTTTAGTGGTTCCCTGACAGAGAGAAGAGAGTCTGTTACCTGTTGTTTGAGCGTATGTTACGTGCATAGCGGCGGCCGCTCTGGTAGAGATGGACGCCCTCTCGCACGATCCCCGAGAGCACATAGATTAACACAAAGGGGAACAGGGTTTTGGACAGGTCAATCACCGCGCCGATGATTGCCGCCAGAATGAACAGGAATTTGATCCGATCGCGCGCGTGACGCCATGATGTCGGCTTATTTTCATAGGGAATGCTCGATACCATCAAACCAGAGGTGACAATCATCATCACAATCAGAAAGCGGACCAGACGAAACTCGCCCCAGACATCGAGGCAGAACATTGTATACGACACCAGCAGACTCGCCGCGGCCGGAATCGGCAACCCCTCGAAGGTTCCCCGCGGGCTGGTGCGTGCCGACAGATTGAATCGCGCCAGACGGAATGCTCCGCACATCACGAAGACGAATGCCACCATCCAACCCCAATTGCCCAGCGCTTCAAGCTGTACATTGTAGAGCAAAACCGCCGGCGCCACCCCAAACGTCAGCAGATCGGCCAGTGAGTCGAGTTCCATGCCAAACCGACTGACTGAATTGGAAACCCTGGCAACAAACCCATCGAGACCGTCGAGAAAGAAGCCGAGCAGAATAAACCGGCACGAGTTCATCACCTGCCCGTCGAATGCCGACAGGATCGCGAGGAAACCGCAAAAGAGGTTTCCGACGGTGAAAATACCTGGAAAGATGCCGCGAAAATTGGTCACGATGCTGTCAATCCGGCGTGCGCGTCCTCTACGTGACGATCGCCGGCCTGGCGCGTGTACCACGCGATAATCGTCTCGCCAGCCCTGACCTTCTCGCCCACCGTTACCGCCGCATCAAATCCGGGGGGGAGGATGACCTCCATCCGCGAGCCAAAGCGAATCATGCCGATCCGGTCGCCGGCCGTCAATTCATCACCCTCGCCCACACGACAGACGACCCGTCGGGCAAGCACACCCGCAATCTGGGCGAACCGGATGATCCCGACATCGTTGCGCATGACGATGTCCTGACGCTCATTTTGTCGCCCTGCTTCGGGCTTCATTGCGGCAATAAACCGTCCCGGACGATAATCGGTGGAAATCACCCGCCCGTTTGTGGGTGCCCGGTTCACGTGGACATCGAACACGGACAGGAAGGTATCGATCTGTACCCCTCCATCGGGCCGGGTGGTAAGCGATACGATCCGGCCATCAGCCGGTGCGAGGACTGCATGGTTGGCTGTTGGCGCGGTCCGTGCCGGATCGCGGAAGAAGAACACAAAAAAAGACGTGGCAATCGCACCGACCGCTGCGAGGATATACCATCCCCCCGCCTCGGTGGCGCCGAGGATTGTTCCGATGGCGGCGATACACATCCCGCCGATCACAAATGGCCACCCGTCGCGTGCCATATCCACTATCTACAGACTTTCGGCCCTACTTGATTGCGAGTGCACGGCGGATAATGAAGCGCGCATGACGCAGGTAATGGTCAAGATCGAACGCCTCATTGATTTCATCCTCCGTCATATGCTCCCGGACCGTCGGATCGGCCAGCACAACCTCATGGAAGGAGCCATCTTGCGTCCCTTCCAATGCCAGCCTCTGAATCAGCGCGTAGGCCTTATCGCGCGACCCCATCCGTTCGGCCAAGATCAATAACAATCGTTGCGAAAAGGCGGGTTGTCCCCACTTGTTCAAGTTGTCAAGCATGCGGTCGGGGTGAATGCCCAGATTGGAGATCACCGAATCCAACAGGTGCAGCATATAGTCACATCCCGTCGTCGCATCGGGGACAATCACCCGCTCGACCGACGAATGGCTGATATCACGTTCATGCCAGAGCGCGACGTTCTCCAGCCCGGCGCTGACGTATCCGCGCAGCACCCGCGCCAACCCGCAAATTCGTTCGCAGATGATCGGATTCTTCTTGTGCGGCATCGATGAAGACCCACGCTGCCCGGCAAAGAACCCCTCGGTCAGTTCCCCGACCTCGGTTCGATGCAGCAGACGAATCTCTTGCGCGATTTTCTCGGCGACCGCACCGATCGCCGCTACCGCAAACAGGAATTCGGCATGACGGTCCCGCTGGATCACCTGGGTGGAAATCGGCGCCGGGCGCAGGCCAAGCTTGCGGCAGACGTACGATTCCACGCGTGGGTCGAGATGGACAAAGTTGCCGACCGAACCGGACAACTTGCCCACAGAGATGTTGTCCGTGGCAACTTGCAGGCGTTTGCGTGAGCGGACCATATCCGCGTGCCACAAGGCGAATTTCAATCCCAGCGAGGTCGGCTCGGCGAATACCCCGTGTGTGCGTCCGGCGATCGGCGTAGCCGTATGCTTGCGCGCCAACTGCGCCAAACGACGCGTGATCGATTTGATGTCGTCGACAAGCAACACCCCGGCCTGCCGCATCCGTACCGACATCGCCGTATCGACGATGTCCGACGATGTTAAACCCAAATGCAGGTACTTTTCATCCTTGCCGAGGTGGCTCCCAACGTTGGTGAGGAAGGCGATGACATCATGGCGGGTGGTTTGTTCGATTTCGAGAATCTGATGAACGTCGAACTTGGCGTTGCGACGCATGCGTGCCGGTGCGCCTTTCGGGATCATTCCCAACTGCGCCATTTTCTCGCTGGCCAACAGCTCGATCTCAAGCCAGACCGTAAACTTGTTTTCCTCTGACCACAGCTTCGCAAATGTGTCGCGTGTGTACCGTTCAATCATCGTCCAATCTCACGATCTCCTGTCATTCCGGTCTCATCCAGCATCGTCACGTCACTGCGCCAGTCGCGCAGAAACTGATCGGCCAACTCATCGGTGAGCGGGTGTCGGCTGAGGGCTTTGAGCACGTCCAACGGGATCGTGCACGCATCGGCTCCACTGACCGCCACATCGAGCACCTGCAGCGGATCCTTAATCGAGGCCGCCATGACCTCCGTGTCCAATCCATAATTGTCAAAGATCGCGACGATCTGTGCAACGACTTCAATCCCCGATTTGCCGATTTGGTTGAGCCGTCCCACAAACGGCGACACGAATGTCGCACCTGCCTTCGCCGCCAACAGGGCCTGGGTGGCACTGAAGACAAGTGTACAGTGCGTCGGGATGTCGAGCTGATTCAACTTATGGATCGCATTCAGGCCTTCGGTGCAGATTGGAATCTTGACTACAATATTCGGGGCAATCTTGGCCAGGTTGATTCCCTGCTCAATCATTTCATCCGCTGTCCGCGCCACCACCTGTGCCGACACCGGCCCGGTCACCACATGGACAATCTCGCTGAGGATGTCCTCCAGCGTCCGGTCCCGGAAGCGGGCGATGCTGGCGGGATTGGTCGTCACACCGTCAACCACACCCCACTCCAGCGCCTCTTTGATTTCGGTGATGTTTGCGGTATCGAGGAAAATCTTCACACAACCTCCGCGCTCCAGTCGCCAACCGGCGAATCAATCAATATGTCCATCGGGCATGGACGATTCAATTGAAAAGCCGCTGCTTAGGCCGGATACTCGACTGTCGCGAGGGTCAACCCATGGGGCGGGGCCGCTTGTCCGCAGAGTCGGACATCTCCCGATTTCAGAATGTCAGCGATGTGATCGGCATTGAGCAGTCCCCGGCCGATATCGACCATTGTTCCCACGATCAACCGGACCATCTCGTGCAGAAATCGATCCCCTTTGATCCAGTACTCGAGGCAGTCATTTCGGATCACCCATCCCGATTCGAGGATAATACACACGGTGTTCGGTTTACGCGATTCGGCCCGGCAGAACCCGGCGAAGTCATGCCTTCCGATGATCTGACCGGCGGCATCGGTTAACCGATTCATATCAAGATCGTGGTGCAATTGCCAAATGCGATCGCGCCCAAATGGTGATGGAACCGTGCGCAGTCGGTAACAATAGGTCTTGCTGACGGCGCTGTACCGCGCGTGGAAGTCGGGGGCCACCGGCGCGATCGACTTCGCCACCACGTCATCATCGAGCGCACTGTTCAGGCGATGGACCAAATTGTCCGTGTCAATTGGTGTATCGATATCGAAGTGCGCAACCATGCCCTCCGCGTGCACACCGGCATCGGTGCGCCCGGCGCCTGTCACGGAGACCGGTTGTCCCGACTCGAGAATCCGCGCCAGCCACAATTCAAGTTCACCCTGCACCGTGCGGACATTGGGCTGGCGCTGCCAGCCGTGAAACCGACCACCGTGGTAGGCGACGTCGATTCGGTATCGTTGCATACCAGTCGGCATATAGGCTAGAAAGCAGGAAGAAGGATTCCAACAGTCAGCAGAGCAATGATGAGGAACAGGAGGACATAGTCAATTCCCTCAAACGCCAGCGCGTCCACCGGCGGCGGCATCCCGGATAACGCCACGGCCCGGCTGGAGAGAACAATCGATAAGGTGTCGGCCCGCCGCATGGCGGCGGCAAACACCGGAATGACAATCGCGCGTGCGTTGCGCACACGGTCGGTGAGCCGTCCGCCTGGCCACCAGCCACGGGACCGTTGGGCGAAACGAATCGTACGCGATTCGGCAGCGATCCCCGGAACGAGGCGCAATGTCACGAAGACGAAGTGATACAACATCTCAGGCTTGAGGCCGAGATGCCGCAATGGACGCAGAAAACGCGTCAGGCCGGCGGCGAGCCCAGATGGTGTCGCGTACAGCATCAGCGACCGCGCCGCAGCCACAAACGCGATGAATCGAATGCCGAGACGGGTGCCGGTATCGACCCCGGGTCCACTCACACTGATGGGGCCCAATTCGATCAAGATGGGTTCTGTGTTCAGATCAAGCAGCACATACAACACGAACACGATCAACGCAAACGGCAGCGCCCAGCGGACCAACTGTCCGAGACGCGCCAGCCCCTGACCGGTCGAACCCGGAATGACCACGCAAGCCAGCGCCGCCACCACCCCGGCGACCAGCGAGACAAGCTCTGTAGCATACGATATCCAGATCGACAGGCCCAGAAAGGCGATGATCACCGTTCGTGGGTCGAGACGGCGGCTGGTGGCATGGTTCATCGTTTGCACCGTTTGCATCAGACGGATATAATACACGGTCGCCGGGGACAATACCAGCGGCTGACGGATAGCGGTCGACCATGATCAAAGCAACCGGCCAATCAGATTCATCATACACCAGGCGCGACTGGCTCTGGCTTGGGGGGGTCTTCGTCGCTGCACTACTGGCGCGGGTCATTGTGACTTCCCAGTTGGCGGCCAACAATCCCGGCTTTTCCTCACCCGATGTCGACTCCGGCTGGCACTACATGTGGGCCGAGGAGCTGGCGCGGGGCAATTGGCTCGGCACTGACGTGTTCTATCGCGCTCCCCTGTATCCCTACCTGCTCGGTATCTGGATGACCCTGTTCGGGGACAACTTACTGGTCATTCGTCTGGTGCAGGCAGTGATCGGCTCGGTCACGGCGGTGCTGGTCGCGTTGCTCGGTTGGCGGACACTGGGACGGTGGGTCGGCCTAACGGCCGGATTCATTTGGGCGTTGTACGGCACAACGATTTATTACGAGAGCGAACTGCTGATTCCCGTTATCATCATCCCGCTCAACATTCTGGCATTGTGGATGGGTCTGGGACGACTGGAAGAGAAGCAAGCGTCGTGGCGTGCGTGGTTGCCCATAGGGTTGATTCTGGGAATATCTGCCATTGGCCGTCCGAACATCTTGATTACCACGCCGGCATTCCTGGCGATGATCTGGTTCGCTGCCCGACAGGGGAAAGAGCCAGTCTCCTGGTCCCGCCGTCTCCCGGGTATGGCAGCGCTACTCGTTGGCCTCATTCTACCCATTCTTCCCATCACCGTTCGAAACGCCGTCGTCGGCGATGACCCGGTGCTGATCGCTTACCAGGGTGGCGTCAATCTCTACCTCGGTAACAACCCCCAAGCCGACGGCATCACCATGCAGATGCCCGAGGTGTCGCTCGATCCGACACTGAGTTGGGATCGCTTTGTCGGCACCACCGACTCAATTGCCCGCGCCGAAACCGGTCAGGATCTGTCCGCGTCGGAGATCTCCGGCTTCTGGACCGACAAAGCGGTCCACTATATGCTCAGCAATCCCGGGGAAACCGTCGGGCGGTGGCTGAAGAAATTTTACTACATGCTCAATGGGTACGAAGTCGGTGATCAGACCGACATTTACGACTTCACTCGCTATTCGAGTGTGCTGCGGGTACTCGTTTGGTATTGGGGTGTGTTTGTACCCTTCGGGTTAATTATTCCATTTGCGATTGTGGGCATGGTGTTGTTGTGGCGTAGTTCCTTGAAGGCCAAGATTCTGATTATATTCACCATTCTGTATATTCCGTCGATTGTTCTCTTCCTTGCCACCGCACGGCACCGTTTGCCGCTGGTGCCGATCTTGGTGATTTTCGCGGCCGGTGCGGTCTGGTTGCTGTGGGATTACTGGCGGAGACACAAACGCTCACGACTTGCCGTCGCCGCAGCGGCTATTGTAATACTGGGAGTTCTGTTGAACCGACCCACCGTTGCCGAGACACTGGATAATCCGGCGTATACGATCTACCAGGAGGCCCTGGTCTATGACCGTCAGGGCCACTATGCGAAAGCGATCGAACTCTACGGCAAAGCGTTGAACATTGAACCGATGTTGCTGGCCGCACGTCGTAACCTCGCACTGGCGCTGGTGCGCAATCATCAGTACGATCTGGCAATTACGGTCTCTTACTCCTATCTGCAATTCCGTGAAAATGACGCCGAGGCGATCAACAACCTGGGCCTCGCCTACCTCGGTCAAGGCGATACCAACAAGGCGATGGGATCATTCCGCGTGGCCGCCGGCAAGAATCCCGACCTGCCGCAACCGCACATCAATTTGGGCGACATTGCCATGGCACGTGGCGAAACACGGATTGCGATCGGCACCTACGGGCGCGCGGTGAAAGCGGACTCGACGTACGGTCCCGCCTACAATTCGCTCGGCGTATTGTTGGCGCGCTCAACAATGGTTGATAGCGCGATCACATTGTTGGACATCTGTACCAAGAAGGACCCCACTTATCCCAATTGCTGGGTGAATCTCGGTAATGTCTTACTTCAAACAGGACGCGTGGATGAGGCCCTACCGGCGATGAAAGAAGCGGTCAACCTGACCCCACAAGCGCCTGCGATCCGATACAATTATGCGGTCGCATTGATGCAGGCCGGTCAGTTGGATGAAGCAGAAAGAGAGCTCCGACGAGTCATCGACATCGACCCCCAACATGTTCAAGCCCACGAGCGCCTCCGCGAAATTCGGGAGCGACAGCAGCCGTAAGTTGGGAGCTAAGTGTCGGGGGCCTCACCCTCCCGGAACATGGGGTGCCCCACCCTGAATTCGTCGCGACCGGAGGGAGCATAGAATTCAGGGTGGGGTCAGATTTAATTCACGATCATGTACCACACGTGTATGACAGGGTGCCCCTTGGGGTGAGCATTGTCGAACGCTCGTCAGCCTGTAGGGTGGGCTCTGCCCACCTTTGCCCGTTGCCCGCCGGATGGTAGGCAGAGCCCACCCTACTTAATAATCACCAGCTTCCCGACCTGACTCCCCAGCCGCGAATCGACTTTCCAGATGTAAATGCCGGAGACCGCGGCCTGCACGTTACGCGTCACCAGATCCCAACCGACCGACGAGGGATACGTGGTCAAGAATGGATCGGGATGATGAATGCGCCGTACCAGGTCGCCGTCGAGGGTGTAAATGCTGATCGTCGCCGTGTCGGGGAGGTTGATGAAGTGGATGCGGCGGTCCTGCTCGTAGAATTCATGGACGTCGATGCCCTCGTACCCCTCTTCGTAATACGATGTCCACTCACCGCGCCCGTCTTTGTAAGCGAGTTTGTACGGATTCGGAAACACCGACACCTTCAACCCCGAGTCGATCACCACGTCGGTGGAGTAGATGAATTCCACGTAGTCGCTGTTGTTGGTCGGCAGCGATTCCTGTGACGATACCTGATTCTTGTAGTCGCCATAATCAAAAGCCGTCACCGCGACATATCGCGGCACCGACGCGTTCATCCGGCTGAGTGTAGCCTCGTAGACACCATAGGTGAACGTCTCCGTCCCGATCACCGTATCGCGCGTGTCGACAAGCTGGATGATATTCTCCTCCGCCACCCCACCCTCAACATACTCATTGGCCCGATTCGGACCGTGCGGCGCCCAGTACGAATACCGCGCCCGGTCTTCGAGCCGGATGATCTCGCCTCTGTCATTGCGAATCGTATCCTGCACCGTATCGATGTAGGCGTCATCAAACGATGGTTCGGTGTAATCGAAAACCGAGAACGCCGGATCACCGAGCGCCTCCGGCCATTCTGTTTCCGTCAACGGGTAGGATGCCGTCACCCACTCGTCACGCTCCGGATCGTAGGCGATCCGCTCATAGTCGACCTTGTCCCAACTGGTGACCAGCGAGTACTGATCATTTTGATCAAACCGCCCGAGGTAGAGGCGATACCCCTCGAAGTCCCGCTCGCCGGAGAAGGCATCGGCGTGCGTCTCGGTGAAGTTGCCCAGCCAGCGCAGGGTGGCGCCGTGGGGACGGGTGGTCACCTCAAACGGCGGCGGGGGCGGCGCCGACGGGCCACGCCAGTCGGGCACACCGTCACCCTTGTAAAACACCGAATCACACCGCCCGTTGTGACAGTTGACCAGATACGCCTCCCCCCGGTACCCGTCGCCGTCGGTGTCCACGCCCGGATTATCGAATACCCAATCCGCCCAGCGGGCATTGGTGATCAGATCGTTGAAGTTCAGATTGTTCATGTACTCGGTGGGATCGGACGGATCGAAGTTGTCGGCGAAGTTGTTCGGATCGGTGTGGAAGTCGGCGCCCGCCACAAACGCTACGGTCAGCGGCACCGAATCGCCCGGCGCAATGTCCGGCAACGGTCCAAACGACAGCATGTATTCGATATCCTGGCCATCGGCCACATCCCGCGCTGCCGCCGGATCGTTCAACGGCCGACGCCATCCCTCAAGGCTCATATCAATCGCTGAATAGACCTGATCATAGTCGACCTCGCCATTGGTCATCATGTGGTAATTGCCGCGATCGCCCATCGGGATGCCGAGGGAATTGGCGTAGCGCACCCGGTCGGAGGCGCGCCCGGGGCCCCAGTTGATGTCGGGGGGGTACTCGTACCAAGGATCGTAGACCCACCAATTGAATATGGGTAAGGTGTCTAAAGGAGCTCGTAAGACTCGCACTCCCATTACGCTTGTCGTGCTCGTGTTTACGAATCGTCCATCAACAGGATCCCCGTCATTATCAGCAGACCACACCAGATCGAATCGCTCTGAGGTTTCTGGTAAGTGTCCCTCTGTGAACCGCATGTAACCACACACGTCATCGTCAGAATAGCCGGTGAGTTGATCTGCCCCTAAGCTGCGCGGCCAATCTTCCCAATGCAACACTCGTGGATTAACAGAGATACCGACGACACCCTTCTCGATCAGAAATGCCGAGGTGTTCTTGATCCACCAGTCAACCAGAATAAACCCGTTCGCAAACTCGTCGCCCCACGAGTAAAGGGTCGTATGTAAGCTGACTCCAATCGGGTGGTGGGATCTGAGTTCGATTGGATCAGATTGCTGCAAAGACAGAACGGTGGTATCGCTTGATTCCGCATAAACTTGTTGATCCGCAAGTGCATCCGGATGGAAACTGGCATGTGAATATAGAGCTGAGGACTCTTCCAGTTTCTTGAATGAAAGCCACTCCGGAATAGATGAACCAAAGGCTGCTGGTCTGATATCGTTTGTAACCAGCGTGTCGATTCCTCTAATGCTCCCAAACAGTGGCCCGGCGCTAATATATACTGTTTGATTGCCCTTGGGGAATTCAATTGAGCTAAGGTAACCAATGTTTTGGAATATTGGACGTATCTCACCCGCTGATACAACACGAGAGTCGTACAACGGAAGCGGGACGTCCATTCGTAGGTCATCTCTTAGGCGCTGGTAGTTACGGCTTTCTGTGCGTTCTGCACAGATGGAGTGTTCAATGTGCGGTGAGAATAAAATCAGGGTTACAATGCAAATCAATAGACCGAACGGTTGGCAGTGGACAGTCCAATCAGATGGACGAAGGCAAACTCTCGCCGTTATGAATTGATGGACAAGACGTTTAATATCAACCGTAATGCGGTTCATGTGATCGCCCGGAAAAGGAAAGGGCGCTGAGTGGCTTTCGTGACTAACTAGTTGCTACAGAGAACATGAAACTCAATAACATGCGCACGCACAGCACGGAAGAGAATTCTCATCGCATGGCTCACAGTCCGAACCACTCTTTATTCCTCCCGCAACTCCCTCGCCTCCACAGCAGGAATATGTGCAATTACACGAAATGGCATGGGCTTGCTCGTATTGCACTGCCGTGGCGGTAAACACAAACACCGCCACAAACAATACGAGGCATGCCGCGAGTAATTCAGACCGTTTCTTCATCTCGACCTCCTGTCTTGGCCACTCGCGCCCTCTCCTTTCGCGTATTGTTTTAATAGGATTGCGAAGTAACGCACATCTTCTCCAACCGGTCCCATCCCGGCAACAATCCCGTCATTGTTGATCGCGAAGAATACCCGGGCCAGAGAGAGTTGATACTGCTGTCGCAACACGTCCTCTATGTCTCGGTACAGCATCACATTACAGCCACTTTCGCGAAGCGGGTGAAGGAGCGCATCGGAGTGGCCACCGGTGACCAACACAATGGGCGTCGACTGATATCGGCTGGAGACCCAAACCTCACCGAACGCCCGGATGGCGTCGGCGCAGGACTCACACTCCGACGCGAAGAAGAGCAGTAAGCCCCCGTTGGGCAACAGCGTACGGACGGTCAACGGCGCGCCGCCATCGGCCGGCCACACGGCAATGTCGGGAAACGGATACCCAGTGCCGATGCTCTGCAGCGTGGAATGGAGGTACTGATCGAGTTGTTCACGGTTTTCGGCCCGCGCGGCCTCTGCCCGTTTCTGACCGTACCATTGGCCCAACAGTGCCGCCACAATCCCCACGCCCACCAGCAACGCCGCTAATGCGGCAATCCGGAGTAATGTTGTCCGGCGCATTGTGTCCTCCCGGGTGACTTGACCAGTCCCCAATGGCCGTAGGGCTCGGTACAGTGTCGCTGTCACATCACCACCGGCGCCCGTCAGGCACACCGATCCGACCGCCGGAGGCCGTACAATCGCTGTTACAAAGAAGTCAAGCCCGATGCTGTCCAATCAAACGTCATATCTATGATAGCGTGGAGATAGGCAGTTGTCAAGTGGAATGGAACAGGACAGAGTCCATCGTATGGCGGAACATGGTGATGAACATCATTGTCACAACCACAACTTTGAGAGCACCACAGATTAATTATGCGCCACAACGAGCAAGCTCGTGCTGCCACTGACGAACGTCAGTGGCACCCGCACCCGGTATAGTATTCACAATCAGTTCAGATGGTGTGCGTGAGAGCATCCCACCCTGATCTGTTGTCAACAATAGATCTTGTAGTTAATATTTACTCCGCCGCTCCACTACGTAATTCGATCCCGGCAGCGTCTTGGCGTACTTCTTTAGATCGGCGACCATGTGGGAGAGTTCGCCGACATGCTGGAAGGTATCGTCGCGATTGATGACAATCGCGATGGAGAGTCCCATGAGCGGATAGGTTTCGGCGACACGTCGGCGATTGTGGGAAATGATGTACCCGTTGCGGCGGTCGCGGGGATCGTAACAGAAACCGATCTCGGCATCGAATCGTTTAATGATCGTGTCGCACAATTTCTCGACTTGTTTCGGATCGACAATGAATACAAAATCGTCACCGCCGATGTGCCCGACAAATCCATCGGGCTGAAATTCAAACACCGTCTCGCGCACAATTCGCGACGTCATCTTAATCACGCGGTCGCCGTAGAAGTAACCGTAGTAGTCATTGTATGCCTTGAAATCATCGAGGTCGGCGTAACACAACGCGAAGTCCTGTTTGCTTGCAAGTTTCGCGTGTAAAATCCGCTCGACCGTTGTGGGACCCGGGAGTCGGCTGGAGGGGTTCACATCAAGGTCGCGCTGGCTGCGACGAAGGATGGCGCGCAGCCGCGCATGCGCAGCCGTGCTGTCCGCACATCCTGACACCAGATCGTCGATGTCCGATTCCGCCACCCGCTGAACCGTAAGTTCATCCGGGCCATCATGCCACATCACGACCGGGATGACCAGCAGCGCGGGTATCGCTTTCGCCTGTTGTGCAATTGCCAATTCGTGCTCGGCCGTGCCGGAGGCGGGAATCACAACGATGTCGAGGATGCGGCGGCGGGCGGTGGTGGCCAACTGCTCAACCGAATCAAAGGGAATGACTTGCGGATTACAGCCATTGAAGGCCACACGCAGTCCCTTGATTTTCGAGCTGTCGCCGCCGTCCCAATACGCGCAAATCATGCCCACATACCTATGTTGTGCCACGGATGGGCCCAATCCCACCGGTGACGACATATCCACCCTCTAATCGTCTTTTCGGTATCCGGATTGCCTGAGATTACGACGATTTTCGGTCGCCACCTTGTCCTGCAAGACGTTCCAGCGGATGGCACTCGGCGTGAACACGGGTGAGGTGCGAGCGATCAAGGTGCGTGTATACTTGTGTGGTGGCCACTGATTGGTGTCCCAGCATCTCCTGCACCGCGCGCAGATCGGCTCCGCCCTGCAGGAGATGGGTGGCAAATGAGTGCCGGAAGGTGTGTGGCGAGATCGGCTTCGTGATACCGGCATGCTTGGCAGCGGTCTTGACGATCAGCCACACCCCCATGCGTGACAATCCCTTACCGAGGCGGCTCAAGAATACGCGGTCATCGTTCGACGACGCTTCCAGCTTCCGGCGCGGACCGTTAATATATCGGCTCAGTGCATCGGCAGTGCGTTGACCAAACGGCACCAGCCGTTCATGATTTCCCTTCCCGCGGACGCGCAAGAACCCGTCATCGAAGTCGATCTCTTCCAGCCGCAGATTCGCCGCTTCCGAAACGCGCAATCCGCAGCCGTAGAGCAGCCCCAGAATCGCGCGGTTACGAATCGCATTCGGGTCATCGGCATCCACCGACGACAGCAACGTCTGTATTTGCTTCACTGAGAGCGCACTCGGCAACCGGCGCGGCAGACGCGGCGTCTTCACCGCACGCGCCGGATTCACCGTCATGATGTCGGTTTGCACAAGATACTTGTGGAAACTCTTCACGGCCGACAGCGAGCGCGCCACCGATGACGGCGCCAGACCACTCACACTCAATGCGGAGATGAACTCACCAACGGTCTGCGCATCGATCTGATTGGGATCGGTAATCGACTGCTTCAGACAATGATCGCGGTATCGAGTCAAGTCGCGACGGTAGTTCAACAACGTGTTCGCGGAGCGTCCCGCTGACAATGTCAGGTGATCGAGATACTCGTCGATTCGCCGTTGCAGCGCGGATGGGCGTTTCGGTGACTTCTCCGAGCCCGTTTTTGTTTCCGTCGGTTGAGTCATCATAGCAGCATCGCGTGTCGTGGCGGTTCAGACGTTCCGAGGCTGTCCCACAAGTTTCTATTCATGGTACGATCCACCGGACGTGCGGGACAGACACACAGGTCTTCCCCTACTGATTGTGGGGGCGCACCTATGTGTGCGCCCTCGCGCGCAGCATATGGGACAGCCTTTCCCAGCCTGCACATTCGTGCGCAGCCGAATCGCGTTTTCCAACGCCTGGAGGCCACGCTGTGAGATCATCCCTACACTCCATCCGGCACAATCCCCAGATTCAAACACAACACCACCGCCAAAATCGACGTTGCTCCGGCATCAGTCAGCGCACGCGACGCCTCACTCAATGTCGCTCCGGTTGTCGTGATGTCGTCGACCAGGAGAACCGACTGTGTGTTGACATCGCAATTCGCCGACACACGAAAGGCACCACGCAAATTTGCCCGGCGTTGGTCCCCACTGAGCCGTGTCTGATCTTTTGTCCGTCGTGTCCGTTTGAGGGCCCTCTCGTACACCGGCATAGCGAAACGCTGCGCGATCTGTTCGGCCAACAACTCAGCGTGGCCATAGCCGCGTTCATTTTTCTTGTGCTGTTCGGTCGGTACCGGAACGACTGCATCAACAGACAGTCCTCCGGGCAACGACTCTGCCATCATGGTGCCGAGCGGTTGCGCCAATGATCGATCACCCCGGTACTTGAGCGCGTGAACGATATCCCGCCACGCCGAATCGAGCAATGCGACCACCGCGACAGCCCGCGGGATGCGATCAATTCCACACTCATCACATAACGTATCGCTGAACACCCGATACCGACGACAATGCGGGCAGATGGCTTGTTGGAGTGTGCCGAGTGAGATCCGACACGCCCCACAGGCACTCTCATTGGACGATTCCCGCGTTCCGCCGCACACCGGACACACCAACGGAAATGGAATCGCCGACGCCGACACCGCGACGTTCCTGAGTCCTTGCTGCATCAGCACAACAAGGTCGGAGGCATCGTGCAGATCAGTATTCCTGCCAGTTTCGGCGCACATTGACAATTAACCCGATCAAAAACCAGAACAGAACCAACGACGTCCCACCATACGACACGAAGGGCAACGGGATCCCCGTCACCGGCATCAAGCCCACTGTCATACCTACGTTGACCAGTAGTTGAAATCCGATAATTCCCGCTGCACCGACAGCCAAAAACCGCCCGAATCGGTTGCGCGAAATGTACCCGGCATTGATGGCCCGCCACAGCAGCACACCAAACAGCACCAACACAATCACCGCCCCGACAAATCCGAATTCTTCGCCCAAAACGGAAAACACGAAGTCGGTATGTTTGGCCGGGAGAAAATGGAGTCCGGTCTGTGTCCCTTCGAGAAACCCCTTCCCCCAGAAACCGCCCGATCCAATCGCCACTTTCGACTGAATGATCTGATACCCCGCACCCCGCGGATCGACTCCCGGATTCAAAAACACCAGAATGCGATTCTGCTGATAAGCGTGCAGGCTGTTCCACAGGATCGGTGTGAACACCCCGAAGGCGAGGTTGACGGTGAATACGGTTACGGAAACCAACAAACGCGGACGCACCTTGATCAAGGCCGCGATCAGCACCACCGCAAACGCCACCCAGGCGATCCAGTCGAACGCCAAGATCAAGCTGATCACCGGTGACACGAGAAAGAACAAAGCAATCGGCGGGACACCACCCCAGAAGAGCAGTACCAGTGTCATGGCACAAAACACCAGCGCCGTACCCAAATCGGGCTGCTTGAGCACCAGCAGCGCAACTGGCCCCACGAATGCCGCAACCGTCAGCAATGGACGAAAACCGAATACGGGTTGCTTTAAGTATGCCAGGTACCGCGACAGCGCAAAGAGGACCGCCAGCTTGGCCAATTCCGACGGCTGCAGGTAGGCCGGCCCCAGCGACACCCATCGTCCGCCCACGGCCTCGTCCAGGACCGCCAGCCCAATCAGCACAGCGGCGATGATCGCTAAGTAGACGTAGGCGAACACCTCGTGGAACCGCAGTGGGATCTTCACCGCCACCAGAAATCCCACCAGTGCCACCCCAAACCAGAGCAACTGACGGCTCCAATAGGCGCGGTCGGCCGGATCGGGCGCGTTGTGCTGTGCCGAGTAGATCAGCACAATGCCGATCAGGGTTAGCAACGCTGCGCTGAGAATCAGCAGCGGATCATATTCGCGAATGGACTTCCAATCAGGTCGCATTTTGCGGTTTTTTTGACCCTATCGCCCCCCGTTGCCCAATAATACGCCAGACGAGTCCGGCGTCACGCCTAAAATCCGTGCAGACACCGTCTACTCTGTTTAACGGCACAAAATCGCCTTTGTGCCACAATGTCTTACAATCCCGGCAAATTCAGGATCACGGCGGCGGTTTTGCTGTTATCTAGTGATGCGAAATGCCGTCTTCGGTCGTAAAATGTAATGAGTAGACGGCGACATTTGCCCGAACAGGATACGTGAGGAGTTGATCATGAGACGCTTGCTGATTGCGATACTACTGGTTGCGGTGGCGGCCATTCCGGCCTCCGCCATGTCCACCCAGGATATTCTCCAGCTCTGCAATGCGGGATTCTCCCCCGATCGGGTGGCGCGGATTGTCAACGCCACTGGACTCGATGAGCCGCTTGACGCCGACGATTGGGAATTGCTCCGCACCGAAGGGTGCGGCGATGAAGTCGTCGACGCCCTGCTGGAGATCCTCGTACCGGTTGAAGAGGCCGAAACGGTCGATAATTACGAGTACTCTGACGAGTATTCCGACGATTACGGCTCGGGGACTTACTCCGACGTGAACATCTATCTCGGAACCGGCTACGGCTGGAATCGGTGGAACAACTGGGGCTGGTATTCGAATTTCGGCTGGTTTGACCCGTACTGGTCGGTCAGTTGGGCCTACTACGACCCGTTCTATTACGACTACTGGTGGTGGCGCCGCCCGTTCTGGACCCACCACCACTCCTGGTACTGGAGTCCGTACTACTGCCACGGCCCCTATAGCTACTACGATGGCCATTACAACAGCGGCTACTACAGCACCGGCCGTCATGCGCGCTACAAAGCAAATCGCCGCGGTTCGCTGAAAAGCGATTACTACGCGTCGTACAAGACGGAGCGGACCGTCCGCGAAAACGTCATGCCGGCAGTCCGCACCAAGGTGAGCAAATCACCGACGGTCTCGACGAAGACCCGCAGCGGTTACTCGAAGCAGTCAGGATCCGCGCTGGAGCGTTTGTACGATTCGAAGACGACAACGCGTTCAACGACCGGTAAGACCGACTACAGTACCGGTACATCCCGCACGAGCAAGGGCAAGGTGTACACAACCGAACGCCAGCGGGCGACCGGCACATACGACACCAAGTCGACCACAACGAGACGGTCCACCCCAACAACCAAGCAGCGCTCAACCGGCACCCAATACGAGCCGTCGACAAAGTCAACCACCCGGACCCGGTCCACTGAGTCGACGAAGTCCACCACAACGACTCGGAGTAAGACAACAACCAAGACACCGTCGGGCACAACGACCAAGCAGCCGAGTAGCTCGGGCAAATCCTCAGGCACCCGCTCGAAGTCTGGATCCTCAAAGCAGGGTGGTGATCCGAAGCAGAACATGTCGTATGACACGCGCGGCCCCTCGGGCAAGGCATACACCACCGCCGCCCAAGCGCGCGGTTCGGGCGATGTGACATACACCACACGCTCTCAGGCGCGTGCGATGCAACGCTCAACCCCGTCACACTCCGGATCGGCGCTGCAGCGTTTAGGTGGCCAGTCATCAGGCAAATCACCGTCGTACGACCGGCGGTCGTCGTCACGCGTCTCACCACGGTCGATTCAACCGCGAAGGAGCAGTCCAACGACACGCAGCTACCAGCGTCCAACGAAGTCAGCGCCCAGCAGGGCCATTCAGCGTTCACGTCCTGCCACCCGAACACCGTCGAGCGTCCGGTCAGCACCCAGCCGTTCATCCAGCCGGATGTCGGCGCCATCGCGCTCATCGAGCCGTTCGAGCGCCGGTCGAAGCAGCGGTGGAAGTTCCCGCAGCGGACGTCCGAAGTAGGATCGATCACAGTCCGAAATTCACTGAGCCTCGGCCACACCGGCCGGGGCTTTTGTGTGTGTATGTCGACGGACCGCCCTCCCGAAGGGGCGACCCTGAGCAATTCTTCAGATTGTTCGCTGGAGCGATTGTCAGATGTCCTGTCCGATTGAGAAGAAGTGAGGCTTGGTCTACTTGCATATTCACGTTCGGGTGCTACGGGCCTTTAGCCCGGATCCTGCACCAGAGTTGACCATTTCGTTAGATGCGGCGCACGAGATTCCCCACAATTTACTGTGGTCCAAACGGTTGATTGATCGGAGTTGTAGTGTGTCCTCGCGTCGCATCCGAGAATTCGGGGGACAAAGTGTAACCGCCCAAGGCGAGCTTTTCCGATACGCAAGTTATAGTGGGTTAACGTGTTACCGGAGATTGTCCGTGGGGCTTGTGAAATATCCGGGTTAGGCCCGTGTTGAAAAACCTGCTGACCATTATCATCTCAGACTTGGGAGGGCGAGGCTCCTGCCGAGCCGCGGTGTGGAACAGGCAGTTGCGGCTCGCCGGGAGACTCGCCCTTGAAGGCTCTGATTCTCGGCGGGTTTTGCAGCACACCCCTAAAGGCCCGTGGCACCCGAATGGGAACGGAAAGTACTTTTGACAATCGCTCTAATTCTCTGAAGAGACCGCCGGTTCCACCACCGGCAATTCATCCTCACCGGTCGTCACCAACTCTGATTGTGGTGGCTGTGGTACCAGGAAGGCACGAGCAATCTGATAGCAAATCGGTGCGGCGAATTCGCTACCGTGGCCGGTGTTTTCGACCAGCGCAACAATCGCAATTTCCGGATTACTCGAGGGCGCGAATCCGGCAAACCACGCATGTTCCTTGCCGTGCGGATTCTGCGCCGTGCCGGTCTTCCCGGCCAGGTCGACCTCTACATCCTGAAACCGTCGCGCTGTGCCGTGTTCCCCCTGGACCACCGTCGCGGCGGCATTGCGGAGAAACTCAATGGTGGATGGTCGATATGGCAGATCGAGACGTTTCTCGGATTCGAATGGCACCCATCCCGAACCCGGCTGACGGGTCGCGTAGAGGAAGTGCGGACGCATCGCCACACCGTTGTTCGCAATCGCGGCGTAATACGCAGCCAATTGCAGCGGCGTCACGAGAAACTCTCCCTGGCCTATCGCCAGATTCAGTGTCACGCCGCGTGACCACCGCCCCTTGCCGAACCGTTTGTTGTAATACTCCCGTGACGGTACCAACCCGCTTTGTTCACCGGGAATATCGATACCGGTCCGTTCGCCGAAACCGGATTTGGAAATCGATTCGGACCATGTATCCAATCCCAACTTCTGGATCAACTGATAGAAGTACACGTTGCAGCTCTGTTCAACCGCCCCCGTCAAATCCAGTGACCCGTGACCCTCCAGCTTCCAGCAGTGGAAGATGCGATTACCAAAACGATATCCACCTGTGCACCCATTGAATCGCGTTGACGGAGTCACGATCCCTCTTTCAAGTGCCATCGCGGCGACCGCCAGCTTCATGGTCGATCCGGGCGAGTAGATCCCGCGGATGCCGCGATTGAGCAACGGGTGGCGCGGATCGGACTGCAGGCTATCCCATTCTTCCGATGACAACACACCGGAAAACGCATTGGCGTCAAACCCGGGACGCGTAACATAGCAGAGGACACCGCCTGTCTTAACGTCCAATGCGACAACCGTCCCCGCATCATAGTCCGCCAACAAGGAATCGGCGAGCCGCTGCAAACGCAGGTCGAGTGTCAAACGCAAATCGGTCCCAGGGACCGGCTGAACATCCTCGAATCCGGGCATCGATCCGACAAACTGTCCCAGTGCATTCATCTGCGAATACCGCACTCCATCGATCCCACGCAGTTGTTCGTCGTATTCCTTTTCCAGACCCACCGCACCGATCAGGCCACGCAGCCGTTTGCCCTCCTGTCGAGCTTTCTGCTGATCGTTCTCCGACACTTCACGCACATATCCGAGCACATGTCCGCCCCAGCCGGTCGATGGGTACTCGCGCGCCATCTCGTTACCGACCAAGACGCCGGGGAATTCATCGAGGCGTTCCTGCAATCGGCAAATCGTACGGAAGTCGGCATCATAGTAGATTCCCACCGGCTCCAGCGGCATCGCTTTGCGCCGCGACAGACGACCGGCAAGCTGGTCATCTTCAATGTCGAGGACATGAGCGAGCTTGGCACGCGCTTTGGTTCCACGAAAATCGGACGGCAGCACGGAAATCGCAAACGAGGTGCGATTGGTAACCAGCGGCCCGCCGGTGCGATCATAGATGATGCCGCGCGGCGCGGTCACAGGGAGGACCCGAATGCGGTTCTCGGTTGCGATACGATGATAGTTATCGCTTGAGAGCACCTGCATCTGGAACAGGCGCCCGATCAGCACCAGCAGAATCGCGGCCACGCCCAGCACGAGAATCAGGCGGCGGCTGTCCCAGTTCATTCCATTCATGATGGTTCGTCAACTCTCCCCGTGAGAGTGTACGCGTAGCACGGTCCTGATGTTCACGGATTTGACACATTGGCGCCCGCGCGCCGCGTGTCACCGTCAGATGCGCGTTCGATGCGCTCCCAGACGTAGCTGAGCAGGACCGTCACGGTGGCATCGATCAAGGTCGTCGGCAAAATCTTGAACAGCAGTGTGTCCGTCCATGGCCCGCCACCAATCCCCATGATCAGCGGCCAATGCAACAACCGGTAACTGAGCGTCACGATCGCAAAGACGATCCATCGCGAAAGTACCTGTTCGAGAAACAACCGGTCGCGCCAACGCCCGACGACCCAGCCGACCAATGCCCCCAACACACTGCTCCACATGAAGTGATCGGCATCAGTGGCGTAGGCAATGAACCCGATGCCCCAACCGGCGGCCGCACCCACCCGTTCACCCCGATACAGACCGAGCAGGATGATCACGGCCAGATCAAAATCGAATCGGATCTCGTGAAAGGGCGGCGTCTCCGGAAACCATGTGCGGTAGACGATGACCGCCAGGAAGAGGAACACCCATCGGACAGTACTCATGGGGCGACCTCCACGCTTGACGTGTCGCGCTGGTCGGGTGTCGGGCGCAAAACAAAGACGTATTGAAGCCCTTCCGCTCGCACCATGGGCGTAACGCGAATATCCAGGAAATCGGCGCGTGGAATCGTGTCGACATCGGCGACCGTCCCGATGCGGATCCCCTTGGGAAAGACACCGCCCCAACCCGACGACACGATCGTATCGCCTGCTGTGATATCCGCCGACGGCTGTACGAATGTTAGATCAAGCGATGGTCCCGCATCCCAAGCGACAATGCCGGCAATGCGGCTGCGTTGATCGTAGGCCGCAACGCGGGATAGCTGGTCCCAGAGCGTGCGCACACGCGCCAACGGATGCCTGGTCTCAACAACCTTGCCGATCAACCCATGTTCAGTCGCCACGGGCCAGCCGGTTTCGAGACGTACGCTCTCCCCCGTTTCAATCCACATGGACCCGGTCCCGGGGGAGATCGACGTCACCACCTCAGCCGGAATAACATCGGCGTCCCACGGTGGCGGAAGTTCGAGCAGCCGCCGCAGTTGCCGATTCTCAATCGCGCTTTCACGGTAGCGTTGGTTTTCGAGACTTAATTCGGCGATGCGACGTTGCAGTTGGCGGTTTTCTTCGAAGACGCGGGCACTGGCGGAAATACGATGCTTCATCGCAAAAAACGGCGCATACACATACTCGGCGGCCATCGATGCGATGGATTGACGGGCGGAATCTCCAATGACCAGCAGGAGGATCGACAACAGAATCGCCCACGGCAGCACCGCAGGCCGATCCGACGTCCACCATAACAGCCGTCTCCACACCACGCCCCCGCTTACGGTGCTGAATCAAGAATGAGGAGGACTTCCCCTGGCGTTCTGGCACGCATCAGGCGTTCACGATTCTTCTCACTTTTCATGATATACGAGAGGCGGGCCATCACGTTCAAATGTGCACCGATGGCGTCTTCCGGCGCCGCAATTAGAAAAAAGAGATGCACCGGCTTCTTGTCCATCGCCTCAAAGTCGATCCCAACTTCGGAGCGGCCGAAGGCGATGACAATGCCCTTCATGGCACGCGTCTTGGCATGCGGAAACGCCACACCATAGCCCACACCGGTCGTCACCAATTTCTCGCGCTCCAGAACGGCATTCAGCAATTCGTCGCGATCACGGATCAGGCTCGATTGCGAGGCCAAATCAACCAACTCCGTAATCACCGCCTCCTTGTTGTCACCCTGGAGGTCGAATGTCATTAAGTCTTCTTCACAGAACTTCGACAGCTTCATGTATGCCTCTCTCTAATTGTCCACAAACATCGGAGCCGGTGTCCTGATCGGCCGCCGGCCATCGGCGTACCGGCAGTCCGGCTAGAACTTCTCCGCTTCGTCGATCACCATAATCGGCATATCGTCCTCAACGCGATACCGCAACCGGCACTGGTGGCACTCGAGTACATTGTTCTCCCGGTCGTAGTTCAGATCACCCTTGCACGCCGGGCAAGCAAGGATCTTCAGCAATTCGTCATCCAGCATATATGATCACAATTCACTTTCGACTAGAATGTGTCGTCCTCGGCATAAACGCCCATCTGACGGAATTTCGTGCGGCGGCGCGCGATCAACTCTTCCACCGTCAATGATGATAGCTCGACCAACGCATCGAGCAGCACCACTTTCAAGACCGAGGCCGCCTCGGCGGCATTGCGGTGTGCACCACCCAACGGTTCAGGAATGATCTGGTCGACGATGCCCAATTCAATCAGGTCGTCGGCGGCGAGCTTCAAGGCTTCGGCGGCCTTGGGCGAATTCTGTGCGCCCGCTTCGCGCCACAGGATTGCGGCACACCCTTCGGGCGAGATCACCGAATACCAGGCGTTCTCCATCATGAGAATGCGGTCGCCAACTCCGACACCAAGCGCACCACCGGAGGCGCCCTCACCAATGATGGCAATGACCACGGGAACCGGCAGCAGCGCCATGTCTCGCAAATTGCGGGCGATGGCCTCGGCCTGTCCGCGCTCTTCGGCGCCAATCCCCGGAAACGCGCCCGGCGTGTCGATCAAAATGACAATCGGCCGGCCGAATTTCGCAGCCAGCCGCATCAGTCGCATGGCCTTTCGGTACCCTTCGGGATGACACATCCCGAAACTATTCGCAAGTTTCTCCTTGGTTGTCCGTCCTTTCTGTTGACCGAGAATCATCACCGGCCAGTCGCCCAAGATCGCCGGACCACCAATGAGCGCGCGGTCATCGCCAAACGCACGATCCCCGTGCAGTGAGACGAAGCCGGTCGTCATCCGTTCAATGTAATCGCGCGAGTACGGCCGCATCGGGTGGCGCGCCAGTTGCACACGCTGCCAGCGCGTCAACGACGAAAACGTATCGCGTTTCAACTTCTCGAGCTTGCGTTCGAGGAGAACGATTTCTTTGGTCAGCTCGACGTTCTCATCGTTGGCGAAGGCCTGCATGTCCTTGATGCGGGCCTCCAACTCTAACACGGGCTTTTCAAACTCTAAATATGCGCCAGGACCCATCTATACCTCATCCACCGGTCTCGTCTGATGTGTATCATCGTGGCGAGACAACCTACGGGACAAAAACATAGCCAAGCCCCACCCTCCCAACAACACAAAAAAGGCCAACACGCCGGTCAGGATGCGTCGGTTGCCATATCGGAAGGCGACACACATCGCCCCAAAGATCGCCGTCACAAGCGCGTATCCCGCAATCACTTGGCGTGGGCTTAATCCGGCCCGCAACAGCAGGTGATGCAGATGGCTCACATCCGGTGCCATCGGGTTGGTGCCCCGCACCGTGCGGCGGACCACCGAGAGCGCCGATTCGGCCAATGGCAGCAATAAGGCAATCAGGGGCACAAAAAACGCCAGCGCGGTGAATCGCTTGATCGGGGCCAACAACGCAATCAGAGCAAAGAAGAAACCCAACGACAGTGAGCCGCTGTCGCCCATAAAGACCTTGGCCGGCGGGCGATTATGCCGCCAGAACGCCAACAGCCCGCCAATCAACCCCGCCGAGGCGATCCAGATTGGCGCCAGGTTCATGCTCCACGCAATCCAAACCAGAGGCACAGTCGCGACGGTCGTGGTTGCCACGGCCAAACCATCAACGCCGTCGATGATGTTAATCGCATTGAGCAGCATCAGGTACCACACAATCGAGACCGGCAGCGCCAACACTCCCAGTTCAACACCGCCGACAAACGGCACCCACACCCGCTCAAAACCAATCCCGGCGACCCACAACGGGATGCCCGTCAGCAACTCTGCACCGAGCTTAGGCCAACCACCGAACGGACGGAAATCGTCGATGATTCCAACCGCCAGAACAAGTAGTGCGCTCATGCTCACCGGTATCGCATGCGTCGTGAATTCGCGCATGCGTGATGGATCGATGATCGCCATCAGCGCCACGGTTCCCCAGATGGCCACGAAGAGGGCAATTCCGGTCAGGCGGGGCGTGGGGCGTGTGTGAATCTTGCGTGCAGACGGTTGGTCGAGCCAGCCACGGCGTCGGCACAATCGGTCGATCGGCGGGACAAGGATTGCAACGATTACCCATCCACTAACAACCGCACCGGCCAGCAGAATCCAATTAGACATCCTGCCCTCCTCGGTCCGGCTTGATATACAACCAGTCGAACATTCCGGCCACTGCCAGCGCGGCACATAACAGCACATTGCGTATCGGTTTATCGGCATGATGCTTGCGAAAGTAATGCCGGATGCTGTCCCGATGATGTGCGGCCAGTGTGCGGTTGTGCCGGGTCCCTCCACTCCACTGATGGCGCACGGTGACAGCAGGCGCACACCAGACGGCCCAGCCGGCCGTCTGTAATCGCCGGCAAAAGTCTGTGTCTTCGACATAGAGGAAAAACCGATCATCGAATCCGTTGACCGCATTGAACGCCTCGGCGCGAATGAGCAAACACGCGGCGGCCGCCGCCTCCACCGGCCCGGCAGAACCGGCATAGTCGTGCGTGTATTCGGTCGAGCCGAACAGTCGTTGCATGAGGCGTGGCCACGGCACCCCACGGGACAGCCAGATGTTGCGATGAGTGGGAAAACGTCGCAAACTCAGTTGCGGACGACCATCCTGATAGACGAGTTTCGGAGTGACAGCACCGATTTGCTCGTTGGCTCGGCAACACGAAAGCAAGTGATCGATGGCTCCTTTGTCCCACTCAATGTCGGGATTCACGAGGCAATAATATTCGCCGTTGGCATCGGCTGCGGCACGATTCACCCCCCAGGCAAACCCGTGGTTCATCTGCGATTGGATGATTGTCGCCGAGGTGAACTCGCTCCGCAATGTATCGATCGTCGAATCGCTGGATGCGTTGTCGACGACGACGAGTTCCCAAACGCACTCCGGAGGATTGTGTTTCAATGACGCGAGCAATCCGTGAAGAACCGGCTGAGAATTGTGTGTAACGAGAAGAAACGACAGCGTAACAGTAGGCTTGGTTTCCTGTTCAGACCCACACACGGACTGCTCCGTGGCCATTGACTAACCCAACCGACCGGTTATTGACATCCAGCGCAGTTTTGGCACCATCCAGATCGCTTCGCGCACAATCCGCTTGGACATCTTTGATTGGCCCTGCTCACGGTCGACAAAAACGATCGGAATCTCGCGGATCGTAAAGCCCAGCTTCCACGCGCGAAACGACATTTCGATTTGAAATGCGTATCCATTCGATCCCACGGTATCCAAATCGATGCGCTCCAGGACCTCGCGACGGAAACACTTGAATCCGCCGGTGGCGTCGCGGACCGGCAGTCCGGTCACCACCCGAGCATAGACGTTGGCGTAGTACGATAACAACAGGCGCATCATCGGCCAATTGATGACATTAACACCCTTGACATAGCGCGAGCCCAACACCACATCGGCTTCTTCCGAGGCCTTAAGAAACTCGGGAAGGTATTTGGGATTGTGCGAGAAGTCGGCATCCATTTCGAATATGCGATCGTAGTCACGCTCGAGCGCCCACCGGAATCCGGCCAGATACGCCTTGCCCAGTCCCTCTTTGTCCTGACGGTGCAATACATGGATACGGGGATTATCGGCGGACAGCTTGTCGGCCAGCTGCCCGGTGCCATCAGGAGAGTTGTCATCCACCACCAGAATCGACAGCCGGTCATCCTGCTCCAGGATGTCGGGCACGATACGAGGAAGATTCTCGATCTCATTATAGGTGGGAATGACGACAAGTCCGTTCATATCTGATCCATCGAATCGGTGTGGTGCTTCATCAGACCGCTACCATACCCCGCCCACCGGGCGCGATCAAGTCGGAACATCTAATCGGAGTCACTGACTCCATCGGAATTCAATCCATACAGCGATACAAACCGCTCAGTAATGGCCTGCGCGGAGAACCGTGCGACTGCAGCGCGATGGCCCTCTCGCGCCAGTTGTGCACGCAGTTCCGGGTCGGCTAACAGGTGCCGAAGCCCCTCCGCCAGTGCCTGTACATCATCCGGTGCGACCAGCCAACCGGTCTTCCCGTGCTCAACGATATCGACAATACCTCCCGACTCTACGCCCAGCACGGCTGTGCCGCACATTTGCGCCTCGATCAGCACCATGCCCAATCCTTCATCAACCGAGGGCAACACCACCAGATCAGCCCGGCAATACTCGGCCGCCAGTTCCGCCTGCGGAAGCGGTGACGCGAATTCGACCACGGTTTCAAGGCCGAAGTGTTTCACCGCGATTCGCAGTTGCTCCTCAAGGGGGCCCGTGCCGATAAACGTCAGACGAAAGCCCAATCCACCAGTGGCCAGCTGCGCGGCCGCCTCTAACAATAAGGCGTTCCGCTTCTGTTCGGTAAATCGAGTCACACACAGAATCAGCGGCTTTCCACCGGCAGGTTCCCTGTATTCCTGCTTGATGAACGCCGCATCGTTTGGCGGCATCGGCAAAATCGAAAGCTTCTGATTCGCATCTGGAATCACCGGCTCGACAATCGACCTGAGTGCCGAGGAAACGACCGTAATCTTGTCGGCACGCTGAAAGACCCGGCGTGCGAGCGGACGAATCCACTTCAGCTTCGCCAACATCCGAATATCGGTACCATGCATCGTGAGTACGGTCCGGTGTCCCTCAGGCAACCGCGACGCGACCAACCCTCCGGGGATCCACCAGTGCGCATGAACCACGTCCGGTTTGAATTCACGCCACGCCGCCTGTGCGGCTTTCGTGAACGCCTTCAGAAAACGCCGGTACGCCCATAGGCCTTGTGGCCCCCACAATGAGATCTTACCCAGTTCGCCGCGGTAGGCGATGATTTCCCGGTTGTCTGGCGCATATCGGAAGCGGCGAATAATCACACCGTTGACGGTTTCCTGCGCCGCCGTTCCCGGGGCATGGGGCGATACCACGACCGCGCGATCACCCCGCTGTACAAGCAGCTCGGCCAACCGTGCCACAAATGCACCGGCAAAATCACCCGGATGTCGCGGATAGTTGTGCGTGAGAAAGAGGATCGTACGGTCGGGACGGTCGTTACTCACGGCAGCACGCCTCAGCGACGATTCCGCCGTCCAAAGGACGCTTCCTTCGCTCGCGTGTCGTCATCCGATGTGTCTTCGAACTGTGGTCTATCGGTAGATGGTGATGCCTTCTCAGTGATCTCATCCGCCGAGCGCCGCGACTTCGCATCGCCCGTTGGTCGATTCTGTTCCACCGGCTTCGGCTGCGATTCATGGGAGGATTTGGTTGACGATGGCTGTTCGGAAGAGGAGTCCGCCGGTGATTGAGATTGAGCGCTCCGCGAATCCGACTCCTTGGCGTCACGATTCCGATCGCGACTGCGTCCGCCGCGACGGTCACCACGACCGTGCCGCCCACCGCGATCACGATCACCACGACGCGACTGTCCACGCGACGACCGGGAATCAGATCGTGACTTCTGCGTTTGTGAGTCGGACTCGCGATCACCCGGCGGCGATGATGAGCCACGCAACGGTGGTTGGTAGAAACTTCGACGCGGCATCCCCTTGACCAGCTCCACGCGTTCTCGAATGCCCGCGACCGACTCCGCCAGAAAACCCAGTGTGAAAAAGACAATGCCGGCGATGCCGAGCGTCATAACCAGATACACCAGCGGTCGATACCCCTCCCCCAGCACATACCGTTCATACAACGCCCAGGCGCCAATCACAAACGCGGCAAGCAGCAGGACAGACCCGATGAACCCGAAATACCACAACGGCCGCCGCATGGTGTGGTATTGGAATTTCACTGCCAGCAAATCGAGCACCGCACCGGGAATGCGCCAGATACCGAACTTCGATTTCCCCTGCGTGCGCTGATAAAGCGTGACATCGACCTCGCCGATGCGGAATCCCGCTTCGGCGACAATCGCCACCCAGAAGCGATGCCAATCATGGCGATAGTCAAACACATTGATGAGCTCCCGGCGAAACGCCTTCACCGAATTGAGATCGGTGACTTGAATCGACGGGAAAAGGACCCGGGAAATCTTGTTATACACACCGGAGACAACGCGCTTGTTGTACTGGCCGATTTTGCGTCCCGTTACGAGATCGTACCCTTCGCGCACTCTCTCGACCATCTTCGGAATATCGTTGGGATGAAACTGACGGTCGGCCGGGTAGAAGACCAGGATGCCCCCGTTGGCCACGGAAAAGCCTGCTTGCAGCGCCTCGGTCAATCCGCGCCGCGTCGGTACCGACACGATGTGGACAAAGCGGTGCTTCTTCTGCATTTCCACCAGCCGCGGCAGTGTCCGGTCCGTCGACCCGTCATCGACCATGATGACTTCGAGACTGAAGCGCGAGCGCTGAGCCAACTCCGCAAATTGCTCGAGGAGCGGCCGGACATTGTCTTCTTCATTGTGCGCCGGCACCACGACCGACACATCAATACGTTGTTTTCGTTGATAACGATTCATGATCCACCGGCACTTGACAGGCGTGCGAGCAATTGTGGATTGCGGGGATTCAATTCCAGTGCTCGCGACCACGCTTCAATGGCTCGATCCCCATACTCCGTCGCACCGCCCGTTCGGTAATACTCCCAAGAAATATCGCCAATCTGTGCCCACAAGAAGAAATCATCGGGGAAGAACGCCACCGCGTGCTCGTAGGCATCGAGCGCCTCTTCCAGACGGTTCGCGCGCGAGTACGCGTCGCCCAACCACCGCCATCCGGAAAAGTGATTCCCCGAATCCGCAATCCACTCCGGTAAGAACGTCAGAACCGAATCGAGTGACAGGTCCGCCGCCTGTTGCCGCATCCTCTCATAGGCGGAGAGAGAGTACCGTTCGGCTTGTGGATTACCGCCAAGCTCCGCGACACGGACAATCTTCACCGGTAAATTACGGATTGTGTATGTCGTCACCCGTGGTGCCCCGCCGGCAATGCTCGGGTAGTTCTTATTAAACGGCTGATTCTGATCATCGACTTCGGCCACATGTGTCACCGGGAACGTCTCGAAAAAGTCACGATCGACCTCGGAGACACCGAACATCGCGGGGAATGTCTTCATGCTGTCACTCTGCGCGAGCGGTGTGCCGTAGCCGCCGGTCAACACGGCGTCATTCGTCAGTATGCGTTTGAGGTCTCGATTGGCGTATTCGATCGAATACTGCGGGTTCGACCACCAGCGCGCAAAGTGGCGACCCTGATTGACGAGAAACACCACCAACAGAGCAACGACAATCCAACTCAGTGCACTGCGTGTCGGTGCTGAGACCAATGATCCATCGGTCTCCTTACGCTTGATGACAACGACGATCGCCGCCAGCACAATCCCAAACAGACACGCCAGCGTAATGCCTCGCGACAGCGCGTCGGCGCGATTCATATTCAGCACATGTGGCATCACCATCACTTGCAGAGTTGTAGCAAAGATCACGGCCAATGGGACAATCGCCCACCAGGAGACACTGCGTGGTCTGTCCTTGCGTGCCCGTGTATACCCATCGACCAAGGCCGTCGACACCAACCATCCGGCCGCAATGGCGAGCGGAATTAACAAGACGATCTGGTAGCGAACCGGACGGTAGTTAAACGGCATGAAGGCTGCCCATGCCGACCAGAACCAGCCCACCACCGCCAGGGCCACTGGATCCATTTGTTTGAAAACATCACGGAAGGACCAGTTGGGCAGGTTGCGGACAACCAGCCCGACCATCCCCAAGATCCCAAGAATCGAAAACACCGGTCCCCAGGTGAGCAAACGATTGTTGATGCTGAAGGAAAACCACTGGTTGATGAATCCGGAGACCGACGTCAGCCCCACCGGAGTGCCATAGAGCGACAACGACTGCTCTTGCAGATAGTCCAACACTTGTTGTGAGGCAGGCATGTACGCGTACACATACCACGCGCCATAAATGACCAGCATCCCCGCCGCGTAGCCAATCGGCCGCGCCCAACGCCGTCCCTTCGAATCGGACTCCGCTTGCCATCCGATCAGTATTGCCGTCAGTAAAAAAATCGGTGCCGCATGCAGGGCGGTTACTTTACCAAAGAATGTTCCCAGACCGGCAACCACTCCGGCGACAATCGTCATCCACCAGATCTTGCGCGATGACAGGAGAAAGTACAACCCGGCGACGAGCGATGCATTTGACGCCACTTCCAGAAATGGCATGCGGCTGTAACTGACAAACAGATAATTCAGCGACAAAAACAGACCGGCGCCGACACCCGCGTAGAAGCCATACGAGCGATGGGCAACACCAATGGCAAATGCCAACGCGAGCAAATTGAGCAGAATCGCCACCACCTGGCCTGACGACACATCGGGACCCAGGATGGCAAACACGATATAGGTGATAACGCCGGTAATGTTCTTTTGGAAGAAGACCAACCGTTCATCACCAATCGGATTCCATTCGCCAAAGACCACGGCGTTCCGTGCATAGGAGGTGTACTGAGGTGGATCGGTAAACAGCGCGTGGCTCCACGATACATCAGTCGGCGGATCGGCGCCCACATGCACAAACCGTGCAGCAAGAATCAACAGTATAACAATCCCGAAAGCAGCCCAACGCACACCCGGACTGTCCGCCAAAGCCCGCCACATTTGGACCGTCGCGGGTGGACGCTCGGGTACTGTTTGTTTCGGTGACGGGTCCCGGGCGCGTGTCTTCTTGGCCATATTGCTGAATACGCTCAGAGTGCGACTTAGAGATTCACCGACCGGGTCGCGACCGCGGCCACGTGGGCAATCTGTTCCTCGGTCATCTCCGGAAACATCGGCAGCGACACGATACGTCCCGCCTGGCGTTCCGTCACGGGGTAAGACGGCCAATCATGGTCGGCGTACGCCTTTTGCTGATGCACCGGGATCGGATAGTGAATCAACGTTCCAATGCCTTCGTCGCGTAAATCCTCCTGAAAACGCGACCGGTCGTCGACCTGCACGACAAACAGGTGGTACACCGACTGGATCTCCCCGTCGGGCGGCGGCAGTTGCAGATTGGCGTCGGCCAGCAACTCACGATACCGATTGGCGTGCGCCTGGCGCAATTTGGTCCACTCCGGAAGATGGCGCAGCTTCACGTTCAGGACCGCCCCCTGAATTCCCTCCATCCGATAGTTATACCCAACAACATCGTGATGGTACTTCTGCTGGGAGCCGTGGTCGCGCAGCATGCGGATGCGATCAGCCAGTTCGTCATCATTCGTCACAACAGCGCCGCCTTCGCCATAGGCGCCGAGGTTTTTACCGGGATAGAAAGAGAAGCACCCGGCCAGTCCCATCGATCCGGCCGTTCGGCCCTTATAGGTTGCGCCATGCGCCTGGGCGGCATCCTCAATCACTGGAATCCCATGCCTTTTGCCGATATCCAGAATCGGATCCATGTCGGCCGGACGGCCATACAAGTGCACCGGGATGATCGCTTTCGTCTTCGAAGTAATCGCCGCTTCGATGAGGTTGGGATCGATCGTGTAGGTGTTCTCATCCATGTCGACAAGAACTGGTGTGGCGCCGCAATAGCTGATCGCTTCACACGTGGCAATAAACGTATTCGCCGCTGTAATCACTTCATCGCCACGGCCGATCCCGACGCCAAGCAACGCAATGTGGAGCGCGCTGGTGCCGGTATCGACTGCGACGCAATGTTTTGTTCCGCAGAATGGCGCGTAGTTGTCTTCAAACTCCTTCACAAACGGACCGAGTACGAAGGCGCACTTCTCCAAGACGGCATCGATGGCAGTCCGCACTTCGTCTTTGATCGATGCGTATTGGGCTTTCAAATCCAAAAAGGGAACGTCTACTGATGTTGACTTATCAACTGGTCCGGCCCTCATGTCAGCACTCAACTTTCGTACGCTCAGCGCGCCACCGGCTGCTGTTCCGGATTGCCGGAGCCCGCTGCTGTTACTTCCGGTTCCTGATCCCCGCGAAACACGGACTGCCCGTCGACAACTGTCGCACGAACAACACCGCGGATCGTCCACCCCAAATAGGGCGAATTCTTCGAGCGCGAATGGGTGTTGTCGACACACACCGTCCACTCGGCCTCCGGATCGAAGCAGGTGATATCCGCCGGAGCACCGGGAGTCAACCGACCGGTCTCCAGTCCGAACACCTCGGCCGGACGGCGCGTGAGACAGTCAATCAACTCCGGCCACTGCATCAGACCGGTTTCGATCAGCGCCCGATGACAGACACCGAGCGCGGTTTCCAAGCCGATCATCCCAAACGGCGCCAGATCGAACTCCCCATCCTTTTCCTGCCAGGCGTGCGGGGCATGGTCAGTCGCAATACAATCGATCGTGCCATCCACCAAGCCTTGGCGAACCGCATCGACGTCTGCTTGAGTACACAGTGGCGGATTGACCTTGTACAACGGATCGAAATCACGCGCGATCAAATCATCCGTCAGGATCAGATGATGCGGCGTCGCTTCGGCCGTAACACGGACGCCATCGCGTTTCGCCGCGCGGATGATCTCGACCGACCCCCCGGATGAGACATGGCAGACATGGAACCGGGATCCGGCAACTTTCGCCAGCGCGATATCGCGCGCGACACAAATCTCTTCGGAAATCTTGGGAATGCCGGGTAATCCGAGACGCGCCGACACCGCACCGGCGTTCATGACCCCACCGCGCGACAACGACGGCGTTTCGCAATGCGATACAATCGGCACATCAAACATGCGCGCATATTCCATCGCCCGTTCGAGCAATCCCGCATCGACCACCGGACTGCCGTCATCGGAAAAAGCCACCGCACCGGCGCTCACCATCTCCGCGATCTCGGCGAGGGTTTCCCCCTTGCGTTCACGAGTAATGGCGCCAATCGGCCGGACTTTTCCCGGCGCCGCCAGCGCACGGTCGAGCACAAACCGCACCGTCCCCTGATCGGCAATCGCCGGTTCGGTGTTCGGCATGCAACAGAGCATCGTGAATCCACCGCGCACGCCGGCCCACGATCCGCTTTCAACCGTCTCCTCATCTTCACGTCCCGGTTCGCGCAGGTGGGTGTGCAGATCGATAAACCCCGGGCAGACAATCAGGCCGCGTGCGTCGATGACATCATCGGCAGCGGGAATCGGTATATCGCCCGGCTCGATGCGATCGATCCGACCATTCTCGATCCACACATTCGCGATACCGTCGAATCCGGACGTCGGATCGATTACGCGTCCTCCGGTGATCACGCGGACCGTCGGCGCTGTGAACACATGCGTCATTCCGCCTCCCGACTATTGGGCACCTGGCCTCCGCATAACAGATATAAGACCGCCATTCGGACGGCCAAACCGTTGGTCACCTGATCCAGAATCACCGATGCGCCGCCATCGGCCACATCCGAGGTAATCTCAACACCGCGATTCATCGGCCCGGGATGCATCACCATCCCACCCTCACGAATGTGCGAGGCCCGCGTCGCATCGATGCCGAACAAACGGGAATACTCACGCAACGATGGGAAGAACGCAGCGCCCTGACGTTCGCGCTGAATGCGTAGGACATTGATGGCATCAACCCCGCCCTCGAGCGCCTCGTCGATATTCGTGAATACGTCGATACCCAATTCACAGAACGACATCGGGACAAGCGTGCGCGGACCGCAGATAGCCACGTCAGCCCCCATGGTCAACAACCCCCAAATATTCGACCGCGCCACTCGGGAATGTGCAATATCACCGACAATCACGACGCGCTTGCCTTCCAGCGTGCGCCAGCGTTCCCAGAGCGTGTACATGTCGAGCAGTCCCTGCGTGGGATGTTCGTGCGCACCATCACCGGCATTAAGAATGATCGCATCGGTGGCACGGGTGAGGAAATGCGGTGCACCCGGCGACGGATGACGGATCACCACGACGTCGGTCTTCATCGCCAAAATGTTCTTCACCGTATCGCGCAGCGACTCGCCTTTCTGCACCGATGACGTCGACGCGGTGAAGTTCACGACGTCGGCAGATAGCCGCTTTTCGGCCAACTCGAATGAAATGCGTGTCCGCGTTGAGGGCTCGTAGAACAGATTCACGATGGTCTGGCCGCGCAGCGGGGGAACTTTCTTAATCGGTCGGTCGAGCACCTCTTTAAACGATTCCGCGGTTTGCAGAATACGCTCCAAGTCCTCTCGGCACACACCTTCCAAACCGAGCAGGTGCCGGATCCGAAGGCGTCCGGATACGGCCTCGGGAACGCCGGTTTCGGCCGAACGCGAATTGTCTGGACGCGCGGAGGCGTCGAGTGGTGTCGTCGCCGTGTCCCTCTTGGTCATTGTCGCTTACACCCCCGTCTGTGGTGACGTCGGCATGCGGTTATTCCAAATCGAAATCCAGTGTCGCTTCGTCGGTGGTCTTCTTCTTCGGTGTCATGCGTCCGACGGTGACCCCATCGGCCCCGTCGGATTCTTTCAGACTGACAATCACCTGGTCACCCTCCGCCGTCGGCAGATTCTTGCCGACATAGTCGGCACGAATCGGCAGTTCGCGGTGGCCGCGGTCAATCAGTGTGGCGAGTTGAATCGCTTTCGGGCGTCCCAGGTCCATCAAGGCATCGAGTGCCGCACGAATCGTACGCCCGGTGTAGAGCACATCATCGACGAGTACCACAACCTTGCCGGAAATATCAAAGAGAATCTCGGTCTTCTGCACCATTGGCTGGGCCGACGCTTGCTGCAAGTCATCGCGATAGAAACTAATATCCAGGTATCCGACCGGGACGGTCTTGTTCTCGATACGCTTCAGTGCTTCCGCGAGACGCTCGGCAATCGGCGCACCACGGCTGCGAATGCCGATGAGCTGGACGTTTGATACGCCGCCATTGCGCTCCACGACTTCGTGGGAAATTCGCTCAATGGCGCGACGGATTGCCGCACTGTCCATGACGGTCCGCGTGCGACTCAGAGCGGACTTTGCCATGCCGTGCCTCCAATCGGATGACCCGAACAATACATGATTCGCACTGAAAGAGTGCGGCCGGGAAACTGACGTCTCAGGGAGTGTGTCATCTCGGTGGCTCTTCCTTTTCGATCTCGCCGGACCGAATTAAAGGACGGTGGGAAACTAGGGCTCAATCACAGCGAAATCCAGCCCTTTCTAAACATACCCACAACAGAACCTATACGATGAAGCCAATCCGACGTAGTGCATCCCCAGTTTGAGCATCCGACCACTTTCCATCGACAAGTAGCCGCCCACGATTCATGATCCACACCCTCTCCGTGACTCGCCGCAGCCACCCGATATCGTGTGAGATAACGATAAACGCCACCCCCTCTGTGTGCCAGCGTCGTAGCTGCATTTCCAGCACCGCATGCCCATCCGCATCGAGAGCACTCGTCGGCTCATCGAGAATGTAGAGCTTTGCCCCGCAGACGGCCACCGAGGCGAGGGCCACTCGGCGCTTCTGGCCTCCTGAAAGGGAAAATGGCGAGCGTTGCTCGAATTCCGCTGACGGTAGGCCGACCGCATCAAGCACCTGCCCTGACCGCGCGGTCGCAGCGGATCGATCCAAACCCCGGCTCCGTGCTCCAAACGCCACATCGTCCAGCACCGTTTCGGCAAATAGTTGGCGCTCTGGGAATTGGATGAGCACAACCGGGGGGTCCGCGGTGCTCACATCCTGCTGGTACTCAACGGTGCCGACGGTCGGCGCCATCAGGCCCGCAAGATGGTACCCTAATGTCGTCTTCCCCGACCCAATCGGCCCGATAATCCCAATGGCATCCCCGGCCCAAACCGTCAGGGTGATGTCTTTAAGCACTGCCGCGGATTCACCATTTCCGGTAGGCGACTGGTTGAGCCCCTGTACGACGATAATGGAACGGGAGTCAGCGCCGACTGGCAGAGGATTGTCGCCGGGGCTGTCCTGTCGGGTTTGCTCGGGCAATTCCTCCGGTGCGCCATCGAAAGCAAGCTTCCCTTTATCGAGTTCGATCACTCGAGGAAAGTGTCGTGCCTCTTCACGGTATTGCGTGATAAACAGAACCGACGGCATCGTGTCACATTGACCGGGGGTGTCAAACGAGTGGGTCAGAAGGTGATCGATCAAGAGCCGTCGTGCGGGTGGATCCAGATGCGAGGTTGGTTCATCCAATACGACCATTCTGCGACCGGAGAGTAGTCCACAGACAAGTGCAACAAGCTGCGTTTCACCTCCGGACAGTTCAGCCAACGGACGATCCAGCAGTTCAGCAAGCCCGTACTGGGACAGCAACGCTTCAACTCGTGTCCGTTTCGCCTCATCGTCCACTCCACCAACCGTCAGCTCAATCTCTTCACGGATCGTCTCTCCGATGATGTTGTCACCGGGATTCTGGAGAACTAAAGCGGCCGTCCCGGACTCGTGACTGTCCTTCCCCTCGAAAGCGAAGCGTCCAGTCGTGGGCTGGATGATTCCTGCCAGCAAACGTGCCAGCGTCGATTTGCCGGACCCATTGTCTCCGACAATGGCAATGCGTTCGCCGCTCTGAACTGTACAACTCACGTTCGTCAGCGCAGCGATCCGTGAGCCATCGTCAAGTCGATAGATGACACCCACCTGTTCGAGACACCATTTCATGGCAACCTATCCGTACACCGTCACGGCAGCGAACTCAAGTGTTATCGGAGGGTGTGTTGCCAAAGGGAACAGGGTGCCGCGGGGCTCCAGGGAGTGTTGAAAGAGCGATCAGACAAGATGCCTCGACAGGCTCTGGACAAGATGTCCGATCCTCTATAGCGCTTCTCGGAATAACTGTCCGATTCCAAAGTGCCGTCACGCGCCCTCGCGTGACGGCTCTCTCTTACCAGCAAGGCGTCACCCGAGGGCGGGTGACACCACATACGACCAATCTGTTGGATTCAAACGGAAAAGACTTCTGACAATCGCTCTAACTCTTTGATCCTCAGTGGTGCAGACATTCCGAGACTGTCCCATAGGTTGCGCGGGAAGGCGCACACATACGTGCGCCCCGATGATCGGTAGGGGCAGACCTGTGTGTCTGCCCCATACGCAGACGCGTTGGAACATAACAGGAAACTAATTGTGAGGAGACTAAGACCTAACCGACATCCAAATCCCGCGCCGCGCGTGCTTCATCGACTTTGCGGATTGGGGCATTGTGAGGAGCGCTGTTGACCATATCGGGATCAGATTCAATCTCACGCGCAATCTGGAGCAGGGCATCGGCATAGGCGTCGATACGTGCCATGCTCTCGGTCTCGGTCGGCTCAATCATCAACGCTTCCGGCACGATTAGCGGAAAGTACACCGTCGGTGGGTGCACGCCGAAATCGAGCAGGCGTTTGGCGATCTGCCCGGCTCGCACGCCTTGCTTCTTCTGGATCACCGCCGAGGCGACAAACTCATGCATGCAGCGGTAACCATAGGGAATATCGTAAACGTCTTTAATGCGGCTCATCAGATAGTTGGCGTTGAGGACGGCATCTTCAGCCACCCGCCGAAGCCCATCAGCGCCCAGCAGACGAATGTATGTGTACGCGCGGACCAGCACGCCAAAGTTGCCCGCGAATGGATGAACCGAGCCAATCGACTGGGAACCCGGTGATTTTCGACTGAACTGCGCATCACCGTTGGTCTCCTGCCGTTCGATGCCCGATCCGGGGAGAAATGGTATCAGTTCCTTTGTCACGCCCACGGCTGCCGCTCCCGGACCGCCGCCACCATGTGGTGTCGAAAACGTCTTATGCAGATTCAGATGCAGCACATCAAAACCCATATCGCCGGCGCGGGCAATGCCCAGCAACGCATTCGTATTGGCGCCATCATTGTAGACAATCCCGCCTTTGGCATGCACCATTTCCGTGATCTTGAGAATCTCCTGTTCGAACAAGCCCAGCGTATTCGGATTGGTCAGCATGATACAGGCAACGTCCTCGTCGAGCACGGCCGCCAATTCACTGGGATCGACTAATCCCTGTTCGTTTGATTTGATGGCCACCGGATCAAAACCGGCCAGAGTGACCGAAGCAGGATTGGTACCGTGTGAGGAATCGGGAATGATCACTTTGCGGCGGTCTTCGCCACGCGCCCGGTGGTAGGCACGTGCAATCAACAGTCCGACCATTTCACCCTGCGCACCGGCTGAAGGCTGCAGGCGCACTTCATCCATTCCGGTGATGACGGCCAGATCACGACCCAGTTCCCACATCAACCGCAGGGCGCCCTGGCAGTCATCGTCGGGCGTCTCCGGATGCAGACGGCTGAATCCGGCCATCGCGGCCGTCCGCTCATTGATCTTCGGGTTGTACTTCATCGTACACGACCCGAGCGGATAGGTATCCTTGTCGATGTGGTGGTTGCGCGTTGACAGACGCACGTAGTGCCGCACCACTTCGGGTTCGGCGACCTCGGGGAGCTCGGCGGCAACAGAACGCCGATACGCTTCAGGCAAACGCCAGTTGTCGCCGGGCTCTGGCACGCCCGGTTCTGGCGCCATCACGCCTTTGGCGCCGGGTGTGGTCGCATCGAAGATGGTCGTCCCTTTATTGGCCGCTGCCATAAGTGCTCCTCATCGTTGTCATCCATCGGAATCGTCTCTGGAGGAACTCTGTCCCTCCTCTTTGTCCGACGGTTCCTGGCCGGCGTCCAACCTGCTAATCTGTTCTCGCACCCAATCAGCTTCCGAGGAACCACCGTGCTCATCGAGGAATTCAGTGTACCCTTCGAGCGCCTCTTCATTGTCCCCGGCACGTGCGTTCAACCAGGGGATGTATAGTTCAGCATCCTCTCTGAGATCAGAATCAGGAAAATTTTCGACAAGAGTACGGAAACTCTCGATCGCTTTAAACCACTGGTGATCCTGGCGGAACATCAGCGCAATGGCGAACTGGGCATCGTCGGCAAAGCCGGTGTTATTATCCTGATCGAGTCTAATCATCTTTTCGAACATCGCACGCGCATCGACATGCTGCCCGCGTTCCATGTACTTTCGTGCCAGCTTGTACATCGTCTCCGGATCGCTGGGGCGCTCACGGTTCTGCTTCTCCAGCACCCAAAATGTCCCCTCACCACGCACGTACTGATCGACCCGTGCGACAAACTCCACGGGAGGTACATAACCGACAATCCGCGCCACCTCGTTGCCGTTTCCTTCCATCAGAATCACGGTCGGATACGCATTGATGCCGAATTGCGATGCCAGGGATGTATCGAGTTCGGCATTGACGCGCAGGAAGACAAAGCTGTCCGCCAGGGCTTCCACCGTAGGATGTACCAGCGTGGAGTCCTCGAGCTTGCGACACCACGGGCACCAATCGGTATAAAACTCCGCCATGACGCGCTGCCGTTCCGCCGACGCTTCTTCCACCGCCTGCTCATAGCTTCGGAACCACACGACCTCGGTCGCGAGTGTGTCGGTCTCGGATGGCTCATCCTGCGCGCAGACGTTTGAACCCAGCAGTATCACCCCGCAGAAACAGATCATGACGATGACTGCGAAAAGCCCAAGCACACGATGGTTGACATTCTGCAACATAAACTGTTCAGGACATGCGATTGTGAGCGAACGCCTCCGGCGTCTCACTGGCTGTTCCCGCTTCGCCGGCCGCCGCATTGAGTTCCTTCACAAAACGGTCGATGGTGTCCCGTGAATGGCGTTCGGTCACACACACCAGAATGCGGCTGTCGAATCCGGGGAATCGTCCACCCAATTCAATACCACCGAGAAAATTCCGTTTCCGTAACCGTTCCAGCAGTTGGCGTGCGGGCAATGGCGCCTCGACTACAAACTCATTGAAAAAGGCCGGACCGAACGGTACCGAGAACCCCTTCAGCTCCGAAATCTGTTCGGCACAATAGTGCGCACGCCGTTGACAGGTCTCCGCCAATCCGGTAAATCCCTGCTTGCCAAGCAATGACAGATACATTGCCGCCCGTGTCGCCAACAGGGCCTGTGCCGTGCAAATGTTGGATGTTGCCTTTTCGCGGCGAATGTGTTGCTCGCGCGTTTGCAGGGTCATGACAAACGCCGGCTGACCATCGGCATCGACCGACCGGCCCACCAACCGTCCCGGCAAACGGCGGACATAGTCGCGACGTGCCGCCATCAATCCCAACAGGGGTCCGCCAAATGATGGCGTGTTGCCCAGGCACTGTCCTTCACCAACGGCAATATCAACGTCGCATTCACCCGGCGGCTTCAAGACACCAAGCGATACCGGCTTGAACATCGCTACGAATAACGCACCATGCTCATGGGCAATCGCCGCTCCTTCAGCCCAATTGTCGATCACGCCAAAGTAGTTTGGCGACGGCATGATGACACACGCGGTCTCATCGCCAACAGCCGTCTTTAATTCCTGCAAATCGGCCGTGCCATTGTCGGAGACGATCGTCTGAATCTCGACACCCTGGGCAGTCAGATATGTTTCCAGCACACTGCGATGTCGCGGATTCAGCGTTCCGGCGATAATCACCTGATTGCGCTTCGTCTGACCCAACGCCATCAATGCGGCTTCAGCAATGGCTGAACCGCCGTCGTAGAGCGACGCCTGCGCGACGTCCATGCCCGTCAGCCGGCGAATCATCGACTGAAATTCGTAGGTCGCCTGCAGCGTGCCTTGCGCCACCTCAGCTTGATACGGCGTATAGGCCGTGAAGAACTCCGAGCGCCCGCCGACGTGATCCACCGCCGCCGGGATGTGATGGTCGTAAACGTCACCGCCCAAAAAAGACGTCACCATTGGGGCCACACTGTTCTGCGCTGCCAGACGTTCAAGCAACGCCTCGACGTCGGCCTCGGCGAGTCCCTGTGGAACATCCATCGGCTTCGTCAGTCGGATCTCCTGCGGAATCGATTCGAGCAGGTCCTCAAAACGCTCGAGGCCGATGGCCTTCAGCATATGGCGGCGAGTATCGTCGGAGTGGGATGTGTATTCCATAGCAGCAGTGTCGTGGTTTGCTGAACCGTTGGCAGTATGATTACGCTTCTGTCATTTCTTTATACTCTTGAGGCGACAGCAAGTGGTCGGTTTCACCGGCATTCTCCATATGAATCCGAACCATCCAACCCTCGCCATAGCAGTCGCTGTTGACCAATGCGGCGTGATCGGCCAATTGATCATTCACCGCCGTGATTTCGCCGCTCACCGGGGCATACAATTCGGCTACAGTCTTGACCGCTTCAATCGTCCCCATAGAATCGCCAGCGCTGACTTTTGTTCCCACCGACGGTAATTCCAAGAATACGATGTCGCCCAACTCACCTTGGGCGAAGTCAGTAATACCGATGGTGGCCTCATCCGACTCGATGCGCAGCCACTCATGCTCCTTGGTGTATTTCAGGTCCTCTTTGATCACGGTTCCTCCTGTGTATCATATGATTATACCGATCCGCTCGGCTGCGAACAAGCGGGCTCCCCTGGAATTTGTCACCGATAATGGAGCACCATCGCCCCATGGAGTTCAGGCAGTGGCCCGGGCATTGTGGGTCGCAGGGGCCGTCTCGCCCGCCTTTTCACTGGCAAGAAAACGATCAACAAACGTGGTGTCGAACCGTCCACTGCGGAATTCGGGCGTTTGCAGCACCCGACGGTAGAAGCCAATCGTCGTCGGTACTCCCTCGACAATGAACTCATCCAGCGCCCGAACCATCCGAATCAGGGCCTCGTCGCGGGTCTTCGCATGCACGATCAGTTTGGCCAACAGCGAATCATAGTACGGCGGAATGACATATTGCGCGTACGCATGGGTGTCGACGCGGACCCCGTGCCCCCCGGGGACGTGGAAAGTTTCAATCCGCCCCGGGCCGGGCCGGAAGTTCTTCTCCGGATCTTCGGCGTTGACCCGCACTTCGATAGTATGCCCCGATGGGACGATTTCCGATTGCCGGAATTGAATCGATTCGCCCGCCGCGATCAGGATCTGTTGCTTGACGAGATCGATATCGGTCTGTTCCTCGGTGACCGGATGCTCAACTTGAATGCGGGTGTTCATCTCCATGAAATAAAATCGCCCTTGCTGATCGACCAGAAATTCGACGGTGCCGGCCGAGACATAGCGCACCGCATCTCCCGCCAGGATCGCCGCGGCACCCATTTTCGCCCGAGTGGCATCGTCAATTGCCGGTGAGGGGGATTCTTCGATCAATTTCTGGTGACGTCGTTGGACCGTGCAATCACGCTCACCCAAGTGCAAGAGATTACCGCTCGAATCGCCCAGGATTTGGATTTCGACATGCCGCGGGCGGACGAGGTACTTTTCGACATACACTGACGAGTTGTTAAACGCGGCCTGGGCTTCGGTTTGCGCGGCTATGACGGCGCCTTCCAGCTTGGCCGGTTCGTGACAGATGCGCATCCCGCGCCCACCGCCACCACCGGCGGCCTTAATCATCACCGGATACCCGATGTCCTCAGCCACGGCTTTGGCCGCATCCACATCAGCGACCGGGCCATCTGACCCGAGCATGACCGGCACGCCCGCGTTCTTCATCAAATCGCGCGCCAACGCCTTATCGCCCATCTTGCGAATCGCCTCGCCGGAGGGACCAATAAAGGTCAATCCGCATTCCGCACAGATATCGGCGAAATCCGCATTCTCCGCTAAAAAGCCGTACCCCGGGTGAATGGCATCGGCCCCCGACACTTCAGCCGCCGCCACAATGCGCTTGGGGTCGAGATAGGACTGGGACGGTGAGGCCGGGCCGATGCACACGTCCTCGTCAGCAAATCGGACGTGCAGCGATTCCCGGTCGGGTTCGGAATACACGGCAACGGTCGGGACACCCAATTCCCGGCATGCGCGGATCACCCGCAGGGCGATCTCTCCACGATTGGCGATTAGAATCTTCTTAAACATCGAATCCGCTCGTTGACGGCATGCCGTTCACGACACTTCGGATGCCTAAGAAGCAGACTAAATCGATCTGCGGCAATCGGTTTTTGGGTTGTCCGCCCTCGGAGAGCCTTGTCGAAGAACTTGAGTCTCTTCCGCGTCGGAGCAGCTGAGAACCGCACCTGCGCGGTGCAGGTATGACGATTTCATCACCTCCATAGCAATGGGTGACCGCGTTCGTTTGCGGCCACCCACGCTAAATGATCGCGATGAGCGAACGAGTGAAGATGATTGATGGCTACGAGACGTTACAGTTCGTCCTCAAACTCCTCATCAAATTCGTCCTCTTCTTCCTCCTCGTCGATCTCACCAGCCAATTCGAGTTCATGCTCGTCTGCGCAGGAGCGCGAGCAGTAGTACTGCCGACGGCGACGGTACGGCGTGCCCAGGATTTCTTCGCCGCAGAAGTCACAATACCGCATGTCGAAAAACCTCTACCTCGTTGAGTGTGTTATACAGTCATCCATCCCATCGGGGATGGCGTCTCCTGCTTGTCCAATCGCCATGGTGTCCGCATGGCCGATGCGAATACGCCGTGGCCACAACAATTCCATCGGCATGAGGTTCCTGTCCTCTCCCCATCGGGAGCACGGAATCCCGCCTATCGTGCCTTGAGACATTCACGGCTATACACGGTGTCGGTTTGTAAGCTACGGAGCCACTATCGGGCTGCCTGTAATATCAGCATTGGCCGAATGTGTCAATCGAAAATTCGTGATCACTGGCGAAATATCCATGGCGCCCCGCCCGAAAGCTGTGCATCTACCTCTCGGGAATCACCCGTCCCAAACCGAGGGTTCTATGCTCAAACTGATGGTCTTCATCGACGGCTCCAACCTGTACCATGAATCGGATCGATTCTCGCGGGGTATACGCATCGACTTCGAAAAGTTCCGCGAGATCACATCGCGCGGATACGACTTGATTCGATCGTTCTACTACGCATCGATCCCGACAACCCCCACTTCCGACCAGGCGGGTTTCTTCAAGAAGCTCAATTACCTCGGATTTAAGACGCGCATCAAGCCGCTGCGGGAGGTCTATCTGAACGGACGGCGGGAGTACCGGGAGAAGGGTGTGGACGTCGCTTTGGCCACCGATCTGGTCTCGTATGGAATGCGCAAAGCATTTGATTGGGCGCTCGTAGTCTCCGGAGATCAGGACCTCTGTGATGCCATCGAGCATGTCCAGGCGCAGGGCCTGCGTGTCGAGGTGCTCTTCTACCGCCACGCCATGGCCGAAGAACTCAAGCTGCTCGCCGACCGCTACCGGTTCCTCGATGATCTCACCTCGGAAATCATGATTCCCGCCCCCGGTTCCACCGAGGAACGACCAGGTCCCAGCAACACTGAACCTTGAGATGTGAAGGGGTGGGCGAGGCTCCCGCCGAACACTTGTCCCGGAGTGCCCCCATCCTGACGGTCCATCTCCTTCGTCGCAGAACCGTCAGGGTGGGATACGCCAGCACGCCCCACGTATAGAGGATTTGCGGAAATTCTACTTCGTATGCTCAAACTCGGTCCAGCCACGATCGGCGGCGCCGGTGATACCACGAATCCGTAGATCGAAGTCGTCCGGATTCGACGCCTGCTCCATCGCCGTCTCGAACGAGATCACATTCTGGCGATACCAACGCATGATGGACTGGTCGAACGTCTGCATACCGTACTGAATGCTGCCGCTTTCGATGAGGTCATAAATGGTCGACGTTTTCTCCGGATCGAGCACCGCATCGCGAATAGCAGCCGTACCAATCATAATTTCCATGGCCGGTATTCGGCCCGGCCCATCCGAGCGCTGCAGCAGTCGTTGTGAAATGATCGCCGACAACGTGCCGGAAAGCAAAAGACGGATCTGCTGGTGCTGGTGCGGCGGGAAGAACGAGATGATGCGCGAGATCGTCTCGATCGCGTTCATCGTGTGCAACGTGGTCAGCACCAGATGACCGGTATCGGCCGCGGTCAGGGCAATCATCATCGTCTCAGCGTCGCGAATCTCACCGATCATGATAATATCGGGGTCCTGACGGAAGGCGTGACGCAGCGCGCTGCCAAACGATTCGGTGTCGCCACCCACTTCCCGCTGACAGATGATGCTCTGACGGTCGCGGAAGATGTACTCGATCGGGTCTTCGATTGTGAGGATGTTCTCCGTGCGACTGGTGTTCATCTCCTCGATCATCGACGCCAGGGTAGTCGACTTACCCGAACCGGTTGTTCCGGTGACAACGATCAAACCGCGTCGTTCGGTGCAGAGCTTCTTAATGACTTCCGGCAGGTTCAACTCGGAGAATGACGGTACCAGCGTGTTGACCGCACGGATCGCCATGCCCGGGGTCCCGCGCTGGCGATAAATGTTGACACGGAAACGTCCCATTCGCGTGACACTCAAGGCGAGGTCCATTTCGTTGCGCGCCTCGAAACGCCGGAGTTGATCCTCGCTGAGAATCTGCTTGATAAACTCCTCGACCTTCTCGGTGGTCGGCGCCTCAGTATCGACCGCTGTCAGACGCCCGTCGATGCGCAGCATCGGCTGCACTCCGACGCGGAGGTGCATATCCGACGCTTCCCGAGCCGTCATGTCAGCCAGTAATTCCTTGAGTGTCATAGAATTAACCCTTGATTTGAGAACAGTCCTCAGCCCCGTCCACCCATACTCGGTGGACCCATCCCTCTTTTAGCCTATCGGCAATCTGCCCATGAAGGTGAATCGCCCGGACGAAGCCTTTTGGACCGCCGAGCCTAGTGTTATGTCACGCGCGATATGTCGTAGGGCAGGAGCACTGCGCGTCCGTGACGTCGGAGACGGCGGGGGCGCTGGCAGCGCAGGGCTCCTGCCGATGGCGTTGTCGCCTGTCCGGCAGGAGCCCCGGGCGGGCAGCCGAATTGACCATGCCGAGCACGCATGGCGCCCGGTGCTCCTGCCCTACGGAATTCTGTCCGGCTCTTGGGGCATGACATGACACTAGTGTTGTGTCCGGGACACCACACTAGCAGGCACTCTTCGGATGTTCACGGAGAGACTATCGAAATGCCGCCCTCAAAAGCGAAAAGGCGCGGAAACCGCGCCCGTACTCATAATCCTAAAATCTGTCCGCTCGATCAACTCGGCTCGATCAAGAACATCACCTGCCCATACTCAATCGGCTGGCCGTTCTCGACGAGAATCTTGGCGATGCGTCCGCTCTGCTCTGCTTCGATTTCATTCATCAGCTTCATGGCTTCGATGATGCAGAGCACATCGCCGACGGAGACCGTCTTGTTCACCTCAACAAATGCTGGTGCGCTGGGCGACGGGGCGCGATAGAACGTGCCGACCATAGGCGCTTTCACTTCAACAAGATTGGTTGATTCTGGTGGTGCGGATTCTTTGGCCGGTTCGGTAGGCGCGGTGGCTTCGGGTTTCGGCGCCGGTGTCGGCTGAGCCTGCGGCTGCGGGACGGGAATATCGATCAGTTGCGAGGAGGTCGACGAGCCGTTGTGGTTCCCCGATGCGCGCTTGGTAATGCGGATCGTCCGAAAGAAACGGCGGATTTCCAACGATTCGATATCCGACTCTTCGACCATTTTGATGAGCTGACGAATTTCCTGTTCTCTCATGGCACACCTTCTTGTGGACGGCCAGAACGTCTGTCGCTACAGAACGATCAGCTTCTTTTCCGATTGGGTGAGCACGCGGTGTCCGCTGCGAGTGATCACTACGTCATCTTCGATGCGCACACCGCCCCAGTTTGGAAGGTAGACTCCCGGTTCAATGGTAATCACCATGCCCGGCCGCATCGTCACCGTGCTGCGCGGATTCACGCCGGGCCCTTCGTGCACTTCGAGGCCGATGCCATGGCCGAGCCCGTGGCCAAATTGCTTCCCGAATCCGGCCTTTTTGATAATTTTGCGCGCGACATCATCGAGCTTCTGGCCGGTGATGCCTGGCCGCGAGGCGCGCACCGCAGCGGCCTGTGCACGTCGAACCACCTCGTAAACACGCTTCTGCTTGGATGTCGGTTTGCCGACCACGACAGTCCGTGTCATGTCCGACACGTACCCATTGTAAATCGCACCGAAATCCAGTGTCACAAAATCGCCCTTGCGGATCTTGCGCATCGCCGCACGGCCGTGAGGCAGCGCCGAACGGGGCCCCGATGCACAAATCGTATCGAAGGGAATCCCCTCCGATCCTTCGCGCTTCATGATGTATTCCAACTCGGCCGCGACATCATGCTCGCGCACGCCGGGACGGATGTGTTCGAGGATTTGCTCGAAACCAAAGTCAGCAACCCGAACCGCTTCTTCAATCGTCGCGATTTCAGTCTCATCCTTGATGGCCATCAAGGGTGCAACCAACTCATCGAGCCCGACAAACAAGGCGTTCGGAACGGAACTGTGCAGACGTTTGGCCTGGGCTTCACTGAATTGCGCCTGTTCGTACGCCACTTTCGGGCGTCCCTTTTGCAGCAATGCAATCTGCGGCAATTGTGCGAGCAGATCGCCCGGCACAATGGAGACCTTGGCCCCCTTCACTTCCGATTTGGCCTGTGTCGTGTACCGGGAATCGGTATAGAATTCCGCTTTGGAGTGGCCGACAATCAACAGGCCATTCGAGCCGGTGTAACCACAGAGGTAACGCAGACGCGGCTGATCGTTGAACAGCCCGAAATCAACGTCTTCGTCCTTCAGTGATTTCCGTAACGCCGCCAATCGTTGGCGGTAATCTGGCTTTTTTAGTCTCGGCATAGTCGGATCCGTCACCAGTAGTAAGTGATAGTACGCCACCTGTGGCCAATTGCACCTCGGGCCATAGAGCATTCTGCCCGCTTTGGAAGGGACTGTCAAGGCAATTCGCGAGTCAGATGCGGGCGGACGTCACATAAGCAAATGTGTGCGTGGACCTTATCGCCGCATCTGTCGGAGCCGATCTGCGACACGACAACAGCGGTTGCCGGTCGCGGCTGTCACTTGATAATCACCAGCTTCCCCACCTGACTGCCCAGCCGCGAATCGACTTTCCAGATGTAGATACCGGAGACAACGGCCTGGATGTTGCGGGTCACCAGATCCCAGCCGACCGCGGAGGGATAGGTGGTCAGAAACGGATCGGGGTGGTGGATGCGGCGCACGAGGTCGCCATCGAGCGTGTAGATGCTGATCGTGGCCGTGTCGGGGAGATTAATGAAGTGGATACGCCGGTCCTGCTCCTCGAATTGGTGAATGCCCCGGCCCTCGTAGCCCTCCTGGTAATACGATGTCCACTCACCGCGTCCGTCGCGATACGCGAGTTTGTAGGGATTGGGAAACACGGCGACCTTCAGTCCGGAATCGACCACCACCTCCGGCGTGTTGATGAACTCGACGTATTGGGACCTGGTGCTTGGACTCGATTCCGATGCGGGATAGTCGCGCAGCGGATCGCCGTAATCAAACGCACTGACGCCGATGTACAACGGAACACCGGCGTTCAGCCCGGTCACATGCGCCCGGTATAATCCGAACGTGATGGTGTCATTCGCCACCACCGTGTCGCGCTCGCCGATCTTCTGGATGAGGTTGGTCTCAACCACGCCCTCCTCGACGTACTCGTTCTCCCGGTTGTTGTCCTCCGCCGTCCACAACGACAGGCGCTCACGCTCAATGATTGAGACAATCACACCCAGCGTGTCGAAGACGGTATCGGCCACCATGTCGCGATATGGATTCGCGGGCTCTTGTTCAAGGTACCGCACGATGTAGTCCTCGACGTCAAACGATGCATCGCCCAGAATGGCGGGCCACTCCTCTTTGGGATACGGATACGAAATCTGCCGCCAGGAGCGGGAACCGGGCAGATACTCCATGCGCACGAAGTCGACGCGGTCCCACGAGGCCAACAGCGACATCTGCTCATCCTGCGCGTAGCGACCCAGGTAGAGCCGGTACCCCTCCCAGTCGCGCCGGCCGCTGAATGCATCTGTGGCCGATTCCGAGGCATACCCCGACCATTCGATGATCGCCTCATTGGGATACGTCGTGATGGTCAGTTCGGGTGACGGCGGTGGGCCGGGTCCGCGCCAGTCGGGAACGCCGTCGCCTTTGTAGAACACCGAATCGCATCGCCCATCCTCCCGGCAATTCACCAGATACGCCCGTCCGCGAAAGCCGTCGCCGTCGGTGTCCACACCGGGATTGTCGTACCACCAATCCGCCCAGCGGGCATTGAGCAAGACATTCGAGAAATTGAGTCCGGCAATGTACCGTGACGGATCATAGATATCGAGGTTGTCGTGATAATTCCGCGGATTGGTATGAAAGTCCGGCCCGGCCACGAAAGCCACGATGAACGGAACCGAGTCGCCGGGGGCGATATCTGCGATGGGACCGTAGGACAGGATGAAATCGGGTGTCCTCCCACGTGCGATGTATTGGTCGAGCTGTCCTTTGCGAGGTGGAGGGTTCCATCCTTCTGAACTGAAATCAATTGCTGAGTACCAGACATCGTAATCGATTTCCCCATTGGTCATCATCCGGTACTTCCCGCGATCACCCAGCGGAAGACCGAGCGATCCCCAGTAGAGGTCATGGCTGTCACGGCGACGTGGTCCCCAATTCTCTTCGGGAGGCCATGTCGTTGCGGAACTATTGTACCACCAGTTGAACGACAGGCGACCGTTACCAGGTGGAACCCGTAACAAGCGTAGCCCCATCGCCGCACGCGGGCTATTGGTCGTAAATGATTTGTGGCCCGGTTCGGGATCGCCATCGTTGTCCGCCCACCACACCAAGTCCAGGGTGTCGCGATAATCCGTCAGAAAGCCCGGGGTCGTTTCTACAAAACCGCAATACTCATCGAGCCGGCCTGCTGTATTTCCTCGAATTCCAACCATCGGATAGAGCCAAAGGCCAATTACGCCATTCGATATCGGCTTATCCGAAATATTCTTGAACCACCATTCAGCACTAATCATGGAACGCGCAAACCCGCCACTCCACGCATAGCTCTTTTGGGAAACGCTGAGCCCGATGGGTATGTGAGGGCGCTGATCGAGGGCGTCGACATCGTGCGGAACGTAGAACGTATCTGTGAAGTGTGTCCAGTATACCTGATCCGCAACCGTCCGGGAGTCGTGGATCTGCGATCGAATGTGCTCGATTGACTGAAATTCTCGCGGATAGATCGAGTTACTCGTAACCAGAGTGTCGTGTCCTCGGATACAACCGAATAGCAGCCCCCCAATCTGCACATATTGTAGATTACTGTTGAGGGGATACTCAAAGAACCTGAGCATTCCTTGGTTCCAGAATTCTGCTCCGACGTGTGAGACGTCATGTTTAAGAATCTCGATAAAGGGCACTTCGGACGCAGACTCGGTGCCTGTTCTTGGGACCATGCCCGGACCATCTCTCGATGTCGCACGAGCGTGGGATATGCTCGTGGCGGGGCTCACACAAATGAGCAACCCAGCAAGCATTATCCGGCAGATTCGCATAGCCAATCGCTCCCGTACCCCACTCTTGATGCGCTAAAGTGCGCCCGACAACTCCTGTCGAATGTCGGGCTCACAACCTACGCTTGACACAATCTGATCACGACAAAGTCAATCTGATGTAGGCACTCTACGGCAGAGGGGGGCAACCGCCGGGTGGAATGCACACGTGGCTATCGCACTCGATCTTAGATACTTCGTGGCCATCCGGAATACCCGGATACCCGGGACAATGACTGCAGTCATCGCAACCGCCCCAGTCTGCTTGAACTGACACCACGGTCGTGACCGCCAGTGTCACCATGAAAACCACAGCGAGCACGAACGTAAACAGTTTTCGACCCATGTTCCTCACCTCCTTCGGTTCTTGTGTGTGCGCTATCTTGGTGCAATATCCCTTTGCGCAAAGGACGTTGTAATCTTCAGAAGCCATTCATCATCAGCTTTCCACGACTCCATCGCTTCAAGGACGCCAGCGGAATCGATCACGAAATAGGCGGTCCGTGTCGGAATTTCACATTCGTGCCGCAGGAAGCCGGTCAGGTCACAATAAACCGGCAGGCTCACGCCTTCTCTGGCCATAGCGGCCAGAGTCGCCTCGCTTGCCTTCTCATCCGTCAGAAGAATCGCCGGAATCGGCTTGCCGGGAGCCCTCATCAGCACGCGTTCAATCATCGCGGCTTCCCCGGCACACACGGGGCAGGTGCCGGACAGCATCACGACCACGCCGCCGTGAGGGAGCAGACGCGAGATGTAATCTGCGGCCGTTTCATCCTGGTTCCACACGGGGAAGTCCGGGAATTGCTCACCTACGGCAATGCGCTGAATCCGTGATTTGAGCACATTACTCGCGTTGGCTTCGATTCTGCCGATTCTGGCATCGGAGATGAGATGAGCTGCCTGCAAGCCGAGCACGATCGCAATCAGAATCGTTGCGATGATTGCAACTGATTGAATAGCAGTCAGTTGCTTGCGGGGGGGGAGTGCTTTACGCGCAACGACGACATAGAATAATCCGCCTTGGACTGCTCACGACAGCGTCCGAGGTGTCGTCACGCCCAGCCACAGGTGTTGCCGTCGCTGGCTGGTGCGGGTCACGTCGATGTAGCGAACGGTACGGCGGGATGCGTCATCGGCCCTTGGTCTGATGGCTCACCCTATGAAGCAGGATATACCATGCATAATGGGAATGCAAGTGAAATGTATTATGTGGCGTCACCCGAGGGCGGGTGATGCCACATGTGACCACCGTATTGGATTCAAACGGGGGATACTTCTGACAATCGCTCTAACTGCCTAGCCGCTTGAGAATGGCCGTGGATGAATACCCCGCCCGCATCCGAAATCGCTTCACGTCGCCGCCCCAGCTCTTCACGTCCTTCGCCCCGACGATATCACCCGTGGCATACTCCGAGCCTTTCACCAGAACGTGCGGCCGCAGCGACTGAATCAACTTCAGCGGCGTGTCTTCACCGAATAAGCAGACATACTCGACCGGTTTCAGTGCTGCTATAAGAAGTGCACGATCGCGTTGATTATTGATCGGCCGGGAAGGACCCTTGAGTCGTCGTGTCGAGGCATCGTTGTTCATGCCCACCACAACGACATCACCTTGGCGCCGGCAAAACTCGAATAACTCCAGATGACCTCGGTGCAAAATATCGAATACGCCATTGGTGAACACGATACGCTTGCCGGCCCTGCGCCAGCGGTCCGCGAGGCGAACGAGTTCGGTCCGACTGACAATGGCTGATGTGAATGCCTTAGCCAACGTGATTCAACACCGGTTCGGGGATTGATTCCATCGCCTTACGAATGGCGTCAACGGTCGTCTGCGCGGTACCGACCTCACGGATCACCTGACCGGCGGCCACATTCGCCGTGTATGCCGCCTCGAGCAGAGATCCTCCCACTGCGAGACACATGGCAACGGTCGCGATCACCGTATCGCCGGCGCCGGTAACATCGAATACATGCTCGGCCACCGTTGGGATAAGCGTCAAACCGCCACCCTGCTCGAAGAGTGCCATACCGTGCTCGCCGCGCGTGATCAGAAGCGAATCCGATTCCAATCGCCGCATCAAATCGGAACCGACCTCACGCAGGGTGGCCTCGTCGCGCAACCGCCGTCCGGCTACGAACCCAGCTTCGTGATGATTGGGCGTGAGGGTCGTCACTTTACGGTACGAGAAAAAGTGCGTGTCCTTCGGATCGACGACAATAAACCGGTCATGTGCGCGCGCCCAGCCGATGACGCGATCCAACAAGTCCCGCGTGATCACGCCCTTGCCGTAATCGGAAATGATCACGCCCGCAGCACCATTCATGGCCGCGACAAAACGCTCAAAGACACGTTCGGTCAAATGGAGGTCGATTTCATCGGTCGTCTCGATGTCGGCGCGAACAACCTGCTGCTTCGCTGCGACAATTCGCGTCTTGATTGTTGTCGGACGCCCCTCGACACCGACCAACCCATCCGTCGGGAGACTTTGCTCGGTCATCAGCACCCGAAGCGCCTCGCCGGCGCGATCATGGCCGTGCACTCCAACCGTCACTGCTGTCCCGCCCAGGCAGTGGATATTCAATGCGACATTGGCCGCACCGCCGAGCTTCATCCCCTGCCGGTCGACCAGCACCACCGGCACCGGAGCCTCGGGCGAGATGCGCTCCACACTTCCCCACCAGTACTCGTCGAGCATCAGATCGCCGAGCACGACAACCCGTCCACGGCCGAATTGGCCGGTCAGTCGGGCGATACGATCGTGGAGTTCGCTGGTCATGATCATCGATGTCACGGGTCATCGCCGGCGGCGTTGACTTCAAACGGCGCATGCTATACCGTGGATCGTCCGCAAGGCAAGGAGGAATTGACCGTGGAACAGCAGCGACGGCAACAACAACTCAAAATCGAAGTGAAAGAGCCCGAATCCGAGGGCATCTACTCGAATCTGGCCCTGATCGTCCACTCCCCACAGGAATTCGTGATCGATTTCGCCCGCGTCACCCCCGGCGCGCAGAAGGCCCGCGTTTACTCGCGCATCATCATGACCCCGGCTCACGCGAAGATGCTCCACCAGGCCCTCGAAGACAACATCAAGAAATTCGAGGCGAACCACGGTGAGATCAAACAGGCGGGCAAAGACGAAAAGAACATTGGATTCCAATCGCCGCGGGAATGACAATTCACGGTAGCGCAGTTGGAGTCTACCCCGAATATGGGGTGCCCCACCCTGACTCGCCCACGACCTTCGGTCGTGGGCGAGTCAGGGTGGGTTTAGATTCTGTGTAATCATCAACACTCCGAAAGGGCGCCGCAGGCGCGGTACAACGTCGCACGGGGCGTAAGGGCGTGTTGAAAAACCCATAGGTTAGTCGCATAGGTGTGGCTCTTAGCCGGACCGGTGCGGTTAGAGCGGTTGTCAGAATTCCGTTCCGTTTGAGAAAGCACGAGGGTGGGTTTGCTTTGCACGCACGTTGGGGCGCCACGAGCCTTGAGGGGGGAGCGTTGAAAGAAGGCGCTACATGGTTGAGAACATGCATTTGTAGGGGCGTATCGAATACGCCCCATTCGCGTAAACCGTTGCGGGTGCGGGCGTACTCAGTACGCCCCTACGAATG
>CAYTTY010000022.1:0-57271 GCA_964440935.1 uncultured Ignavibacteria bacterium | reverse complement strand
TGACCTGCTCCCCGGAGGACTTACACCTCCAAGTCAGTGCCCATGCCGGGCGCACGGGAGATAGCCGTCACGCGAGGGCGCGTGACCGCACTGCGGTCGTGAACAATGTCATTAACCTACTCCCGGGACACGACACTAGTGTTATGTCACGCGCGATATGTCGTAGGGCAGGAGCACTGCGCGTCCGTGACTTCGGAGACGGCGGGGGCGCTGGCAGCGCAGGGCTCCTGCCGATGGCGTTGTCGCGTGTCCGGCAGGAGCCCCGGGCGGGCAGCCGAATTGACCATGCCGAGCACGCCTGGCGCCCGGTGCTCCTGCCCTACGGAATTCTGTCCGGCTCTTGGTGCATGACATGACACTAGGGCATCAGCTGTCCCGTCAATTCCCTCCCCCCACGGCATTCCCGGCATTCGGGTACGTCATCCAGAAAGCGTCTAACGTGTTGTCATTCCCGTCCGCCATGGCGGACGGGGATGACAGCGGCGAGCTGTTTCACCCGAAGGGATCGCTGAGGCAAACGGACAATCTTTCTGGCAACCGCTCTATGCTCCCGCCACCAACGCTTCCACGATCACATCCACCGAAGGTGCAACGTCCTGGTCACCGCGAATAATGATGTCCGCGTACTGGCGTGTCGGGCGCACGTACCGGTCGGACATCGGTCGTACGGTGTCGTTGAATTGACGGATGACCGATTCTTCCGAACGGCCGCGCTCACGCACATCGCGGTCAATGCGTCGTTGCAGGCATGTGTCATCGTCGCATTCGACATAGACACGCAAGTGCATTTTCTCGCGGATGTCTGGATGATGCAAAGCCAGAACGCCCTCAATGACCACAAAACGCAATGGATCAACATCGACAGTATTCGATGACCGTGTATGCGTGGTGTAGTCATACACCGGACGCCGGATCGGATGGCCGGAAGCCAGCGCATTGATATGGCTGATTAGCAGTCTCCAATCAAACGCATCAGGCGCATCGAAATTCAGGCGGGATCGTTCGGACAGCTCAAGTTCATCGCGAGGACGGTAATAGGAATCGAGGGGGATGATCACGGCGTTGTCGTGGCCCAATCGCTGTTCCAACGCGTCGGCCAGCAGTGTCTTTCCGGCGCCGGAGAGGCCGCCGATTCCAATGAACTGTGAGCCTGCGCCACCTGCCATGGTTCGCGCTTCGATTCAGTTGGATGACCCACTCATGATGATGACTTGATCTCCAGCCGCCGATTGTCGGCGTAGAGATGCAAACGCTCGACATTGAACGACAGATTAACCGACTGTCCGACGTCGACTGATTCGTCGGGATTCAATCGCACCGCCCAACGCTTCCGTTTGTCGGTTTCCTTCAGGTAGGCATAGCGGTCGGCGCCAAGATTCTCGATGATCTCGACCTCACCTTCGCCGTGATCGCCACCGATGTTGATGTCTTCAGGCCGCACACCCAAGAGTGTTTCGCCCTCATGATCGACCGGGACCGGTATGCTGAACCCGTTCGCCTGGAAGGCGCCGTTGGTGATCTCGCCGGTGACGAAGTTCATCGCCGGCATGCCGACAAAGCCCGCGACAAATGGCGTGGCCGGTCGTTGATAAACGTCATCCGGCGTTCCCACCTGCTCAATACGGCCGTCATTCATGACGACAATCGTTTTGCCGAGCGTCATCGCTTCAACTTGATCGTGTGTCACATAGACGACCGTTGCTTCAAGTCGACGGTGCAATGCGGCAATCTCCAGTCGCATATCGTTGCGAAGCTTGGCATCGAGGTTGGAGAGCGGTTCGTCGAAGAGAAACAATGTCGGCTCGCGCACGATGGCGCGTCCGATCGCCACGCGTTGGCGTTGGCCGCCCGACAACTCGCGCGGCCGCCGGTCGAGCATTGTCTCGATGCGTAACAGCGATGCCGTGTCGTGCACACGCTTCTCTGTCTCTTCCTTCGCCATTTTGCTCATCTTTAACGGAAACGCCAGATTCTCACGCACCGTCATGTGCGGGTACAGCGCGTACGTTTGGAACACCATCGCGATACCGCGTTCCTTCGGCGTCTTCTCATTAACACGATCGCCGTTGATGATCACGTCGCCCTCGGTAATCGTCTCCAATCCGGCAATGCAGCGCAAGGCGGTCGACTTGCCACATCCCGATGGGCCAAGCAACACGCAGAAGTCGCCTTGATCGACCGTCAGATCGATCGCATTCAGTGCTTCGATTTCGCCGAAGCGTTTGGTGAGTCCACGCAATTCGAGAGTGCTCATCCTTTGACAGCTCCTGCGGTCAGCCCGCTGATGATACGCCGCTGCAAAATCAGGACCAGGACCACCAAGGGAACAGTGGCGATTACGGCGGCGGCGGCCAGTTCACCCCACGGCACCATGTACTCACCGGGGAACTTGGCGATGCCGACCGGCAATGTCTGGACCGCCGGGTCGGTCATAATCAACAGGGCAAAGAAAAACTCATTCCAGGCATAAATGAAGACCAGAATCGCGGTGGTGAACACGGCCGGCGCGGCCACCGGTACGAATATCCGCCACATCGTGGCCAATGGTCCGCACCCATCCACGCGTGCCGAGTCCTCCAAATCGGGCGGAATCTCCTTAAAGAAACTGGTGAGAATCCAAATCGCCAAGGGGAGGGTGAGCGCCGTATACGGCAACACAAGACCCGGATGGGTGTTGAGCAAGCCGAGATTGAGCAGCAGGCGGTACACTCCGCCCACAATCGCGATCTGCGGAAACATCGATGCGGCCAACACCAACGACAGAATCCCCCGTCGCCACGGCATCCGTAAACGCGCCAGCGGATAGGCGGCCAGTGTGCCGACAAGGACTGCCAACAGCGTCGTCAATCCGGCAACAATCGCACTGTTGGCAACATAACGCATGAAGTTGTGCTCATCGACGGCGGCGGCAAAAAATTCGCTGTGCATGTCGGGAATGATCGTCGGCGGACGTTCGGCGATCGTCTGCGGCGATTTCAGTGACGTATTCAGAATCCACAGGAACGGGCCGATGCTGAACAGCACGACCGCAACAATGACGATAGTGAAAACGACGCGTCTCATGACTCGTAGATCCGTGTGCGGACGGTGCGAATGAGAAGGGTGGCGACAATCGCAATCATGACGAACACCAGCACCGATACCGCAGACCCGTAACCGAACTGCTGCTCGGGAAACATCTTCTGGTAACCGTAGTACTGCAACACATTGGTCGATCCGCCCGGCGCGCCCTGCGTCATGACATACACCAAGGCAAACACGCGGAATGCGTCCATCATGCGAAACAACAGCGCCAGCAGAATTGCCGGCTTCAAGAGCGGCAGAGTGATACGGAAAAAGCGCTTCACCGCATTGGCACCGTCAATGCGTGCTGCTTCGTACAAGTCTTCGGGGATGCTCTGCAATCCGGCCAGGATCAACAGCGCGGCAAACGATGATGTCTTCCATACGTCTGCACCGATAATGGCCATCCGTGCGCTCCACTCCGATGCCAGCCAGGCGACGTAATTCGCAACGTTGGATCCATAGAACACCAGGTTAACGAACCCGTACTGGTCATTGAGCATGTACTTCCACATCACACCGGCGACGACGGTGGGAATCGCCCACGGGATCAACACCGCCGCCCGCACCAGCCCGCGTCCCTTGAAATGCTCGTGAATCACCAGCGCCAGCCCGAGACCAATCAGAATTTCCAGCGCCGTCGAAACGATCACGAAGATTAGAGTGAATTCAATTGTGCCCAATGCCACACTGTCGCTGAACAGTGTGCGGTAGTTGTCCAGTCCGATGAAAGTTTTTGGTGCGAACGGCGTGTCGCGATACAGGCTGTTGATAAATGCCTGCACAATCGGCGATAAGACAAAGACCGCAACGATGAAAACAGCGGGAGCAACCAATGCGTATGCGGCTTTGCGTTCACTCTTCACTGCACGCGGCCCAGTGCGGTTTCGATTTCTTTCGCCGCCTTCGCGGCAAGCGCATCGAGATCGGCGTCGTCCTGCGACAGGGCTGAATGCAGAAACCGCTGCAGAATGTTGGAGACTTCCGGATAGACCGGTGTGCGCGGACGCGGCGTCGCGGTTTCGAACACCGGATACATCTCTTCAAAATGGGGATTCGCCGCCAGTACCGTGCTGTCTTGATACAACGCTTTGCGCACTGGAGCACGTCCCGCGTAGACGGCAAAGTGCCGTTGCATCTGCGGACTGGTGAAGAACTGAACAACGGTCCACGCGGCGTCTTGGTTCTTCGAATACCGGCTGATACCAAAGCGCCAGCCGCCGAGCGTCGATGTGCTCATGTCCTCTTTGAACGACGGCAGCCGGGCAATTCCCACCTGTCCGGCCATCGGCGTCTCTTTCGACACCGACCACGCATACGGCCAGTTGCGATGGAAGATCGCGCCACCGCTGGTGAACAGATCAAGCGATTCCTGCTCCGAATACGTCAGCACACCTCGGGGCGCGGCATCACCGATCAGTTCAGTGCGCACGAATTGGATGGCCTCCATCGTCTCCTGCGATTCAGGTTCGGTCAAGCGACCACCGTTCGACTGAACAAACTCGAGCATGTCGCAGATCAATCCTTCGTACTGGCGAAACTGCCCGCTGAATCCGTTCAGGTTCGGATCGTCTTCACCGGCTTGGATTGAATCGATCTGGTCGATCATCTCCGGCCATGTTGTCGGTGGCGCAAATCCATACTTGTCGAGGAGGTCTTTGCGGTAATACAGAATACCGGCATCGATGTTGAGTGGCACGCCGTAGATTTGATCGTTCCACAAATCGGCTTGAATGCACCCGTCGAAGAACTTGCCCTGTTCACTGGGAGGAAATCGCTCATCGAGCGGCATGGCCCAGCCGGCCGCCGCAAACTCGGGTGTCCAGATCACGTCCATCAGAAACGCATCAACCGACGGATCCTGATTACGCAGCTTCTGCGCGACCAGGTCATGAAATTGCGACGAACTGTGCGGACCGATTTCACGGACAATCTTGATGTCGGGGTGCGCCGCGTGGAACATCGCCAGGGCGCTGTCCCAGGCAGCCGGTATGTTCGGTTTCCAGACGACCAACTTGACCGATGTCACGCCCGGCTCCGTGTCCGATCCGCCACAGCCGAACAACAAAACACCAACCAACAACATCCCAGCAATCAACACAGTGCGCCGCATATCCCAATCCTTCCGGTGTGTCGGTTCGGTCGGAGTATAAGAAAGTCGGTGGTGTATGGAAAGGGGGGAACGACCGCTGATTGTGTAACCGAAAAATGCAGGTCAAAAACCCCTCCATCCGTCGGGGTAAACACCGTGCGTCACAGACACCGACCGTGCACCATCCCGTGACCGTGCGGGGCTCCTGACGACCTCGGTTTGTGTCGAGTGTCGGGTGTCGGGTGTCGGGTGTCGAGCGTCAGGAGCCCGGCGCAGTACCAGTCTCTGCAAATCGAAGCAATACAGAGGCGCCGGGCTCCTCACCTACAGTGGACTAATAGCGCTACGGGCGCCCACCTAAGACCCGTGCCGGCAGCATCACAATTCCCTTAAGCAGACCCAGCACACCCTCGACAGCGATGCCCACCAGCCGCAACGGCAGCAGAATCACCCAAACCACCGGATATGCTACCAGAGCCAGTAATGCCAACGGCCAGCAGATCACGAACAGAATCAACCACAGCAGAAAACTCAACATTGTCCACCCCGTCTTTATTCGCTCACGTGTGATTTCAACTTTCACTCCAACTCCCCACGTTTAGACGTTGCCATTACCGATTCGTTTCAATCACATATAATACTGAACTCCCGCCCATCTGACTGTGGGGTCAATTCCTATTATCGGACAATTTCAGATCGACTACGGTGGCGCCCCAGGAGCCGCCGCTGCCACCCTCATGACGGTACCCGGCCACATGCGGGTGCTCGTCTAAAATCCCATGCACGATCCGCCGCAACGTTCCGGTCCCCTTCCCGTGGATGATACGAATCTGCGTGATGCCACGTGCGAGGCATTCGTCGATGTAGTCGGGGACGAGTGACTTCACGTCACGCGGGGCAAACGTGTGCAAATCCAGCGTCCCGTCGATCGGCAGTTCGTGGTCCTCGCTGATCATCTGCACATTATACGCAATCGGTGTCAAGGTTGGATCGATTCTCGTCGATAGATGACATGGAAGGTAGGAATTGCCCATGTCCGAAACGGCCACTCGAACGGTCATACGTGAAATCCCGGCACCCGGAGCAGAAACATCGGCCCGGGTTCGGGAGCTATCGCCGCGATTTCCGTGGCTGACGTTAATCGTGTTCGCCGTCGGATTGGCCCTCTATTTTGGAACCCTGCTGCACGTTCCCTCGATCCCCGTGATGGCCATGGCGATCAGCCTGCTCATTATCGGAATCGTTCTCTTCATCGCAGCGGGCCTGAACCGGTATGCGGCAATGGCCGCCTCGAAAATTGAGTCAGACAGCGAGCTGGACCGCTCGTTTGAAGAGCCGATTGTAGAGTCGGCTCAATCGGACAACCGCCCGGAGCACGTTGCCGTTGACTAAGACGATTAGAGCGATTGTCAGGAATATTGTCCGTTTGCCTCAGCGATCCATTCGGGCGACAACAGCTCGCCGCTGTCATTCCCGCGAAAGCGAGAATCCATTTTCAGCGCGTAGCTGAGTTCAAAATGGATCCCCGCTTTCGCGGGGATGACGGCAGGGAACTCTGGAGACCTAATGGATGAAATCCCAAATGAAAGGCACTTCTGACAATCGCATATCAAGCAAAGTCTGCTTAAGATGTTTGTAGTGCGGGCGCCTCGCCCGCACTGCGGTCCGGCCGAGGCGGCCGGACTACAACCGTAGGGCTGGGGAACATCCTCACACCGCTGTCTTATTCGCCGCCGGTTTCGCCCTCGGCGGAACATCATACTTTGGCGGCGGCGCGGTGTCGTCATCTCTCTGTGCCAGCAGATGCAGATCTTTCACCGTGACGGTCAACGCGCCGTACTCTTCGGTGACCTCCCCAACCACCACAAACGGTCCCGGATGCATTGTCAGTGACGCAAACTTCTGATACTGCCGTGGGAAGATAACCGTCTCGTACAACGCGTAGGTGTCTTCAAAGGTGATGAACACCATCGGTTCGTCCTGTTTGGTGCGCAGACGTTTCCGTGTCACCTGCCAGCCCACCAGCGTGACTGTTTTGCCGACACAGCGTTCCAATTCGGTCGCGCGAATGACCGAATAGCGTTTCAGCTCCCGCCGGAACAACGACAACGGATGCGCGGAGACCGTATACCCAATGCACTCCGATTCCGATAACAACACGCGTCGCCAATCGTAATCGCGCACCGGATCCACCTCCGGCAATTCCGGCGTCGGGAATAATGCCAGTTGACCGGCATCCGATGACGGCTGCTGCCGCTCCCGCGCCGCCGCACGCAACTGACTGCCGTCGGGACGGGCCATGGGAAGGGGCGTATTGTATACGCCCTTGTCAGTGAGCGTACTGTCGTGAGGGGGCGTATGCAATACGCCCCTACTTGTCCTGGATCTTCGCGTTCCCTTCTTGCCGTGTGCCCCCAGCACCAACTGCCGCAACAACTCCGGACGGTTTCGCCCATTGGCAATCGCATCCAATGCACCGGCACGAATCAACACCTCGACATCGGCGGCGGGAATCGGCACCCGGTGCAGAATGTCGGCCAGATTGCGGAATGGACCGTGGCGCTCCCGTTCGCGCAACAGCGCCAGCACACTGTCGAAGTGAATGTGACGCAGTTGCCCCAGCCCCACGCGAATCCAATCGTCGGCGCCGGTGTAGTGCCACAGGCTGCTGTTCACGCATGGCAGCAGCACCCGCAATCCCATCCGCTTGGCTTCGGAGATGTACGCGAAACTCGAGTAATACCCGCCGTAGTTCGACAGTACTGCCGCCATGAACTCGGCCGGATGATGCGCCCGTAGATACGCCGACTGGTAGCTGACCAAAGCAAATGACGCCGAATGCGCCTTGCAGAACGAGTATCCCGAAAACGATTCAATCTGCCGCCATAGTTCATCGACTGTCTTGCGTTCCAGTCCCCTGTCGAGCGCCCCGCCGACAAACAACTGCCGGTACCGTTCGATGGCGACAAAATCGCGCTTCTTCGACATCGCCTTGCGCAACCCGTCGGAATCGCCGGGATTCATCCCCGCAATCGCCTCGGCGACTTTGAGCACGTCTTCCTGGTACGCCATCACGCCGTACGTTTCCCACAACGCTTTACGCATCGCCGGATGGAGATACCACGACGGGTCATGTTCCCCGTGTTTGCGCACGTAATGAAAGCGTTCGATGTACGCCTGCATCATTCCCGATGAGGCAATCCCCGGACGGACAATCGATGACGCCGCGACGAGACCGTCGAATGTGTGGCAATCGAGTTTCTTCAGCAGATTGCGCATCGACGGACTCTCGATATAAAAACAGCCCATCGTATCGCCCGTGCGCACCATTTCCTTCGTTGTCGGATCATCGACCGGATTGAAACACGAGTACTCAATGCACCGTCCGGTGTTGGCCTCGACCGCGTTGATGGCATCGTCGATCACTGCCAAAGACCGGTTGCCCAACAGATCGATCTTCACCAGCCCCATGTCTTCGACCGGGTACATATCCCATTGTGTGACCACGACGCGTCCGTCGTCGGTCTCCTTGGCGGCTTTCTGCAGCGGCAGGTAATCGGTCAACGCGGTCGGGGCAATCACCAATCCGCCGGCGTGCACACCGAGATGTTTGGGGAAGCCGTTGAGTTCCTCGGCCAGTGTGAAGATCGTTGTCCACGGTTCTTCGTGGACCGGCAGTCCCGACGAACGCGGATCTTTGGCCGCCCACTCGGTGATCGGTCCGCCGCTGTCCCATCCCGACGGCAACCGTTTGGTGACATGCGTGATTTCCTCAGGCGGCAGTCCCCACACCTTGGCGATTTCACGCACCGCGCCGCGTGCGGCAAACGACACATGGGTCGAAATCATCGCCACCCGGTCGTGTCCGTAACGGCGGTACACCCAGTCGATCACGCAGTCGCGGTCGCGCCAGGAGAAGTCGATGTCAACGTCGGGGCAGTCGCTGCGTCCGCGGTTGAGAAAACGTTCGAAATACAGGTTGTGCGCCAGCGGCTCGACATGGGTCAGTTCGAGCACGTACGACACCACACTGTTGGCCGCGCTCCCGCGTCCACAGGTCGGAATGCCCATCGCCTTTGCCGCATCGACAATATCGGAAACGATCAAAAAGTAATCGGCGTACTCCAGATCACCGATAATCTCCATCTCGCGTTCGACCTGATTACGCACGTTATCCGTGATTGTCCCGTAACGGCTGTACAACCCCGCTTCGACTTTCTCGCGCAGCACTTCCTGCGCAGGACGGCCATCCGTAAACGGGTATTTCGGCAAACGCAGGATGTTCAGTTCCAGGCGATGTTTACATTGATTGGCAATACGCTGCGTATTGGATAACGCTTCGGGAACGTCGACAAAGTGCTTCGTTATTCTATCCTGCGGCATCAGCCAGTTGTCGGCATGGGCCAATTCGGCGGGCGGAACGCCGCGCACAGTCGTGTTCAACCCGATCGCAGTCAGCAAACGATGCCGTCGGAAATTCTCGGGATGCACAAACCAAACGGTGTTGGTTGCCGCCAACGGGAGACCGGTCTGTTGCTGCGCCTGACGTGCGATCACCCGCGACGGTCCCAAACCAATCTCGACATACAGATCAGACGCTCCTGACTGATCTTTGAGCGTGGATAACAACGCCGCATCCTGCGACAGAATGACCAAACCGTCACAATCACCCGCCAAATGCCCGGCCAGATCAAACGGCTCTTTCCCCTCGTGCAATTGCAGCGCGGTGATCGCCCGGCAGAGGCAGGCGTATCCTTTTTCATCTTTCACTAGCGCCACACACGACGCATTCGATGTCATCAGTTCCGCCCCGAAAATCGGACGGACCCCGTACTCGTCGCAGGCGTTCTGAAACGGCACCGCCCCGTACAAACCGTTGCGGTCGGTCAACGCCAGCGCGCTCATCCCCTGTCGCGATGCCTGCAGCGCCAGATCCTCGACCGTATCGGCACCGCGCAACAGCGAGTAATTCGAATGCACGTGGAGATGCACAAAGCTCATAACGCACCATCCCCTGCATCCGCTGTTGTGCCGTCACTCGCCCTCGAGTGACGGCTCGGTGGATTACAAGAAGGCGTCACCCGAGGGCGGGTGACGCCACACAACGCCCCGCCTTGGGTAGCGGCCGTCATGTGGCCCCACCTCAACGACCGGTCGCCGTGATTGTTCCGGATGCGGTCAATCGCGGTCATCAGCGACCGCTGGCGGTCGTAGCTGCGTGTGTCGTCAAACAACGCAATCTGCGGACTGTACGCCGTCAGACGGCTCGCGCGCACGCTGATACGTCGCACCGCAATCCGTCGGTGCAGTGACCGTCGCAACAGCGGCAACGCCGCCGCATAGAGTTCGCGGTCGACATCGGTCGGCTGGGGCAGCGTACACGCCGACGATTCGGCCACCCTGTCGACATACCGGACCGCCACCGCGATCCGTCGCGCGAGCAACCCGAACATGCGCAACCGATGCGCGACTGTCTCGATGGCAAGAAACAGCACCGCATCGAGCACCGTCGGGTCATTGGTATCATGCGTGAGTTGATGATCGTATTCGATCACTGTCGGCTTGTGCAGACCACCGACCGGGGTGTCATCGAGTCCTTGCGCGTGAGCATGCAGCAGACGTCCCTTGCGTCCCAACAGGTTTTCGAGAAACACGCGGTCGGATGTCGCCAGCTCGTGGATCGTGTCGATATTGAACACCGCCAGACGGTCAGCCGTCTGAGGGCCGACACCGGGCAGCCGTTCGACCGAAAGCGGCGCCAGAAAGGCCGACTCCTGCCCCGGCGGGACATCGTAGAGACCGTGTGGACGCACCGTGTCGGAAGCGACTTTGGAGACCAGCTTATTCGACGCCACCCCGACACTGAGATCGAGGCGAAACTGCTGGTGCAACTCTCGTCGCAAGCGCGCGCCCACGTCGACCGCCCTCCCGAACAGACGGTGCATGCCGGTCAGTTCCAGATACGCATCATCGATCGACGAGGATTCGCAATTGGGGGTGTAATGGCGCAGGTGGCGGACCACGGCATCCGACGCCCGCCGGTAGAGGTCGCCATTCCCCTCGACCACAACCGCATCGCGGCACAACCGCAGTGCCCGCGACACCGGCCATCCAGGCACAATCCCGGCCGCCCGCGCCTCGGACGAGACCGCCATCACCACCCCCCGCACCGGCGGCGCCCCGCCCACAATCACCGGCCGCCCCCGCAGCGACGGATTACACACCCGCTCGACCGCGACGCAAAAGGCGTCGAAATCCGCATGCAGGACATAGCGTTGGGAGCATGGCATATCGCTTTCCACGCAATTCATTAGATGTAGGTCAGGAGCACGGCGCGTCTTTCGCATAGCCGTATTTCACAGCCAATGGTGCGCCGGGCTCCTGACATTTGCTGGCCTTGTGCGCACGTGTCAGGAGCCCCGCGCAATAACGCGCTACTTCGATTTCCGCCGATCTTGACGCGCGGTGCTCCTGACCTACCACTGGATTCATCGTATCTCATCGCCTACATTGAGCAGGCTCCTCCACTGGTTGTACGCCGGGGGGAAAAGACGGGAGATCACTTCCGTGTCACATGATCGCTACCAGTTTCGCAACCTGGCCGACGGTGTCCATTTCGCCACCGCCAGCGACCGGTATGCCGGGTGGCTGGGGCAGATATACTCCGAGGATGCGGGCTACAAGATCAAGAAATCCCAGCGGACCCTGAAGGGGGAGAAATACACCGAGGAAAAACTGCCGGTCCAGTCGGTCGCCGAGTTCTTTGAACACTACAGCGCGCTGGAACTCGATTTCACCTTCTATGCGCCGCTGCGCGACCGCGACGGGTCGGAATCACGCAACTACCGGCCGCTGGTCGAGTACGCCAAGTGGATCCCCGACGATGGTTTGGTCGTACTCAAAGTCCCCGAAGCGGTCTGCGCGACCAAACATTGGACCACGGTGAACGGCAAACGCAAATTCGCCGACAACGAAAATTACCTCGACCCGGAGATTTTCACCGAACGGTTCTACAAACCGGCCAATGAGATTTTGGGCGAGCGATTGGCCGGGTTCATCTTCGAGAAGGGGTATCAGCGCAAAGACGCCACCCCGCCCGCCGAGGAAAACATCGAGCGGCTCGCGCGCTTTTTCGACAACATCCCCGCCGACGACCGTTACCACATCGAGGAACGCACCGACCGTCTGAAGACACCCGACTACTTCGTGTTCCTCCACGAGCGCGGGATCGGCAATGTCTTCAGCCACTGGACCTGGCTGCCCGATCTGGCAACACAGTGGGACCAGGCCGGCGGATTCACCGGGGCGCTGTCGATCGCACGCCTGATGACACCGTTGCGCATGCCCTACCAAGAGGCGTATGCGCGGTACTTCCCTTTTGACACGTTGAGAGATGAAATGCCCGAGATGTACCGCGACGCGGCGCGTATCATCCGCGAGGGCATGGCGGCCGGCATCCCGACTGTCACGGTGTCCAACAACCGCGCCGGCGGCAACTCGAATGAAATCAACCGGCGCATTGTCGAGGAATTGGGATTGGGGAGCTAGAAGATTTGTAGTGCGGGCGCCCTCGCCCGCATTGCAGGCGAGGGCGCCCGCGCAACAAGGAGGATTGATGAGAAGCATCCGCACTGATCGTTCAAAACTCGCATCACTCATCGCAACATGTGCCATCATCATCGCCGCAACCGGCATCACCCACGCCGACACCAAAACATTCACGCCACACGACGTCAACCGCATCGAAGACGTGCGCTCGGTGGCGATTTCGCCTGACGGCGAAAACATTGCCTACACACTGCGGCGGCAGCGTGACCCGTTTACCGAGAAAGATGGTTCCGCCTGGGTGGAGCTGCACGTCGTCGATCGTGAAGGCAACTCGCGTCCGTTTGTCACCGGTCAGGTCAAAGTCAGCAATGTGAAGTGGCATCCGAATCGTCTGGAGATTTCGTTTCTGGAGAAGCGCGAGGCCGACGATAAGAGATCGCTCTATGTCATCCCCTTCACCGGCGGCGAGGCGCTGCTGGTGGCCTCGCATGACGAAGCGATCTCTGACTACTCGTGGAGTCCCGACGGCGACCATGTCGCCTTTTTGGCCAAACCCCCGGTGCCCAAAGAACTCGACAAACTGCGTGACAAGGGCTTCGATCAGGAAATCTTCGAGGAGGACGACCGTCACACGAAGATCTGGATTCACAATGTGTTCGATCACGATTCGGTCTCTCGCCTGATCGACATTCCCGGCACCGCATCCGAACTGCACTGGAGCCCGAAGGGCGATCAATTGGTGTGTGCCATTGCCCCGACACCGTTTGTTGACGATAAGTACATGCACCGCCGCATTCGCGTGATCGATGTCGCATCGGGCGAAATTGTCACGAAGATCGATAACCCCGGCAAACTGGGGCAGATCGCCTGGAGCCCCGACGGTGAGTATCTCGCGTATATTTCCGGCATCGACTACAATGATCCTAAGGAGGGACGGTTGATGGTGATCCCGGCGTCGGGCGGCGAACCACGCAACCTGCTCCCCGATTTCGAGGGGCACGTGCAATCGATCGCCTGGCGCGATCCGCAGACAATAACCTACCTCGCGAATCAGGGCGTGTGGACGTTTATCGATAATGTCGGGCTCGATGGCGCCGTCGGCGGCAAGATTTTCGCCACGCCCGAACCGATGGACATCAATACCGATGTTCCGATCGGCGCCAGCGAACAGGACGCGGTCTACTCGAACATCAGCGTGTCCCAAGACGGTCGCCACATGGCGCTGGAAGGCCAAAGCGCGCGCCATCCCACCGAAGTCTACTATCGCGACGGCAACAACGAACCGGTGCGGCTGACCAACAGCAACCCATGGCTAGCCGATTACAAGCTGGCCGAACAGGAAGTCATCCGTTATCCCGCGCGCGACGGTCTCGACATCGAAGCAGTGGTGATCCGTCCGCTCGATGAACAGCCCGGCCAACGCTATCCGGCGATTATGAAAGTCCACGGCGGCCCCGAATCGCACTACCGCAACGGCTGGCTGACGTGGTATTCGTATCCCGGCCAGATGGCGGCGGCCAAAGGTATGTTTGTCGTGCATCAGAACTATCGCGGCAGTACCGGACGCGGTGTGGAGTTTTCCAAGACCAGCCAGGGCGATCCGGCTGGGAAAGAGTTTGACGATGTTGTCGACGGGATCGACTACATGATGGCACAGGGCTGGGTCGATAGCGCCAAGGTCGGCATCACCGGCGGTTCCTACGGCGGCTACGCCTCCGGCTGGGGCGCGACGTACTATTCCGAACGCTACGCGGCCAGCGTGATATCGGTCGGGCTCGGCAATCTCGTTTCCAAGATCGGTACGACCGATATCCCGAAAGAAATGCTGGCGGTGCACTACACGCAGCCACCGTGGGAGGACTGGGACTTTGTCTTAAAGCGCAGCCCGATCTATTACGCCGACCAGTCGACAACACCAACATTGATCATGCACGGCAAAGACGATCCGCGAGTCTTCCCCGGCCAGTCGCTCGATTTGTACCGTCACCTGAAACTGCGCGGCCAGGCCCCGGTGCGTCTGGTCTTCTACCCCGGCGAGGGCCACGGCAACGATGATGCTGCCGCGCGTCTTGATTTCTGCATGCGCATGATGCGCTGGATGGAACATTACCTCCAAGGCCCCGGCGGCGAGCCGCCCGATTGGCAGTTGGAGTACGAGCGGAATTGAGTCGTAAGTCAGGTGCACGGCGCGTCGCGACTGCTACCAGTATTCTGGCGCACTAGTGCGCCGGGCTCCCGACGTTCGCTGCGGTTGTCAGGTGCCCCGCGCCCAAATGCGCAGGTAAATACACAACGGCATGGACGCGCGGTGCACCTGACCTACGGTTCATCTGAAACGACGGGCAAGATCGTAGCGTCACGGACCAAGGAGCCTGTTGAAAGAGTGCAAGAACTGATCATATCACGCACCGAGAGAGCGATCATCCGTAGGGGCGTACTGAGTACGCCCTGGCCCCGTAGCAGTTACGCGCAGAGGGCGTATTCAATACGCCCCTACGAAAGCACGTCTCCTGCATTGACACACGTTTTTCAACACGCCCCTCAAGGCCCGTGGCACCCTGATCCAAACGGAAGGGATTTATGACAATTGCTATAACACCCGGCTTCAGCCGGGTGTTCGGATACGCCATTACCACACGCCAAAACCGTTTCAACGGTTTCGAATACCGCGGCTAACGGTGGGCAGAGCCCACCCTACTTGTCGGCATTTTCGAGAAACCGGCGAACGATCCGGTTGTGCTTGTCGGGTTGATCATGCGAGGGCAAATGTCCGCTGCGTCCGACGATGGCCGCTTCGGACTTCGGGAACAATTTGTTGTAGGCGACAAGGGTCGACGGCAACACTTCATCGTGGTCGCCCGCGAGCAGCAGTGTCGGCACCGTGATCTGCGCGAGCTCCGATGTGCAATCATAGGTCTTCAGCGTGCCGGTGACGGAGAACGGACTCGGCCCCAGCATGTGCACCGACATCGGCAGGTTGCGGGTTTCGACGGCGTGTTTCAGATCCTCTGACCACGGTTGCGAACGCGCCAGATAGCTCTGATAGAAGTCAGTCACCGCCTGTCGGAAGTCCGGTGACTGATACGAACCGTTACGCTCGGTTGTCGTGATCACCGATTGCAGCGAATCGGGAAATGTCCTGATCAGACTGTCCACGTCACGTTCCCAATTCTCAAAGCTGAGTGCCGGACCGCACAACACCAGGCTTGTCACTCCGGCAGGCTTCGTCAGCATATACTCAACCGCCAGGATCGTTCCCCACGAATGCCCGTAGAGATGAACGTCATCCAACCCCAGTTGCTCGCGGACCGCTTCGATCTCGGACACAAAGTGGTCGACGGTCCAGAGGGCCGGATCGGAGGTTCGCGTCGAACGGCCGCAGCCGAGTTGATCATAGAAGATGATTGGCCGGTCATCTGAAAGATCACTCAAGCTGAAGAGATAATCGCTGGGAATGCCCGGGCCACCGTGGAGAACCAGTAGCGGCGTCGCGGTGGAGCTGCCCACTACCCGGTACCATACCTGTCCCCCCGGTACGTCGATGTACCCCTCGCCCGGTTCAATGGCGGACGCAGACCCGGATATCAACAGCGCCGCAGCGGCACAACACAGCAATACCCAGCGCAGTGATTTCAGCATCTTGAGACTCCTCACCCGTTCACGAATGCGAACACGCCGCTATTTCTATATCGGATGGATGAAGTCCCAGATTCACCCAAGTGTCAACAGGAAAACCGGTACTTCTAAAAGGAACCGCAGCTGTAGATTTGGAGCCTCTCACATGCGGCTGTTTAGAGCGATTGTCAGACGTATTGTCCGTTTGAAGCCAACACGGTGGTCATACGTGGCGTCACCCCACCCTCAGGTGACGCCTTGTCCGGAAAGGAGATAGCGGTCCTGAACGATGTCATTAACCTACGTCCGGGACACAACATTAGCCCGCCAGTTCCGGATGATCAACGAGAGTATTGTTCAGGAATTGTGTGATTGCTGTATCGATGTCTTTGACGTCGGTGAGGATCGGTTTGATGCCCAGTTCGGCAAGGTTCCGGCGCATCCCGGCCCCCATACCGCCGGCGAGAACCACATCACAATCGGAAATGACCGCGATCATGCGTCCATGGCGCCGTCCGGCGCCGTCGCCGAATCCGGAACCACGGCCCCGCCCGAACTCATGTTCCCGACGCGTCTCGCCTCCGGACTCGGTGACAAACTCCCGCTGCCCCGCCTTGGTGCGCATCTCCTTGGAGACCACACGGCCGACCTCGACCGTATACACGGCATATTCCAACGCCTGCCCGAAGTGTTCGCTGATCGTGACGCCGTCGTCGGTAACCACTGCAACTTTCATGTTGCACCCCGTGTCAAATGAGATGGCTGACACTGTCTCAAACGATGTGGCGGCTGCCAAAGCAGCCGATTTCAATCACCGCACAGGACCATTCAGCCGGATCCACATGACAACCCCTTGACATTCAATCATGCTGACGGTCGTGTCGCGCTCCGGCAGCCGGCACCACATCGTCGGCCAGCCGTCCCGATGGCCGGCCACCCGTTCGACGGGACCGGGATGATTGCAGTTTGTCAAAACAACGCGACGAGTAATGCGAGTGACAATCATTCACTAGTGTGAATAGTGGCGCAAGCGAGCAAACCGGACACCAAGAGGAAGCCCCCGGGCGGAATGACACCCGGGGGCGTGTATGCGGAATCCGTTTACGGCTGCGGGGACAGTCCCAGTCGAGACCCGCGTTTCACCGAGACTGCCCCATCACCATCCCTGCGAGCACGTGATTCGCAGCCGCATCCGGAGAAGGACTACATGCGCTCCGACGGCAGCAGCACCGCGTCGATCACGTGGATCACACCGTTGCTGGTCCTGATGTCTGTCTGCACGACTTTAGCGTCGTTGATCTTAACGCCGCCATTACCGGCATCGATCGACAGGGACTGACCATTGGCGGTTTCTGCCGTGTTGATATTGACCACGTCCGAGGCGAGCACACGGCCCGGCACGACGTGATAGGTCAAGATCTGCGTCAGCGCGTCTTTGTCGTTCAGGAGCGATTCGAGCGTACCATCCGGCAACTTGGCAAAGGCGGCATCCGTCGGTGCGAAGACTGTAAACGGTCCCTCACCCTGGAGTGTCTCAACCAGCCCCGCCGCCTTGACGGCTGTGACGAGTGTATTGAAGGAACCGGCGTTCATAGCCGTCTCGACGATGTCGTCTTCAGCGGGAAGAATGACTTCATCGATGACGTGGATGACGCCATTTGATGTCTCAATATCGGCCTTCACAACCGTGGCGTTGTCGATCATCACGTTGCCGGACTTGGCATCGATCGACACGTACTGGCCGTTGACCGTCTGTGCCGAATTCATCTTCACCACATCAGCAGCGCGGACGTCACCGGCGACCACATGGTAGGTGAGAATCGACGTCAGTTTCTCCTGGTCCTGAAGCAGCGCCTCAACGGTGCCCTTGGGAAGTCTATCGAATGCGGCATCAGTCGGTGCGAATACCGTGAACGGGCCTTCTCCACTCAGCGTCTCCACCAAGCCAGCAGCCTTCACGGCAGCCACGAGCGTGTTGAACGAGCCGGCGGCGACAGCCGTTTCCACGATATTCGCGTCAGCCGTGGTGGTGCCGGCCATGGTCATAGTGCCTTTCGACTCAGAAGTCTTGGCAGGTGACGATCCGCAATTCGAAGCGACGGCCATGGACGCCGACCCGATGGTCAACAGGCCGATAGCGGCGGCGGTGATAAGATGACGGTTATTCATTTCAGTTCTCCTCCAGATTGAGTGTGGTTTATCCACGTTTAGAATTTCACAATGCTGTCAGGCCATTTGGGCGTCGTAAGCCCAGCGGCGCTGGATCGCTTTCCAGCCGATGGCTTGATAGATGGCGCAGAGGCCGACGATGGCATAGACGGCATTGCTCAAGAGGCTGGCGTTGCCGAAAATCGTAGCGACCAAATCAAAGTTGAAAATTCCCACCAGACCCCAGTTTAATCCGCCGACAACAAGCAGGATTGCAGCCAGTACATCGAGTTTCTTCATCATTGTTCTCCTTCTCCGAACGTTTCGTGTGTCAGTTCACTGTTTGTTGTTGATGCGTTACGCCGTCTGAGCCGCGAACGCCCAGCGGCGCTGAATCGACTTCCAGCTCAGTGCCTGATAGATGGCGCAGAGGCCGACGATGGCGTAGACGGCGTTGGCCAGGAAACTGCTATTGCCGAAGATTGTGGCGACAAGGTCGAAGTTGAGGATTCCGACCAGACCCCAGTTGAGTCCGCCCACAACGAGCAGGACCGCGGCCAGTACATCGAGTTTCTTCATGTCTAACTCCTTCTCCTGAGAGTTTGGGTTTCACTGTCACCGAGAGACTTCAGTCATCTCTGTCTCTCGTTCTGGCCCTTGTACGGGCTTTGTCGAAGTTTTGTTTCCATAAATATTAACTTTTTTTGTTATTTTTCATGAACAGAGTGCGCCCCACATCACTGAGAGCACGGGTAGAGAGTGCGGTGGGTCGATCCCCTACAGCATAAGACATTGCTTAACAGTAACTTATTCACATGGAGCCGACAAGCTCGCATCGGGGGAGGGATTTTGTGACCAGTAGAAATCTTGAAAAATCTCTATACATAAATTAGACGATCTTCCGTATGTCTTTCGGAGGCAATGATGAACACGGGATATTCAATCAAAGTCGCAGCCCGCCGATCCGGCCTGTCCCCCCATCTGATTCGGGCGTGGGAGAGTCGGTATGGTGCAGTAACACCAAGGAGGACAGACACTAACCGGCGTCTGTATAGCGATGGGGACATCGAACGGCTGGCGCTCTTACGGCAATTGACCGATGCCGGCCATGCCATCAGCCACATCGCTGAGCGTCCGAATGCTGAATTGATCGAGCTGCTCGAGGCGGACGCCCACTACAGCGCTACAATCCCAACGCAGCCCCGGATCGCGGAGTCGCAACCCCATCTAATGGGGGATCATCTGAAGCAATCGTTGGGTGCGGTGTCGCGGATGGATGAGCATGACCTCGAACGCGCCATCCAGAATAGCTTAGTCGAGCTTGGTCAAATTGGCGCGTTGGAACAGGTCCTGTTACCGTTGATGCAGGCGATCGGTGAACGCTGGCGAACCGGTGAGTTGCGGGCCGCCCACGAGCATCTGGCCTCAGCTGTTGTGCGCGGCATCCTCGACGCCATGCGCAGTTCGTATGCGGTCGATGACCACGCACCGGCACTGATCATCACGACCCCCTCGGGTCAACTGCATGAGTTTGGCGCGTTAATGGTCGCCGCGGCCGCGGCCGCCGACGGCTGGCGAGTGATCTATCTGGGGCCAAGTCTACCGGCGGAGGAAATTGCCCTGGCCGCACGGACCGCGAACGCCCGCGCCATCGCCCTGAGCATCGTCTATCCGTCGGATGACCCGAAAATCAATGACGAATTACGGCGACTGAAGAAGTCCGTCAACGGAACCAGCATTCTGGTCGGCGGGCGCGGTGTGCACGGATACTTGCGCACCCTGCACGCCATCAACGCCACGACCATCTCCGATCTCGATCATCTGAAACGGGAATTGGACAAGTTGCGCGAACAGGCGGAGTAACCTGTCCGTTGTAGTGCGATACAGTGCACGCAAATATGCCGCGGGGGCAAAGACACTGGATCCCCGCTTGCGCACTTCGCTCTCGCGAAGTGCTTGCGGGGATGACAGCGGCGAGTTGTCACACCCGAATGGGATCGCTTTGGCAAACGGACAAGACGTCTGACAATCGCTCTATTATCGTGTCCCAGAAGTAGGTTAATGACGTTGTTCACGACCGCAGTGCGGTCACGCGCCCTCGCGTGACCGCTATCTCCTTTCCGGACAAGGCGTCACCCGAGGGCGGGTGACGCCGCGCTCGGGACCAGCCGCGTAGACTTACTTAACGGACTTCCGGGACACGACACTATAGCAATTGTCATAAATCCTTTCCGTTTGGATCAGGGTGCCACGGGCCTTGAGGGGCGTGTTGCAAAACCCCCGAGAATCACAGCCTTCGGGAGGGCGAGCCTCCCGGCGAGCCGCAACGGCATGTTCCACACGGCGGCTCGGCAGGAGCCTCGCCCTCCCCAGTCTGAGGTGATGATAGTCAGCAGGCTTCTCAACACGCCCCTTGAGGCCCGTGGCACCCTGATGTCATCACGATACACACCGTGCCTCGCTTCCCCTCAATCGGAAATCTATTCTGACAATCGCTCTAAATCGATTCCGAATACCGCTCCAGGTATTCGGTCACATCCATCTTTCGCGCCGTGTTCTCAGAACTCATGTAACGGATTTTGCCGAAGATCGGACGTTCGGGTCCCCACGGACGGTCGTAGCGGCCGAAGCACCAAAAGATGCCGCTGTATGAGTTGGGATCGCGTCCATCGAGGGCATACTTGTTGTTCAACTCGATCATGACATCGAGCGCGTCCTCAGGCGTGCGCGACCATTCGAGAATCTTCTTCCCCCACAACATGCGCAGGTAATTGTGCATTTGGCCTTCGCGTACGAGTTGCCGTTGAGCGGCGTTCCAAAGCTCATCATGAGTGGCCGCACATTCGAACTCGGCAAGCGAGTACACATACGCACGCTTGTCCCTCCGATGCTCGCGCAACGTCGCCTGGGCCCACTCGGGAAGCGACTCATAGCGTTCGTAATCCCGGCGGTGGACACACATGTTGAATCCCAGCTCGCGCCAGGTAATCAACTGATCCAGAAACCCTTCGGCCGTTTCACTCACGCCCCACCAGCCGCTGCGGCTACCGTTGGCTTTGGGAAACACATGACTCGTCGACCAATTCTCGTGGTCCATCACCGCAGCAAAAACCTCATGAGCCGAGATATGCCCGAAGTGCAAGTACGGGGACAACCGGCTGGTCACGTCATAGGCGACTGAATTGCGCAATTCTCCGTACTGCCTCAGTCCATTCTCAACGAACTGGGACAGACGATCTCGCGCAGCCTTCTCTCCACCCATCACGGGAGCGATACCCACGCCGTGATCAATCGGCAACGGTTGCAACGATGACGCTGATCGATCGTCATCAAACTCCCAAACCGGCCATCGTTTCTCGATCTGCTTCACCGACACGTCGAACTCAGGCAGTCGCAGCCCCTTCAACGGATTGTCGACCGGAGCGTCGGGCAAATGATCCGGCAATATTTTTTGCAGATATCGTCGAAAGGCGTAGGCGGTCGGATGATCCTTCTCTGTTGCACTCAACGGCAGCAATCCATTTGAATCGACCGCTTCCAAGCGCACCGAGATCTGACCGGCGGCAGACCGCAGCATCCGTGGCAGGAAGAATGCGGGATACTGATCGGTCACGACCACACATGCCTGTTCCGCCAGTCCCGCCAGCAACCCCTTACCGGCATCGAACGTTGGCTCGACATACGGATAATAGTGCACACCTTTGCGATTCAGGCGCCGCGCATTGTCGGTCATACCATCAATGATGAACTGATGATGCCGGTCGGACACCCACTGATAGCCGCATCGCAGGGCTTCCAGGACAAACAAGGGCTTCTTCAGTTCTTGAGTGTATTCGAGGGCGCGCTGAAGGCCGAAATTCCAGTGCGTCCGGCGGGCCGCAATCATCCAGTACACAACATAAGCGCCGTGCGCGTTGATAGGATCATCATTAAGGACGTTGATCCGGTTGTCAGGAACGGGAGTCATCACGAAGATTACAGGTGTCGGCGCGATTCGGGTACAGGGTCAATTGTCATTCACACGTATCCACAGTGCCGCGGCCAACGTTTCGAATCGTTCAAGCCACCACTTCGCTTCGGTGTCGTCACGCTGACTCCGCAGCAGCACATCCGGGTAGACCCACTGGCGCATCTCATAGCAGGTGTTCTGGGCTTCGCGCAAATCGATCCGATATCCCATCGATTGGACCAGCGAGGCCAGCGCACTGGCCTTCTCCAGCAATCCCAGATCCTGTGGACTGCCAAACAACTCCTGCATCGTAGCATTGAGATTCCGGCCGAGCGCGAATCCAATCAAGGTTTCATCCAGCGCCACGCCCGTCCGCCGCGCTTCCGTCAGCAGATCGTTGACCGCAGTGAGATCGACTTCGTGGGCCGACACGGCGCGCCGAAGTTCCTCGTTAATCACAAATTCCGCGGCCGTTAGAAACGCGAGCGGCGGCGGCATGTGCAAACGCGTCACAAACCGCATGGTCGGCGCGTGTTCCTTGTAGATACCACGATAGATGCTCTCGGCTTTACCGAGTGAGGTGCTGAGAATATGCCGCAGAATCCGGCGCTGCTCGTCGCCGAAGAGCGTTTCGAGCGTAAACGTCGACGCGTCGGTCTGAAACTCCATGCGACGCAGTGTTTCACGGACATCATTACGCCGGAACACCTCCAGCAGTTCATTCATGTCGGCGACGGTCGGATTGCCACTGGAGACAGTGCGCACGCTACAGGTCACATTGTGATCGCCGAGGTGTAAGGCCGCAAAGGCGAAACGGCCACCATTTCGTGTGATCTGTGATCGGACTTTCACTTCACCCAGCGCCAGCCGTGCCTTACCGGCGGTGTGAATCTCACCGTGGCCATCCTCCATCACAAAACAGCCCAGCCTCTCAGTCAATCCATCCTCGCGGAAAAGAGCATTAATCCCGAAGTGTGCGGCGATTGTTTCGAGCTCGACGTGTCCCCCGGAGACGAATTCCTCGTAGATGTGCCGGCCGTCTTTGTGGTCGCGGATGTTGCTCTTTGCTTGCTCGAGCATGGCCACAAAGCGGTTTTCGTATGATTCACCGGTTAAGTCTTCGGCCAATTGAATGACACGGCCGGCATATTGCAGCACCTGGATCGTTTCAATACCGGAAATGTCGTTGAAGAACCAGGCGCAGCTGGTGTACATCAACATGGCGTTGCGCTGCATTTCGAGCAGCCGCAGCGCCTGGGTGATGTCTTCGTCATCGAGTGGATGTGTCTGATGCGCCTTAAGAAAGTCGGCGATACTGTCATCGGATCGATTGAGGATGACATTGATATAATCGTCGCGCGCCGTCCACGGATTCGTCAACAGGTTGCTCGCCAATCGATCGAATTGCGGTGTCAGTGAGTCACGCAGCCAATCCAACGCCGCCCGCAACGGCACCCGCCACTCCTGTGTCCAGCCCGGCGGCCCGCCGGTATTACATCCACAATTGGATCGCCAGCGTTCAACGCCATGCGCACAGCTCCACGATGAGTCCTCGACAATCTCCACCTCGTGTGTCGGGGGATGCATCGCCAGGTATTCGCTGTAATTCGTCACGCGTGCTTTGCGGTCGGCGGTGATTGATCTCAACGCATACGCCAACGCCATTTCACCGAACCGGTGATGGTGGCCGAACGTCTCGCCATCGGTCGCGACATTCACCAATTGCGGATGTGGACTGTCATCATTGAACAATCCCAGCAGACGATTGGCGAATTGCCCGCCGTCACGCAGCAATCCTTCGAATGCAATCCCGCGTGACACCGGACCGTCATAGAAGAACACGGCAATGGTGCGTCCCGACGGTAGCGCAACCTGATACGGTTGCGTCGGATCAATTCGGTGTCCGTTGACATCTTTCCATAATCGTCCCCCGATCTTGCGCACCCGTTGCGCCTGATGCGGAGCCAAGATCGTAAACGCGATGCCATATTCTGCCGCAATATCAAGCGTTTCTAAATCAACGCCCGCCTCCGGAAGCCACATCCCTTCCGGCTTCCGGCGAAACCGATATTCGAAATCGCGTATTCCCCAGACGATCTGCGTGATTTTGTCACGACGGTTGGCGAGTGGCAACACGAGGTGATTGTACGCCTGCGCCATCGCCGAACCGTGCCCGGAGAACCGTCGACGGCTCTCGATATCGGCCTCGAGCACCGCATGGTAGGTGACCGGTGCGTGGACCTCCAGCCAGCTCAACAATGTCGGACCGAAATCAAAACTGATCTGTTCGTAGTTGCTGACAATCAGGTCGATCAGACCGTTGTTGTCGAGAATGCGGGCCGCGGCATTGGGCGCGTAGCATTCGGCGTCGATGCGCTCGTTCCAATCATGGTACGGGTACGCCGAATCCTGGCGTTCGATCAGCTCCAGCCAGGGGTTCTCACGCGGAGGTTGATAGAAATGTCCGTGTACGCAGAGATATCGTTCCATGCCACCGGCCTCCGGTCCGGGTCAGACAATGTAGACCCGATTCAACCGGGGACAAGCAAAACCCGCGTGGTGTTCCGTCATTATGTCGGGCTGACGAAGACGACAACGCCCAGGGGTGGCACGGTCACGTCGGCGGAGTACGGCCGTCCGTGGTGCGACTTCTCGATTGCGTTGATTCCCCCGCCGTTCCCGACGCCGCTGCCGCCGTAACATTCGGCATCGCTGTTCAGCCGCTCGGGCCAATATCCGCCACGCGGCAACCCGATACGATACTGTTCGCGCGGCACAGGCGTGAAATTGGCGACGATCGCGATCTCCTGGGATCCGTCACGCGACTTCCGCAACAAGCTGATGACACTCTGTTGAGCATCGCTGCAGTCGATCCACTCAAAGCCCTGCTGTTCGGAGTCCAGTTCATGCAGCGCCGGCAGTTCACGGTAGGCGCGGTTCAGATCGCCGACCCACTGCATCATCCCGGCGTGGGGATCATGGTCGGTCAAGTCCCAGTCGAGCGATGTCTCATGATACCACTCATTCCACTGGGCGAATTCGCCGCCCATGAACATCAGCTTCTTGCCGGCCTGCCCGTACATGTAGCCGAACAGCAATCGCAGATTGGCAAACTTTTGCCAGTCGTCGCCGGGCATTTTACTCAACAACGATCCCTTCCCGTGCACCACTTCATCGTGAGACAAAGGCAACGCAAAATTCTCGAAGAATGCGTAGAGCATTCGGAAAGTCAGTTCATTGTGATGGTATTGCCGGTAGATCGGATTGTGCGACATGTACAGCAGCGTGTCGTGCATCCAGCCCATGTCCCACTTCAAGCCGAACCCCAAGCCGCCGATGTATGTCGGCCGCGACACCATCGGCCAATCGGTCGATTCCTCCGCAATCGTCTGCACGTCCGGAAAATGTTCGTAGATCGCGGCGTTGAACTGCCGCAGAAACGAGATCGCTTCGAGATTTTCACGTCCGCCGTACTCATTCGGCAACCAGTCACCGCCCTCACGGGAATAATCACGGTACAGCATCGATGCCACACCGTCGACACGCAGCCCGTCCGCATGGTACTTGTCGAGCCAGAACAACGCACTCGACAGGAGGAATGACCGCACTTCGTTGCGTCCGTAGTTGAAGATCCAACTGCTCCAGTCGGGATGGAATCCCAAGCGGCGGTCGGCGTGCTCGTAAAGGTGCGTACCGTCAAAATAACCGAGGCCGTGTTCATCAGTTGGGAAGTGCGACGGTACCCAATCGAGGATCACACCAATTCCATGCTGGTGCAGATAGTCGACCAAATACATGAAATCCTGCGGCGTGCCGTATCGGCTCGTCGGTGCGAAATACCCCGTCACCTGGTAGCCCCACGATCCGTAAAACGGGTGCTCCATCACCGGCAGGAATTCGACGTGCGTGAATCCCATGCGCAGTACATGGTCGGTCAACCGGGGCGCCAGTTCGCGATACGTCAGGTAACGATTGTCTTCCTCCGGCATGCGCATCCACGACCCGATATGCACCTCATAGATCGCCATCGGCGCATCGATCGCATTGCGCCGTTTCCGGTCGCGCATCCAGTCGTGATCCTGCCACTCGTAGTCGAGATCCCACACCACCGACGCACTTTTCGGCGGTGTTTCGGTGTGAAACGCATACGGGTCGGCCTTCTGCACACGGTAGCCGTTGTAGCGTGAGTGAATGTAAAATTTGTAGTGCTGTCCCTGTCCAATCCCGGGAATGAAACCCTCCCAAATACCAGAAGAGTATCGCGCCGTCAAAGGATGTGACGAGTTGTTCCATTCATTGAAATCACCCATCACATAGACAGCATCTGCATCGGGCGCCCAGACACCAAACATCACACCGGACGTTCCGTTCTCCGTACGAATATGCGTACCCAAAATGTCATACAGCCGCAAATGCGTGCCTTCGTTAAACAGATGCCGGTCGTGGTCGCCCTGCATGGTCGGCTGATGGTCGACCGGTCCGGCCTCCCGTGACGGTGTGGACTTGACCGGCAGTGACGGTGTCGTCATATCGTGATCCTTTCCGTACAATCGTGCAATGTCGCGCAGGGTGTCGACAATCTCCGGCGCTTGAGCCAGTGATTCAATCGAGTAGCGGGCACGCCGTTTCCAGTTGGGCCGCTCATCGACCGTTCCGGGAATATTCTGCGGATGGCGTTCCAGCCACAAATCTTCAATGTTGATCAACGCCAGATCGGGTCGTTGGCGGCACATATACCGCAACACCGCGCGCAGGACCTGATCGGTTCCAGCACCATCCGTCAGATCACCCGTCCGTCGCAGGAAGCCAATCACGGAGTCGCGCAGTGCGGCACGTTGCTTGCGTTCGGCCTTTGCCTCCATTTCGGACATGTGCCCGAGCGCCACCCGATCATCAACGTCGCCTGCATCCCAAAATCCGGCGAAGGTCGCCGTGTCGTGGGTGTTGAGTGCGGCAACCGAATCATCAATGACCTCACCGATGGCATGATCCGAATTCGGTTTCATGTCGAACTGAGCAACATACATCCGCTTCAGTCCGTGACGCGTCATCGACTCGCGCACGTCGTCGACCACCGTGCCGAGGTCCTCACCGACAATTAAGGCGTGATACCGATGCGATTCAAGGCAGAGAATCGCATACAACTCCTCGGCCGGCTGCTCGACATACACACCCTGTGTCGCCGGCATGCCATGCGGCACCCAGAACAGACGGTGCAATCCCATCACGTGATCAATGCGCAACATCCCGGCGTGTTTGAGATGGTGGCGTACACAACTGATGAAATACTGGTGGCTGTTGCGCCGTGACGCCTCCGGATTCAGCGGCGGAAATCCCCAGTCCTGCCCCTTAATGAAGAACGAATCCGGTGGCGCGCCGACCGATACACCGCGGGCAAACACTGCTCGATCGCGCCAGACATCGTAGCTGTCGGGATGCACACCCAGCGGGAAATCGAGATACAAGCCGGGACCGTGGTCACTCGCCGTTTCTGCCACATCGGCCACCTGGGCATCGGCCACCCATTGAACATATTGATGATACAAAACCGTTTGTGGGTCGTAGTCGTCGCGTGTCAATGCACCATCACGCGCTCCGTGGGGCCATGTCTGCCAGGGTCCGTCGTGCGTCTCCATCGCGGCGCGGAATTGTGCAAAATCCACCAGACGAGGATGCTCGCGGACATACTGGTCGAATTCCTGCCGCCGTGCGCTCGGGTTCTCGGCCAGGCTTCTGGCCAGTTCACTCAATACGCGACGCTTCAGACTCATTCCCCCGGGGAAATCGCATTCATTCTGCGAACGCAGACGCTCGCGCTCCTCACGGAAAGCGCGGCTGTCCATAATCGCCCGCGCCGCGGGACACTGCTCAAGTTCGGGCAGACGCTCTACGTCGATGAAGAACTCATTCCAGAACAGCCGGCTGATCGGGGCGTATGGACTCGGCGTGTTTGATTGATCAATGAAGGTCGGCAATAGCGGCAGGGTACCGATAACGCCCCCACCCAGATCACCGACGACCTGTGACAGATTGCCAAGATCGGTGTAGTCGCCCGCCCCCCAATTGCGTTCTGATGTTAACGCATACACCGGCGCGAACACGCCCCAGGTGCGATTGCCGTTCTCAAGAGTCTGTCCACGGTAGGCCCGCGTCGGTGCGGCGATTACCAGCGAACGGCGCGTCATGCCACCGACACGAATAATGAGCGTGTGATACCCCAGCGACACACGCTCGCCCCACAAAAAGACGCGCGTATGGAAGACTTCGCCTTCGAATTCCTCGGAGTCGATCGGTACGAATGCATCGGGGTTAATGCGACGGCGATGGACCGTGTTATCGTCGCTCAACAGCTCCAGATCAATCGGCAGATGCTCAATCGTGGCCGAAACACGAAACGGAATGTTCGGCAGTTCGCCGTCCCATGCGACAATGACCGGTGCAATGACCTGACGCAGCCGCTGCAGACGATCATGTCGCAAGGCAACGTTGGCATCCTCCGGTGTCTCTATCGGGGAACCCAGTGCGCGGAGGACCTTCACCAGTGCGTCAGGTTCGGCAAAGACGTGATTGCCAAAGATGTCGTGATAGTCCACCTCGACGCCGTGGTGGCGGGCCAGATCGGAGAGTTGGGTCGTCGTCGCGTCCATGTGACCTTTCCGGGGACATCATCCTTGGAACTTCCACCAAATGGGATGGAAGTTGTCCCTGTTGTGCTAATACGCGTGAGTTGTCGGTTTATGGGTGTTGTGGGCCGCTGAATCCGTGAATTCCCCCTCCTGCCGAACGAACATAACTGGTTATTCCGCAATAGCTTCCCGCTGTTTCTCGTCGAGCAACCGGCAGCCTTCCAACAGCAGCGCATCGTTCGGAATGCGCACATTCACACTCGGCATCTCATCGATTGGATGCAGATTGAAAGTGCCGGTCTCCCACGTGAGGATATCGTAGACGGCCTGCTCGCCTTCAGTGTCCCCCGATAGAGCAAACTTAATTTGTCCGCGCCATAACACGACCCGTGCCTGGTCCTTATTTGACTTCACATCGATGGAGACACTTCGGCCTCCCGCAGTGAGAATCTGAATCAGATCAATGAAGCTCAACTGTTCGAGCGAACCGGTGACCGTTCCCTGCTCGACTACACCCGGCGGCTTGCGCGAGGCCGCGCGTGTCAGCTTGGTCACGGCGACACTGGTATCCCAGGAGCCGGTCCAGACATCCTCGTACCCCGCCTCCAACGCCGCACGAGTGAGCGGCTGATTCTGCTCTTCCATGACGAGGAAGCAGGCCACGCCGGGCGCGGCATCGTTGAGCCAGCGAATCCATTCGACCGCTCCGGCCGCGGCCCAAACCACCGCGTTGGGCTTGCGCCGCTCGACCAGTTTGCGCGCCTCGGCCGCACCTTTGGCCGTCACCACCCGCCAGCCATCGTTTTCTAACTGCATGGAAAGATGGCTCCACTCCATCGGCTGATCGGAGACCAGCATCACCTCCGACGGCCCCGGCGGCAGACAGCCTTCCAACACCTCCTCACGCAGCACCCGGAGCAACGCTTCGACCGCAATCGGGTCGAATCGTCTGCCGGCGTCTTCACGCAACCAATCGGTGATGCGACTCAAATCATCGATCGACTTCGGCGTGGTCTGTTCGGCGGCAAGCAGGAAGGAGGTGACCAGACTGAGGATACGCGCTGACAGCGGTGATTCCGGTGATGACTGTCCCGGCTTGGCATTACATGTCTCAAACGGCAGTGGTGCCGCTTTGAGAATATCGATGACGGGGTACGGACAGCGCAGATCTTCTGCCACTCCATCCCAGTTGGTGAAGCCGGATTCATCCTCCCGAAGGATGGGCGCCAACTCGCAGGCGACCATCAACGTGTCGACTTCGAACTCACTTAACGGCATCAGACGTGCCACCGAAAGCGCATAACGCGCTACGCGACGATCCCGTCGCTTCTGTGGCGCCAGCTTGTGCATGTATTCCGATAAGTGAATGTAGCCATCGCGCATGCGTTCATACGACAACGGTGACCGCAGTACGGCGGTCGTTAACGACGGACGCAGCACCGGTTGGATTTGCGGATGCTGACGTTTCAGCGTTGTCAGACCATCAGGTGAACCGGCCAGACTGTCCTGATCGTAGACAACATAATTCCATTCGCCCGGTGGGATCTCGCCACCGTCCCATGTCGCGACAAAACAACGTTCGATTTCCAACAGCGACTTGATCAGCTTGGCCACAAACGGCTGCGACAGCCAGAGCAGTACGCGGGCGAGATGAGGTGTTTCTTCCTCAGTGAATGTTTCCGGACGGTCGACCGAAAAGCTGAACTCCAGTCCGAGCTTGTCGGTCGGTGTCGATGACTCCTTCGGCTGCGCTCGTGGTACCGGTCCCGACACGGTAATCGGTCCACTCCGTTCGATCGGCGGCAATAGCGACCGCTCTGCACGTCGCGGCGAACGATAGAAGCGATTCCACAAACGCGCCAGTGATACACTGGGCGCGGTGGCAACGACCAGTTTCTCAACACCGGCCTGCATGCGGATTTCGGCTAAGACGTCGACATTGGTCGGATCAGCAATCGCGATTTCCAGTTGGCTGCTGCCGGCATCATACGCCAACGGTAAGAACTCCCGTTGACGCGCGTACTCCTCGGTGAAGAGTTCGAGTGCGGCATTTTCGACCACCGCCGTTTCCGGATCCCACGACGGCGTACCGTATTGTTCAGCTAATGCTTCAGCAAGCTGACCCTCGGAGATGAACCCGAGCAATACCAAGGTCGAACCAAACGGATGCCCCAGACGTTCCTGTTCCATCAAGGCTTGGAACACCTGATTGTCGGTCACCCATCCCTTGCGCAGGAGAATCGTATCGAGGCGCTCGGTCTTGCTCACACCACTTCCTCCGCGATCGGAATCGGCCCGGTACTGGTCAATAAGGCCGGATTGCTGGCCATTGCGTGGGCGACGTCCTGTGCGATGATCCCATCCTGCACGAACTGCGCGAGATGATTCTCAAAGAGCTGCATGCCCTCCTTGCGTCCGGTCTGTATCGCCGTCGGGATCTGCTGCGATTTGCCTTCACGGATCATGTGCCCGATCGCCGGGGTGTTGACCAGAATCTCCAGCACCGCGATGCGTCCGGGACGGTCGCTCCGTCGGATGAGTTGCTGGGCAATGATTCCCTTTAAACTCTCCGAAAGCATCACGCGAATCTGTGATTGCTGGCTGTGTGGGAAGGCATCGATCAGCCGGTTGACAGTTTGCGCGGCGCTTTTCGTGTGCAGTGTCCCGAATACGCACAATCCGAGTTCGGCCGCCGTCAGCGCCATGTGGATCGTTTCCAGATCGCGCATTTCACCGACCAGCACGACGTTGGGATCTTCGCGCAGTGCAGCACGCAACGCGGTCGCAAAGGTGGTGGTGTGCAGTCCGACTTGGCGCTGTGTGATCAGACACCGGTTATTGGTGTGCACAAACTCGAGCGGATCTTCCAGTGTAATGATGTGCTTCTGCGTGGTCTGATTCAGATGGTTGATCATCGCCGCGAGCGTCGTTGACTTGCCGCAGTTCGTCGGCCCGGTCACCAGTACGAGGCCTTGACGAATCTCCGCGAGACGTGTGACGGTTTCAGGAAAACCCAATTCGAGCAATGTCGGCGGTTCTTCAGGTATGATGCGCATGACCCCGCCCGGCCCACGATGATGCCGGAACAGGTTCACACGGAAACGGGCAAAGCCCGGTACCATGTACGAACTGTCCAGATCCCAGCGCGATTCGAAAACTTTGATCTGCTCATCTGACAATATCTCGTAGAGGAGCAGCTCGACTTCCTGTGCCGATAAGTCGCGATCATTGGCCGGAACCAGATCGCCGTTGATCCGGTAAGTCACTGGCGCACCGGTCACAAGATGAACGTCCGAGGCGTTCAGTTCCTTCATATGACTGAGGATTTCGTTGATCTGAGGCACGAGACTTCTCCCACGGGGACACTCACCCCTATCAGGAATTTTGTCGGCTGATTGGCCCGCTGTCATAAGCTCTTGATTACATTGTGGTAAGGTCCCAGATAGGCCGAATGACCAAGGGTGTATCGGACATCGGAGCCGGGATTTGAGTAATGAAGCGCTGTTGACGGGGACCGACGGAAGTACTGTACCCTAAGTGATTACGAATGAGAGCGTTCCCACCAGCGTTACGGGATGCTCCTAATGGATGGTGAGAGATGAATGTACTGGTGTTGAATTGCGGATCACAATCGCTGCGGTTTCAGATCATCGAAACCGACCTGGAACTGATCGATCAGGACGCCGACCGGCGTCTGGCCAAGGGCATGATCGAACGCATCGGCGGGCAGGCATTGGTCACGCTGCAGGCCGAGGGTCAAAAGAAGATTCGTCATGATGAAGCACTTCGTGATCACCGCGCAGCCATCGATCTCGTGTTGCGGTGGATCATATCCCCCGATTCCGGCATCGAGAGTGTCCACTCGATGAGCGACATCCATGGCGTCGGGCACCGGGTGGTGCACGGCGGTGAGCACTTTCGCAAGTCGGTGCGCATCGATGGTGATGTGATCGACGGTATTGAAGATTGCATGGAACTGGCGCCGTTGCATAATCCGGCCAACCTGCGTGGCATTCGCGCCGCATTGGAATTACTCGGCGGCGGAGTACCGCAAGTGGCGGTGTTCGACACAGCGTTTCACCTGACAATGCCGGAGACGTCGTTTCTCTACGCCATCCCCTACCAACTCTACCGGCGGCATAAGATCCGGCGTTACGGCTTTCACGGGACATCTCATCGGTATGTCGCGTATCGATATCGCCAGATGTGCCAGATCAATCGCGAAGAAGTGAACATCATTACGATTCACCTCGGCAACGGCTGTTCGGCCTGCGCCATCCGCAATGGCGACAGTTATGACACATCGATGGGATTCACGCCGCTCGAAGGTCTGTTGATGGGAACGCGCTCCGGTGATATCGATCCGTCGATCATTGAATTTCTCACTCACAAAGAAGGTATGACCCTGCGCGAGATTGACACGATTCTCAACAAGCAATCCGGCCTGCTCGGCATCTCCGGTCTCACTGGCGATATGCGCGATCTTCTCGATGAGGAAGCCGAAAACCAGGATCGGCGTTCACGTCTGGCGATTGAAATCTTCTGCCGCCGCGTGCGCAAATACATCGGCGCCTACTATGCCGACATGGGCAACACGCAGGCGATCGTCTTCACGGGCGGCATTGGCGAAAACTCCCCGGTCGTCCGCCAGCGCATCTGCAACGGCCTCGACGCATCATTGGGCCTGACGATTGACCACGAACGCAACACCGATGCCGTTGACGGCCAAACCGGCCTGATCAGCACCGACGATTCCCAGCTCGCCGCCTATGCCATCCCCACCAACGAGGAACTCCTCATTGCCCGGGACACGGTACGGGTGATCAAAGATGTGCCGCGGCGGTGGTAGGGGGGCAGCCAGTAACGTTTCGTTATCCAAGTTCCAGTGGTGCAAGCATTCCTGTCTGCACCACTGACCCATTATCATGCGGATTGATTGGGATACACAAACATTTCCCCTTTGACGCAAAAAGCGGGGAGACCCCACGGCCTCCCCGCTCTTGAATCAGCGAAAGTCTGAGTGTTACACAATGCCCTGGTCGAGCATTGTGTCGGCGACTTTCACAAAGCCGGCGATGTTGGCGCCAGCCACGTAGTTGTCCTTCTTCTCGTAGGCGGCTGATGCTTCCACGCACGCCGTGTGAATGCTCTTCATGATGTTGCGCAGACGCTCGTCGACTTCCTCGCGCGGCCAGTTCAGCCGCAGGCTGTTCTGCGACATCTCCAGACCGGAGACCGCCACGCCGCCGGCGTTGGCCGCTTTGCCCGGACCGTAGAGGATCTTGGCGTCGATGTACTGGTCGACCGCATCCGGCGTGCTCGGCATATTGGCGCCTTCCGACACCACATAGACACCATTCTTCAGCAGATTCTCGGCGTCTTTGCCGTTGATCTCGTTTTGGGTCGCCGACGGGAACGCGCAGTCAGCTTTGTAATCCCACAGGGGATTGTGGTCGAGCATCGGGTTCATCGGTGTATAGGTCGCGCCGGAGTACTTCTCGACATACTCTTTGACCCGTCCGCGACGCACGTTCTTCAGATCCATGATGAAGGCCAGCTTGTCGCGGTCGATCCCTTCCGGATCGTAGATAATGCCACTGGAGTCGGAAATCGTAACCGGCTTGCCACCCAGATCCAGAATCTTCTCAATCGTGAACTGGGCCACGTTGCCCGAACCGGAGACCAGGCAGGTCTTGCCTTCGAGTGTCTCGCCACGGGTTCCAAGCATGTTGGCGGCGAAGTAGACCGCACCGTAACCGGTCGCCTCCGGACGAATCAGCGAACCGCCCCAATTGAGGCCCTTGCCGGTCAAGACGCCGGTGAACTCATTGCGGAGCCGCTTGTACTGGCCGAACATGAAGCCGATCTCACGGCCGCCGACGCCGATATCACCAGCGGGCACGTCGGTGTTCGGACCGATGTGACGGTACAGCTCAGTCATGAACGACTGGCAGAACCGCATCACTTCCTCGTCGCTCTTGCCCTTCGGATCGAAGTCCGAGCCACCTTTGCCACCGCCCATCGGGAGGGTGGTGAGACTGTTTTTGAATACCTGCTCGAAGGCCAGGAACTTGAGGATGCCCAAGTTGACCGACGGGTGGAAACGCAAACCGCCCTTATAGGGGCCGATCGCGCTGTTCATCTCGATGCGGAAACCACGGTTGACATGCACGTTGCCCTGATCGTCCATCCACGGGACACGGAACAGAATCACCCGTTCGGGCTCGATAATACGTTCGAGGATTTTCGCCTTACGATACCGGGGGTGCCGCTCCAGTACCAACGATACCGATTCGGCGACCTCCTGAACCGCCTGGTGGAATTCCGGCTCGGCCGGATTCTTCGCTTTGACTTCCGTCATCAGTTGATCGACATAGGCATCGGCGGTGCCTTCGGCCTTGTTGATCACATCTTCTACCGTGCTTGCCATGGTTACACCTCTCAGACCAGTGAACGTAGTATTAGGATTCAATTGCTCTTCATTGCGCTTCATTATCATCGTCGTTCAACCGGCAGAATCTAATCCAAATAGCCAATTCATGTGTCAAAATCGACGGCTCTACGCTTGCGATCCGTCAAAGCCTGACAAGCATCCTGATAACTCGACAATAGAAAAGCCGTTATCAGAATAGCCGTCCGATTCCACCGTGCTGTCACGCGCCCTCGCGTGACGGCTATCAAGGCGTCACCCGGGGCAGGTGACGCCACACACATAATCCCCCTCAACCCAAGCGTTCACACGCTAACGCCGGTGGCACTGAATACAGAGGTCCATCTCGGGGCTCAGTGGCAGGTACGGTTCGAAATCGGCGCCGTGGAGCTGATGGCACGATAGGCAGGTGACCTGTTCCCCGGTCTTCGGGTCGATCACCTCAGGCCCGATGGGATGCGATGACCGGTGTGCCCGCTCGTGGCACCCCGCGCACATCTCCGTCTTGCCCGCCACAAAATACTGCGGATTGCTGCTGCCGTGAGGCACATGGCAGCTCGTGCACTCCATACCGTCATGGGTCAGCAGGCTCTCCCGCGAGTCCTCAGTGTACTCATCCCCTTTGAAATGGCATTGCATGCACATCGTTTGCTGGGGTCTCGCTAATAGCGCATCGGCCGATGAGGTGTGGGCGTTGTGACAATTCATACAAGACCGTTCATCGTTGAGGTTGTGCGTGTACGGTTGCGCAGCCTCCTCCCGGATGTCGTCGTGGCAACGAGTGCATACCGATTTGACATCCGACACCAGCGCAAACCCGGAACCGCCGGCGCTCCCATCATGACAAGCGCTGCATTGCCCTCCGGCGAAGGGAGCATGCTCATTAGCCATCACCAAATTCGGCTGTGGACTGCTGTGGGGATCATGACAAGTCAGGCAGTTGGCCTCGGTCACGTCGTACCCCTGGTGCACCTGACGGAACGCCGCGGTATTCTCATGACAGCCAAAGCACTGGCCCGGAATCGGTTCGCTGAGTAAACCGCCGTGCTCTGACCCGTGGGCCGTGTGACACGACAGACATTCACGTGCCGCCACCGGGGCATGAATGTTCGAGCGCGCCATCCACTGATTTACACTTGAGTGGCAGGCGCCACAGAGATCCGCCGTCGGCTGAACCATGAGATCGGCGTGCTCCGACGCATGCGGATCATGACACGCGAGGCAGTTGCCGTCTGCCACCGGTTCATGTCCGACCGCGAGACTCGCCTCGTGAGCAACATCCTCGTGGCAACTCAAACACAATTCGCCGATACCGTCGTTCAGGAGTGCCGCATGGCTTGATGCGTGGGGATTGTGGCAGCTCGAGCACTTCCCTCCTTCCAGAATGGAGTGCACGTGGCGCTGGTCCATCGCCTCTTCAAGCTCGGAATGGCACATCAGGCAAACGCCGGGATCGTCGACCGAGATACTTTGGGCCCTAAGAGAGCCCCCCCCTGCCAGCAGCACGATTACCGTTGAGGTGAGGAGTCGAGTACGCATCACTCACCTCCTTCGTCGCCGGCAGACTCGTGGCAAATCGAGCAATCCCCTGAGGTGAAGGGCTCATGCTGCTTTTGATAGATCAGTGTGTTGTCATGACTGACATGGGGATCATGACAGGTCACACATTGAATCTGATCTCCACTCAATCCCAGATGTTTTCGTTTGAACCCGGAATCGTCGCCATCATGACATACCAAACAGAGTCTCTGATGATCATCGACGAGCAGTTCTTTGACTTCCGCGTTGTGCGGTGAGTGGCAATCCAGACAGGCGCCGTCTCCCGCCGGGGCATGCACGACACCAACCTCCATGCGTTGATGCAGATCATCGTGACAACTCAAGCACAACCGGTCGGCCCGGTCGACCAGCAACGACGCATTGATTGTCATATGCGGATTGTGGCAGGAGGTACAGTTTCCCTCCGACACCGGCTCGTGAACCACTGCCAATTCCGCCGACGGTTCTGTTTCAATATCATGGCACACGCCGCACACATCGCCCTGGCGCGCCACCAGCATCCCGGCCTGTTGCGATCCATGAGCATCGTGGCAATCGACACACATCTTCTCACCGAACGGCATATGGACCGTATGATTGTCGAGACCCTCCATCATCGTATCATGGCATGTCAGGCAGAGTTCATTTTTATCGTCCTTGAGCAGTCCCGCGCGGGCTGAGGCGTGTGGTTCGTGACACTCATTACACTGTCCGATCTTCACCGGGACATGCGACGCTTTCACAAAACGCCAGTCATCGGCCTCCGCATGGCAGTCGATACACATGTCAACGCGGTTCGATGTCCCCAGCGCGGTGTGTTGTGATCCATGCGGCTTATGACAATCGGTGCACAATCCTTCGGTCGTCGGATAGTGGACATGGTCGAGGTCCATGCTCGCACGGACATCCCGATGGCACTCAGTGCACATTGTGTTCACGTCCTGCGTAAGCAGGTGGCCATCGACACCCGTGTGTCCGCTGTGGCAGTCGAGGCAACCCTCCTGCGCGGGAGCATGGCGTGACGCCATCACCAATTCATCAGAGATATCGGAATGGCATTCCACACACAGTTCCGCCGATGGGCTGGCCAGCAATGCCTTCTGCCGTGCCGCATGGGGATCGTGACAGGCCACACAGTCGCCCATTGCCACCGGCGCGTGCAGCCCGTCGGCCTCGCTGTCCACCTCATGACAGACCACGCACGAGGCACTGGGATCACCTTCGACGGCAAACGGTTCAGCCGAATCCGGCGACCGATGGCACGCATCACAACCACCCTCACTCATCGGGACGTGCATCGAGGCCAGCATCAGCGCCGGCTGATTCGATGAATGCGGCGAATGGCACACACCACAATCGGCAGTCTCGACCGGGTATCCGGCATGCGCATCGACAAACTTGGTGTCACTGGCATCATGACACTCGGCGCAGAGCGCATCTCCTTCCTGCGTCAGGAGATGCTTGACGTCACTACCGTGAGGCTGATGGCAATTGAAACACCCCTCTTCCATCGGGGCATGCACATGCGTCTGCGTAAATTCTGTGCGATCATGGCAGTCGCTGCACAGATCGATGACCGGCTTTCGCAAAATGCCTTTATGGTCGCTGGCGTGTGGATTGTGACAGTCGACACACCGTCCGCGTTCCGACGGATCGTGTACATGCGCCGCTTCCAGAGCCAACTCTTCACGGTCGTGGCATGTCGCACACAACGCCGCACCGGTTTCTTTCAGTCGCAATGCGCCGACCATACCGTGGGGCTTATGGCAGTCCAGGCAGTTCTTCTCAGCAAACGGTTCGTGCTGCTCCGATCCCGGAAAGTCCGACATCGGATGGCACTCCGTGCAATCACGGTTCCCCGTGAAGCGGCTGCCGCGTTTGATCTGTGCCGATGCCTCCAGGTCGCTCAGCAGAACAACTAGCAGTGTCACGCTCAGAAGCAGGATCGTGATGGGGGCCGGTCGTGACTGTGTCATCGTCTGTCTCACAGGTGCGGGTCTCTCGTGTGAAACGCGTGTCGATGGAGCGAACTAAGAGCCGCTCCCGAAGTATTCCTCAATTGCCTCTTCGTTGTATTCGATCGTCGAGTTGGCTTTCAAAATGGCCAAAACACTATCCAGCTCTTCACCGAACTTCGTCTGATACATGATCCCGCGAATACGCGCTTCCACCTCTTTTAGCGGCAACGGAATCCCTTCCTTGCGTCCCATCAAACGCAGAATCAGCCATCCATGAGCGGTCGCATGGGGACGGGTGGATTCTCCGATGTCGAGCTCATTGACTTCGTTTTGTACGCTCTGCGGCAACGTCGTCACCTCGACAAAGTCAGCGAGTTCGCCGGTCTTGGGCATGCGGGCGTCGTATTGGCGGCCAAGGTAGTTGAAGTCGGCTCCATCCTGCAACCGATCGTAGATCTCCATCGCCGTCGACTGGCTGTCGACGGTCATCTGATCGAAGCGGACACGGTCGGGACGGCGAAACTCTTCCGGATGGTCCTTGTAGTACTGTTCAAACTCCTCGCGACTGAAAACGATCCGGGGCGACACCGTTTCGGCGAGATAGATTTCAACAAGTGCGCTGTCCATGGACCATTCGACCGCAGACAGGACGTCGGGACGATCCATGTAACCGTCCGCACGCGCGGCGGCCATTAGGATATGTTTCTCTTCGAGACGGTCGATTGCCTGACTTAGCAACTCAGGAAATGGTGTCGTGGCGGCGTTCATTGCACCGCGACCCAACTCGGAACGGAACTCCGTTTCCGTAATCGTCACCGACTCGCCGATGGTCATGACAGGATCTTTACTGCCCATTGAAAACGAGGGCGTAAAAAGATCGGCCGAATCGGCGCGAATGCGGTCGAGGACAGTTGAATCGATTGTCATTGGATAGCGCTCACGAAGCGGCGCCAGGAACTTCTGCCACTGCCGTTCGTTGGCCTGCTGTTTCAACCACGATTCGATCTGCGGCCGCACCATGGCCAGCTCACTCGTATCGGCCGGTGTCATGCTTTCGACGCGGGCCAAAGCGGAGACGCTGCGATAGTCAAATACCTCGCTGAGTTCGCCGACGGCGAGTGTGTCGGCGAGGTCGCGCAGAATCGGCTCCACCTCCACGGTCCACGTTGGTGAACGCAGACCGCCCTTGACGCCGTAATTGTCAATCGAAATGGCGCGGGCAACACTGTCCATCGCCGCCCCGTCGAGGATCGCGCGACGCGCCTCGTCCAGCACCTCGCTGTCGCGCGACGTAATTACGCGAAACTGCATGCGAGTGAAATGTTCGCGGAAGTACACCTGAACGGTGTCTTCGGGAATGTCGAGATCACGTTGAAACTGGTCCTGGACCCAGAGCCGGGTGGCGCGCAATTGCCGCTGATCGTTGAGTTTGTTTTGTAAATACTCGTCTTCGTGCATTCCCATCGCGAGCGCTTCCTGGACAATCAAACGGTCGTTGATGAGCCGCGTCAGCAAGCGTTCATAATCGAACGCGCGGCGTGTCTCTGACTCCATCGAGCGATGTGTGCTGATTAACAGCCGGTCCAGATCGGACGCGAGTACGCTGTCACCGTTGACGACTGCCAGGACGACGGCGGCGGAATCCTCCTCAGACGCGTGGCAGGGAGCCAGCAACACCACGGACGCGATGATCGGGATGGCCAATACGGCAACGCTTGCCGACCAACCACGACCACCTGTTGCCCGTGCAATGCGACGATTCGTTCTGTATGGCTGTCTCTGCTTATTGGCGTTCATCCCGATGTCCTTCTTTCAGATCCAGCTTGTCGAGCATGGTCGATGTAGTCGCATGGGCGAGATCGTTGGCGGCGCGTGTGTTGCCCAGACCGATAACCGTCTCGTGATCACCCGTCGCCGAAACTACAGCCACGGAGATGATTGAGCGTGTATCCGCGTCAATGCACCGTCCGCTGACCGACATTTCGGGAAATGATTGCTCCAGTTCCGGAATGCCCTGATGAAAACCGTCCACCGAGCCGGTCACGACCAGCGTGACGCCAAGAGAATCGTGCAAGGCCGTCAACACCTCGTGATCGATGCCACCGCGTGAGAAGCGTTGAAACGTTATGAAGAACTCCCGCACGGCGCCCGGTTCAATCGTGTTGAACCCGCGCTCGACAAGATGCGTCAACACCTGCGCGCTGACGACTCCCCCGCCCGGGAAGTCCACGAGGACGTCGTCGAAGGGTACCATGGCGACCAACTCCCCACTCACGGAGGCCGACGGATCGGGATTGACAAGAGCATTCCCGAGTCCGCCCAACACTTCATCGACCACCCGCTGGGCCAATATCGCAATGCTGTCAACATGTCCCAGGCCAAGCACGGTCTCGTAATCGGCGCCGGTCGCCCCCGCCGACTGCGCCCATACGACCTGGTGCGTGTGCAGATCGGTTAAACGTAGCGAGAGGCCCAATTCAGGCGTTCGCTGATGATGGATGTAGACATCATAGGAACCGGTCAGCACATAATCGGCATCGAACTCTTTACGCAGAGTGCGCGCCCCAGCCAAACCGACCCCACCAACCGCCCGGATGCGGTGCTTGCGAAGGATGTCACGCAGTTCCGTGCCGGTAACCAGACTCAACGGCAGATCCGTGATACGATCCAGAAGAAGGGAGTCGAATACTTCAGGAGCACGTGCATCACGCGTGTGATTGTCCAGGGCGAGCAGGACGACCGTCGGATGCGACGTCGATGTTCCAGTAACGATATCACTGGACTGCGGTTCGGCCGTCGCTGTTCCGTGCATCAGGCGCAATGCCAGAAGAACCAGCGCGCATCCCTCACATATGTGTCGCACACAACTCATTCTGATATCCTAATCGAACAGCGATCCCAGCAGTGTCTTGATGCATTCACGCGTCACTTCGCTCTTTGCCTGATCGCCGCCGCCAAATAGCGTCGACCACACGCCCCGCCCCCCGGCGGTTGCGGTGGCCGACCACACGGTTTCCCCACGCTCGCACTCGATCATTCGGACGGAGATATTGACCTTGGACGTTGCAGTGCCACCGGTCCGAAAGTCAGCCGATTCGTTGACCGTTCCCAAGAACACTGCCTGCGCATTCAATTCCTGACCAATCGCGGTGGCCTGCGCCGTCGTCAAGGTCGATGTGCGCGCGAGATTATGTTTCGCCAGGACCCGATTGACCTCTCCCGGCTCGACAACGTCGAATGCCCTCGCCGCGAGCAGTTCGGCCAGGAAGATGTTGGTGGCTCGGGCGCCGGCGCCCTGATCATCAGACAGATTCTCAAACGGAACGATGGCCACGCGCTCGATGAACCCGAAGTTGTATTCCTCATGGATAAACGATGTCATGTTCGATCCGCTGCAGCCGGCGACCAGCATCAGGACAACAACGATTATCATGGAGAATTGGAAACGTATCATCGGACGAGTCCTTGCATCATCGCTTAGAAATGTGTCCGCACACCGAATTGCAGCGTGCGTGAATCCGAAGCGCCGCCGCCTTCACTATCGATGAATGTGTAATTCGAATGGAATGTCGTACGCCGACTGACATCAAAACTGTAGTGAACGCTCCAGCGCCGCGACATCGCGCCCGACGAGCCTTCATCGAGACTCCCGTGACCGGACAGGCTCATGCGCCGGCCCAACCGCCACAGCGCCGTGAAATCGTGCCGGGTCGAGATGCGACCATCGTCTTCCAGATGACTCGTGGAACCACGCAATTGTATGGTGCGCGTCAAACGGTATTGCACATTGACGCTGACCTGGTGCCGTTCACGACTGTCGTCCATACTCGCTTCTTCGCTTCGCTGATAAAGATAGGACACGTCGGTATCCAGCGAACGCAGCAAACCGGCGTTGATGCGTGATCCGGCACTCCACGTATCGATCAAGCGATCGCTCACCGGCAGTCTGGTGCGTGTGTATCCCACATCCACCGACGTTGTCAACGCCGGCAATACCTCCGCATCAGTACGAAACAGTGCGTTATTCGTCTCGACTTGCTTGACGTCATCGGTGAAACTCTGCCGGTTCGATGCAGACAGCGTAAAGATCAGCGTGTTCAACGGTGTCGCGGTTGCCGAATAGGACAACGATGTGTTCGACTGGTCGACGTCCGAGACGCTGAAATCCTCATACCCGGCCTGCCAGCGAATCGACTGCCGGAAATACTCCGACGGTGAGTGGCGTGTGGCAAAGCCGTAAAACACCTGGTCGCGGCTGCTCGTGAAATCCCCGGTTGGCTCGTACCGTACCAGCGCATCGGCCACGGTCTGGATCGCATCGGTGAATTGATAACTCACCGCGCCGCTGGCCTGGTGCGAACTTTGCGTGCGGGTCTCCTCTCGATCGTTCAGCTCTTCTCCCAACGGCACAAGCTCGGTCACCAGCGTGGTGACCACACTGTTCAAACCTCCGGCCACAGCTTTGATATACCGACCCTCCACGTCGGAAAACAAGATTTCATATCGATGGAAACTGGTATTGAAGACCGATTCGACCGTCCCGTCGACGCGCTCCCACGTAACATTGTCAGACGATCGATAGATCGTCCACGTCACGCCCGACCCCGACGGCCGATCCATGTAAACGTACATGCCGTTGACCATCTGCGCGAAGCCCAGATCGACACCGAGATTCCAGTTATCAACACTCTCACCCAGATCGATTTCGGGAAACACCGGAACGTCGGTGTTGCCGTCGGCCAGGGTGGCAACGGTATCGAGTGTGCTCAGCTCCGGCGATGGATCTAAGTTCGCCAATGCGGCCACGACCGGGATTTCGTAAAATGTCGTCACCGCGCCGCCAAAACGGGTCACTTCTTCGCGATAAGCATAGCGATATTCCGAGGTGATGCGCAAACGGTCCGTTAACGGACGAGAGGTCTGATTCCAACGAAATTGATGATGCGTTTGATTGGTTTGCACATCCGATGAGCGAATGTTGTTCTCCCGCAGCGACACATTGTAGAGCAGATGGTGATTCGACACCTGATGTGACAATGACAGATCGTAGAAACGCTCCCGCGTATCACGATCCGAACGATTGAACGCATTGTAGGTGTTCGATCCCTCGACACGGAGGGCCATGAGCGGATACTCAGCCGACCGCGTGCTGAGCCGCAACGCCAGCGTCTTCCGAATCAATGATGTCGTCCGATCGACACTGTTCGATTCCCACCGGGAAGCGGTGGCGTTGGCCAGAAAATGCGGATGACTCCAGGCGAGTTCGGCCATTGGGCGAATCTGCTCACGCCACGTCTCTTCCGCCGAACCGGTCTGGGTCCCCACGCGATAATAACTGAAAGTCGTGCGCAGATTGAGATACGGAAACATGCGCCGCGACCAATTGACGCTGTAACGCTGGTTCAGCGTGGACTGGTCATTCCCCTGATATTCGCCATCCGCCGCGTCGATACGGAGGCTGCCCGAAATTGATTGGGGCAGCGCAAACGCGGGCTGGACCCACGCCGCGATCAAAAAAAACGCACCGAGACCAGCACACACTGCGCCTGTCCCAATCCCCCCTCTGTACCGTCTGCACCCCGTCATGACGCCTCTACACGAAGATACGAGTGTCGCAAGGGATCGTCGACCAGATCAGTCCTGTTTCCTGTCAATATTGCCACACCGGGTTCTCGGCGATCGACGTCAACCGGCAAGCGGTCATTCCGCATCATCTCTTTCAGGACAAAACGCCCGGAGATCCTCCGGGCGTTTTGTTATGACGTTCCGTGCTTGTCACAGCATGGACTGAGTGCAGGTTCACATTGTTACGGCGTGAAGTCCACCAAGGCATCATCCGCATCTTTCACGTGGCACTTGTTGCACAGTGAACGCTGGAACTCATCATACGGATTCGGAATCGCATACGAACCGGATTCGTGTCCATCTTCGGCCAGCCCGGTCACGCTGAAGTCCCAACGTCCGGCATCCGGAGCGCTGGTGGCGTGCGCACGGTGGCAGGTCAGACACATGACCTTCGACGACGAGGTCGGGCCCTGAGTCGAGGAGGTCGTGTACGACGTGTCCGCATCTTCGAACGGGACTTCCGGCAAGTAGGCGGTACCAGGGAGGCCACCACTGATGTCCGAGGTGCCGTTATAGGCGTTGTAGGCCGAGGCAATTGCCGGACCAATGGCCACGCCGGTCGGGTGTTTCAGCACCGACGGATACGACGTGTTGTGGAAGTCACCGTGGCAGTTGGCGCACCACTCGCTCATGCCGCTGGCATAGGCGGTGTGGCTGCTGGGGCTCTCCGACCCGAAGAAGATGCTCAGACCGGTCGCCTGCGGGGCCGCGTTCGTGAAGGTGGCCAGGCCATCCTGCACATCGCCGGCACCATACAGCATGCGGAAGCTGGCGTTACCATGGGGATCATGGCAGCTCGAACAACCGAGCCAGGAGGAGTTGAACGATCCACCCGGAGCCTGTGTGTTGGTCAGGTCCGCAGTCAAACCATAACCGGGAGCGTTCAAGTTGTGACCCGCGGCATCGCCCGGAATCCAGTTCGCCGGATCGCCGCCCGCATGGCCGTCGTTGAGGTTGTCTTCCAACAGGAAGATGAAGTTGCCGGCGCCCTTCTGCGGGGCCGGGGTGAGCGGATCCGTCGCGAATACCGCGCCCAAACCGGTGGCATGGCAACCAAGACAGACATCAGAGGCTGTCTCGTCGACGAGGAGATAATCGTTGCCGGCCGGGCTGTCACCATCGACCGGTGCGTTGTCCTGGCTGTTATGCATGGTGTGGCAGCTGTTGCAATGAGCAACGCCCTGATCGTGGAAACTCCACGCACTGCCGGCCAGCACTAAGCACAGGGCCGCAGTCAGTAGTAAGATCTTTCTCACTACAGACCTCCTTCATGTGAAGTGTGTTGTAAGTGACCGACAAGATCGGAATGTTCGGTCTTGTCATGTTGTTGTCTGTTTGCAGACCCATCCACATCGGACGACGTGGCCGGATCGTAACGCTCTGTAATGGCCTCGGGAATGCGGCAGATTTGCACGCGATTGCGAAACACCTGGCTGATGATTGTGCGATCAGTATCATCGACCGCGAGATACGAGGGAAAATAGAACCAGCCCGGTACACGACCCTTACCACCAAATTCACCGAGGCATTTTCCGTCCGGTGTGTAGCAGAGAATCGCAAAGCGCTGCTTATCCAAAACGACGATCAAGCCATTGCTCATGATGGCCGCCGAGACCGGAAACGCCAGCTCACCGGTGGTCGTGCCCTTGTAACCGTAGGTCTTGATATGTTCCCCGGTGCGGGTATAGTGATACACCATGCCGAGCGACGACGCCGGCAGGAGGAATCCGTCGGCGGTCGTCGAAAGTGTCCCCAGGACAAGTTCGGTCTCCGCGGCTTCACTCAACTTGTCCAGCACGGGAATGGAAGCAGTTATTTCACCGGCCGGATTCAGTAGCAAGACCTGCGGTGTTTCGCTGTCGAGGAGATAGATGCGGTTCTCGCGGTCGGTAGCCACTGACGTTGCGTCCACGTTCAAATCGTCCAGGACGTCAGACGCAAACTCGGCGATGTAAACTCCATCAAAGTCGTAGGTGAAAAGCTTGCGACCGTCTTGCGTGGAGCCGAGTACGTAAATGAATCCTCCCGGGGAGACGGCAAAGTCGACAATCGATCCAACTCGACCGGCAAGATTAAACTCGAAACGATAGGCACCATCCGCATCAAAGATGACAATCCGGTTGTGTCCCTGGTCGGCCACGTAGATTTCCGACGCGGTCTCATCGTACACAACACGGCCCGGGCGTTGGAAGTGATCAGTCAGACCGGGAAGTTCCAATTCACGGACAAAATCCGAACGAACAACGATTGGTTGTGCGGTCGCGGGAAGATCAAACACAATCGGCAGGAGGACAGCGCAGAAAAGACCGACCAGCGCAGACGGCGCCTGTACACGCTGCGTGCGAATCATAACTGTTTTGATCGTCTCTCTCGCGGTCATGTCATTGCCTGTCTCTCGAATCCAAGGTCGAGAAAACCCGACCGGCATGTGAATTCATTCACATTATTAATGAAAAAGAAACCCCAACGCGCTGGCGGGAAGATTCTGCACTAATAGTGATAACGTTCACAAAGAAGTCCAATCAATAAGTCGTCGTTTGCTCATTAGAACCGATGTGCAATCGTTCCTAAGCGACCACGTCAGGATACACCATGTCACAGAGATGTCAAGCGGATTAAGGACAAATTCGGTGGAATTGACAGCTTGGGGATACTTTTAATCTCAAAAGTCTCACACAAGAACCTTTGCCAGAGACTGTTTATCATTAGACATCAACAAGTTACGAGCGGATCGACCAAGTGGTCATAGATCCGAATCCAACAATAATCGACCTCTGGCTCCCGGTTCCCGTATAACGAGAAACCTCCTAACTTTTGTCCGGTTTTGCAACTGCAGTCGCAACAGAAGTTTAGGAGATTAACTGTCCGGGTTCAGTGAGGCGGGCGTCAAGTACATTTCAATAATTGTTGAAATTACTTTTTTGTGAACATTTTCGCAACTGTCCGGACCGATTTGATCCCTCTTCGACCGCTCGGTCGCATTTGTTCTGGGGCAGCACGCGTGTGAGGTTCAGTCTTCCCTTTCAATGCCCACGATTCGCGTACCATCCCCCGCCGGATCGAAATAGAAGTAGACTCTCACCCACCGGCCCCAGCCACCACTGTCTCGGTTCGACTGAAGCTCGACGTGGAACACCCGCCTGTCCTCCGATTCCGCATCAGCAGCGATCCGGCGCATGCGAGCCAGGTCTTCAGAGCCAACCGTTACAGTTGGACTCCCGCCAACGTCCAGGTAATCTCCCCAGCCGTCTTCCTGATGTCCCGATCGGTAGCGGTAACGGACGGTTTCGGCGGACGCCAGCCCATCAGCGATCCAGCGGTCGGTGAATTGCAAACGGAGATTATCGCCGTCGGCGTGTAGGGCAAAGTCACCGAGCGGATTGACCTTGCTATAGTAGTATTCAAGGATCTTTCGCCGACGCTCCAGGAGCGTCCGGATCAGGTACTCTGTCGCCGCAGGATCGGAGTATTCGGCCGCCTCCACACAGGCCCGGAGATGCTCCTCCTCGAAACGACCGAGAATTGACGCTGCCCAAAAGGCATCGAGATGCGTCATGTTGTCAAACGCCGGGTTAGCATGCAGCGGTTTCCAGCCCGGTGGATGGAAGAGCTCACTTTCGAAGTATCCGATTGAGATCGGAATCCCGTGAGGATTCGCCCCTTCCCACGACCACTGTCGCACACCCAGAGTCGCCAGTGACACCACCGCTTGCTCGAGGTCAAAGACATACGCATACCCCTTGTAAACGGGCTTGGGCTCATCGCCGTCCGAGCCCAGCGTTGAGCCGAAATCGATCAGGTAATGACGCACGTACGTTTTGCCATCTTCGTTGACGAGGATGTCGAGCGTGTTGTGATCTTTCGTGTCGAAATGGTTGACCAATTGCGCGAAGACCTTCAATCCGCGCAGCTCGCGGCGGTGCTGATGCGGGATGTAGTCGTTCGGATCGTCTTTGCGGCGGCCATGGTAGGAGAATGGCCCAATCGGTCTTCCCGGAAGAAACCGGCTGGCAATCGCCCGGACCTGACCGTCGTCGTTGCGTGCCACCCGGCTCAAAACGTCGTCGAGAACGTCTCGCGTAAACGGCTGCTTGTGACCATAACGATCAGAAAACGTGATCCCCTTTTTGATTGTCAAACGCGATGGATCGAACGTCACGAGGTAATTCTCCGGCACATTATAGCCCAGCGCATAGAAGAACTTCGTCGACACCATTTCCGCGCCGGTCGCCAACTCGGGATAGGCGACCGGGTCGAATTTTAACACAAATATTTCTCCGGCCGGATCCTGAACAAAAAACCCAGGCGTCACTCCCTCCGTCTTGGCGCGTGTAATCATCCACGGCCCGGTCGTATCGGGTCCACTGATCGTGTTTGGTCCGCACCGGATCTCCTCCGGTGTCATCGGCGTTTGCCCGTGGCGATTGGTAAACCAACTGCCGTCGGGGACCTCCCCGAAGACATCGGCGTTGTAGGCTTCTTTCAGCTGACCGGTGAGCTTACGGTACTGCCGGGGTAGATCGAACGAGCTTTCAACCAAGTAAAACGAACTCTGATTGATCGCATCCCAGAAGAGACTCGGATCGCGCTCCTCCGGGAGTTCCGTTAACGGTTGTTGGTCGATCGGATAATCCGGTGCCGGTTCCAGTCGCCACGGATGCGAGCCCGAACACGCCGACATTAAGAGCGCCAGAGCGAGGACAACAGTGATGTGGCTGGCAACCCGTCTCATCACAACGCCCCGAAACTGAGATAGAAGCGTAGCTTCTCGTTGCTTCTGGCAACGGAAATCTCGCTGCTGGCCAACTGATTCCAAATGCGAATACCGCCGCCATACGACGACTCGAAATTGGTGAACTCAAAATCGTCCTCGAGATTTGCAAAGACCCGACCCTGATCGGTAAAGATGAATGCGTCGAGGTGCCGCCACAACGGCCAGCGATACTCGAGCGTGAACATGGCCATGTCCTGCCCGATAAATCGGCCGGAGCGAAATCCACGGAGATTGTCACTGCCTCCGAGCTGAGAGAGTTCATAGAACGGTACGCGTGTCCCATCGTCGGGTTCGGTTACTTGCGCCAGGACTCGAATGCCGATGACCCGTCCACGGAACAGATTGACATAGTGTGACACATCCCCGTACACACGCCAGAAGCCGATGGTCGTATCCCCGGAACCACTCCCGCTCACTCGTGACACACGCAGCACCTCGGCTCCTCCACTCAGCGGCGATCCCGGACGTTCCCGCCAATCGTGCGACAACTGCGCACCGAACTCATACAGATCGAGGCGTTCGAAGAGTCCGTAGAGGTCCTGTTCGGGAAATAGAGCCGCGATCGAATCGCGATCATGAGGCGTTGACGTCAGACGGCCATCCTGGGGGTCGACCTGGCGCATGGCACCAAAAACCATTGATTGCAAACCCGACGAGAATTCATAGTGGGCTTGCAGCGAGCCAAAGATACCGCGGAAGCCATAATTCGACTCGTTGTCCAGCCGCGACGTCGCCCCGATACCATGAAACCGCTCACGCGTCCGCGCCTGCCACCCGAATTCACCAACCAACCCAAACGGGCCACCTCCCCAACGCTCCCCACCAAGGACGATTGAGCTGAAGCGATACATATTGGTCGAGTAGCTGCCCTTGAGACCAAACCCGACACCCTCGGCGAACAGATCACCCTTGCGCAAGGCCACTCCACCGACGAATCCTTTGGTGGAACTGTAACCGGCGACCGGACTGATCCCCTCGAGTTCGAACGTCGTCAGGACCCGCTCGATCTCCGGAAGTAGTTCCTCATTCTCGATAACGTACACCGGTATCGACACTACCCCCGCCAGTATCCGGAACGGGGCTTGCAACACAATTGACGGCAGGGCCAGAAGGTACTCAATCGGCGAACGGTCGCGCTGGACTTTGGGATACGAGACGGTGTCCGCTACCTCGGTCGTGTCCGCCGCCATCACCGACCCGAGAGCGACAAAAAGCACCACAATGCTCGCTACTATGAGTCGCAGGAGGAGTGTCATTCGTGGAAATCGTCGGAGTGAGTCATCACAACCACCGTCACCGTCAGGCTCATACCTCTGAAGTCTTGTTTGGATAATGGCTCAGTGACACCGGTACGATAGGCTCGGGAACCTTTACTTAAATGCCTTAAGCAAATCGGAATAAACGCCCTTCAACTCGGCTGAGGCCTTGTCGAGTTCCTGCACTTTGTCTGCCAACCGCCGGAGCAAGACGCGTTTCTCGATTCCGTTGCGGATGATCAGCTTGAGGTCTTCGTTCTCCCACGGCTTTTCGATGTACTGGTACAAGCCGACGTCATTTATCGCTTTAATTGCGTTTTCCTTGTCGGCGTAGCCGGTGAGAAGAATGCGCGTCGCCTGCGGTTGAATCTCCTTCAATTGAAGCAGCAGTTCGATTCCGTTGATGTCCGGCATCAGGTAATCGGATATGATCACGTCGACCGGACGGTCCTTCAACGTATCGAGGGCTTCCTGTGGGGAGTTGAAGGAAAGGACTTCGTAATCGGTTTCCAGCGACAAGAAGTTCTTGATACTCTGGGTGACCATCGGTTCATCATCAATGATCGCCACCACAAATGATTCATTTTCGCTCATGCGACGCTCTCAGTCCGTACGGGCCATAGCCCACAAGTAACCGGCGAAGGTAGGTGTCTGCCTGGGGGGAGTCAATGGGATGGTGGTCCTTGGTGATCGGTTGCCCATCTCAATGGCAGGGCGAGTTTGGGCACCCTCGGTTCAACAACGCCAATGGGACGTGCCGAAAGAGCGAGCCGCAGGCGAGCGGGCTCACAGCCGTCTGCACTGAGCCGGGTCGCAGTGTCGCCCCTATGTTTTGCTCCCTCTCCCCGCGCTTTTCAGCGGGGAGAGGGTTGGGGTGAGGGGTGAGACTCTCAGTTCGGATCGCCGGTCTCAGACCAGTCCATTCAAAACACTGTGAAAGTGTGCTACACCGCCTCAATCAGCAACAGATTCACATCATCCGGCAGCTTTCGTTCCCCGATGCCGCGCGATTCCGCCAAACGGTCGAGCAGGTCGTTGCCGTCGAGATGACGGATCTCTTCGATGGTCCGGACAATTTCAGTCGGATCAACCGATTCGGAATGGTCCACTTCGGTGTCAAGGAGGCCGTCAGTGTACAAGAGGACGCGATCACCGGACACAAACGGCCGGCTCACTTTTTCAGGTCTGCGGAAGATTGTTGAATCAAACGCTCCCAGTGGCAGCCCGTTCAAGGCCCATTGTTCGACCGGACATGCCGGGTCACGTGAGAACATAATCGGATGAGGCCCGCCGGCCGATGCCGCGACCAGTTCACGCGCCTCCGCATCGGCGCGCACCACGAAAGCCGTCACAAAATGCGTGGTTGGCAGCAAACGGTACAGACGCTCATTCATATCGCACAGCATGCCATCGCAGCCGTCGTCACGCTGCGTGATATCCGTAAACAGCACCTTCACCAGCATCGTTCCCAAGGCCGCCGCGGCCCCATGACCGGCCACGTCGGCCATCATCGCATGGAACCGTCCCGGATGCGTGAAAGCCACATCGTAGAAGTCGCCGCCCAGTTGACCGGTGGGATAGTATCGCGAAAAGAACCGATAGTGAGGATCGGTCAGATCGCTCTGCGGCAGAATCGAACGCTGCACCTCTTCCGCCAGACGCAGCTCCGCTTCCAAGCCTTCGGCCGTCCTGCGGAACGTGTCACGGTCGTGGACGGCGCGGTCGAGTTCGTGCAATCGTTCACTGAGCGCCTGCTCCAGTGACTTGTGGCCAATCGCGTTGCGTACCACCAGTCGCAGATAGTCATTGTCCCACGGCTTCTCGAGATACTGATACAGACGCACATCATTGATTGCCTTGATGGCGTTCTCTTTGTCCGCATACCCGGTCAGGAGAATCGACGGCACATTCGGAGATACTTCCTTCAGCGCCTTGAGAAACTCCAACCCGTCCATTTCCGGCATGAGAAAGTCGCTGATCACGCAGTCGAGCGGCTCCCGACGCGCGGCGTTCAGTGCCTCTCGCGGCGATGCAAACGTCAGCACCCGATACTCGGTCTCCAACTCGAACAGATTGGCTATCGAGCGAAGCACCATGTCTTCGTCATCAACCACCATCAGTGTCGGTGTGGTTGCGGTGTTGGTGTCGGAGTGTATCATGAAGTATCTGAAGAGGCTGTTCAACCGGTCGGATCGGCGGTATGGCCGGTGCGATCAGTGAGAACTCGGCGAATGCGACGGACCAGTGTCCGGAAGAACGACTGTACGATATCAGTGTGATCGGCAAGCAGATCGTAGAAATCCTCCTGTGTGATCTTCAACGCGTGCGTATTCTCCGTCGCCGTGGCCGAAAACACGCGCGGCTCGCCGTCGAACAGTGCCCACACCCCGATATCCTCACCGGCACCAACCGTGAGTTCCGTTTGGTTGCTGCGTTTTAGCTCGACCTGGCCCGCCAGCATCAGATAGCATGCGTCGGGGATTTCACCTTCGTGGAAAAGCGAATCACCCGCGTCGAACTCAACTTCCTCGGCAATCGCCGCCAAATGCGCCAAACCTTCGGTGGAAACGTCCGCAAAGATCTCGTTCTTCTGCAGGGTGAGCACGCGCTCGATGGTCGACAGCATTCTTGCGTTCTCTCCTTTGTCCAACCCGGCTACTCCGGCAGCTTCGATTCGATCCGCTGCCGCAAGCTGTACAACGTTTCAACAGTCAGTGGACGTCTGCGTCTCACATTGGGGTCCAGATCCCGTTCAAATAACCGAAACAACTTCCGTTCCTGCAACGCCCACACGGTGTACAGCGCACAGGCAGCCAGCCAATCGTCGTCGGTACTGACTTGATGCTCCAAATCGTCGGGCCACTTCGGCGGCGTATCGCCAAACGTTCTCAGCATGCTGCTGATCTCATCGATCGACGGACGTTCTTCGACAAGACCCAGCACCCACTGCTTGTGCGGCGGCCTGAGCACATTGTCGAGGTACTCCACCGCGTTGGCCCGAATGCGTGCATTCGGTGAGTACAGCGCCTGGCACGCCGCATACAACTCGGCTGGCGGATGGGACATCGCCAGCAATCGGAATAAGCGATCGAGGGTTTTGTGTGACTTCTCATTGAGTGTCTTTCGCAGCAGCGCCGCTTCGTTGTTGTCGGCGACATCGAGCACCCACCCCTGGTAACGGTACGCCTTGTGCACTTCTTCTTCCAGGCGCGTGGCAACCCGATCATGCGCGAACTCCAACTCCTGATGCTTCGCCCGCAGTCGGCCCAACGATCGTAGCGACGCGAATCGAACGCGCGCATCGATATCGTCAAGGCCGCTCACCAAGATATCGACTGATCGCTGGGACGGAATGCGTTCCAGCACACGCGGCAGATACTGACGGATGGAGAACACCGTATTCGGATCGCGGAAATAGTCCTCAATGGTTCCGAGAGCCGACTCGCCGTATCCGGCCAGCGCGTCGCGGACTTTATAACGCAATCGCCGGTCGTCGAGGCTGCGAATCAAGGGCTCGACCAGTTCGCGCGAGCGCAACCGCCCGGCCGATTCGATGGCTTCGCCGCGAATCTCGGGGTCGTCGCTGTCGAGGAAGCGTCGCGTGTACGTGTGCGCCAATTCATCATCGGGCAACACGCGCAACAGCGAGGCGAGCATACGGTCCATCGCATGGCGGTCCTGCCCACCGCCCGAATCTTCGAGAAAATGCTCGAGGGTGTCCGCATCGACAATGTCGGCGCCGATGTCTCCCCCTGATCGTAATGCACACATCACGGCACCCAGCCGCACCAGCGGACGGTCATCGGCCAGAAACGGTCCCAGCTCGATTGGGGATAACGCCTCTTTTCGACTACAACGGATACGAATGACGCGCTCGACAATCTCCACGTCCGGCGACTCCAACAGGTCCTTCAAACGCTCTCCGACTTCTGGCGCGTCCTGCTCCGCCAGTCGGTCGAGGGCTGCGCGTGCGATATTGGTATCCGGGTCGTGCGCAAAACTGACCAGCGGATCGATTAGTTTCGGTGATTTGATTCCCTCCACCAGATCGAGTAAACGTCGCGCCGCCGTACCCTTGGCAGTCCGCAACGATTCGGCCAGCGCATCGACTGCCGATGGATCGGTGGGGGAGATGATCAGTGTGTCCTCGTCGAGCTTCCGTCCCATCAACGAATCGCGGAAGGCCGCGGTATACTCCTTGCGCGCCAGCACGACCACACCGATCCAAACAACCGCCAGACCCATCAACACGTAGGAGAGGATCGTGTAATGAAAGCCCAACAACGTCGTAACCAGTAGTACCAGAAGAGCGGCAAGTCCCTTGGAAAACCGATCGGTAAAAACATCAATGAACGTTTTCGTCTTATTCTTCACACCGATCGGAATCGGCAGGAAGAGCAACTCGAGGGACGCTTTGTGAATGGTATACCGGAACGTACCGTCAGCGATCTTCACGAGCACACCGGTTAGCAGCATCGGAATGAGAACGAATAAGCCAGATCCCAAAAACAATGCCACCGGCAGCACCGCCAGCGCGACACCGATCCCGAACCGACGCACAACACGAGCGGTTAAGAAGAACTGTGTGAGAAATGCTGCCCAACCCAGCCAGGTAAAAAATTGGCCAAAAAACGCGGTCTTGGCATCCTTATCGGGTATGTGTTCCTCGACAACAAACGAGAACTGGTTGTCGACAACCGTGGAAATAACAATGCTCAACGCGATGATGGCCATCACCAGCTTGAGATACTTCGATTCCCAAATCAGCTTGAACCCGCCGACGGTTTTCTCCGCCGATGAATCCTTAAATCGTCGGGCACGTTCCGCTTCACGGATGGTCTCCCGTTCCGTCGTACCCAGCCGCCAGGCCAATCCAATGCAAATGAGCAGCATGACGCCGGACAGGAGCAGCATGTTTTCCGTGCCCAACGCGATTGACGTGAATTGTGTGATATAACCGCCGAGGATACCGCCGAGCGTCGCCCCCACACCCAGAATCGGGAACAACCGCTTTGCCTGACGCGGATCGTAAACGTAGTTGGCCAGCATCCAGAATTGCGCGGTGGCCAGAATCCCGTAAACAGCCACCCAGACGTACAGAACGTACGCCAGTGGACTCCAGCCAATCAGGGAGAGAAATCGGAAAATCAACAGATTGGCGATGATGATCACCATCGTCCAGATCAGCAGACGATGAACTCTCACACGATGGGAAAACCGCTGGTAAATCGTCGCGATCGTCCCTGCGATCGCCGCGATCAGCAAATAGACATACGGAAGACTGGCCGCGCCAAACTTCTGAAGGAACAACGACTGCCGCACGGACTTGACGATGACCAAAACGGCAATCACCGTGAGAATATAGGTAAACATCGCCAGAGTGCGGGACCACTCACCCTCACGGATATCAACCAGTTTGCGCCACATGCGTGTCACAGACAAACTCCCAAGCCTCTCGGATGATCCGAAAAAGGTCTTCCAGAATACACCTTACCCCCACAAATATCAATGAGACCGTGGCATCAGCCCGTCGGCATCGCTTTCTTCCTCCCGGCAGTGATGGCCGCAGCACGCCCGGAGAGTCACCGCCTTAAGGCTGATCGATATGACCAGAGATTCAACCACTGTCCGACCGCCGTTCGCCACGTTTCTGCTGGCTCTGACACTGTGTATCGCGGTCTTGGGACAGTCCCGGAATGGCGATGCCGGCGAATTGGCACCGCGCGATCTGAGCGATGGTGAGAAGGCAGCGATCTTTACCTCGTCAGCCTCCGCCTATGTCTTGGGGCGAATTCTCACTCATGAGGTCGATATCGATTCCGCCCTCGTCATCCCTGAACCACCGGCGATCGACCGATGGTTCCGGGACCGTTTGCATGGCGCTGCCGAACTCCGAACCAATTTTCTCGACAACAACTTTGGCTCGGCTATTTCTCCGATCACGGCGCTTGTGATCATGAGTGCGATCGATATCGACCGCGAGGAATTCGCACACGATATCCCGATGTTTCTGGCGGGTGTCGTTACTACCAAAGGGATCACCGACATGACCAAGGGGCTCGTCAGGCGCACTCGTCCGTGCTGCCGAGCGATCAACATCGATGAGTATCATGACCCCAAGAGCCACGAGGGTCACAGCCACTCGTTCTTCTCCGGCCATGCCTCGTCGGTCTTCTTCACCAGCACCTTCCTCAATCGACGGTTGCGACGGCACATGCGCCAGAAGTGGACCGCGGACGAGTATCGCGTCGGCCGCGTCCTCTCCCCGATCATCACATTCAGTTGGGCGACATTTGTTGGATTGTCACGCGTGCACGCCGACCGCCATTACTTCACCGATATCGCCGCCGGTGCACTGGTCGGAGCCGTGATGGGCGAAGTCTTTTATCGACTGGCGTATGAAACGAAACAATCGGGCGAGAGTAATTTATCGACGCCGGTGTTTCTAATTCGCATCCCGCTGAATTAGTGCGATTGTCAGAAGTATTGTCCGTTTGAAGCCAACACGGTGATCACATGTGGTGTCACCCGCCCTTGGGTGACGCCTTGTCGGTCGTGGAGATAACCGTCACGCGAGGGCGCGTGACGGCACGCTGGAATCGGACAGTTATTCTGACAACCGCTATAAGGCATCGGGAGCGCGAGGCA